>NZ_BANT01000005.1 GCF_000333015.1 Gordonia hirsuta DSM 44140 = NBRC 16056 | reverse complement strand
CGCTGCGGGCCTCGCGCTCGCGGCGGGCCTGGCTGCGCTCGGCGGAACTGCCGGCCCCGGTGGGCCGCCCGATCCGGCCGGTGGCCTCGGCGGGGACGCCCAACTCCTCGCCCAGGTGCGGCGAGGTGGAATAGGTCTCCACCGGTTCGGGCTTGCCCAGGCCGAGCGCCTTGTCGATCAGTTCCCAGCGGTGCAGCTCGTCCCAGTCGACGAAGGTGATCGCGGTACCGGTCCGGCCGGCGCGGCCGGTGCGGCCGATCCGGTGCACGTAGGTCTTATCGTCCTCGGGGCACTGGTAGTTGATCACGTGGGTCACATCGTCGATGTCGATGCCGCGGGCGGCCACATCGGTGGCCACCAGCACGTCGATGTTGCCCTCGCGGAACTTGCCCAGGGCCTTCTCGCGGGCCACCTGGCCCAGGTCGCCGTGTACCGCGCCGACGGAGAATCCGCGCTCGGCCAGATCGTCGGCCACCTTCTGCGCGGTGCGCTTGGTGCGGGTGAAGATCATCGTCGCCCCGCGGCCCTCGGCCTGCAGGATGCGGGCCACCAGCTCGGCCTTGTCCAGCGCATGCGCGCGGTAGACGTACTGGGTGGTGCGCTCGTGCACGGCCGAGTCGTTGGCCTGCTCGGCGCGGATGTGGGTGGGCTGGGTCAGGAAGGTGCGCGCCAGGGTGACGATCGGACCCGGCATGGTCGCCGAGAACAGCATGGTCTGCCGCGGGGTGGGCAGGGCGCCCATGATGCGCTCGATATCGGGCAGGAAGCCCAGGTCGAGCATCTCGTCGGCCTCGTCGAGCACCAGGATCTGCACCTTGCCCAGCACCAGATGTCCCTGCTGGGCCAGGTCGAGCAGACGGCCGGGGGTACCGACCACCACGTCGACGCCGGACTGCAGTTCGGCGATCTGCGAATCGTAGGGGCGGCCGCCGTAGATGGCCGTCAGCTTCAGGGGGCGCGAGGCCCCGGCGGTCTCGGCGCCGTCCTCACCGGTGGTGACGGTCTCGACCTGCACGCCCTTGGCGGCGGTGGTCAGGTCCGCGTAGACCTGGATGCACAGTTCACGGGTCGGCACGATCACCAGGGCGCGCGGGGTGCCGTCCAGGCCGCGCAGGCCCAGATCGGCGGTGTGGACCAGGCGATGCAGCAGCGGCACGCCGAAACCGAAGGTCTTGCCCATGCCGGTGCGTGCCTGACCGATCAGGTCCGAGCCGGCCAGGGCCAGCGGCAGGGTCAGCTCCTGGATGGCGAAGGTGTGGGATTTGCCGTCGGCCTCCAGCGCGGCGACGATCGCCGGATCCACGCCGAGCTCGGCGAAGGTGGGGGACTGGTGGTCTTCGGCGACGATCGTCGTCTGGACGTCGTCGTTGTTCTCGACGGGAATGGTCGTCATGTTCTTGCAGATACCTCTCGTGTGCGTCGTGCACGCACACGTCAGGCTTCACGGGATCCCCGACACCGTCGGCGACGCCGTCGTGAGCGATCTCGGTGCGCGCTCAAGTTCGACGGGCGCAGCAGATATCGTCCCGCTGCGACCTACGTCTGGTCACAGTGTAGCCCTCCCCTTAGGCTGACTCTCATGCCGAACACCTCCGGAGCCCCGGGCGCACCCGCAGTGGCCAAGCTGTACGAGATCTTCCTGGCCGGTGAATACGCCGCCGTGGGAAGGCTGATGGACGACGCGTCCATGGCGCCCACCACCACCGACCGGGTGGCGCTGCTGCGCATGATGGGCTCGGAGATCGACCACTTCGAGGTGCTGGCCGAGAAGGTCACCGCGGCCGGTGCCAGCGTCGACGGGGCCATCGCCGCCCATGTGGACGTCTTCGAGCGGTACCACCGGGTCACCGAACCGCGGAACTGGCTCGAGGTGCTGGTGAAGATCTACATCGGCGACGGGATGGCCGGGGACTTCGTCGCCGAGCTGGTGCAGTCGCTGCCCGAATCGGCGCGCGAGGTGCTGCAGGAGGTGACCGCGGACTCGGGCGTGTTCGAGTGGGCCCGCGATCGGGTGCGGGCGGCGGTCGCCGCCGATCCGGCTGTGGCCGCCCCACTGGCGCTGTGGGGGCGCCGGCTGCTCGGCGAGGCAGTGACCCACATGCAGTGGGTGCTGGCCGAGGACGAGGATGTCACCGACCTGCTCTTCGCCGGAACCGGCTCGATCACCAATGCCGCGCACTTCTTCGAGTCGATGGCTCAGCGCCACAGCGAACGGATGGCCGAGCTGTCGCTGACCTGACCGCGGTGTGCGCCGGGTACGATCGGTGCTCATGAGCGTTGAGGTCAAGATCGGCATCGAGAACAGCCCCCGTGAACTGTCGCTGACGTCCAAGGACGACGCGGACAAGGTCTACAAGACGGTGACCACGGCCCTGGCCTCCGGCGACGGAGTGCTGGAGCTGACCGACGAGAAGGGCTCGCGCGTGCTGGTGCCCGCGGCGAAGATCGCCTACGTCGAGGTCGGCAGCGCCGAGAGCCGGCGCGTCGGATTCGGCGCCGCCTGAATCACCGTCGAACCCCGGTCAACGGGCCCTGCCTGCGCGGGGTCCGGCTGACTGTCGGGTCCGGCTGACTGGCGGGCTCAGTCCTCGGTGCCGGCCGGATCCTGGGTGGCCAGGTCTTCGTCGGCCGAGTCTTCGGTGGGCGGATTCTCGATGCGAGGCACACCCGAGAGGCCTGACCACAGCAGAGCCACGGTCGTCTCGACCGCATCCTCCTTCGCGATCGGGCGGCTGGCCTCGAGCCAGTAGCGGGCGTTGACCTGGCTGGCGCCGACGAGCCCGGCTGCGAGCATCCGGCTGCGATGCGGGTCCAGACCCGAGTCGGTCATCACCAGGGCGTATACCGCGTCGACGCAGGCCTCGGTGGCGCCCTCGACGCGGCGGATCACGGCCGGATCCTTCACATCGGAGGAGAAGATCAGCCGGTAGCCGGAGTTGTCCTCGTCGATGAAGTCGAAGAACGCCGCGACCGCGGCGCGAACCCGCTGATGGTTGTCGGTCGTGGTCAGCAGCGCACGGTTGACGTCGGCGACCAGTTTTTCGGCGTGGCTGTCGACCACGGCGATGTACAGGTCCAGCTTCGACGGGAAGTGCTGGTACAGGACCGGCTTGCTGACACCGGCTGCGCCGGCGATCTCGTCCATGCCGGCCGAGTGGTAGCCGCGTTCGACGAAGATCTCGCTGGCGGCGTCGAGCAGCTGGCGGCGCCGGGCACTGCGCGGCAGGCGAGTACCGGATCGGCTGTGCCCGGAGGCATCGGCCCCGGAGGCGACGGAGAAATCGGCGGCAGACATGGCACGTAGCGTACTCGCCGCAGGAACCAGGCTGCAGCAGGCGCCGGTGCGCCCGGGTCCGCGGTCCGGCCGAAGCCTTTCCTGCGGCGGCGGTGTGGCAGAAGTGGGGAGTCGGGCGGGGTCTGTGAGACAGTTGAGTCGTGACCGGTACACCGACGACGGGCCCGACGCGGCCCCGGCGCCCACGGCCCGACCAGCCGTTGCGTGCCCGCTGGGACCCGATCGCCCCGAGTGGCCAGGACGGCGGTGCCCGCGCCCGCGGGGCGTTCGGGCGCTTTGTGCACGACTTCGGCTGGCGCGCCTATGCGATCGCGCTGCTGGCCGTGGCGACCGTCGCGCTGCTGGTCTACACCGTCGTCGGCGCGGGCAACGGCGGCGAGGAGGCGGCCCCGATCGATCCGCGCGCCCGCAACGTCGACATCGCCAAGGAGACGACACCGATCGGAGCGCCGACCTCGGACATCGCCGCCGAGGCGCTGCCGGCCGGTGCGCTGCCCGAGGGCGGAGCCTTCACCAAGAAGGGCGAGCGCGTGTACTCGGTGGTCCGCGGGACCACCGGCAAGGTCGGGACCGGCGATGAGGTCTACACCTACACCGTCGAGGTGGAGGACGGTCTGAACCCGGCCGACTACGGCGGCGACCAGACCTTCGCCAAACTGGTCGATACGACCCTGGCCAATCCGAAGAGCTGGATCGGGGGCGGCAAGGTGGCCTTCCGCCGCATCGACAAGGGCGAGCCGGATCTGCGGGTGTCGCTGAGTTCGACCGATACCGCGCGCGAGTTGTGCGGCTACCAGATCAAGCTGGAGACCTCGTGCTTCTATCCGCCGGACGGGCGGGTGGTGCTCAACGAGGCCCGCTGGGTGCGCGGTGCCCTCGCCTTCGGCGGTGACGATCTGACCTACCGGCAGTACCTGATCAACCACGAGGTCGGCCACGGGATCGGTTACGAACACCATCTGCCGTGCGAGCAGAACGGCGGCTTGGCGCCGATCATGATGCAGCAGACCTTCGGCACGGCCAACAGCGAGATCATGGCGCTGGACCCGGACATTCACGCCAACCGGACCTTCACCTGCCGGCCGAACGCCTGGCCGTACCCGGACAAATGACCCCGCTGCCGCCGCTGGTGGAACCCGGTGACGAGCTGACGGCGGCGGAGATCGCCCGCTACAGCCGGCACCTGATCATGCCGGACGTGGGCACCCTCGGTCAGCGCCGGCTGAAGAATGCGCGGGTGCTGGTGATGGGCGGCGGCGGACTGGGATCGCCGACGCTGCTGTATCTGGCTGCCGCCGGTGTCGGCACCCTGGGCATCGTCGACTTCGATGTGGTCGACGAGTCGAATCTGCAACGGCAGATCATTCACGGAGTCGCCGATGTGGGCCGCCTCAAAACGGACTCGGCGGCCGATGCGATCGCCGCCGTCAACCCGTCGGTGCGGGTGCAGCGCCACGACGTCCAGCTGACGTCCGAGAACGCGGTCGACCTGTTCTCCGGCTACGACCTCATCGTCGACGGCACCGACAATTTCGCCACCCGGTATCTGGTGAACGACGCCGCCGCGCTGGCCGGAAAACCCTATGTGTGGGGTTCGATCTTCCGCTTCGACGGGCAGGTCAGCGTGTTCTGGGAGGCCGCCCCCGACGATCGGGGCCTGAACTACCGCGATCTGTACCCGCAGCCGCCGCCGGCCGGACTGGTGCCCTCGTGCGCTGAAGGCGGAGTGCTGGGCCTGCTGTGCGGCACCATCGGCTCACTGATGGGCACCGAGGCGGTGAAGCTGATCTGCGGGATCGGCGACACCCTGCTGGGCCGGCTGCTGATCTACGACGCGCTGCGCATGACGATGCGAACGGTCCGGTTCGGCCGGGATCCGCAGCGCCGCCCGATCACCGGCCTGATCGACTACGAGGCGTTCTGCGGGATCGGGAACGACGATGAGCCCGTGATCGACGCCGCCGATGCCCTCTCCCCGCAGCAACTGGCCGAGGAACTGGCCGGTCCGGCGCCCCCGGTGCTGATCGATGTGCGCGAGGCGGTCGAGTTCGAGATCGTGGCACTGCCCGGTGCCCGGCTGATCCCCAGCGGCGACATCACCTCCGGGGCGCGGCTGGGCGAGATCCCGCACCAGGAGCGGGTGGTGCTCTACTGCAAGACCGGGATCCGGTCGGCGCAGGCGCTGGCGGCGCTGCGGCGCGCCGGACTGGGCCAGGTGGTGCACCTGGCGGGCGGTATCGCTGCCTGGGGCCGGGACGTCGACCCGGATCTGCCGATGTACTGACCCGGTCAGGGGCCGGTCCTGCCGGTGAGGGCCGGGCCGCGGTGACCGGGATCGTCGTCGCAGAGGAACATCGGGTCGGTGTGGCGTGGCCGGGAACCGGCAGGTGATAGGTAATCTCGGCTGGGTGACCTTCAATGTTGCGCCACCGGAACAGGTGCTGACCACCTTCGGTCTGACCGCGCATCCGCCGATCGCCATGGACGGTGCCGGTGTGGTCGGTTGGCGCGTGGGCGAAGTGGTGCTGTCGCTGGTGCCCGATCGGGCCCGCGCCGCGTGGTCGGCCAGTGCCCGGGAGAACCTGTATGTGGAGGGGATGCGGATCGCTCGGCCGATCCGCGCCTCCGACGGCCGCTACGTGGTGTCCGGGTGGCGGGCCGATACCTATGTGGCCGGTAGCCCCGAACCGCGGCACGACGAGGTGCTCGCCGTGGCCGACCGCCTGCACGCCGCCCTGGCCAAGCTGGAACGACCGCGCTTTCTGCTGCAGCCGCCGGCTCCGCCGTTCAACGACGTGGACGTGTTCAACGCTGCCGACCGCGCCGCCTGGGAGGACGTGCCGCTGCGTTCGGCCCGGGCCGCCGGGATGGATGTGGAACCGGCCGATGAGGAGGCCGAGGCGCCGCTGGCCGCGTTGAAGATGCTCGCTGGGCTGCGCCGCCCGGTCAGCGCTTCGCCGCAGGTGGTGCACGGCGACCTGTTCGGCACGGTGCTTTTCGCCGGTGCCGCAGCCCCGGCGATCACCGACATCGTGCCGTACTGGCGGCCCGCGGCCTGGGCCTCGGCGGTCATCGTGGTCGACGCTCTGGCCTGGGGTGGAGCCGACGACGAACTGATCGAACGCTGGTCGGACTATCCCGAGTGGCCGCAGATGCTGTTGCGCGCCACGATGTTCCGGCTCGCGGTGCATGCTCTGCATCCGCGTTCGACCGCCGGTGCACTGCCCGGGCTGATGCGGGTGGTCGACCTGGTGCGGATGCTCGTCTGACGGTTACCGGTGGCTAGTTTCGGCTAGTGGCGGCGCGGTGCGGCGGGCGCTGGAACCCGCCGAGGTCGCCGGCCCGTCACCGCCGGCGTGAAGCCACGCTGAACGCGGCCTTCGTCGGTAAACGCGGCGCTCGTGACGAACGCGGCCCCCGCGAGGGCCGCGCCTGTGGCCGAGTGCCGCGTCTGCGGAATGAGTGCCGCGTCTGGTGAATGAGTGCCGCGTCTGTTCAGAGGTGACGGCAGTGCCGGGGGAGTCGTGCCGGCAGCGCAGCTGGGAGACCGGAGCGGGTCGCTCAGAGTCGGCAGCGGGCCAGCAGGACCCGGCCGTCGACGATCGGGACCCCTTCGGCGCGCAGCAACTCCAGCTGCCGGGAGGCTTTATGCACCGCAGGTCTCCCGGACGCGGCGATCACCCGATGCCACGGCAGGTCGGCGCCGTCGGTGCGCAGGATCCATCCGACGATCCGCGGGCTGGACAGGTCTGCCTGCTCGGCCAGGTCACCGTAGGTCGACACCTTGCCGGGCGGGATCGCGGTGATCAGCTCGCGCACCAGCTCCACCTGCGTATCGGTGACCTTGGCCATGTCAGAGCACCTCGCGAACCAGTTCGCCGACCAGCTCCGGCGCCAGATACGGCACCATGTGCTCGGTGTCGACACGGTGAAAGCGCACCTGGTCGCCCAGTTCGGCGGTGCACCGATCGACGAAGTCGGCGGTGACGAACGGCGGCTGCACGCGCTCGGCGATCACCACGCGCGTGGGCACCCCGGCCGGCGGCAGCTGTGCCGGGCGGGCCATCTCGCTCCAGGCGGTGGCCGCGGCCGGCAGGCAGACGCGCCAGGCGACGCGGTCGCCGTGGGGGATCAGGTGTTCGGTCAACTCGCCGGACAGGATGGGTGCCGGGACCGCCGCCCATCCCTCGGCGCGCTTGGCAGCCCGTGCGGACTCGGGATCGTCGTATCCCCAGTGAGCCACCGACGCCTGCGCCATCGCCAGCGCGAACGCCGGATCCAGACCCTGCGCCGGATCCAGCAACACCAGGGCGCGCACCAGATCGGGCCGCTGATGAGCCAGGTGCAGGGCCACGGCGCTGCCGAAGGAATGCGCCAGCACCACCACCGGCCGGCGCGCGGCAGGCACCTGCTGGTCGACGACGGCCGCAGCGGCGGCGGCGTGCGCCTCGATCGACCACGGCGGCGTCCACGGCGAATGCCCGTGACCGAGCAGGTCCGGGGCCAGGACCCGGACTCCCGGCAACTGCTCGTCGGCCAGCCGGCCCCACCGCTTGCCGTGCCCGGTCAGCCCGTGCAACGCGAGTACCGTCGGGGCGTCGGCGGGACCGAACAGGTGCGTGTGCAGCGCGGGGATCATGGCCGCCAGCGTATCGGCCCCGACCGACGCTCCACGGCCGCCGGTAGGGGCCTGCCCGGATTGTCAGGGGCTCGTGCTTCCATGGGCACATGGTTACCGCGACGACCCGGCTGATCGCCTCCCCGGCGAGTTCTCCGCTGCCGTCGCGCCGCTGGCCGGACTCGGCGCGCGCCCTGCTGACCACCGAACACCGCTTCGATCCGGAGCAGCCGTGGCGGCCGTACCGCGTCCGCGGCGGTCCGGGCACCGGAAAGACCTCGCTGTTGGTCGACGTCGCCGTCGCGCGGCTGCTCGACGACGGCGTCGATCCCGAATCGGTGCTCGTGCTCACCGCGAACCGGCGCTCGGCGACGGCCGTTCGCACCGAGATCACCCGCCGCGTGCTGGCCGGACGTCCCGGGACCGGCGCGGCTGCCGCGCTGCGTGAACCGCTGGTGCGCACGGTGCACTCGTATGCCTTCGCGGTTCTGCGGCTGCAGACGTCGGCGGCCGGCAATCCACCGCCCCGGCTGATCACCGGGTCCGAGCAGGATGTGATCCTGCGGGAGCTGCTGGCCGGGGATCTGGACGACGGCGCCGACTACTGGCCGCCTGCGCTGCGACCGGCCCTGAACACCGACGGTTTCGCCCAGGCCCTGCGCGATCTGCTGATGCGGGCCACCGAGCGCGGCCTGGGACCGGAGGATCTGACCGCCCTCGGTCGACGGCACGACCGCCCCGAATGGGTGGCCGCCGGGCGGGCCTTCGCCCAATACGAGCAGACGATGCTGCTGCGCGGCGCGGTCGGCGTCGACGCCCCCGAAGCCGGACCGCAGGCCGTCGATGCCGCCGAGCTGGTCGGCTCGGCACTGTCGGCTTTCGCACTGAACCCCGAACTCCTCGCCGAACAGCGGGCGCGCATCCGGTATCTCCTGATCGACGACGCCCAGCACCTGGACCCGCAGGCCGCCCACCTGATCCAGGCCATCGGCACCGGGGCCGACCTGGTGGTGATCGCCGGTGACCCGGACCAGTCGATCTACTCCTTCCGCGGCGCCAGTCCCCGGTTCTTCACCGAGCTGCCTGCCGGCCGCGACATGATGCTCACGCAGGGCTGGCGCAGCGCCGGCCAGATCGGCGCCGTCGCGGCGGGGTTGGTGTCGCGGCTGCCCGGGGCACGTAGTGCACCGCAGCCGGAACCGGCGCCCGGGCCCGGCCACGCCGCGGTCCGGGTGTTCTCGTCACCGGCCAAGGAGGCCACCGCCGTCGCCGACCTGCTGCGCCGGGCGCACCTGTTCGACGGGGTGCCGTGGCAGGAGATGGCGGTGATCGTCCGGTCGGTGCCGCGGGCGCTGCCGGCGCTGCGGCGCGCCTTCTCCTCGGCGGGCGTGCCGGTGGTGACCCCGACCAGCGATCTGCCGCTGCACCGGCAACGCGCCGTGGAGGCGATGTCCTTGGCGCTGGCGGCCGCATCCTCGACCGAACCGCTGGAAGCCGAGCAGGTGCTGACACTGCTGTCCGGGCCGATCGGTGCGGCCGATCCCGGCCGGCTGCGTCGGCTGCGACGGGGAATCCGCCGTGTGCACGAAGACCAGAAACTGCTCGACGCCCCCGATTCGCTGAGCACCCTGGCGAGCCTGCTCGCCGACCCGGAGCGAGCCGCACCCTATCTGGCCGAACTCAGTGACTTCGAGGCCGAGCCGCTGACCCGCACCCTGGCGGTGGTCGGGGCCGCCCGTGACGCCGATCGGGCGGGGGTCGGGGTGGAGGAGACCCTCTGGCGGGCCTGGCAGCGGTCCGGGCTCGAACGCACCTGGCTGGCTCGCTCCCTGCGCGGGGACCGGTCCGGTCAGCAGGCCGACCGGGATCTGGACGCGATGCTGGCCCTGTTCGAGGCGGCCGCCGCCTACACCGACAATCTGCCCGCCGGCGGCCTGGACGGATTCCTGCACTACCTCGGGCAGCTGCAGATCCCCCGGGAGTCGCGGACCCCGACCGCCGGCGTCGACGCGGTGCAACTGTTGTCGGCTCATTCGGCGGCCGGCCGCGAATGGGAGGTCGTGGCGGTGGCCGGCGTACTGGACGGGCTGTGGCCGTCCCTGCGCAGCCGGGGCAGTGTCCTGGGCACCCCGGCACTGGTCGACCTGCTCGACGGTATCGACGCCGAGGCCCTCGACACGGTGTCCCGCGGTGCGCAGCTGGTCGCCGACGAGCGCCGTCTGCTGCTGGTGGCCTGCACCCGTGCCCGCAGCGAGCTCCTGATCACCGCGGTCGAGGACGGTACCGGGGACGCGTCGCCGTCCCGGTTCATTCCGGAGATCGCCGATGCGCTCGGCGGCTACGGCACCGACGCCGACCGGCACGGCGAGACCGCCGACGAGATCCCGCTCGATGGCGGTCTGCGCCGGCTGCTGTCGCTGCCGTCAATGGTCGCCGAACTGCGCGCGGCCCTGACCGACCCGGACACCTCGCCCGAGCGGCGCACCGCCGCCGCACAGCTGCTGGCCGAGCTGGCCGACGCCGACGTCCCGGCCGCCGCACCGCACGAGTGGTACGGCCTGTCCGATCCGTCCACCGACGCCCCGCTGTGGTTGCCCGAATCCGGGCCGCGGACCCTGTCGCCGTCGAACGTCGAATCACTGACCAACTGCTCGCTGCGCTGGATGTTCGAACGGCACGGCGGACGTGACGGCGACGCCGAACAGGCCGTCACCGGCACCGTGGTGCACACCCTGGTGCAGGCCATCGCCGGGCAGCTCGATCACGATGAGGTGACCCGGGCACTGCACGAGATCTGGAACCGGGTGGCGACCCAGGCGCCCTGGTACGGCGACCGCGAACTGCACCGGGCCGAAGCGATGCTCACCAACTTCCGGGACTGGCTCGACTACTCCCGCCAGGAGCTGCGCGAAGCCGCCGTCGAAGTCGGCGTGGAGGCGATGGTCCCGGGGGAGAGCACCGGCGACGACGACACGGCCGAGCTTCCCGTCAAACTCAAGGGGCGCATCGACCGGCTGGAGACCGACGATCTCGGCCGGCCGGTGGTGATCGACGTGAAGACCGGCAAATCCGTGATCACCGCCGCCGATGCCGCCGAGCATCCGCAGCTGGCCGCCTACCAGCTGGCGCTGCTGCTGGGCGGAGCCGAAGGGATCGCCCCGGGCCCCACCGGCGGTGGCCGGCTGGTCTATGTGGCCAACGCCAACCGGACCTCCGGTGCCGCCCAGCGGGTGCAGGAACCACTCACCCCCGAACGGGTCGACGAATGGATCTCGGTGGTGCGCGCGGCCGCCCGGGCCAGCGTCGGCCCGCGCTTCGTCGCCACGGTCAATCCCGGGTGCGCGCACTGCGGGCTGGCGGCCAGTTGCCCGGCCCAGCTGCGCGGGAAGGCGGTGTGCGATGACTGATCCCACACTCGGTCCGGGCCGGCGCATCCCCGCCCGCACCCTGGCCGCGGCGCTGGAACTGCCGCCGCCCACCGACGAACAGGTCGAGGTGATCGAGGCGCCGCTGGAACCGATGCTGGTGGTCGCCGGTGCCGGTGCCGGAAAGACCGAGACGATGGCCTCGCGGGTGGTGTGGCTGGTGGCCAACCGCCTGGTGGCGCCCGACGAGATCCTGGGGTTGACCTTCACCCGCAAGGCCGCCAGCGAACTCGGCGCCCGCATCCGTCGCCGGCTGTCGATGCTCGCCGGATCTGCGGCGCTGCTCGACCTCGATCCCGGCGGCGAGCTGGCCCAGATCCTGCGCAGCGCCGACGCCGAGGTCAGCACCTACCACGCCTACGCCGGCCGGCTGATCGCCGACTACGGTCTGCTCCTGCCGGTGGAACCGTCCTCGACCCTGTTGTCGGAGACCGAACTGTGGCAACTGGCCTTCTCGGTGGTCACCACCTGGCCCCATCCGCTGGAGACCACCAAGGTGCCCGCCGGTGTCACCGAGACCGTGTTGAACCTGTACTCGGAGATGGCCGAGCATCTGGTCGACGATGATGCGCTGCTGGCCGCCGGCAGCGAGCTGTACACCCTCATCGACACCCTGCCGCGGGCGGCGCGGCAGCGGGCCGAACCCAGCCAGACGCTGCGCGCGATCCAGGCCGTCATCGACGAACGCCGCCGGTTCCTGCCGCTGGTGCAAGCCCTGCGCGACCGGATGCGCGAACAGGGGGCACTGGACTTCGGCAGCCAGATGTCCCTGGCCGCCCGGCTGGTCACCGGCCGGCCCGAAGTGGTGGCCACCGAACGGGCCGGCATCAAGGCGGTGCTGCTCGACGAATACCAGGACACCGGACACTCCCAGCGGCTTCTGCTGTCGGCACTGTTCGGCGGCGCGCCGTCGGCGGATCGGCCGCCGATCGCGGTCACCGCGGTCGGCGATCCGATCCAGTCCATCTACGGGTGGCGTGGCGCCTCGGCGGCCAACCTGCCGCGCTTCGCCGACGACTTCCCGCGCGCCGACGGCACACCCGCCCCGCGCCGGGAACTGCTCACCAGCTGGCGCAACTGCCGCGGCACCCTGTACCTGGCCAATGAGGTCTCCGGGCAGTTGCGGGCCCGCGGGGTCCCGGTGTCGACGCTGCGCCCGAGGGACTCGGCCCCCGACGGCACCGTGCGGCTGGCGCTGACCGAGACCGTCGCCGACGAACGCGCCTGGATCGCCGACCACATCGAACAGGCGTATCAGACCCGCGCCGCCGACGGCGCCGCCGACGTCGACCGCTCGCCGCCGACCGTCGCGGTCCTGGTGCGGCGCAATGAGGATTCGGCACCGCTGGCCGCCGAACTGGAGGCCCGCGGCATCCCGGTCGAGGTGGTCGGCATCGGCGGGCTCCTGCACGTGCCGGAGATCACCGATATCGTCGCGACGCTGCGGCTGATGGCCGATCCGATGGCCGGGACGGCGGTGATGCGGCTGCTCACCGGCGCCCGCTGGCAGCTCGGTGCCGCCGACCTGGCAGTCCTGTGGCGGCGGGCCCGGGACCTGGCCGCCGGGGACACGACCCCGGTCACCGGTGCGGTGGACACCCGCGAAGCCCTCGACGAGGCACTGGCGGCCGCGCTGCCGACAGAATCGGTCGATGCCGCCGGCCTGGGCGATGCGCTCGTCGATCCCGGACCGGCCGACCGCTACTCGGCGCCCGGATACGCACGCATCCGGGCGTTCGGGCAGGAACTGGAACGGCTGCGCCGACGCATCGGGCAGCCCCTGCCGGAACTGGTCGCCGACGTCGAACAGACCATCGGGGTGGCCGTCGAAGCCCAGCTGCGGGCCCGGCGCATGCACGGCCCGATCACCGGACGCGAGCATCTCGATGCGTTCGCCGAATACGTCGCCGCCTACGCCGAACGGCCCGGAGCCACCCTGCCGGGCCTGCTCAGTTTCCTCGACGCCGCCGAAACGGTGGAGAAGGGGCTGGAAGCCGGGCAGGTCGAGGTCGCCCAGGACCGCGTGCAGATCCTCACCGTGCATGCGGCCAAAGGACTGGAATGGGACATCGTGGCCGTCCCGCACCTGGCGCGCGGAATCTTCCCCAGTGCCAAAGCCGACACCACCTGGCTCGGTTCGGCCCGCGAGCTGCCGGCGCAGCTGCGCGGCGATCTGGCCGATGCCGGATCGGGCGATGAGGGCTTCCCGCCGCTGCACCTGGCCGGCCTGGGCGATCGGAAAGAACTCGAGACGGCACTGACCGATCACAAGGATGCGATCAAGGCCCGGCGTCTCGACGAGGACCGCCGGCTGCTGTACGTGGCCCTCACCCGTGCCAAAGACACCCTCCTGGTCTCGGCGCACCACTGGAGCGATGCCGGTGACAAACCGCGCGGCGGTTCGGAGTTCTACCTCGAATTGGTGGAGCTGGTCATCGCCGGCGCCCAGGTGCAGCAGGGCATGAGCGTGGACATCGATGTGCCTGCCCCCGAGGACGGGGCGCAGAATCCGATGACGGCCGAACCGGTCACCGCCCGCTGGCCCGTCGACCGGCTCGGCGACCGCCGCCCGGCACTGATCGCGGCCGCCGAGGCGGTGGCCGCCGCCCGCGCTGAGCGCGCCCTGATCGCCGAGCCCGCAGCGGCCACCGACGACCCGGAGATCCTCGCCTGGCGCGGCGAGGTCGCCGCGCTGCTGGCCGAACGAGAACAGTCCCGTGCCGCCCAGGTCGATGTCGAGCTGCCCGCCCAGCTGTCGGTGAGCCAGCTGGTGGAGCTGGGTGCCGACCAGGACGCCTTCGCCGCCCGGCTGCGCCGTCCCGTTCCGTTCCGGCCCAACCCGATGGCCCGGCGCGGCACCGCCTTCCACGCCTGGGTGGAACGGCGCTTCGGTGCCACCCGGCTGCTGGACATCGACGAGTTGCCCGGCGCGGCCGACGAGTCCGCCGTCGACAACGACCTGGACGTGCTGCGCACCGCTTTCCTGGCCTCGCCGTGGGCCGATCGCACGCCGCTGGAGGTGGAGGTCGGGTTCGAGACGGAACTGGGATCGACGGTGGTGCGCGGCCGGATGGATGCGGTCTTCGCCGACGGCGACGGCTTCCTGGTAGTGGACTGGAAGACCGGTGCGGTTCCCGAGCGGGCCGGGCGGGAGGCGCTGGAACTGCAGTTGGCCGCCTACCGGGTCGCCTGGGCGCGGTTGCGCGGAGTGGCACTGGACCGGGTGCGCGCGGCCTTCGTCTACGTCCGGCACGGCTACACGCTGGAACCGGACAATCTTCCGGACGCCGAACAGCTGGGCGAACTGTTGGCCCGCAGCGCACAGGTGATCGAGTAGCCTTCGGTGCTGTGAGAACGACCACGGGTGGGACCGCTGATGCGTGAGCGGTGGCGCCGTGCGCGCCAGGGCCGCGGACAGCAGATGTTCGACAAACCCGACTATGCGCTCGTCGGCGTCATCCGCATCCCGGAGCTGGAGAAGAGCCCCACCCGGGCCATCGGACGCCGGGTGCTGTGGGCCCTGTTCGCCCTGTTCGTCTGCTCGCTGGTGGTCTACTTCGACCGCGGCGGGTACAGCGACGGCAAGGGCGAGCCCATGACCTACCTGGACTCGCTGTACTACTCGACGGTCACCCTCTCGACCACCGGCTACGGAGACATCACCCCGGTCAGTGAATCGGCGCGGCTGATCAACATCCTGTTCGTCACCCCGCTGCGCGTGCTGTTCCTGATCGTGCTGATCGGCACCACCCTGGAAGTGCTCACCGAACGGTCGCGGCAGGCGATCAAAATCCAGAACTGGAGGAACCGCGTGCGCAATCACACCGTCATCGTCGGCTACGGCACCAAGGGGCAGACCGCGACGGCGGCCATCATCGCCGACGGCGTGCGCCCCGGGGAGGTGGTGGTGGTCGACGACGATCAGGCCGCCCTGGACGCGGCCGCCGCCGACGGTCTGGTGACCGTACGCGGAGACGCCACCAAATCCGATGTGCTGCGGCTGGCCGGGATGGCGCACGCCGCCGCCCTGGTGATCGCTGCCAACCGCGACGACACCGCCGTCATGGTCACCCTCACCGCGCGCGAGCTGAACCCGCGCGCCAAGATCGTCGCGGCCATCCGCGAATCCGAGAATACCCACCTGATGCGCCAGTCCGGCGCCAATTCGGTGGTGGTGTCCTCCGAGACCGCAGGACGGCTGCTGGGCATCGCCACCATCACCCCCTCGGTGGTGGAGGTGGTCGAAGACCTGCTCAGCCCGGAGGAGGGATATGCCATCGCCGAACGCGAAGTGGACCCCTCCGAGGTCGGCGGCTCCCCGGCGCACACCCGGGACCTGGTCCTCGGGGTGGTGCGCGACGGTGCGCTGCACCGGGTCGGCGACAAACAGGTCGAAGAGATCGAGATCGGCGACCGGTTGCTGTACGTGCGCCAGGGCGAGCGGGGCTGAGCGATGGCGACCTTCGAATTCGTCGAACCTCCGCTGCTGTCTCAGGCCGGTTTCGACCGCGCCGACCACCTGCGCGACGACGCCGGTGCGCTGAGCGCCGGCTGGCCGTCCGCCCGGGTGCTGCTGCTGGACCACCAGGGCCGCTACCCGATCGACGGTGACGGCGCCCTGGCCTGGCTGAGCGCCGCCGAGGTCGCCGCCGAACCGCCCGCCGATGCGGTCCTGCTCGGGGTACTCGGCCAGACGCAGCTGTGGGCCCGCCGGAGCGACCAGCTCCCCGAACCGGTCAGTGATCCGCGGCTGGGCGCCCACCTGCTGTCCGCCGACGAGGCCGGACTGCTGGCCACCGCCCTGGGCATGCTCAACTGGCATCGCAGCGCCCAGTACTCGCCGCTCGACGGTGCCCGCACCGAGGCGGCGCGGGCGGGCTGGGTGCGCCGTTCGCCCGGGGGCGCCGACGAGTTCCCGCGCACCGATCCGGCGGTGATCATGGTGGTGCACGACGGCGGCGACCGCATTCTGCTGGGCCGCCAGCACGCCTGGCCCTATCCGTGGTTCTCCACCCTGGCCGGTTTCGTCGAACCGGGGGAGTCGGTGGAGCAGTGCGTGGTCCGCGAGGTGGCCGAAGAGGTCGGCGTCGTCGCCCATTTCCCGCACTATCTGGGTTCGCAGCCGTGGCCGTTCCCGCGGTCGCTGATGCTCGGCTTCGAGGTGATCGCCGACCCCCAGCAACCCCTGGCACTGCTCGACGGCGAGCTCGCGCAGGCGCAGTGGTTCACCCGGGATCAGGTGCGCCACGCCCTGGAACGGCAGTCGGGCTGGGGTGGTGATGCCGAGGGCGTCGAACTGATGCTGCCGCCGGCGGTCTCGATCGCGCGCTCGCTGATCACCAGCTGGACGGTGGCCAAGAAGAAACACCTCGAATGGCCGGTGTGGCCGATCCGGTGAGCGAGCCGCCGTCCTGGATGGCGCCCTGGCTGGGACTGACCCGGCTGCCGGCCGGGGAACTGCGGCGGCGCGCGGCGATCGTCGAAGAGATCGCCGCCGACGAGGGGCTGCTGACACCGGTGCCTGTACCGGGCGCCGAACACTTCGGCTGGGCCGACGGCAGCGGTCAGGAGACGCACTGGTTCTTCCACCCGGACGGGAAGATCCTGTTGACCACTTTCGACCACGAGTGCGCGCTGAACGTCTATCCCGACTACGACTACGAGCAGCAGCGCAGTCTCCTGGACGGGGTACCGGAACCACTGTGCGCGCCGCTGCTGGACCTGCCGGGCGACGGGCCGCTGCTGACCATCGCCGCCGCCGACGGCCGCACCGTCCTGACCGTCGGCGGCGTCTTCTTCCTCGACCCCGCATCGGCTGATCGGCCCGGCGAATGGCAGGTCGCCCAAGGAGTGCTCGACTTCTGTGCCGCCCGCGGGCTGGACGTCTTTCTCGAGGCCGGCTTCGCGTGGTGCGTCAGCGACTACCACCTCGACGGCGACTGCACCGTCGAGGCGATGCTCGCCGAGCGTCGCCTGCGCGGCTACTACGACGGGGATTTCGCGGACGAGGCCGCCGATCGGCGACGGTTGACCCGGTTATTCGACCGCGCCGAACGCCGGCTGGGCTGACCGGTCCGGTCACGATAGCGGCAACTAGACTGGTGGGCATGGCCGATCTGACTGTGTATACGACCTCCTGGTGCCCGTTCTGTGTCCGGCTCAAGCGCAGCCTGGACCGCCAGAAGATCGAGTACACCGAGATCGACATCGACGCCGATCCGGCCGCAGCCGAATTCGTCGGCAGCGTCAACGGCGGCAACCACGTGGTGCCGACGGTCAAGTTCGGCGACGGGACCACCAAGACCAATCCGGGGATCGGGGAGGTCATGAGCAAGCTCGGCCTGCTCTGATCCGCCCTCGTACCCGAACGCTGCGCCGTACCCGGTTTCACCGCCGCAGCCGGATCCACTGTCGGTGCCTCATGACATCCTCTGAGGCATGACGGCGATATCGGGGAGTCGGATCCGCGACGGACTCGACCCGCAGCAGCTCGAGGCGGTGCTGGCACCGCGTGGACCGGTCTGTGTGCTGGCCGGGGCCGGGACCGGTAAGACCCGCACCATCACCCGCCGGATCGCCGCCCTGGTCGAATCCGGTCAGGTCAATCCCGGACAGGTCCTGGCCGTCACGTTCACCTCGCGCGCGGCCGCCGAGATGCGCGAGCGACTGGCCGCGCTCGGGGTGGCCGGTCCGGGCAGCCAGATCTCGGCGCTGACCTTCCACGCCGCGGCGCTGCGGCAGCTGCGCTACTTCTGGCCGCAGGTGTACGGCAGCGCCCGCTGGCAGTTGATGGATACCAAGTTCCCGATGGTGCGCCGCGCCGCCCGCGAGGCCGGACTCGACACCGCCGACCGGGAGCTGGTGCGCGACCTGGCCGCGGAGATCGAGTGGGCCAAATCGTCGCTGATCGACCCGTCCGCCTATGTCGAACGCACGCGCGACGGCACCCGGGATCTGCCGCTGCGGGCCGAGATGATCGCCGAGGTCTTCCGCGCCTACGAGCAGGGCAAGACCGATCCGGCTGGGGACTTCCTGCTCGACTTCGAGGATCTGATCGGCTTCACCACGCTGGCCCTCGACAGCGATCCGGCCATCGCCGAGGAGTTCCGGACCCGCTACCGCAGCTTCGTGGTCGACGAGTATCAGGACGTCACGCCGTTGCAGCAGGGGCTGCTGCAGGCGTGGCTGGGTGGCCGCGACGATCTGACCGTGGTCGGCGATGCGAACCAGACCATCTACAGCTTCACCGCCGCCACCCCGGACTACCTGCTCGATTTCACCCGGGTCTATCCGGAGGCGACCCTGGTGCGGCTCGAACGCGACTACCGGTCCACCCCGCAGGTGGTGGCCCTGGCCAATGCGGTGATCGGCAAAGCGGTCGGCCGGGTGGCCGGTACCCGGCTGGAGCTGATCGGGATGCGGCCCGACGGTCCAGAACCGGTGTTCGCGCCGTATCCGGACGAGAACTCCGAGGTGGTCGGGGTGGTTGCGGAGATCAAGCGGCTGCTGCGGGCCGGTGTGGCACCGGGGGAGATCGCCGTGCTGTACCGGATCAACGCCGCCTCCGAGGCCTACGAGGAGGCGCTATCTGCCGCGGGCATCGACTATCGGGTGCGCGGTGATCGGGGTTTCTTCGAACGGCCGCAGGTGGCCGCCGCGCTGCGCCGGCTCACGGCGCTGGCGGACGGTCCGCCGCCGGAGATGAGCGCTGCAGCGGCGGTGCGGAAGGCGCTGACCCCCCTGGGGTACGCCCAGACCGAGCCGCCCGGGGCCCAGGCCAAGGTCAACTGGCAGCAGATGACCCGGCTGGTGGAGCTGGCCGATGAGTTGCTGGCCGCCCGGCCGGCGGCGGGTTTTGCGGAACTAGTGGCGGCGCTGACCGCGCGGGCACGGACCGAGGGGGAGTCCGACGGCGGCATCACCCTGGCGTCGTTCCATGCGGCCAAGGGGCTGGAGTGGGATGCGGTGCTGCTGACCGGACTGCACGAGGGGTCGGTGCCGCTGGGCCGGGCCAGCGGCACCCCGGCCGAACTGGAGGAGGAACGACGACTCCTCTACGTCGGCATCACCCGCGCCCGCGTGCACCTGCACCTGTCGTGGTCGGCGGCCCGCAGCGAGGGCCGGCCGGCGACGCGTCGTCGTTCCCGATTCCTGGACGGGCTGGCGCCGGCAGAAACGGCCGGAGGCGCCCCGGTCCCACCGCCGACCGGACCCGATCGCGCCGTCCACGCAGCGCTGCAGGAGTGGCGGGCCGACTATGCGGCCGCGCACAACATCGCCGAACCGAATGTGTGCAGCGGCAATGCCCTCAAACAGCTGGCGCGGGCGTTGCCGGCCACCCGCGAGGAGCTGGCGCGGATCAGCGGAATGAACGCCGAACGGATCGAGATGCTCGGCGAGCAGATCCTCGCCGTGATCGCCGAGAACCGCGAAACCGCAGGTCAAAAATAGTTTGCCCGGACCGAACCGGCGGGCGTAGCCTGGTCGGAGTTCACGTTGATCGATCAGGGAAAGGAATCGCCGTGAAGAAGGGCCACCAGCGCCAGCACGCCACCGCCGCCGCACGTGTACGCGAGGCGGCACGAGCGCGCTCGCGATTCCCCGAGGCCCACGGTCACGGCGGTAGCCGGCTCAACGGTTAGCCGACCAACCCCGACCAGGTATCCCACCCGGCCCCGGCGAATCGCGACAGCGGATCCCGGGGCCTTTCTCATGGCCCGCCGACGCGGTCGTTCCCGACCGGTCGTCGCACCGGGATTTCGCGCAGCAGTTCCCCGAACCGGTGGCCGCCGTTCAGGCGCCGCCGCTCGACACGATCCAGACGACGCGAAAGTCCACTCATGACCACCACCGAACTCCCCCTCCCCGAAGTCCTCCTGCCCGACGTCCCCCTGCCGAATCGAATAGACTCCCGGCGCCTCGAGTTGCCGTGCCAGAACGGTGATGCCGATCTGTGGTTCGCCGAGGAGCCCGCCGGCCTGGAGCAGGCCAAAGCGCTGTGCCGCGGCTGCCCGCTGCAGGAACCGTGCCTGGCCGAGGCCCTGGGCCGCGGCGAACCGTGGGGTGTGTGGGGCGGCGAGATCTTCGACCGCGGCGCCGTGATCGCCCGCAAACGGCCGCGCGGTAGGCCCCGCAAGAACGCCGCCGGGTGAGCCGCGCGGCGCGGTGCGGCAGGTGACCGCCGGCCGGTTCGTCGCCGGCGAATCCGGTCCAGGCAACGGCGGCCGCCATGTCGCGGCCGGTCCCGGCACGTCGCGACGTTCGTGCGGGTTCGACACGTGCAGGTAGGCCGCGACACGTCGGGCGAGGCGACGCGGTTGCGGCGCGAGGCCGGTGCGGGACCGGTCAGGGAGCGGGCGGAAGCTCTTCTTCCAGACCGGGGACCCACTTGTACATGATCGCGCGGTAGGGGGCTTCGGCGTCGAGCTGAGCAGCGATGCCGACGCACCCGAGCAAGACACGGAAGACCATCACGTATTCCTTCGGCAGGTTCATGTGCCGCGACGTCTTGTACACATCACCGGACAGGTCGGTGGCTTTGCCCGCGGCCCGCTGCAGCCACTTGCGCGTGAAGTGGAAGGAGTCCTCGTACAGCGGATCGACGTAGGGCTGCAGGTACTTGGCCAGGTCCTCGGGAGAGACCTTGGCGGCGTGCTCGGGGCGGATGAAGTTGTGCTGCACCAGCATCTCGCGCAGCTCCTTGTACTTCTTGTCCCGGGCCAGCGCCAGGATCGGTCCGGTCTCGGCCGGGACCCCGTCCGGGTAGTGGCCGACCGCACCGAAGTCGAGGACACCGAAGCGGCCGTCGTCGAGGACGAAGAAGTTCCCCGGATGCGGATCGCCGTGCAGCAGACCCACCCGGACCGGAGAGCTGAACTCGAACGTGGTCATCTTGGTGGCAGCGTTGTTGCGCTGTTCGCGGGTGCCGTCGGTGATGATCTTGCTCAACCGGGTGCCCTCGATCCACTCGGACACCACGACCTTCGGCGCGCTGGCGACGACCTTGGGGATGACGAAGTCGGGATCACCGTCGAAGGCGGCGGCGAAGCGGCGCTGGTTGTCGG
This sequence comes from Gordonia hirsuta DSM 44140 = NBRC 16056, assembly GCF_000333015.1. Taxonomy (GTDB): domain Bacteria; phylum Actinomycetota; class Actinomycetes; order Mycobacteriales; family Mycobacteriaceae; genus Gordonia; species Gordonia hirsuta. The sequence goes on along the minus strand of NZ_BANT01000005.1, from coordinate 13,368 downwards.
CTTCGGCCAGGTAGTCCAGCTCGTCCTCGGTGCGGTCGATCAGCTCGTCGATCATCGCCTTGGCGTCGGTGCCGGGCGACAGCTTCTGGATCAGCCCGGACAGACGGCTCAGCGTCTTCAGGTCGGCTTTGAGCGCGTGATCGGCGCCCGGATACTGCACCTTGACCGCCACGGGCCGGCCGTCGTGCCAGACGGCGCGATGAACCTGCCCGATACTGGCCGACGCGGCGGGTTCGTCGTCGAAGGATTCGAAGCGTTCGCGCCAGCGAGTGCCCAGCTGCTGGTCGAGGACCCGGTGCACCGTCTCGGCGGGCATCGGCGGGGCTTCGGCCTGGAGTTTGGTGAGGGCTTCGCGGAAGGGTTCCCCGAATTCCTCGGGGATGGCGGCCTCCATGATCGACAGGGCCTGGCCGACTTTCATCGCGCCGCCCTTGAGTTCGCCGAGAACATCGAACAGCTGCTCGGCGGTCTTCTCCATCAGCTCGGAGCTGACCTCGTCCTTAGTCTTGCCGGTCAGCCGCTTGCCGAATCCGGCTGCCGCCCGCCCGGCCATGCCGAGCGGCAGTGCGGCCAGCTTCACATTGCGCCGCCCCTGACCCTTGGTGATGTCGCTCAACGCAGTCGTCCTTTCGCCTGTCTTGAGGATAGTGGACCGGGCGCCGGAGTGTGCGCCGGGCCACTGCCGCTCCGCACCCGCAGCGCCGGTGCGGCGGGGCGGAGAACAGCGTGGTGCCGGGCGGACGGGTGTGCACCTGCAGCTGGTGATCGAGCGTCTGCGGGGCGCGGCCGGCCGGGTCGGCCAGCCGGGCACCGATCCCGGCGATCTCCTGGGCGGCGATCGCAGCGGTCAGGGCGATGGTGCCCGGTTCGGCGGCACCGGGTAGTCGGGCCAGCCGGGCGGCGAGCATCGGCCACTCCGGATCCAGGTCGGCGCGGTGCAGATCGGCGCACCGTAGACAACTGGACAGTCCAGGCAGCACCAGCGGACCGATGGTCCCGATCCCGTCGTGCACCCGGACGGGCAGGTGCGGGATGCCTGCGGTCATCAACGCCAGGCGCAGGGCCGGATCGACCACCAGCCGGTCGGTGAGCAGCAGCAGCGTGCCGTCCGTCCCGCCGGAGCGGGACAGCGCCCCGGGTGCGAGTCCGCCGCTGAGGACCACCGTCCCGACCGCGACCAGTTCGGCCGAGAGCCGATCGGCCAGTTCGGTGTGTCCGTGGACTCGCACGCGCAGCCGGGCGGGTTCGGGTGCAGCCGGGTCGATGGCCTTGCCGGCGGCGACGAGTCTGTTCAACAGGCCGGTGAATCCGGCGACGGTCAGGCCTGCGGCCCGCAGCCGGCCACCGATCGCGGCGCGGGTCTGCGGGGTCCGCAGCTCATCGAGGAGGAGGGCGACCGCCCGCGGGATCGCCGGTGGCGGCAGGGGAAGAATCAGGGCCGAGGCCGGTTCGCAGCCGATGTACAGGCTGCCGTCACCGCGGGTGAGGACCGGGGTGCCGGCGGCCAGGACCGGTAGCGGGCGATGCGGATCGGAGCGGCTCATGGCGACACGGTGCCATCGCGGGGCGGTCGCGTCGAGAGCCCCGTCCACAGCGGGCCGGGTTGTGCACAGGGGCCGCGCGGGCCCTTGCATTCGGCCGGGCGGTCGGTTCGGCTCCGGCCGCCTACTGCTCCCCGCCGCCCTTGTCTGCGTCGCCGGCGTCCCCGTCGCCCTCGCCGCGCTGGCGGCGTTCCTCGGCGATGGTGCGCTCGAGTTCGGCGATGGGGTCGTCGAACTCGGAGGTCCCGCCGCCGATCACCCGGTCGATGAAAGCGGCCGGATCGTCCAGGTCGGCCGCATCGGGCAGGAGGTCGGGGTGGGCCCACACGCCGTCGCGGGCGGCCACATCGGAGGCCTCGTCGAGCCGGCGCCACAGCTCGGCGGCTTCACGCAGTTTGCGCGGGCGCAAATCCATGCCGATCAGGGAGGCGAAGGTCTGTTCGGCCGGACCGCCGGTGGCCCGCCGTCGGCGCATGGTCTCGGTCAGTGCCGCCGTCGACGGGATCCGGCCGCCCAGGGCGGTGGCCACCACGTACTCCACCCAACCCTCGATCAGCGCCAGCAGCGTCTCGAGCCGGTTCAGGGCGGCCTGCTGCTCGGGGGAGACCGTCGGCTCGAACGCCGCTGCCCGCCCCATCAGCTCCTCCATCTTGCTGGGATCGCTGAGCAGTTCCTGCGGATCGACGCCGCCGCCGAGTTCGTGCAGCCCGGACATGTCCATCCGGATGCCGCGGGCGTAGTCTTCGACGGTCGACAGCAGCCGCTGACGCAGCCAGCCCGAACCGCTGAACAGCCTCTGGTGGGCGGCCTCGCGGGCAGCGAGGAAGACCACGATCTCCTGACCGGGCAGATCCAGGCCCTCGGCGAACCGGGCGATCGCCTCGGGCAGCAGGGCGCCGGTGCCGACCGGAGCCAGCGGCAGGCCGATGTCGGTGGAGGTGAGCACGTCTTTGGCCAGGTGTCCCAGGCCCTGACCCAGCTGGGTGCCGAACATCATGCCGCCGAAACCGGCCATCATGCCCAGCATCGGCCCGGCCATCGCCTTGGCCTCCTCGGGCAGTCCGTCCTGCCAGGTGCTGCCCAGTGAGGCGGCGATGGGGTCGACCAGTTGCCGCCAGGTGGGCAGGGTCTGCTCCAGCCAGTCCACGGGGGTCCAGGCGTGGGTGGTGGTCAGGGCGGCCGGCAGTGTGGTGCGGTCGTCCAGCCACAACTCGGCGAGGCGGACCGCATCGGTGACGGCCTGCTCCTCGGAGGCGAGCATGGGCCGGAAGTCGCCGATCTGCTGGCGGGCCAGGCGGGTGGCCAGCTCGTAGTCGACCGGGCCCGACCCGCCGCCTGGGGCGCCCATACCGCTGAACATCTGGCCGAGCTGGGTGAACATCTGGCCGAGCATCGACGGATCGAAAGCGCCGCCGGCCCCGCCGCCACCGCCGAACATCGCCGACGGATCGAAGGGGTTGGCCCCGCCGAAGGGGTCGGCCGGGCGGCCGGCCGACGGGTCGTCGCGGCGGGCACGATCATCGTCATCGTCCCGGCCGTCTGACGAGGAGAAACCGAAGGGCAAGTCGCTCATGCCACCACGGTACCGGGATGTGCCGGTGCGGCGCGGCCTCGGTACTCTGACCCGAATGAGGCTCAACCCTTCCCGCCGGAGGTGGATCACCCTGGCTGTGGCCGCGGTGATCACGATCGCCTTCGTGATCGTGGGCAGCAACGTGCGGGTGCCGTACGTCTTGCTCAACCCGGGGCTGACGGTGAACACGATCGGCACGATCGACGGCAAGCCCGTCGTGCAGGTCACCGGCGGCGTGGACGAGGATCCCACCGGACACCTGAATCTGACGACCGTCTCGGTGACCGACGGCCTGACGCTGTTCGACGCGCTCGGCATCTGGGCGACCGGCAACGGCCAGCTGCAGCCGCGTGAGCTGTACTTCCCGCCGGACCGCTCCCGCGAGTCGGTGCAGGAAGAGAACAAGCAGCAGATGGTCGACTCCGAAAGCAACGCCACCGGAGCGGCCCTGACCTATCTGAAGCGGCCCACCGCGGCCGGGATCGGCCCGATCGCCGACAACAGCCCGGCCGCCGGGAAACTGGAGACCGGTGATGTGGTCAAGGCCGTCGACGGCAAGGACGTGGCGAGCCCGGCCGAATTCGTCGAGCAGATCCGGACCCGCAAACCCGGTGAGACCGTGGCGGTGACCGTCGATCGCGGCGGCGACCGCAAGGTGGTGGAGGTGACCCTGGGGGCGCGCGCCGACGATCCCGGGCAGGGATTCCTCGGGGTGACCGCCAAGGTGGTCAGCGCCGATCCGGCCGTGACGATCACCTACAACGTCGGGGCCATCGGCGGTCCCTCGGCGGGGCTGATGCTCTCGCTGGCCGTGGTGGACTACCTGACCCCCGAGAATCTGGCCGACGGCCGGTTCATCGCCGGAACCGGCACCATCGTTCCCGACGGCACCGTCGGCCGGATCGGCGGCATCACCCACAAGCTGAAGGGCGCGCGCGCCGACGGTGCGACGGTCTTCCTGGTGCCCGCCGACAACTGCGCCGAGGCGCTGACCGATGTGCCCGACGGCCTGGAGCTGATCAAGGTCGACACCCTCGGCGGCGCCGTCGAGGCACTCAAAGCGCTGCGGACCGGGGCGTCGCGGCCGCACTGCTGACCGGCCTCACGGCGAACCGGCCGCCGCGGCTGGCCCGGCCGGGGCGTCAGTCCGCCGGTTCGACGTCGTCGAAGGTGGCGGTCAGCGCATCGAGCAGCTCCGGCGCCAGATCCGGACTGGTACGCAGATGACGCGGAGCAACTGGATCGTCGTCGGGGGCGGCCTCGACGTCCAGAAGGGCCAGCCGGGCACCGGTGCGCAGCACGCCGCCGATCAGCCGGGCCCGCCGCCCGTGTGCAGGGTCGCCGTCGGGCGGAACGACGGTGATCTCGGTGACCAGAGCGCAGCCGGCGACCTGCGGCGGCCAGGCCAGGGTGGCCAGCAGGGCGGCGGTGTCGGCGTGCGGTTCGGGGAGTTCTTGCAGCACCGGACTGAGTGGCGAATCGTCGTCGTCATCGACGAGTTCGGGGGCCTGGGACCGCAGGACCGCCGTGGGAACCAGGGCGAAGACCTGGTCGGGTGAACCCCACGGAAGATCGGCGGAATAGGCCGCACACTGGGCCAGGGAATTGCCGAGATCGGCTTGGGAGAAGCTCACAGGGCCATTGTGCCCGGTGCCCGATCTGTCGGGTTGCGTAAGGTGAAGAGCATCGCTGTCCCCGACCCCCAATTGGAGTAACGAACGTGGTGGGTATGCGCAGTCCTGTAGGACGGCCGTCATTGTCTCGTCGAAGCAAGATCCTCATCGGTGTCGCGGTGGCGATCCTGCTGATCCTGCTGATAGGCCCGCGGCTGGTCGGGTTGATCACCGACTGGCTCTGGTATTCGGATCTGGGCTACTCGCAGGTGATGTCGACGATGCTCACCACCCGGCTGGTGGTGTTCGCGATCGCCACGGTGGTGGTGGCCGGAATCGTCTTCGCCTGCATCTACGCCGCCTATCGGACACGGCCGTCGTTGTTGATGCCGACCGGTCCGAGCGATCCGCTGGCCCGCTACCGGGAGACGCTGACCCGGCGTCCGCTGCTGGCCGGTCTGCTGCCGGCGGTATTCCTCGGACTGATGGCCGGGCTGGTGGCCCAGGCCTCGTGGACGACGGTGCAGACCTTCCTGCACGGGGAAGCGTTCGGCGTGAGCGATCCGCAGTTCGGGATGGACATCGGCTTCTACGCCTTCACCCTGCCGTTCATCCGGTTGGTCATGGATCTGCTGTTCCTGGCACTCGGGGTGGGGCTGGTGGCCAACCTGCTGACCCAGTACATCTTCGGCGGGATCCGGATCGGCGGCGGCGGCCGCCGCGGCGGCCTGAGCAATCCGGCCCGCATCCAGCTGGCGGTGATCGCCGGACTGTTCGTCGCGCTCAAGGCGGTGGCCTACTGGTTCGACCGTTACGACCTGCTCAGCAGCGACCGGCGCGGTGACATCTTCACCGGTGCCACCTACACCGATATCAACTACGTGCTGCCGTCGAAGCTGACGCTGATGGCCATCGCGATCGTGTGTGCGGTGGCGTTCTTCTCGGCCATCTTCCTGCGGGATCTGCGGATCCCGGCGCTGGCGGCGGTCCTGATGCTGCTGTCGTCGCTGGTGATCGGTGTCGCCTGGCCGGCGGCGATGGAGCAGTTCGCCGTCAAGCCCAGCGCCGCAGACAAGGAACGCGAGTTCATCCAGCGCAACATCACCGCGACCCGGGATGCGTACCGGATCCGGCCCGAGCTGGACATCAGCTACGACAACAACTGGACCCGCACCCCGGCGGTGCCGGCCGAGGTCAACTCCGACGAGGCGACCCTGAGTAACATCCGGATCCTGGATCCGGCCGTGCTCACCCGCGCCTTCCATCAGCGTCAGGCCCTGCGCAACGTGTACGGCTTCCCCGAGCAGCTGGCGGTGGACCGCTACAAGGTCGACGGCCAGCAGCGCGACTTCGTCGTGGCCGCCCGTGAACTGGATCCGCGTCGTCTCGACGAGAACCAGACCAACTGGATCAACAAGCACACCGTCTTCACCCACGGCAACGGTTTCATCGCCGCCCAGGCCAATACGGTCGACGAGGTCTCCAACGATTCCTCCTCCGACCGCGGCGGTATGCCGGTGTTCATCGTCGCCGACATCCAGACCATTCAGGACAAGGCCGCTCAGGCGAAGCTTCCCTTCCAGGTGAAGCAGCCGCGCATCTACTTCGGTGAGCTGATCGCCAAGGTCAATCCCGACTACGCGATCGTCGGTTCCAACGAGGGGGACCGGGAGTACGACGGGGAGGGCCTGCAGTACACCTACTCGGCCGATTCGGGTGTGAGCCTGGGTAACTGGGGCACACGCCTGCTGTACACGATCAAGTACGGCGAGCGGAACTTCCTGCTGTCCAATGCGCTGAACGAGAACTCCCGCATCCTCTACAACCGGGATCCGCGCGACCGCGTCAAGAAGGTCGCGCCGTGGCTGACGGTGGACTCCAAGACCTATCCGGCGGTGATGACCGACGGGTCGATCAAGTGGATCGTCGACGGTTACACCACGCTGGAGAAGTACCCGTACGCCCAGCGCATGTCGCTGCAGGATGCGACCGCCGACTCCCGGCAGGCCAACAGCGGCACCACCGGACGTACACAGGTCGCCGAAGAGGTGTCGTATGCGCGCAACTCGGTGAAGGCCACCGTCGACGCCTATACGGGCAAGGTGGATCTGTACCAGGCCGATGACACCGATCCGGTGCTCAAGACCTGGATGAAGGTCTTCCCCGGCACGGTCAAGCCCAAGTCCGAACTGGACGCCCAGCCTGATCTGCGCGCCCACATGCGGTACCCGGAGGACCTGTTCAAACTGCAGCGGGAACTGCTCAAGCGGTACCACGTGGACGATGCCCAGACCTTCTTCCGGGCGAACAACTTCTGGTCGGTGCCCTCGGATCCGACCACCGACGGCGATCTGAACCTCAAGCAGCCGCCGTACTATTTCACCGCATCGGCGCCGGGTGAGGAGAACCTGCCGCAGTTCCAGCTGACCGGTGTGCTGACGGCACTGTCGCGGCCGAACCTGTCGGCCTATGTCACGGCCAACTCCGATCCGGCCAACTACGGTCGGCTCACGGTCAAGGTGACGCCGACGGCCAGCCAGACGGTCGGTCCACGTCAGGCGTCGGAGAACATGAAGACCAACGCCCGCGTGCAGCAGGAGCTGAAGCTGCTGGAGAACACGAACGTGATCTACGGCAACCTGCTGGCGCTACCGGTGGGCCGCAACGGGCTGCTGTACGTCCAGCCCATCTACACCGAAGCCAAATCCGGTGACTCGGCCATGCCCAAGCTCTACCGGGTGCTGACCTACTACAACGCCGCCGCCGGCGAGAACAATGTTCGCGTCGGCTTCGCCGCGACCGTCGGCGAGGCGCTCAGTCAGGTGGGCATCAACCCGAGTGCGGCCACCCCGACACAGGCCGGGGAGACCGCCGAGAGCGAACCGGAGGAGCAGACCCCCGGGCAGGAACCCAAGCCGGTGGCTCCGTCGAGCCCGGGGACCGGGGACGACGCGGCACGCGCCGCCGCGGTCAAGGAGCTCGGTGCCGCACTGGAAGGAGTCAAGGACGCCCAGACCAGTGGTGACCTGGGCAAGCTCGGTGATGCGCTGAAGCGGCTCGACGATGCGATCAACAAGTACGAGTCGCTCGGCGGCTGACCGCGGCCCGGCGGGGTAAACGCACGACGACGCGGGTTCTTCTCTCTCTTCGAGAAGAACCCGCGTCGTCTTCATGTGGGGCGCTGACCCGTGGTGCCGCGTCTCGACTCGCTGTGGCGTTGCGGGTGTTTCGCCCCGGTCTGCGGGCGCCGGCCGGTGGGGGAGGCCTAGCCGCGCACCCGCGTCAGGTAGCGCTTGATCTCTTCGGGGGTGTTGTCGGGCAGCATCGGCGAATGATCGACCTTCTGCGACAGATAGGCGAAGATCCCCGCCGTGGTCAACAGCAAGGTCAAAGCGACGACGCCGTAGACGATGTTGGTCGGCTTGTTGTCAGGCAGGTCGTTGAGAGTGACCAGCCAGAGTGCCGAGAACGTTCCGCCGAGCAGCAGCGTCGTGAACGCGACCATACTGAGCGGATGCCAGCCGCTGGTTTCTCGAGTGGTGTGGGTGGCCATGGCTCCTCCTTCGCCTCGGGGCCGTCGGACACCCCCATCCTACACCGAATGTGAGAAAAATCACCTGGCTGATCGGGCTGTGACCGGGACATCTCTGGGTCAGTGCGCTAGCCGGCCGGGGGGGCACGTGGGGTGCACGGCATCGGCGGCGCCCGGGCGGGGTCAGCACGCCCCGTGGACGGCTGAAGGTCCAGGTGAGAGGCTGTTTCCCGGGGCTTGGGCGGCGTGGCGGCGTGCCGGTGTCTGGTGACGAATCCGGGTGGGCGGCAACCGATTTGCACGTCGGGCCGGCCGTTGTGTAACGTAGTCCTCGCAACGCGGGGTGGAGCAGCTCGGTAGCTCGCTGGGCTCATAACCCAGAGGTCGTAGGTTCAAATCCTGCCCCCGCTACCAACAAGAAGACCCGCACCGGAAACGGTGCGGGTCTTCTGCATTCCAGTGGTGGTTACTGCCAGCAGCCCTGAAGGGTTTGGAAGTCGCCCGCGAACGCGAAGCCTTCACCGGAGCAGGTCGGTCCCTTTTTGCCGTCGATCACGATACTGGCACCGGGGCCGGCGATGCCGATAGCCAAGCCCGGGTTGTTTCCGGTTGCCTTCACCGACGAGTTGGGACCAATGGCAATGGCTGCAGGGCCGGAGTAGTTGTCGGCCTGCGCCCATGCGGTGCCGCCACCCTCAGCGATCGACAATGCCAAGCCGGTGTCGCCAGCCACAGCCTCACAACCGCCGGCCATGGTCGACTGCCCGGGCAAGCTGCCACACACGTCGATCTGGGCGTTTGCGTGGCCGGTACCGGCCACGCCTGCAGCACCGACGACACCTGCTCCGGCAATCAGCAGTCCAATGGCGAATCGCTTAGGTGCGTTCATGATGACTTGTCTCCTTTGTAGCGGTGCAGTGCTGGTCACTGCTTGCAAGTCATTCGGAACGACGTACGTTGCGGATGGGTCAGTTCTCGCCGCCAGCGAATCTCGGCGAGAGCCCGCCGGGGCCCTGCCCCGCCGGAGCGATCGGCCCCGTCCGGTGCAGTCGCACGGGCCGGGGCCGATCGGTAGCTCGGGGTCGTGTCGGTCAGCGCAAGGCGACCAGTTCGTGCAGGGTGCTGCCGGTCACGGTGTCGACCGAGCCGTCGTCCTGGTTCACCGACAGGGTGAAGTCGGACTTGAAGCGGAAGTACCCGGGCCGGCCGATGAGCCGGTCGGTGACCGGCCGCATGAACTTGCTGCCCAGCACCGGGATGTCCTCCAGCAGCGACTGCGCATGCAGGACCTGCTGCACCCGCAGCTCCAGGGAGAACTGGCCGGGGGAGTCCAGCGACAGCGTGGTCGGGTAGGTGCGGCCGGCATCGGGGTTGAACTCGGTGGGCCCCTCGGTGAAGTCGACTTCGCCGGTACTGAGCAGGATCTCATCGCCCTTGGCGAGCATGGCCGGCTTGATCTGCAGGTTGCCGTAGCGGTCCTGGGTGCCGACGATCGCGTACAGGAAGGTGTAGTCCTGGGTGTACAGCCGTCCCCAGTGCCAGCGGTCGATCACTTTGCGCATATCGCCCACGCCCCAGTTGTGGTCGGCATAGCCGCGGCCGCTCACCTCCTGGTCGTCCGAGCCGATCTGCATGCGGCCGGTCACCTTGGCGCGGGGTGCGCCGACGCACCAGCCGAAGATCCCGCCGTCGCCGAAGTTGGTCTCACCGCGACCGGGCATCCACGGCGGCACCTCGTTCTCGAAGGTCAGGTCGAGGACGACGTCTTCCTCTTCCAGGTGCACCCGGTAGGAGGGCAAGTCGCAGGAGAAGTCGACGACGGCCCAGTTGGGACCGATGGCCACGTCCGTTTCGACGGTGGAGAAACGGCTGGCCCGCTGCGGGTAGCGCTGGGCGATCTGGCGGCGGCTGCCGTCGGGCCGGTAGACGATGATCTCCACCCACGGACGCGCGAACGGCGGATCCTCGGGGCGCCGCTTCACCAGGAAGCCGACGACGGTGTAGCCGTTGTCCAGGTGGGCGTCGAAGTACCAGTGTTCGAACGCCGTGCGATCGGGGCGGTCGTGCAGGGCGTTGTGCTCGGGCAGCACTTCGGTCAGGATGCCGTCTTTGCGGCCCGGCCCGTTCCAGGCCTCATCGGCGGCGATGGTCTTCATAGGTGGTGTTCTCCGATGTTCGGCGGACCGGCCACAGGTACCGGTCCGATTGGGAAATGCTGGTCGGGACATGCCGGCGGGCGGCCCGGGCATGTCGACAGGGAGGGGCCGGGCACGCCGGGCCCTCCCAGATCAGCGCCTCATACGACGCCCTCGTCGTGCAGCGCGGTGATCTGTTCGTCGCTCAGGTTCAGCAGTCCGCCCAGGACTTCGGCGTTGTGGTGGCCGGGGGCCGGGGAACCGGCGAAGCGGATCGATCCGGGCGTCTGCGACAGTTTGGGAACCACCCCCGGTCCCAGGACCTCGCGGCCCAGCCGAGGGTCGGGGTGGGGCACCAGCATGTCGCGGTCGCGGAACTGCGGATCGGCCACGACGTCGGCGACGGTGTTGACCGGACCGGCCACCACCCCCGCGCCGGCGAGTACATCGATCACCTCGGCACGATCGCGTTCACTCACCCAGGCGCCGATCACCTCGTCGAGCAGGTCTTCGTGACGGCCGCGGGCCCGATGGTCGCGGGTGCGCGGATCGTCGATCAGATCCTCGCGCCCGATGGCCCGGCACAGCCGGGCGAACACCGAGTCCTGGTTGGCGGCGATGATCACCCAGTGCCGGTCGGCGGTCAGGTAGATGTTCGACGGCGCGATCCCGGTGAGCCGGGTGCCCGAGGGCTCGCGGACCACCCCGGCCAGGTCGTAGTCGGGGATGGTCGATTCGAGCATCGCCAGACACGATTCGGTCAGGGCCACGTCGACGACCTGCCCGCGGCCGGTGCGGCTGCGGGCGTGCAGGGCGGCCAGGATTCCCTGGGTCGCGAACATGCCGGCCAGTGAGTCTCCCAGGGACAGGGCCAGGCGCGGTGCCGGACCGCCGGGGAAACCGTTGATGTACCGCAGTCCGCTGATCCCCTCGGCCACCGACGCATAGCCGGCCTTGAAGGCGTCCGGTCCGGTCTGCCCGTACCCGGATACCCGGGCCAAGATGATGCCCGGGTTGCGTTCGGCCAGCACCTCGTATCCCAGGTCCCACTTCTCCAGGGTGCCGGGACGGAAATTCTCGACGATGATGTCGCTGGCCTCGACCAGTTCCAGGAACAGCTCGCGCCCCTGCGGGCGGCGCAGATCCAGACTGACCGCACGTTTGTTGCGGGCGTGCACGGTCCAGAACGCGCGTTCACCGTCGACCTCGGCCTGCCCCCATGTCCGCAGCGGATCGGGGGAGCCGGGGGCCTCGATCTTGATGACGTCGGCCCCCAGGTCGCCGAGCAGCCGCCCCGCGAACGGCCCGGCGATCAGCGTGCCGAGTTCGAGAACCCGCAGATCGCTCAGTGGGCCGTTCGCGGTGACGGACCCGGGCGGGTCCTGTCCCGCCTGTTCCCGCCCGGCCGGACGCTGCTCAGAAGGCAAGGTGAACGGTCTTCTCTTCGGTGTTGGCGAGGATGCCGGACTTGCCGAGCTCGCGGCCGTAGCCGGAGGCCTCGCGGCCGCCCCACGGCAGCGACGGCTCGGGGACACCCCAGCCGTTGACCCAGACCATGCCCACGCGCAGCTTGGGGATTACCGCATGGGCGGTGGCCAGGCTGGTGGTGTGCAGCATCGCGTTGAGCCCGTACTTGGTGTCGTTGGCGATGGCCACGGCCTCTTCGGTGGTGTCGAACGGGATCACCGTGGCCACCGGCCCGAAGATCTCTTCGCGCGCGATGGTCAGATCGTTGTGGCCGCGGAACACGGTCGGGGTCACGAAGTAGCCCGGCCGGTCCAGGCGGTCACCGCCGATCACCAGGTCGGCGCCCTCCTCGCGGCCCAGCGAGATGTAGCGCTCGATGGTGGCCAGCTGCTTGCTGTTGACGATGGTGCCCATGGTGCTGGCCTCGTCGCGCGGGTCGCCGATCACGGCGGCCTCGGCGGCGGCGACCAGACCGGCGACCACCTCGTCGACGCGGGAGCGGTGCACCAGCACACGCGTACCGGCGGCGCACACCTGACCCTGGTGGTAGAAGGTGCCCATCGCGATCCACGGCATCGAGTTCTCCAGATCGGCGTCGGCGAAGACGATCTGCGGGGACTTGCCGCCCAGTTCCAGGGTCATCTTGCGGAACTTGTCGCCGGCGCGGGGATTGATGGTCCGGCCGACCCGGGCGCTGCCGGTGAAGCTGATCTTGTCGATCCCCGGGTGCTGGGCCAGCGCCGCACCGGCGACCTCGCCCAGACCGGTGACCACGTTGAGCACGCCCTCGGGCAGGCCGGCCTCGGTCAGCAGCTCGGCCAGGCGGATCGTCGACAGCGAGGCGTCTTCGGCGGGCTTGATCACGGCGGTGTTGCCGGCGGCCAGGGCCGGGGCCAGTTTCCAGCCGGCGATCACGGCCGGGTTGTTCCACGGGGTGATCGCCCCGACCACGCCCAGCGGCTGGCGCAGCGTGTAGCCGAAGCGCTGCTGCGGGCCGTAGCTGGGCAGCGGCGTGGTCTCACCGGTGATCTTGTCGGCCCAGCCGGCGAAGTGCCGGAAGCAGCCGGCCACGACGGGGATGTCGCCGTTGACGCTGTCGCGGAACAGCTTGCCCATCTCGACCGCCTCCAGAGCGGCCAGGTTCTCGGCGTCGGCCTCGATCAGGTCGGCGGCCCGGTTGAGGATGCGGCCGCGCTCGGCGCCGGTCATCTCCGACCAGACGCCCGAGTCGAAGGTCTCCCGGGCGGCGGCCACCGCCGCATCGACGTCGTCGGCACCGCCGGCGGGCAGTTCGCTGACCACCGTCTCATCGGCCGGGTTCAGCGAGGTGAAGGTGGCACCGTCGGCGGCGCCGCGTCGGGTGGTACCGATACGCAGGGAGACATCGGGGATCGTCGGCTCGAATCGAAGCGCGGCGTCAGCGGTCATCAGGAAACTCCTTGGGTTGCTCTGGGTGGGAGGCAGTGCTGTGGGGTGGAACAGGGAGGGTCGGCACAGGGCCGGGGGG
>NZ_BANT01000006.1 GCF_000333015.1 Gordonia hirsuta DSM 44140 = NBRC 16056 | reverse complement strand
GGCAGTATGTGCCGATCGATTTGGGGACTCCTGTCGATCGGGTGGAGTACATGCTGGCCACGGCTGGGGCGCAGTTGCTGCTGGTTTCTGATCAGCCGGTGGCGCAGTCGGCGTTGGCGGCGGCCCGCGCTGGGGGTGTGCTGGTGGTTGTGGTGGATGCGTCCGGTCCGGTGCAGGTAGATGTGCCGCAGGCCAAGCCGGTCACCGGGGCGGATCGTCTGGGAGTTCTAACCGGTGATTCGGCGGTGTACACGCTGTTCACGTCGGGGTCGACGGGTATGCCCAAGGGGGTGACGTTGACGCATGAGGCGGTGCTGAACCGGTTGTGGTGGGGTCTGGCGGAGTTGCCGATCGACGGTAGCGATGTGGTGGTGCAGAAGACGCCGTACACGTTCGACTGTTCGGTACCGGAGTTGTTCGCCCCGTTGATGGTGGGTGCGGGGTTGGTGGTGCTCAAGCAGGACGGGCATCTGGAGCCGTTGTATGTGGCCGGCGAGATCGCGCGTACTCAGGCGACGATGGTGCATTTCGTGCCGTCGATTCTGTCGGCGTTCTTGGATGTGGTGCCGCGTGCACAGTTGGAGGCGTTGACGTCGGTGCGGATCGTGTCGGCCACCGGTGAGGCGTTGCCGCCGGCGTTGGCGGCCCCGACCCGCGATATCTGGCCGGAGGCGTTGTTCTACAACTTGTACGGTCCGACCGAGGCGGCGGTGGAGATCACCTATCAGGCCATCGGTGCGGTATCGGCTGCCGATCTGACGGTGCCGATCGGTGTGCCGGTGTGGAACTCCTCGGCGGTGGTCCTCGATAGCCGTTTGCAGCGGGTACCTGTGGGTGTGCCGGGTGAGTTGTATCTGGGTGGTATCCAGTTGGCGCGCGGCTATGCTTCGCGGCCGGAGTTGACTGCGGAGCGGTTCGTGGCCGATCCGTACGGGGAACCCGGGGCCCGTTTGTATCGGACGGGTGATCTGGTGCGGCGTCTGGCTGATGGCGCGTTGGAGTATCTGGGGCGCACGGATTTCCAGGTGAAGTTGCGTGGTCAGCGGATCGAGTTGGGGGAGATCGAGGCGGTGTTGGCCGGTGCGCCGGGTGTGGTGCATACCGCGGTGACGGTGGCCGAGTCTCCCGATGGTGGGGAGCATCTGGTCGGCTATGTGGCTGCCGGTCCGGGAGAAACACTGGATCTGGAGGCGGTCAAGGCCGCTGCCGCGGCGGCGTTGCCGGGGTACATGGTGCCGGCGGTGTGGACGATCGTCGATGACATCAAACTCAACACCGCCGGCAAGCTGGATCGTAAGGCGTTGCCGGCGCCGGAGTTCGGGGCGTTGGAGGCCGAGTATGTGGCCCCCGACGGTGAGGCCGAGGAACAACTGGCCGCCGTGTTCGCCGGTGTGCTCGGTGTGGAGCGGGTGTCGGTGGTCGAGTCGTTCTTCGATGCCGGTGGTAACTCGTTGTCGGCGATGCGTTTGGTGGCCCGGGCCGGTGAGGCTCTCGGGGTCGAGTTGAACGTGCGGGACTTGTTCGATGCGCCCACGGTGCGGGAATTGGCTGCGGCCTCAGTCGGCAAATCCGCGGCGTTGCCTCCGGTGGTCGCGGTCGAGCCACGCCCGGATCGGGTGCCGTTGTCGTTTGCTCAGCAGCGGATGTGGTTCATCAACCGCATGGATCCGACGCTCGGTACCTACAACATTCCGACCCTCCTGCAGTTGGTCGGAGAGATCGACGAGTCGGCTTTGCGTGCTGCGGCGATCGACCTGGTGACAAGGCACGAGATCCTCCGCACGACCTTCCCGAGCATCGACGGCAATCCCTACCAGGTGGTGGCGACACCGGCAGACATCGCCGAGCGCATCGACTGGCGGGTCGTCGATTCCGAGGACCTTCTCGCTGAGGGACTTCGTCGCGGCTTCGACGTCACCGAAGAGTGGCCAATCCGGATTCGACTTCTGCATGCCGGGACCAACAGGGCGATCCTCGCGATCGCCGTGCACCACATCGCTTTCGACGGGCAGTCATTCGCGCCGCTGGCCGGCGACCTGATCAGTGCCTACGCCGCACGCGCCGAAGGGCGGCCGCCGCGCTTCGCGCCGCTTCCCGTGCAGTTCGCTGATTACGCGATCTGGCAGCGCAACGTCCTCGGCGACCCGGGTGACGCATCGTCGGTCCTCGGCCGCGAGCTCGCCTTCTGGATCGAGTCGCTCGAGGGTGTGCCCGACGTGCTCGAGTTGCCGTCGGACCGGCCCCGGCCGCTGACGGCCAGCAATCGGGGCGAACTGTACCGTTTCGAGATTCCGGCCGAGGTCGCCCGGGCGGTCGACGAGGTCGCTGCGCGGTACGGCGCAACCCGCTTCATGGTTCTCCACGCCGCCTTCGCGCTCCTCCTGGCGCGGCTGGCCGGCTCGGATGACATCGTGATCGGTACGCCGATCGGAGGTCGCGGTCAGAGCGAACTGGACCCGATGGTCGGCATGTTCGTCAACACGCTCGCTCTGCGGACCGAGGTGGACCCCTCGACGTCGTTCGAATCGCTTCTCGCCGACGTCCGTTCGCGCGACCTTGCTGCGTTCGATCAATCGCAGGTGCCGTTCGAAGCGGTGGTCGACGCGCTCAATCCGGTCCGCTCCGAGGCGTTCTCCCCGATCGTCCAGGTTATCCTCTCAGTGGATCCCGGCGTGGTGCCGACCGATGCCGTCACCGTCGGAGGCCTGCAGGTCCTGCCGCTCGACGTCACTGAAGCTCCCGCCCAGATGGACCTGAATCTGACCATCAGCACGGCGGGAGACGGCTGGTCTGCCATCGTCACCTTCGCGACCGACCTTTTCGATCGATCCTCGATCGCGACCCTGGCCGAACGACTGATCGGGGTGCTCCTAACGGTCTCGGCGACACCTGCGACGCCGGTGGGTGACGTCCCATTGATGCGGGTCGCCGAAGCCGAGGAGATCCTCGCGGAGTCGGTCGGTCCGCTCGCTCCGGTTCTGGACGAGACGATCGCCGATGCAGTGCTGGCGACTGTCGCGCGCACTCCCGATACGGTGGCGCTCATCGCTGCCGATCGTGAGTACAGCTACGCAGAGTTCGGTGCGCGTGTCGCGGATCTGGCCCGTCGCCTGATCGACTTGGGAGTACGCCCGAATTCAGCGGTCGCTGTCGTGATGGACCGGACGCCCGAATTGGTGGTCGCCGTGCACGCGATCATGGCGGCCGGCGGCCAGTACGTGCCGATCGACCCCGCGGCGAACATCGACCGCGCGACCTACATCGCAACTACCGCGGGCGTTGAGGCCCTGGTCGTACGAGCCGGCGACGAAGTGTCGGAGTACGCTGCGGCACTGAATGTGCCCCGGATCGAGGTGGATTGCACTGCGGACATCGACAGCCGCACCGAACCGTTCAGTGCCGCCGAACGGCTCGCACCATTGCATCCCGAGGATGCCGCCTACACGTTGTTCACATCCGGATCGACGGGTGTGCCGAAGGGCGTGACCGTGTCGCACCGGGCCGTGCGGAACTTCGTCACCTGGTTCGACGAGCTCGTGCCGGTCGGCGACCAGAGGCTGCTGTTCAAGACGCCGCACACCTTCGACGCTTCGGTCCTGGAACTCTTCTGGCCGATGGTCGCCGGTCAGACGATGGTGATCGCCGATCGCCAGGGGCACCGCGACCCCCGCTACCTGGCCGACATCATGGATCGCACCGGGGTATCGGTGGTCCAGTTCGTGCCTTCGCTGCTGTCGGCCTTCCTGGACGTGGTCCACGACGAGCCGCTGCTGCCGATGCTACGGGTTCTGTTCTCCGGCGGCGAAGCACTGCCGCCGGCGGTGGCGCAGGAGTTCGCAGACCGTGTGCCGCAGGCGACGACGTTCAACCTCTTCGGTCCCACCGAGGCTGCCGTCTACACGATGTCGGCGGAATTGATCGAGGTCGACAACGTCGTGCCGATCGGTCGCCCGATGCGGAACACGACGGCACTGGTGTTGGACGATCGCTTGCATCCGGTGCCCGACGGTGTGGCGGGCGAGCTCTATCTCGGTGGCGTGCAGTCCGCGCGCGGCTACGCCTCGCAGCCGGATCTCACTGCTGAGCGCTTTGTCGCCGACCCGTTCGGTGGCACCGGCGCCCGAATGTACCGGACGGGGGACCTCGTCCGCCGCGGCACCACCGGTGACCTCGAGTACCTGGGCCGCACGGACTTCCAGGTGAAACTGCGTGGTCAGCGTTTGGAACTCGGTGAGGTCGAGGCCGCAATCGCGGGTGCGCCAGGCGTCGTCCTGGCGGCTGCGCGAGTGGTCGCCGGACCGGCGGGGGACCGCCTGGTCGGCTACGTCTCCCCGGCTTCGGTCGACGTGACGCAAGCCGAGGAGATGGTCGCCGAACGTTTGCCCGAGTACATGGTGCCCACGGCGTGGGTTCTGCTCGAGGAGATGCCACTCAACTCCGCCGGCAAGGTGGACCGCCGTTCCCTGCCCGACCCGGTCTTCGAAGCCGCGGAGTTCGTCCCAGCGGCTACCGAGGACGAGGCCGCGCTCGCCGCAGTGTTCGCCGATCTGCTCGGCGTCGACCGGGTGAGCGTCACCGAATCGTTCTTCGACCTGGGTGGCAACTCGCTTGCGGCCATGCGTCTGGTCGCGCGGGCGTCGGAGGTCTTCGACGTCCAACTCTCGGTACGCGATGTGTTCGACGCACCGAGTGTCCGTGCACTGCTTACCGTGATCGACGGCCGCTCCCCGGCACTGCCGCCGATCACCCGTGTGGTCGACCGGCCTGAACTGGTTCCGCTCTCGTTCGCTCAGCAGCGGATGTGGTTCATCAATCAGCTCGAGCCCGAGCTCCCCACCTACAACGTCCCCCTGGTGCTGAAGGTCACGGGTGGCCTCGACCTCGGGGCGATGAGGTCGGCGTTGGACGTGGTCCTCGGTCGGCACGAGATTCTGCGAACGGTGTATCCGGCCGTCGAAGGTCGGCCCTACCAGTCGATCCTCGAACTGTCCGAGGCCGTGCGGAAGGTGGACTGGCGAGTCGCCCAGGCGGACGATCAGTTGCGTGCGGCGGTGATCGACGGCTTCGATGTCCGATCGGACCTGCCGATCCGGGTGTGCATCTGGGAGATGGCACCGGACGTGCATCTGCTAGCCGTGGTAATCCATCACATCGCATTCGACGGCGAGTCGACGGGGCCGTTGGTCGAGAGCCTGGTGGCCGCGTACGCGGCCGAGGTGGTCGGCGCAGAACCGACGCTGCTGCCGCTGGAGGTCCAGTTCGCGGACTTCGCGCTCTGGCAGCATCGGGTACTCGGCTCACCCGACGACGCCGAATCGGTCGCAGGTCGGCAGCTGGCGTACTGGGCTGATCATCTGGCCGGGCTGCCGGATGTCCTCGAGCTGCCGACCGACCGCCAACGCCCGGACATCGCGACGGGTCAGGGTGCGACGGTTGAATTCCCGTTGCCGGCCGACATCGGTGACGGCATCCAGCTGCTGGCCCGCGAGGCCGGCGTGACGCCCTTCATGGTGGTGCACGCTGCCCTCGCAGTACTGCTGGCGCGGATGTCGGCGACCACGGACATCCTGATCGGCACTCCGGTCGCCGGTCGCGGTCAGGCGGTCCTGGACCCGTTGGTGGGGATGTTCGTCAACACCCTCGTACTGCGCACCGAGGTGGATCCGGGAACCAGCTTCGCCGACTTCCTGGCGGCGGTTCGCACAGTCGACCTGGAAGCGTTCAGCCATGCGGACGTGCCGTTCGAGGCCGTGGTCAACGCGGTGGACCCGGTCCGTTCGCAGGCATTCGCTCCGCTGACGCAGGTCATGTTGTCGTTCGATCCGGGAGCAGCGGCGATCCAGGACGGGATCTCGATCGGCGGACTGGAAATCGAGCCGGTGGTACCGGAGACGGACCCGGCCCAGCTCGATCTGACCTTCCGCGTGCACTCGGCCCCGGAGGGCCGGGACTGGTCCGTCAGTGTCAACTACGCGACGGATCTCTTCGATGAGGCCACCATCGACCTGCTCACCGAGCGTCTCACCAGAGTCTTTCGGCACCTGGTGGACGACCCCGCGCTGCCGGTCGGCGACGCGCCGATCTTGGGTACGGCCGAGCGTGCGGCTCTGGCAGAGGCCTCCGCCGGTGTACCAGCCCCGGACATTTCGGAGCGTCTGATCGACGAGGCGTTCGCGCGCGGGCTTGCGGATCCGGAGTCCATTGCGGTGGTGGCCGGAGATCGGGAGTTCACCTACCGCGAAATCCTCGGTCGCGCCGGGGTGCTCGCTGACCGTCTGACAAGACTGGGCGTCGGGCCCGACTCGGTCGTTGTGCTCGTCCTCGATCGCTCGGTGCACTGGGTGGTCGGCATGGTGGCGGCCTGGCAGGTCGGTGCCGCCTACGCGCCGGTGGATCCCGCCGGGCCAGGGGGACGTCTCGAGGCATTGATCGAGGACGTGGCTGCGGCTGCGGTCGTCGCCCTGCCAGAGTGGCTGCACGAGCCCCGGAACATCGCAGCGACCGGGTCAGTCCCGGTGGTCGCGATCGCCGATGAAATGAGTGACGAGTCGATCAGCGCACCGGAACAACGGACCCTCACGGGTTCCGAGCTGGGCTACGTGATCACCACCTCCGGATCTACCGGACGGCCGAAGCCGACCCTGGTGCCGATCGCCGGTATCGAAAACACGGTGCACTGGTACCGGCGTGAACTGGGCCTGTCGGCCGGCGAGTCGATCATCGTCGCGTCGTCGCCGACCTTCGATCTCACGCAGAAGAATGTCTGGGCTGCCCTCTCTACGGGCGGCGTGCTCCACCTGGCAGACCCGGTTTTCGATCCCGAGCAGATCCTGCGTGCGGTAGACGCGGGGCAGGTAGCGGTGATGAATATCGCGCCATCGGCATTCGAGTCCCTCCTGCATGCGGAGCGCAGCGACGCGCTGGACGCACTCCGCTACCTTTTCCTCGGCGGCGAAGTGATCAAGCTCGCCTTGGTGAAGCCGCTGATCGATCGTGGCCTGCGGGTATTCAACAGCTACGGGCCGACCGAAGCCTCCGATGTGGTGGCCTTCCACGAGTTGAGCGCTGACGAAACGGCGCCGGTCCCGATCGGTCGCGCCATTCCCGGTATCGAGCTGTTCGTCCTCGACGACCGGCTGGCGCTGGTGCCGGCTGGGGTTCCCGGCGAGCTCTACGTTGGTGGCGTCGGTGTGGGCCGCGGCTACGCCGGGATGCGCGGTATCACCGCCGGTCGATTCGTCGCAGACCCGTTCGGGCCGGAAGGCTCGCGTCTGTACCGCACCGGAGACCTCGTCCATTGGGACGGTGACGGTGAGTTGTATTACCTCGGGCGAACCGACTTCCAGATCAAGCTCCGCGGCCTGCGCGTCGAGCTCGGGGAGATTGACACAGTCCTCGGCACGGTTGTCGGCGTCGAGCGCGTCGCCACCCTTGTCGCCACGGCACCGGGTGGTAGTGAACACCTGGTCGCCTATGTCGCACCCGGTGACGTCGACGTCGACGCACTGAAGGCGGCCGCGATTGACGCACTTCCCAGCTATATGGTGCCGACCGTCTGGAACCTCGTCGATCACATCGCGCTGAACGCGGCCGGAAAGATCGACAGGCAAGCCCTTCCAGAACCCGAATTCGGCTCGCTCGGCGAGTACGTCGAGCCGGCGGACGACGTCGAATCCGCTGTGGCTGCCGTGTTCGCAGACGTCCTCGGAATCGAGCGGGTTTCGGTGACCGAGTCCTTCTTCGACGCGGGCGGAGACTCATTGTCGGCCATGCGTCTGGTGGCCCGAGTCGCCGGGTTGCTGGGTGTTGAGTTGTCGGTACGGGATCTCTTCGATGCTCCCAGCGTGCGGCGGCTGGCGGCGGCGACGCGGGGCAAGCGCGCGGCGCTGCCGCCGATCACGGCCGCGGACCCGCGGCCCGACACGATTCCACTCACGTTCGCTCAGCAGCGGATGTGGTTCATCAACCAGTTCGATCCCGGTGACGCCACCTACAACATTCCGGTGGTCTTGCGCTTGACCGGTGACCTCGACGCGACCGCGTTGCGTACCGCGATGGCGGACGTCATCGCACGTCACGAGGTGCTCCGAACGGTGTTTCCCAGTGTCGACGGCACACCGGTGCAGGTGATTTCGCCGGTGATCGAGGTGGAAGACGAACTGCAGTGGGTTCAGGCCGGCTCGCTCGCCGAGTTCGAAGCCGCGGTCTCGGCCGGTTTCGACGTTGCGACGAAGTGGCCCGTACGTGCGGTGTTGTTCGCCGCCGGTGAGAACGAGTGCCTCTTCGCGGTCGTGATGCACCACATCGCCTCCGACGGCGAATCGATGCTGCCCTTGGTCACCGATGTGGTGACGGCATACACGGCGCGGGCGGAAGGCCGCACACCAGACTTCGCTCCGCTGGCCGTGCAGGTCGCTGATTTCGCGGTGTGGCAGCACGAAGCACTGGGTTCTGCCGACGAGCCTGACTCGGTGATCGGCCGTCAGCTCGGCTACTGGCGTGCGCAGTTGGCCGGTCTTCCGGACGTGTTGGAGTTGCCTTCGGATCGGCCGCGGCCGCCGGTGGCGTCACATCGTGGCGGCACGGTCAGCTTTGAGGTACCGGCCGCTCTGGGTGACCGGATCGGGGCGATTGCCAGAGCGGCGGAGACGACCCCGTTCATGGTTGTCCATGCAGCACTAGCGGTCTTGCTGGCGCGTCTGTCGGCCACCGGCGACATCGCCGTCGCCACACCGACGGCGGGTCGTGGTCAGGCGATCCTGGATCCGCTCGTGGGAATGTTCGTCAACACGATGGTCCTTCGGACGCAGGTCGATCCAGCGATGTCGTTCGCGGATCTGCTCGCGCAGGTGCGAGGCACGGATCTGGATGCGCTGGCCCACGGCGATGTACCTTTCGAGACAGTTGTCGAGGCCCTTGACCCCGTTCGCTCCGAGGCATTCTCGCCGCTGGCGCAAGTCGTGCTCAACTTCAACCCCGCTTCGTCGGTGGTTGATGTGCAGACGTCGGCCGGCGGCGTGGAGATCACGCCCGTCGAACCAGCTGAGATGCCCGCGCAGTTCGATCTGTCGGTGACGCTCTGGCCGGCGGCTGCCGGAGAGGCGTGGATCGGCAAGGCCATTTTCGCGACCGACCTGTTCGACGAGCCGACGGCGGCAGCGATGATGCGGCGGTTCGTGCGGCTGCTGAATGGTCTGACCGCCGATCCGGCACTGCCGGTCGGTGACGTCGTCCTGCTCCAGGCCCGTGAGAGCGAGGCGCTCAACGCTCTCCCTGCACCGATTACCGAGACGGTGAATGCAGGGCGCTCGCTTGTCGACCTGTTCGCTGATTCGGTATCGCGACATCGGAACTCGGTCGCCGTATCCGCCCTCGGCGGCTCGCTCTCGTACGCCGATCTCGACACGCGGTCCGATGCGGTGGCAGCAGCATTGGTGGCACGTCGCGTGCAGCCGGGTGACCTGGTGGGAGTGGCGACGAGCCGCTCCGTCGATCTGGTCGTGGCGATTCTGGGTGTGATGAAGTCCGGTGCGGCATATCTCCCTCTGGACCTGACGAATCCCATCGGCCGTCTCGCCTACATCGTGGCTGATTCCAAGGTGCGGATCGTCCTGACCGATGAGGGGACCGGTAGCCACGACCTGTGGCAGGCGATCGATTTGAACGTCGACGTCATCGAACTCGGTACGCTGCTGGACGGTTCGGGAACGCTGTTCACACCCGTGCGGGTACCGAGCGACTCGCGCGCCTATGTGATCTACACCTCTGGGTCGACGGGGCAACCGAAGGGCGTCGAGGTCACCCACCGCGATGTGGTGACCTTGATGGACACGGCGGCGAACGACTTCGATTTCCGCTCCGACGACGTATGGACGATGTTCCACTCGTATGCGTTTGACTTCACCGTCTGGGAACTGTGGGGCCCGCTGCTGACGGGCGCCCGGCTGCTGATCGTGGACCGAGACGTCGCACGGGACACCGACTTGTTCCTGCAGGTGCTCGCCGACGAGTGCGTGACGGTTCTGTCCCAGACCCCGTCGGCCTTCTACCAGTTGATCGATGCGAGGCTTCGTCATCCCGACGACCTGGCTCTGCGCTACATCGTCTTCGGCGGCGAGGCGCTGAACTTCGAGCAGGTCCGGCGCTGGTACGACTCATTCGAGGCAGATACGGCTGAACTGGTCAACATGTACGGCATCACCGAGACCACGGTGCATGTGTCCTTCCGTGCCCTCGATCGTGGGCAGGTATCGGCCGGAGATTCGTCGTTTATCGGTCGGCCGCTGGCCTCACTCGCGGTCCATGTCCTCGATGAGCGATTGCGCCCCGTGCCCCCCGGAGTTCCGGGAGAGATGTACGTCTCGGGCGGGCAGTTGGCTCAGGGCTACCTGAGTCGCCCAGAATTGACGGCGACCCGGTTTGTAGCCGATCCGTTCGGACCCGCCGGGACGCGTCTCTACCGGACGGGCGACCGAGCCCGCAGGGTGGGAGACGACATCGAGTACCTCGGCCGGGCGGATGCACAGGTGCAACTGCGTGGTTTCCGTATCGAATACGGCGAAGTCGAGTCGGGGCTGTTGTCGGTGCCCGGAGTGGCGGGTGCAGCGGCTCGTGTGGTCGAACTGGCGGGCCGTGGCGAGCAACTGGTCGGGTACGTCGTCGCAGAGGAAGGCGTCACCCTCGACGCGCAACAGATGCAGGCCTTCGCCGGCCGGGAAGTCCCCGGCTACATGGTGCCGACTGTGATCGAGGTGGTCGCTGAGCTGCCGTTGACCGCCAACGGCAAACTCGACCGCGACGCTCTGCCGGTCCCCTCTTTGGGCGCAGGCGGTCACTACGCTGCGCCTGCCAATGCGGTCGAGGAACAACTCGCTTCCATCGTAGCCGCGGTGATGGGCCTGGATCGGGTCTCGGTCACCGAGTCGTTCTTCGCGCTCGGCGGCGATTCGATCATGTCGATCCAGCTCGCCTCCGCTGCGCGAGCCGCGGGGATCGAGCTGTCACCCCGGGAGATCTTCGAGCACCGGTCGGTGCGTGCGATGGCTCGAGCGATCGCTGATCGCACCAACGAACTGCCGATGCTGCCGGAGCCTGAGGGCGGCGCGACCGGTGTGGTCCAGCTGCCGCCGATCGTTTCGTGGATGCTCGACCTGGCCGATTCGAGCACTGATTTCGCTGAGTACATGCAACAAGCCGTCGTGGTCGCGCCACACGGCCTCACACGCGGAGGTCTGAAGGACCTGCTCCGTGCCCTTGTCGACGCACACCCGATGCTGGCGGCGGCCCTGGACCGCGTGTCGGGCGAATGGCGCCTCACCAGCGGAATGCCTTTCGACCCGGATCGGGCCATCGGCATCCGGCACGTCGACGCGCCGGTCGGCAGTGATGACTTCACCGCAGCCGTCGTCGACGGGTTCAAGGCGGCAGCGCGCCGGCTCGACCCGGCCGCCGGTGAACTTCTCCAAGTGGAATGGGTGACCGGGGACGACGAGGACGGTCGCCTAGTCGTCGTGGTCCACCACCTTGGCGTCGATGCGGTGTCGTGGCAGGCGATCATCGAAGATCTGGTGACGGGCTGGGCGCAGTACGCGTCGGCGCAGCCGATCGAATTGCGAGGCGAGAGCACTTCCGCCCGGGCGTGGTTTGCGGCGGTCTCTGGTCAGGCCGGGAGACGCGACGGTGAAGTCGGTTACTGGCTTGCCCGCCTGCCGGAACGGCCGACCCCGCTGGGGGCTGAGATCGATCGGTCGCGTGACCGCAACGACACGGTTACCGCGGTCTCGATGACGGTGTCCCCGGAAGTGACAGAGGCTCTGGTTACGACGGTGCCCGAAGCCTTCGGAGCGAACGTCAACGATGCTTTGCTCGGAGCTCTTGCTCGTGCGGTGCGCTCGTGGCAGCACGATCGCGGGATCCTCGACGCCGGCGCGGTATCGGTTCTGCTGGAGCGACATGGACGCTTCGAGGAGATCGTCGAGCACGGCCCCCATGCGGCGCGTGCAGACCTTTCGCGCACCGTCGGGTGGTTCACCTCTATCGCTCCGATGAACCTCGACCCCGCGGCAGACGAAGTACACGCGGTCAAGGCGGCAAAGGAAGAGCGACTCGGGCAGCCCGATTACGGCATCGGATTCGGGATTCTCCGATACGACTCGGAGAACGAACTCTCCGATCGGCCGCTACCGACAATCAACTTCAACTACCTCGGTGCCACCGGTGGCCGTGCGGTTGAAGCAGGTGGCGATGCGATCGGCTTTAGTCAGGCACTCGATGCCCCTGACCTGCTCGGCGCGACGACCAATCGGATGGTCGCCCCGGCGCTTCTCGACATCTTGGCGGGGGTCAGGGAGACGGGCGCCGGGCGGGAGATGCGCGCGACGATCATGTTCCCACGGGCACTGTTCACTGATGCCGAAGTGGAGGACCTCGCCGCTCGTTGGCGCGAGGAATTGACCTCTGTGGTCGATACCGTGAGTTCAGGTCCGGTTGGCCTTTCTCCGTCGGATGTTCCTGGTGTCGAGTTGACGCAGAGTGACCTGGATGTCGTGGCCGAGCGGTTCCCCGCGGCGCAGGTGTGGCCGTTGTCGCCTCTACAGGGTGGATTGTTCTTCCAGTCCGCGATCGCCGAGGGCGTCTCGGATGCGATCGATGTGTATGTGGCGCAGGGCGTGGTGGAGCTGGTCGGTGGTGTGGACGTGGAGCGTCTGCATCGGGCTGCGCAGCGGGTGCTGGATGAGCATGCGATGTTGCGGTCGGGGTTCGTGACCGTACCGTCGGGGGCGGTGGTCGCGGTGGTCGCTGATGCGGTCGAGGTTCCTTGGTCGCTGATCGACCTCGGTGACGTGGCTGCCGATGAGGCGGCACGGCGGGTGGCCGAGGTGGCCGCGGCCGAGCGGGTGAAGCCGTTCGATCTGGCTGCCCCTCCGCTGCTGCGGATGGTCCTAGTGCGTCATGGAGATTCGGCGTGGTTGGTGACGACGAACCATCACATCATCCTCGACGGCTGGTCGACACCGCTGGTGATGGCGGACATGTTGGCGTTGTATGCGGGGGATGTGTCATTCACGTCGCAAGCGGGCGGGGACGGCGGTGATTTCGATGATTATTTGCGGCTGATCGCCAGTCGTGATGCGGCCGCCGGTATCGAAG
Source organism: Gordonia hirsuta DSM 44140 = NBRC 16056 (assembly GCF_000333015.1). Taxonomy (GTDB): domain Bacteria; phylum Actinomycetota; class Actinomycetes; order Mycobacteriales; family Mycobacteriaceae; genus Gordonia; species Gordonia hirsuta. The sequence goes on along the minus strand of NZ_BANT01000006.1, from coordinate 79,650 downwards.
CGTGGCGGCGGGTGCTGGCTCCGGTGGAGGGCCCGACGCTGGTCGCGCCGGGGGCGGTGGCTTCGTTGGAGCAGTTGCCGCGCGACTTCGAGATCCAGTTGCCGGCTGAGGTGACTGCTGCGCTGGAGTCTGCCGGCCGCGCACACGGTGCGACGCTGGCGACGGTGCTGCAGTTGGCGTGGGCGGTGTTCGTCTCGCGTTTGACCGGTAATCGGGTGGTGACGTTCGGCGAGACGGTGTCGGGTCGACCGGCTGATCTCGACGGCGTGGAGTCGATGGTGGGCTTGTTCATCAACACCTTGCCGGTGGTGGTGGATGTGGATCCGGAGGCTTCGATCGGGCAGGTGCTCGAGGAGTTGCAGGCTGAGAAGGTCGCGGTTCTGGATTATCAGTTCCTGAGTATTCCGCAGATCGCTGCGGGTACCGGTGTGGACTTCGGGTTCGACACGTTGACCGTGCACGAGTCCTATCCGGTTGACGAGTCTTCGCTGGAATCGGCTGATCCGGCGGTAACCGGCGGCCTGTCGGTGGCGGGTGTGGAGTTCTCGGATTCGACGCACTATCCGCTCAACATGGTGACCGTGCCGACCGCGGACAGCGTGATGGTGCGGTTGAAGTATCTACCGTCGGCCTTCTCCGACGAACAGATCGAAGTGTTCGCAGGGGTCCTGTTGCAGATCCTCCAGGCCGTCGGTGCAGAAGCGGTCTCCGCGATACGCGATATCGATCTGCTCACCGCACACGAACGTGAGCGGCTGGCGAAGCTACCCGCACCGGTGATCCCGGCTGCGACCCAGCATTCGCTGGTGGAGCTGTTTGCCGAGTCCGCTGCGGAACATGCGGCGTCACCGGCGGTATCTGCGCTCGGGTGTTCGTTGTCATACGCGGAACTCGATGCGCGGTCGTCGTCGATTGCAGCACGATTGGTCGCGGAGGGTGTTGAGCCGGGAGATCTGGTCGGTCTGGCGACTGACCGCTCGGTCGATTTACCGGCCTCGATACTCGGGATCCTAAAATCCGGAGCCGGATATCTGCCGCTGGATGTGACCAACCCGGTCGACCGACTGGGCCACATCGTAAACGACTCGGGCGTGCGGTTGATCCTGACCGATCACTCGACAATGGGCCATGAATTGTGGTCGGTGGTGCCGGCGGCGGTGAGCGTTCTCGGCGTCGACGAGTTGATCGCAGAGGCCGATGGATCAGGTTTTGTCCCGGTTCCTGTCCCCGCGGCGACGCGGGCGTACGTCATCTACACCTCCGGCTCCACTGGGCTGCCGAAGGGCGTGGAGGTCACGCACTCCGACGTGGCGGCGTTGATGGCCGCGTGTGGGGAAGACTTCCGGTTCCGTAACGATGACGTGTGGACGCTGTTCCACTCTTACGCGTTCGATTTCTCGGTGTGGGAATTGTGGGGCCCGCTCCTCACCGGCGGCTGCGTGGTGATCGTCGACCGTGAGCTGGCTCGCGATATCGACGCTTTCGTGGAATTGGTGGCCGCCGAACGGGTGACCGTCCTGAGTCTGACTCCGTCGGCGTTCTATCAGTTCATCGATGCGCGTCGTCGGCGGCAGCCTGAACTGGCTTTGCGATACGTTGTTTTCGGCGGCGAAGAATTGGCTTTCGAGCAGGTCAACCGGTGGTTTGAGGAGTTCCCTGCCGATCCCGCCCAATTGGTGAACATGTACGGCATCACGGAGACCACGGTGCACGTGAGTTTCCGTCCGATCGACCGTGCGGAGGTGACTTCCGCTGATCCGTCGTTTATTGGGCGTGCGCTCAGTTCGCTAGCGATTTATATTCTCGATGACCGGCTGCGTCCGGTTCCTGCCGGGATTCCGGGTGAGATGTATGTTGCGGGTGCGCAGCTGGCTCAGGGGTACCTGGATCGCCGGGAACTGACGGCAACCCGATTCGTGGCGAATCCATTCGACGTCTCCGGCGCCGGCGCGCGTCTCTATCGCACGGGTGATCTGGCGCGATGGATCGGTGACGACATCGAGTACTTGGGCCGCGCGGACGGTCAAGTGCAGTTGCGAGGATTCCGTATCGAATACGGCGAAGTCGAAGCAGCACTGCTGAGCGCCCCGGGCGTCGCAGGAGCGGCTGCGATCATACTCGACGACGTGGCCCGGGGTGAGGTACTCGTCGGCTACGTCGTTCCTCAAGGCGGCGTCGACCTCGACCGCCAAGCGATCCGGGAACTCGCTGGGATGAAGGTGCCTCACTATATGGTGCCGGCGCTGGTGATGGTCGTTGAACGACTCCCGCTCACACCGAATGGCAAACTCGATCGCGCCGCGCTTCCGACTCCGGAGTTTGGTAGCGATAGTGTCTACCACGAGCCTGACGGCGAAGCCGAAGACGCTATTGCGACGGTCTTCGCCGAGTTGCTGGGTGTTGAGAGAGTCTCGGCGACCGAGTCGTTCTTTGCTCTCGGCGGCAATTCGCTGTCGGCAATGCGGGCGGTGGCTCGGGTCAGTGACGCGCTCGACGTTGAGCTCAGCGTTCGCGACCTTTTCGACGCGCCGAGTGTTCGGGAATTGGTGGTCGCGCTTGCCGATCGGAAGCCGGCTCTGCGCCCAGTGACGGCTGTGGTGCCACGACCGGAGCGTATTCCGTTGTCGTTCGCTCAGCAGCGGATGTGGTTCATCAACCGGTTGGATCCGGAATTGACCACGTACAACCTGCCGATCGGTTTCAGATTGCGTGGTGAAGTGAATCTCGCTGCACTGCGAGAAGCTGTGCTCGACGTAGTCGGTCGGCATGAGGTGCTCCGATCGGTGTTCCCCGATGTCGGTGGAGTGCCGTTCCAGGAAGTCGTTGCCGCCGACCGTATGAACGAGCTGCTGGACTGGCGTGTGGTTGACTCACTCGACACTCTCGCCGCAGATCTCGGTCATGGCTTCGATGTGTCAGTGGACCTGCCGCTGCGTGTGCGGGTATTCGTGGAAGGCGAGGACTCGTTTGTGGTCGCGATGGTGACCCACCACATCGCGTTCGACGGACAGTCCTATGGGCCGATGATGACCGATCTGCTGACGGCCTATGCCGCGCGGGCAGTCGGTGAAGTGCCGCAGTTCAGTGAATTGCCGGCGCAGTATGCAGACTATTCGCTGTGGCAGCATGCGGTCCTGGGCTCGCCCGAGGATTCGGCGTCGGTGCTTGGGAAACAGTTGGGGTACTGGAAGCAGGCCCTGGCTGGTGTGCCCGATGTGATCGATCTGCCGACTGATCGGCCGCGGCCTCCGGTGTTCTCGTCGCGTGGTGGGCAGGTCAAGTTCGGTGTGCCTGCGGAGTTGGGTGCTCGGGTGGATGAGTTCGCGGCTCGTCATGGTGCGACGCGGTTCATGGTGTTGCATGCGGTGTTCGCGGTGTTGCTGGCGCGGTTGTCCGGGTCGGATGACATCGTGGTGGGGACTCCGATTGATGCTCGTGGTCAGCGTGGTCTGGATGCGCTGGTGGGCATGTTCGTGAACACGTTGGTGTTGCGTAGTGAGGTGGATCTGGGGGAGTCGTTCGAGGCGTTCCTGGCGCGGTCTCGTGCTGCGGATCTGGCGGCTTTCGAACATGCGGATGTGCCTTTCGAGTCGATCGTGGACGCGCTCGACCCGGTGCGCAGTGAAGCGTTCTCGCCTTTGGTGCAGGTGATCTTCGCTGTCGATCCGTTCAACGCTCCAGTGGACGCGACGATTGCCGGGGCGCGCATCGAACCGGTCGACGGGCTTGAGATTCCGGCTCAGATGGATCTGAATCTGACGATTTCCGCGGGGGAGGAATCGCAGGACTGGGTCGGTCTGTTGACGTTTGCGACGGCGTTGTTTGATCGGTCGTCGATGGAGCGGTTCGGTCGGCGGTTTGTGGGTCTGCTGGGTGAGTTGCTGGCGGCGCCGGGTGTGGCGGTCGGTGATGCGGCTGTGGCGGATGCGGCCGAGTTGGAGCGGGTGCGGGTTGAGTCGGTGGGTCCGACTGAGCCGTTGATTGCTGAGACGATCGCGGATGCGGTGGCTGCGACTGTGTCGCGTGTTCCGGGCTCGGTGGCGTTGATTAATGGTGACCGCAGCATGTCCTACGCCGAGTTCGGTGGGCGGGTCGGTGTGTTGGCTCGGGCGTTGATCACTGAGGGCGTGGGGCCTGAGTCAGCGGTCGGCGTGGTGATGGATCGTTCGCTCGAGCTGGTGGTGGCGGTGCACGCGATCATGGCTGCGGGCGGTCAGTACGTGCCGATCGCGGTGGATTCGCCGATCGATCGGGCGCGGTACATCGCCGGGACCGCGGGTGTGGGTTCGGTGGTCGTTGCTGCTGGTGCGGTGGTGCCGGAGTTCGTCGGGGCTTTGGGTGTTCCGGTGCTGGAGGTCGATTGTTCGCAGGACCTGCCTGAGGGTGCCGGGCCGCTTGATCCGGCGGAGCGGTTGGCGCCGTTGCGTGTGGGGGATGCGGCGTACACGTTGTTCACGTCGGGTTCGACGGGTGTGCCCAAGGGTGTGACGATCCCGCACGGTGCGGTACGCAATTTCGTGGCCTGGTTCGACGGGCTGGTGCCGGCTGGTGAGCAGCGGTTGTTGTTCAAGACGCCGCATACCTTCGATGCGTCGGTGCTGGAGTTGTTCTGGCCGTTGGTGGCGGGACAGACGATGGTGATCGCCGATGCGCAGGGTCATCGGGATCCGCGGTATCTGGCTGATGTGATGAACAGTGCCGGGGTGTCGGTGGTGCAGTTCGTGCCGTCGCTGCTGGCTGCGTTCCTGGATGTGGTCGACGATGATCCGTTGTTGCCGGGGCTGCAGGTGTTGTTCTCCGGTGGTGAGGCGTTGCCGCCGGCAGTGGCTCGTGACTTCGCCGGGCGGGTGTCGCAGGCGGGGCTGGTGAATCTGTTCGGTCCGACCGAGGCCGCGGTGTACACGATGTCGGCGGAGTTGGCCGGGGTCGGCGACGTGGTGCCGATCGGTGTTCCGATGCCTAATACGACGGCGTTCGTGTTGGACTCTCGTTTGCATCCGGTGCCAGATGGAGTGGCCGGTGAGTTGTATCTGGGTGGTGTGCAGTCTGCCCGTGGGTATGCCTCGCGTGCGGATCTGACTGCTGAGCGGTTCGTGGCCGATCCGTTCGGGGCTCCCGGTGGCCGCCTGTACCGGACCGGTGATCTGGTGCGCCGGAATGCCTCTGGTGAGCTGGAGTATCTGGGTCGTACCGATTTCCAGGTGAAGCTGCGTGGTCAGCGAATGGAACTCGGTGAGGTCGAGGCCGCGATCGCGGCGGCGCCGGGTGTGGTGCTGGCGGCGGCTCGTGTTGTCGAGGGGCCGGCCGGTGATCAGCTGGTGGGTTATGTGGCGCCCGAGGGTGTTGATACCGAACAGGTTTCGGCATCGTTGGCTGCTCAGGTGCCTGAGTACATGGTGCCTTCGGTGTGGGTGGCGTTGGCGGAGATGCCGCTGAACTCTGCGGGCAAGGTGGACCGGCGGGCGTTGCCGGATCCGGTGTTCGCCGCGGCCGAGTACGTGGCCCCGGAGACCGAGGCCGAAGAGGTCGTGGCTGCGATTTTTGCGGATCTGCTGGGTGCCGACCGGGTCGGCGTGACCGAGTCGTTCTTCGACGTCGGCGGTAACTCGCTGGCGGCCATGCGGTTGGTGGCCCGGGTCGGCGAGGCCCTGGGTGTTCAGGTGTCTGTGCGTGATGTGTTCGACGCGCCGAGTGTGCGTGAGTTGGTGGCTGCGGTCGCCGATCGTGCTCCGGCTCTGCCGCCGGTCGTACCGGTCGAGCCACGCCCGGACCTCATCCCGCTGGCATTCGCCCAGCAACGCATGTGGTTCATCAACCGCCTGGACCCAACATCGTCGGCATATAACATTCCGACGGTCTTGACACTTACCGGTGACTTGGACATCGACGCTCTCCACGCCGCGGTCGTGGCGGTCGTCGCCCGGCACGAGATTCTGCGTACGACCTACCCGGCCATCGAGGGGGTACCGCACCAGAAGATCGCTCGCGCGTCTTCCGTCGCGGCTCGGCTGGATTGGGACGTCGTGGAAAGCCGTGCCGAGCTCGAAGAAGCCGCAACGACCGGATTCGACGTCGTGAGACAGTGGCCGATCAGGGTACGGGTCTGGGAGTCCGCGCCGGAGGAGCATGTGCTGGCGCTGGTAGTGCACCACATCGCCTACGACGGTGAATCGATGGCGCCACTGGTGACCGATATGATCGTTGCCTATCTGGCCGAAGTCGCTGAACGGACTCCGGAGTTCGCTCCGCTGCCCGTGCAGTTCGCCGATTACGCGATCTGGCAGCACGATGTGCTCGGATCCCCGGACGATCCGGATTCCATCGCGGGCGGTCAGCTCGAATACTGGCGCGGCGCGCTTGCCGGCCTGCCGGACCTGGTCGAACTTCCCACCGATCGACCTCGCAGTGCGGCCGCGACTGGCCGTGGTGAACGTGTGGTGTTCCATATTCCGGCCGAGATCACAGAGTCGATCGTGAACCGGGCCCGCGAGCACGGGGTCACTCCCTTCATGGTGGTGCAGGCCGCCCTCGCAGTGGTGATCGCGCGACTCAGTGCCGAGGACGACATCGCGATCGGAACGCCCATCGCGGGGCGTGGTCAGCCTGAGTTGGACCATCTGATCGGGATGTTCGTCAACACGCTCGTACTGCGGACGCTGGTGGACGGAGGCATCTCGTTCGGTGAACTTCTCCAGCGGGCTAAGGTCGCCGATCTCGGCGCTTTCTCGCATGCCGATGTGCCGTTCGAAACCGTCGTGGATGCGCTCGATCCGGCACGGTCGAGTGCGTTCGCAGCATTCACCCAGGTATGGCTGACGTTCGAGCAGGGTGCGCTGCCTGAACTCGCCGGAGCGAATCTCGTCACCGGTGAGATCGGCGGACTTCGGGTCGCACCTGTCGACACCGGCGCTCTTCCGGCCCGCGTCGATCTGCTGGTCAGCGTCATCGCGGGCGAGCCGAGCGCAGGCTGGGACGCGATCATGACGTATGCGGCAGACCTGTTCGACACGACGACCGTCGCGACCTTCGCCGACTATCTCGTGGGCATCCTGGAGGCAGGTTTGGTCGATCCCACGACACCGGTCGGGGATCTGCCGCTCGTCGCACGTGAACACGACGAGATGGTGACGACTGAGGAAGTGGCAGCGGAGTTGTCTGCAGAAGTGAGTGAGTACCGCATCATCGATCCGCTGGAGGATGCCGACCCGGCGGTCGTGACGAGTGGACCGTCCGTCGATCCGAAGGTCTTGCGTGACATCTTCGCCGAGACGGCCGCGAAACACGCCCCTCGTCAGGCTGTCATCGATGCCGCGGGAACGATGCTGACCTATGCGCAACTCGACGAGAAGTCGAACCGCTTGGCCCGCTGGCTGATCTCGCGTGGTATCGGGACAGAGTCGCTGGTCGCACTTGCCGTCGGCAGGTCGGCCGAACTGCTCACTGCGATCTGGGCGGTCGCCAAGACAGGCGGCGCGTACGTGCCGATCGACCCCGATTACCCGGCCGAGCGTGTTCAGGCGATGGTCGAGGACAGCGGCGCGGTTCTGGGCCTGGCGACCTCAGGTTCGGACGAACTTCCGGAACAAGGCTTCGACTGGTTCCGGCTGGACGAGATCGGAGTCGCCGACGAAATCGCCGCGCTGAGTGGCGAACCCGTCACCGAGGCCGAGACGCTCGCCCCGGTTCGGGTGCACAACACCGCGTACGTGATCTTCACCTCCGGTTCCACGGGCCGGCCGAAGGGCGTCGCGGTGACGCACACCGGTCTGGCGAACTTCGCCGCAGAGGAGAAGCGCCGCTCCAGCGCGGACGAGTACTCGCGAGTCCTCGGGTTCGCGTCGCCGAGCTTTGATGCGTCGGTCCTGGAGTACCTGCTGGCCACGGTCTCCGGCGGCGTCCTGATCTACCGTCCCTCGGATGCGGTCGGTGGCCCGGAGCTGCAGGACTTCATGATGCGGCAGGCGGTGACGCACACCTTCCTGACGCCGACGGTGCTCAGCACGCTCGAATCACAGGCTCTGCCTACTCTTCGGGTGGTCTACGCCGGCGGCGAGGCTGTTCCTGCAGCACTCCGGGACGAGTGGGCGATGATGCGCCGGGTCCAGAACCTGTATGGGCCCACGGAGACGACCATCGGTGTCACGATCAGCGAGCCGATGCAGCCGGGCACCCCCGTCTACCTCGGTGGACCCATCAACGGCGTCGGGCTGCTGGTGCTGGACAACCGGCTCAAGCCGGTGCCGCCGGGTGTCCCGGGAGAGTTGTACGTGGTCGGGCATGCGGTCTCCCGCGGCTACCTGGACCATCCGGCACTGACGGCTGTGCGGTTCGTTGCCAATCCCTACGGTATCCCGGGCGACCGGATGTACCGCACGGGTGACGTGGTGCGCTGGCGCAAGGACGACCTGGGTCAGCAGGTGCTGGAGTACACCGGGCGCAGCGACGACCAGGTGAAGCTGCGTGGCCTGCGAATCGAACTCGGTGAGATCGAGAGCGTCCTCGGTTCGCACGAGGCGGTGGACGCTGCTGTCGTGGTTGGTGTCGGTGGCTCTGTAGCGACTGCGCTCGCCGGCTATGTCGTCGGTGATCGAGACAGGATCGACGTCGCGGAGCTCAAGGCGTTCCTCGGTGAACGACTGCCCACCCACATGGTGCCCGCATCGATCACTGTGCTCGACGCGCTGCCGCTGACACCCGTCGGCAAGCTCGACAAGCGGGCCTTGCCGGAGCCGGTCATCGAGACAGCCGTCTACGTCGCACCCGAGGGTGCCGCGGAGGAGTCCGTTGCCGCGGTGTTCGCGGACCTCCTCGGCCTGGATCGGGTATCCGCCGAGGACTCGTTCTTCGATCTGGGGGGCAACTCGCTGTCGGCGACCCGGCTCGCGGCCCGCGTGAGCGGTGAGCTGGGTGTCGAGGTGTCTGTTCGCGATGTCTTCGATGCGCCGACGCCGCGCTCACTGGCTGCCGCGGTGGCCGATCACGGTGCGGCGCTGCCTTCGGTGACCGCCGTCGAACCGCGGCCGGATTTGATTCCGCTCTCGTCCGCGCAGCGGCGGATGTGGTTCATCAACCAGTTCGACACGGCCTCACCCGCTTACAACATCCCGATGGGTTTGCGGCTGACCGGTGAGCTGGACATGGTGGTCTTCGGCGAGGCACTCGGCGATGTGCTGGAACGCCACGAAGTGCTGCGCACCGTATATCCGTCGACGAACGGGATGCCCTACCAGGAGATCGTGGCCGCCGACGAGGCGCGTGTCCGGTTCGACTGGGCAGAGACGGCGGATGTCGAGGACTTGATCGCCGCTGCTTCGACGGGCTTCGACGTGGCTTCGGACCTGCCCGTCCGCGGCCGCTTCCGGCGTGTCGCCGAGGACGCCATCGAACTGGTGATGGTGGCCCACCACATCGCGTTCGACGGTGAGTCGGTCGAGGTGCTGGTCCGCGACCTGCTCTCTGCATACCTGCGCCGACAGAATCCTTCGCTGCCTGAACCGGATGCGCTCACAGTCCAGTACGCCGACTATGCGTTGTGGCAGCACAGCATGTTCGGCCAGGGCGACGATGCTGAGTCGCCCCTCGCGCGGCAACTCGATTACTGGCGGCGCCAGCTCGCCGAGATCCCCGCCGTCACCGACCTTCCGATGGACCGGCCGCGACCCACAGTGCTCACGCAGACCGCTGCTCGCGTCACGATGGACTTGGACGACGACCTGGCGGAAGGTATCGCCGAGCTGGCGCGTGAGCACCAGGTGACCGGATTCATGATCACCCATGCCGCGCTGGCCTTGACCGTCGCACGGCTGGCCGCCACCGACGACGTCGTTATCGGCACTCCCATCGCCGGCCGCAACGATGCCGCCCTGGAGAACCTCGTCGGCATGTTCGTCAACACCCTGGTGCTGCGCACCGAGGTCGACCCGGGGCAGTCGGTCAGCGACTTCCTCGCCCTCGTCAGGGCCACTGACCTCGATGCCTTCGATCATGCCGATGCGCAGTTCGATGACCTCGTCGAGGAGTTCGCCCCCGAGCGGTCGACGTCGTATCAGCCGCTCGTCCAGATCACCGTCGATCACCGACGGGTACCGGCCGCCCGGGACCGGGTGGAGCTTCCCGGGCTCGTCGCCGAGCCGCTCGCCACGACGGATCTCGATGCGAAGTTCGACCTGACCGTGACCGCGGTCGAAGCGCACGAGGACTCTCCGATGAGGGTGACCTTCGACTACGCCACTTCGATCTTCGACGAAGCCACGGCGCAGCGCATCGCCGACGCGTGGGTCGCGACCGTCACCGCGATGGTCGCCGAACCCGAGACCGCCGTCGGTGACATCGACCTGGGTGCTGCTGAGGAATTCGTGGTGAGCGGCAACTCGCTCGGTCGACCTGCCGACTCGGCCGCCGACGTGATCGGTGAGCCGAAGGTGCTCGCAGATCTTCTGACCGAGCGGTCCGTCAACCCCGATCACGTCGCTCTGCTCTGCGGTGATGTGGAAGTCAGCTACGCAGAATTCAATGCACGCACCGATGCGATAGCTCGTGACCTCATCGGCCGCGGGGTGCGGCCGGACGATGTCGTCGCCGTCGTCCTCGACCGATCAGTCGACTCCGTCCTCGCGGTGTTCGGTGTGGTCAAATCCGGAGCCGCATTCGCCGCCGTCGATCCCGGGGACCCACAGGAACTCATCGATGAGGTACTCCACGGGGCCGGCCTGGGTATCACCGATCCCGCAATGCATCCGGCTCTCGTCGACGGCCCGATCCAGTGGATCGACGTGACCGAGTTCGAGTCGGCGGACGACGCTGCGCCACTTCGGGCGGCGGAGCTCAACGCACGCCCTCACCTGGACAATCTCGTCCAACTCTCCTACGCGTCCGATTCAGCCGGCACCCCCCGGATAGTCGGTCTCACCAATCGTGGTCTGGCTGAAGTCATCATGCACTTCGAGGAGCTTCTCGGAACCGGGGAACTGGCCGGCGAGGCGTGTGTTCTGCACGCGGCTTCGCCGGGGACCGACGCTGCCGTGTTGGAGATGCTGTGGTCCATCGGGACCGGTAGCAGACTGGTGATCGCGCCGCCCGGAGACCACATGGACGAAACGTTGGGCGGTGTTCTGGAGCGCGGCCGCATCACCGAAGCACTGCTCACGCCGGCATCCCTCGCCACAGTCGATCCGCGGGCGGGCTCCACCGTCCAGCACCTGGTCACCATGGGTGACTCCTCCTCGGCTGAGCTGATCGAATCGTGGGCCGTACCAGGACGCGAGATGTACAGCATCTACGGACCGTCGGCAGCTTCGATGTGGGCATTCACCGGACACTTCGTGTCCGGACGCGCGGCGACGATGGGTCATCCGGTGCGCGGGGTCGCGGCATACATCCTCGATCGGCGCCTGCACCCTGTCCTGCGAGGTGTGGTGGGCGAGTTGTATCTGGCGGCGGGGGACTCCCTTGCTCGAGGCTGGCTGGGGGCCCCCGGTCTCACCTCTGCGGCATTCGTCGCCGACCCGTATTCGGCCAGCCCGGGGTCGCGGATGTACGCCACCGGAGACCTCGTGCGTATCAACCCCGCCGGCGAGACCGAATTCGTCGCACGTGTCGACGAACGTACGAAGCGTCGCGGCCGGAGGAGCGGGTCTGATGACACCGGGGCCGCCGGTCTGGCGGCCACTGCCACGATTCCTGTCGCGTCACCGTCGAACCCGATCGAAGAAGCACTCGCGGCGGTCGTCGCCGGCCTGCTCGGACTCGACAAGGTGAACGTCACCGAGTCGTTCTTCGCGCTCGGAGGTGATTCGATCATGTCGATCCAGCTTGCCTCTGCCGCGCGCGCCGCAGGCTATGCGGTGACACCGCGACAGATCTTCGAACACCGAACTGTGCGTGAGATCGCCCGAGCTGTCGCGGAAGCCGGCGAGGCGCTGCCGATGCTCGCTGAGCCCGCCGACGGCGGAGCCGGTGAAGTGGCGTTGACTTCGGCGATGTGGTGGATGATCGAATCCGCCACGCAGGCCTCGGATTTCGCCGACTTCAATCAGTCCCGGATCCTTCAGGCGCCGGAGGGCGTCGACGTGGGAGCGCTCCGGGAGGTACTCGCGGTGGTGGTCGGGGCGCATCCGATGCTCAGCGCGGAGTTCACCGAATCGGCGGGCGACGGCTGGCGGCTGACTGCCGGCGTGCCGTTCGACGCGGAAGCAGCGGTCAGTGAGCTGGAGACGGAGTCGGCGGAGGGGCTCGACGACACTCTGAACCGTGCCTTCGAACAGGCCTGTGCAGCCCTGAATCCGGTCGATGGCCGCCTGGTCCACGCCGTGCTCGTCCGGAACGCCGACGATCAGCGCATCGTGCTGGTGATCCATCACCTCGGAGTCGATGCGGTCAGCTGGCCGATCCTCATCGAAGACCTCGTCACCGTCTGGGCGCAGCGGACTGACGGATACCCGATGAACGTACGCCCCGAGGTCACCTCGGTACGGGCGTGGAACGCAGCCATCGCCGCACAGCGCGACGAGCGGAGTTCTGAACTCGACTACTGGCTCGAGCGGCTTCCAGAGCGGCCCGCCGACCTGGGCCGACCGCTCGACAGGACCCGCGACCTGATGGCCACGCAGCACGCGGTGATCCGGGACGTCGATCCGGCGGTGACCGAACGATTGCTGAGCGACGTTCCGCAGGCATTCGGCGGAACGACTGAGGACGTGCTCTTGGGTGGCCTGGCCCGTGCGGTTCGCCGCTGGCAGGAGCAGTGCGGTTTGGTGCAGTCCGGTCCGCTGTCGATCATGCTGGAGGGCTACGGTCGGAGCGAACAGATCCTCGCGGAATCGGCTGATCCGCACGCCAGTGACCTCACCCGGACCGTCGGCTGGTTCACCACGGTGTTCCCGGGACGGTTCGCCGTCGGCCGCGACATCATTCATGCCGTCAAGGCGGCCAAGGAGGAGCGGCTGGGTCGGCCGGGTTCGGGTGTCGGCTTCGGCCTACTGCGTTTCGATACGCGCCGCGATGCCGAGCTCAGCGGTCGCCCGTTGCCGTCGATCGGTTTCAACTACTTCGGCGGTGGCCGGGCGGGCGGCTACGACGAGGAAGCCCGTACCGCTCAAGTCCCCGGCTTCTTGCCGGTACCCGGTCCGGATCTCCCGCCGAGTGCCACCGGAGCGATGACCGTGCTGAACTCGCTCAGCACTACGGTGTCCTCCACTTCCGTCCCGGGTGGCCGGTCGCTGTCGCTTCGGCTCGACTTTCCCAAGGCCGTCCTCGACGCTGCGGATGCCGAGCGAATCGCGGAGCTGTGGGCCGAGGAGCTGGACCTCGCGGTTGCCGCGATCGACGCCGGCGCACCCGGACTGTCACCGTCGGACGTCCCGGGGACCGGGGTGACACAGGACGACTTGGACGATCTGGCCGCCCGATTCCCAGGTGTCGACGTCTGGCCGCTCACGCCGCTGCAGAGGGGCATGGTCTTCCAGGCGTTCCTCGCCGGAGACGAAGCGGTCGACGTCTACATCACGCAGGCGATCCTGCACCTGGGTGACATCGACGAAGCGCGTCTTCGCGATGCGGTGGACGAGTTGCTGCGGCATCACCGTGCTCTGCGATCGGGATTCGTCCGCACGGAGTCGGGTTCTCTCGTCGCAATCGTGCCGGACACCGTCGAGGTTCCGTGGCGAGTGGAGTCCGTCGACGCCGGGGAGGCGGAGACGACCGAGATCGTCGCACGACTGGCGGCCCGAGAGAAGCTCGAACCGTTCGACCTTGCGGAGCCGCCGCTGCTACGGGTGATCCTGGTGCACCATCGCGAAGGCACCAGTGTGATCATCACCAATCACCACATCCTGTTCGATGGCTGGTCGGCGCCGATCGTGCTCGCCGATCTGCTCGCTCTCTATGCCACCGGCAGTCCCTTCACGGCGGCCCACGAGAACGATTTCCGTACTCATGTCATGCGCATCGCACGTCTGGACACGGCAGCCGGACTCGACGTGTGGCGATCGGTCCTGCGCGAGCTCCCCGGACCGACGCTCGTCGCGGCCGGTGCGGAGGCTTCGGTGGACACCATGCCCGATGTGCTGCCGGTGACACTGAACAAGGAGCTGACGGCCCGCCTGGGACATACGGCGCAGCAGTACGGTGCGACCGTCTCGACTGTGCTCCAGGCCGCCTGGGCGGTATTCCTGTCGCGGATGACCGGGAACGACGTGGTCGCCTTCGGTGAGACCGTTTCCGGACGCCCGGCAGATCTCGACGGTGTCGAGTCGATGGTCGGCCTCTTCATCAACACGCTGCCCGTCGTGGTCGATGTCGCCGCGGCCGACTCACTCGGCGCGCTGCTGGAGTCGGTCCAACAGGAAAAGGTGCGCCTACTCGATCACCAGCACCTGGGTCTGCCCGAGATCATGCTGTCCGTGGGCATGCCGACGATTTTCGACACGCTGGTGGTCCACGAGTCCTTCCCGGTGAACACCGAGTCGATCACCGAAGCGCCGTCCAACGATGCGCTAGTCATCAAGGGAATCGATGCGTCGGATGCGACTCACTACCCGCTGAACATGGTGTCGTCCGAAGACGACGGTGTGCTCTCGTTGCATTTCAAGTTCCTGCCGGCAGCCTTCGATCGCACCGAGGTCGAGAGCTTTGCCGCGGCGGTAACGCAGATTCTCGCCGCACTAGCCGATGCTCCCGACTCGGACCCGCGCACCGTCGAACTGGTGCCGGCCGGGGCGAGCAGTGACCTGCTGGAACTCGCGGCTGGGCCGGTGGTCGGGGTGCCTGAGGTGACCGTTGCTGATCTGGTGGCGGTGCAGGTGGTTGGGGCTCCCGATGGTGTTGCGCTTGAGTTCGAGGGGCGGGTTGTTTCGTTCGCGGAGTTCGGTGCGCGGGTGGCGGTGTTGGCCAGGGAGTTGATCGCTGCTGGTGTTGGACCGGATGTGGCTGTGGGTGTGGCGATTGACCGGAGTGTGGAGTTGTTGGTCGCGGTTCACGCGGTCGTGGCTGCCGGTGGGCAGTATGTGCCTGTCGATCCGGCTTCGCCGGTTGAGCGGGCGCGGTACATGCTTGAGACGGCGGGTGCGGAGACGGTTCTGGTGGCGGACGGGCTGGTGCCTGGGTGTGTCGCTGGGGCCGGTGTGCGGGTGTTGCCGGTCGATACTGAGTCCGATGTCGACTTGACGGTGCCGGCGGTGACCGATGCCGAGCGGCGGGCGCCGTTGCATGGTGATCATGCGCTGTACACGTTGTTCACTTCGGGGTCGACGGGTGTGCCGAAGGGTGTGACGGTGACGCATGAGGCGGTGGTGAACCGTCTGGTGTGGATGCGAGATGACTATGGGGTGGATGCCGGGGCACGTTTTCTGCTGAAGACGCCGTACACGTTCGATGTGTCGGTGTGGGAGTTGTTCCTGCCGTTGGTGGTCGGTGCACCGTTGGTGATCGCGCGGCCCGATGGTCATCGGGATCCGGAGTATCTGGCTCGGGTCATCGCTGAGCAGGGTGTGTCGGTGGTGCATTTCGTGCCGTCGATGCTTTCGGTGTTCGCCGATGTGCTCGGGGAGCGTTTGGCGGCACTGCCGTCGTTGCGGTTGGTGTTCACCTCGGGTGAGGCGCTGCCGGCTCCGCTTGCACAGCAGGTGCTTGCTGTGATGCCGTGGGTAGCGTTGCACAACTTGTACGGGCCGACTGAGGCTGCGGTGGATGTGACGGCGGCGCAGGTGTCTGCCGGTGATCCGGGGGTGACGATCGGCCGGCCGGTGGCGAATACTCGCGCGCTGGTGCTCGATGGGCGGCTGCAGCTGGTGCCGGTCGGTATGCCGGGTGAGTTGTACCTGGGTGGGGTGCAGTTGGCGCGTGGTTATGCTTCGCGGCCGGAGTTGACTGCTGAGCGGTTCGTCGCTGATCCGTTCGGTGGGGCCGGTGCACGCTTGTATCGGACCGGTGATCTGGTGCGCTGGAGTGGTGCGGGGGAGCTGGAGTATCTGGGCCGTACTGATTTCCAGATGAAGTTGCGTGGTCAGCGGATCGAGCTGGGTGAGATCGAGACGGTGATTTCAGCGGCTCCCGGTGTAGTGCATGCCGCTGCGTCGGTGGCCACGGCTCCCGACGGGGGAGAGTATCTCGTTGGGTATGTGTCGCCGGACTCGGTGGATCTCGACCAGGTGCGTGCGGTGGTCTCTGCGGCGCTTCCGGAGTTCATGCGGCCCACCGTCTGGGTGGTGCTGGACGATGTTGTCTTGGGTAGCACCGGCAAACTCGACCGTCGTGCGTTGCCGGCGCCGGAGTTGACGTCGTTGCGTTCGGAGTATGTGGCGCCGGCGAACGATGTCGAGGCGCGGGTGGCGGAGGTTTTCGCCGAGGTGCTCGGGATCGAGCAGATGGGTGTGACCGAGTCGTTCTTCAGTACCGGTGGCAATTCGCTGTCGGCGATGCGGGCGGTTGCCCGGGCGGCGGAGGTCCTCGGCACTGAGCTGACGATCCGCGATCTGTTCGAAGCGCCGTCGGTGCGTGAGTTGATCGCGGTGTCGGCAGGTAAACGTGCTGCGTTGCCTCCGGTGATGGCTGTGGTGCCACGGCCGGAGCGGGTGCCGTTGTCGTTTGCTCAGCAGCGGATGTGGTTTATCAATCGGTTGGAGCCAGGTTCTCCGGTGTACAACGTTCCGGCTGTGTTGCGGGTGCGTGGTGGGCTGGATGTGGAGGCGTTGCATGCGGCGTTGATCGATGTCGTGGGCCGTCATGAGGTGTTGCGGACGTCGTTCCCGGCGGTTGATGGCGTGCCGTTCCAGGAGATCGCGGACGCGGTTGAGGTGGCGGCGCAGCTTGATTGGGCTGTGGTGGATTCACAGTCCGAGATCGAGGCTGCGGTGATGGCCGGATTCGATTTGGTCGAGCAGTGGCCGGTGCGTGTTCGGGTGTGGGAGGTCTCGTCGGGTGAGCATGTGTTGGCGGTGGTGACCCATCACATTGCGACTGATGGTGAGTCGCAGTTGCCGCTGTTGACGGATCTGCTGACTGCGTATGCGGCGCGGGTGCAGGGCGTGGTTCCGGAGTTCGTGGCGTTGCCGGTGCAGTTCGCTGATTACGCGATCTGGCAGCACGAGGTTCTGGGTTCGCCGGAGGATCCAGATTCGGTGGTGGGTCGTCAGCTCGGTTTCTGGGCTGAGGAGTTGGCGGGGCTGCCGGATGTGCTGGTGTTGCCGGCCGATCGTGCGCGGCCTTCGGTGGCCTCGCATGAGGGTCGCCTGGTGGCGTTCGAGATTCCGGCGGAGGTCGCCGGCCGGGTTGGTGTGGTGGCTGAGCGGTTCGGTGTGACTGCGTTCATGGTGTTGCATGCGGCGCTGTCGGTGTTGTTGGCGCGGTTGTCGGCGACTGAAGACATCGCGGTGGCTACGCCGGTGGCCGGGCGTGGTCAGGTGGAGCTGGATCGTGTGGTGGGCATGTTCGTGAACACGTTGGTGTTGCGGGCGCAGGTCGAGCCGCAGATGTCGTTCGAGTCGTTGCTGGCTCAGGTGCGTCGTGGTGATCTGGATGCGTTTTCGCATGCCGATGTGCCGTTCGAGACCGTGGTCGATGCGGTCGATCCGGTGCGTAGTGAGGCGTTTGCGCCGTTGGCGCAGGTGTTGTTGTCGTTCGATCCGGGTGCCTCGGTGCGCGATGTGGATCTGTCGGTAGCGGGCCTGGAGTTTTCGGCGGTGGAGTCCGAGCAGGTGCCGGCGCAGCTGGATCTGTACATCACCGTCTCCTCTGCCGGTGAGGAAGACCCGTGGTCGGGAACGATCACCTATGCCACCGATCTGTTCGATGAAAGCACCATCGTTTCGCTGGCCGACCGGCTGGTCACGGTCCTTGATGGTGTGACGACGCAGCCGGCGGCGGCGGTGGGTGATGTGTCGTTGCTGTCTGCTGCCGATGAGGCTGCTGAGTTGGCTGTGGAGTGGGGTCAGGCGGAGGTTGTGCCGGCGGTGGTGTCGGTGGCTGATGCGGTTGCTGGGCAGGTTGCGAAGACACCGGATGCGGTGGCGTTGGTGTTCGGTGGGCGTGAAGTCACCTATGGCGAGTTCGGTGCGCGGGTCAATGTGCTTGCACGGGAGCTGATTGCTGCGGGTGTGGGGCCGGAGTCTGCGGTGGCGTTGGCGGTGCCGCGGTCGGTGGAGATGATGGTTGCGGTTCATGCGGTTGTTGCTGCTGGTGGGCAGTATGTGCCGATCGATCTGGGGACTCCTGTCGATCGGGTGGAGTACATGCTGGCCACGGCTGGGGCGCAGTTGCTGCTGGTTTCTGATCAGGGCGTGGCGCAGTCGGCGTTGGCGGCGGCCCGCGCTGGGGGTGTGCCGGTCGTGGTGGTGGATGCGTCTGGCCCGGTGCAGGTGGATACGCCGGTGGCGGCGCCGGTTACCGATGTGGATCGTCGGGGTGTGGTGACTGGTGATTCGGCGGTGTACACGCTGTTCACGTCGGGGTCGACGGGTATGCCCAAGGGCGTGACACTTACTCACGAAGCGGTCTTGAACCGGTTGTGGTGGGGCCTGAACACGTTCGGCTGGTCGGTTGGCGATCGGATTGTTCTTAAGACTCCGTATACCTTCGATGTGTCGGTGCCGGAGGTGTTCGGTCCGGTGATGGTTGGCGCCGCGACGGTTATCGCGAAGCCTGACGGCCATCGGGATCCGAGTTACATGGCGGATTTGATGGAGCAGGCGGGGGCGACCAGTGTGCATTTCGTTCCGTCGATGCTGTCAGTGTTTTTGGACGTGGTCGATCACGATCGTCTTGCGAAGATCACGTCGTTGAAGTGGTTGTTCGCTTCTGGCGAAGCGTTGCCGCCGGCAACGGTGGCCGTGGCGCACAAGGTGTGGCCGCATATCGGTATCCACAATTTGTTCGGTCCGACAGAGGCGGCGGTGGAAGTCGGGTGGGCGGATGTCTCTGGCGCACCTGAGATGGTCACGATCGGCCGCCCGGTGTGGAACACAGCGATGCTGGTCTTGGATTCGCGGCTGAATCCGGTGCCTGCGGGTGTGCCGGGTGAGTTGTATCTGGGTGGGGTGCAGTTGGCGCGGGGTTATGCTTCGCGGCCGGAGTTGACTGCGGAGCGTTTCGTGGCCGATCCGTACGGGGAACCCGGCACCCGCCTGTATCGGACGGGTGATCTGGTGCGGCGTCTGGCTGATGGCGCGTTGGAGTATCTGGGTCGCACTGATTTCCAGGTGAAGTTGCGTGGTCAGCGGATCGAGTTGGGGGAGATCGAGGCGGTGTTGGCTGGTGCGCCGGGTGTGGTGCATACGGCGGTGACGGTGGCTCAGTCTCCTGATGGTGGGGAGCATCTGGTCGGGTATGTGGCGGCTGGTCCGGGCGAGGTATTGGATTTGGAGGCGGTCAGGGCTGCTGCTGGGGCGGCGTTGCCGGGGTACATGGTGCCGTCGGTGTGGATGGTCGTGGAGGACATCAAACTCAATACCGCCGGCAAGATCGATCGGCGGGCGTTGCCGGCGCCGGAGTTCGGGGCGTTGGAAGCCGAGTATGTGGCCCCCGACGGTGAGGCCGAGGAGGTTTTGGCTGGGGTGTTCGCCGATCTGCTCGGTGTGGAGCGGGTGTCGGTGGTCGAGTCGTTCTTCGATGCCGGTGGTAACTCGTTGTCGGCGATGCGTTTGGTGGCCCGGGCCGGTGAGGCTCTCGGGGTCGAGTTGAACGTGCGGGATCTGTTCGATGCGCCCACGGTGCGGGAGTTGGCGGCAGCGGCCGAGGGTAGGTCTGCAGCATTGCCGCCGGTGGTCGCGGTCGAGCCACGCCCGGAACGTATTCCGTTGTCCCGGGCACAGTTGCGAATGTGGTACCTGAACCAGCTTGATCCGGGGGCAGCAACGTACAACATTCCGCTGGCCGTCCGACTCAAGGGTGACGTCGATGCCGCGGCGCTGGAGGGCGCCATTCGGGATGCGGTCACACGCCATGAGGTACTGCGCACCGTGTTCCCCGCCGGCGACGACAGTGCACCTCGTCAGCAAGTGTTACCGGTTGCCGAGGCACAAGCGCGACTCGACTGGACTGCCGCCACGACGATCGATGAGCTCACAGCTGCCGCGACCAGCGGCTTCGATGTCTCATCGGAATTGCCGCTACGCGGGCGTGTCCGGCATGCCGAGGACGGGGCGGTTGAGCTCGTCCTGGTGATCCACCACATCGCGTTCGACGGTGAATCGACTCAGATCCTGCTGCGCGATGTGCTGTCCGCCTACGCTCGGCACCTGGACCCGGCGGTGCCTGCGCAACCGGAGCTTCCTGTCCAGTACGCCGACTACGCGCTATGGGAACAAGCTGTCATCGGCGAAGAGGAAGACGCGGACTCTCCGCTGTCAAGAGAGCTCTCGTACTGGCGGGAGAAGCTGCGCAATCTACCGGTAGTCACGGATCTCCCGATGGATCGGCCCCGTCCTGACGTGTTCGACAGTCGCGGTGCGCTTCTCACACATTCTTTCGATGACGACCTCGCCGATCGGATCGAGACGCTCTGCAGGGCGTACCGGATCACTCCGTTCATGGTCACGTATGCCGCACTTGCGGTGACGATCTCTCGCCTCGCGGCGACCGACGATGTAGTCGTCGCAAGCCCGACCGCAGGCCGAACGAGCTCCGCGATCGCCGATCTCGTCGGAATGTTCGTCAACACACTTGTCCTGCGTACGGCTACCGCGCCGGGAACCAGGGTCGATGATCTGCTGCGGGAAGTCCGGACTGACACGCTGAACGCGTTCGCGAACGCGCAGGTCCAGTTCGAGGAACTCGTCGACACACTGAAACCGCCGCGCTCCACCGCGTATCCACCGCTGGCGCAGATCGCGTTCACGTACACAGAAGAACTCGAGGTCGACAGCACTGTGACCATCGGGGCCACGGAGGTCGAGCCCATCGCCGTCGACGGTCACGAAGCTAAGTTCGACCTGACGGTAGCGGTGTCGGGCAAGACCCAACAGGCTCCGATGAGCATGTCCCTCGTGTACGCGACGGCGCTGTACGACGAGACCACCGTCGAACGATTCGCCGAGGTGTACCGGAACGTCCTCGAGGTGATGACCGCAGACCAGAACATCGCGATCGGTGATATCGACATCCTCGGCACGCGGAAGTCCGAGGTGAATGCCGTGCCGCCCGCCGCTGGGAAACGTGGCGAAGTCGAGGGCGGGACCCTGGTCGCCCTGCTCGCTGCGCGGGATCTGGAGGAACACCACCCTGCACTCATCTGTGACGGCGAGGAAGTCTCGTACCGTGAGTTCGAGTCGCAGACCAACCGCGTGGCCCGGGCATTGCTGGCGCGCGGCGTGGAACCGAACGACATCATCGCCGTCGGCATTCCTCGATCGGCTGAGTCGGTCATCGCCGTCTGGGGCGTGATCAAGGCCGGCGCGGGCTACGTTGCGGCCGATTCGGCGGAGGAACTCGAGCAGCTTCGCGGCCTGCTCGGTGATTCACGGATCCGGATGACCATCGCCCGCGCAGTAGACGGAGCAGTCATCAAGGGCGAGGCTGTGATCGATCTCGGCGACCTGATGGCCGAAGCGGCTTCGGACGCCGCGATCGACGACGGTGAGCGACGTGGCTCGCTGAAGCGCAGCAGCCTGGCGTATCTCGCATACCCAGCTGATGGTCGAGGTCCGCTCGTCGCCGTGTCGCATGCGGGAATCGCCGGGCTGATTGGAGAACTCGAAACGATTACCGGCACGCTGGAAGACGATCCCGACACCCGGATCCTGCACCGTGCAGCAGTTGGAACCGGAAGGGCGTTCCTGGAGTCCGCGTGGGCGATCACTCTTGGACACACGCTGGTCGTCGCCGAGGCCGATGCGGAATCCGGTGGGGGATTGGAGGAGATGCTCGAACGCGATGAGGTGACCGACGTGGTGGTCGCCCCGTCCGAATTCGCCGACATCGATCCGGACTGCGCCGAGTACCTCCGGAATCTGGCTGTCACCGGAGAGGCGTGCACTCCGGAGTTCATCGACGAATGGGATGCCCGCGGTCGGCGGCTGTTCAACTTCTACGGATCAGCCGCAACCACCGAACTGGCAACGCGGACCCGATTAATGCCGCGCAAGCCGGTGACGATGGGCCGGCCGATCGGTGATGCCGTCGCCTATGTCCTCGACGATCGGCTTGGCCCGGTCCCCGACGGTGAGACCGGTCAGTTGTACCTGGCAGGACCGATGCTGGCCCGCGGCTATCCCGGAGACCCGGGGGTGACAGCGATGCGCTTCGTCGCTGACCCTTACGGAGAGCCCGGGGCACGGATGCTGGCTACGGGTGACGTTGTGAAACGCGTCAAAGGTGACCTCGAAGTCATCAGCCGGGGTGGGCTCGAGTGAGGTCAATCGCCGTGCTGGCACCAGGAAGAATCGGTCGAATGGACCACAGTTCACCCTGTCGGCCTGCTCTAAGCTTGAACTTTGCGGTCGCCACGAGCGCAACGATCGAAGCCAGCACGGGATGTTCGCTGCCAGGAGAGGAGTCAGGTGCCTGACCGCGACAAATCGACGGGTGGGATGGCGATCGGAGGGTCTGCCGAAGACGGCACCCTGATCGACATCCTGAGCCGACGAGACCTCGACGGAGAACACTCGGCACTGATCTGCGGCGAGACAGAAGTCTCCTACGATGACTTCGAAGCGCGAACTAATCGAATTGCGCGTGCACTGCTGGGCCGCGGTGTCAGGCCAGACGACATCGTGGCGGTGGGTCTGGAACGTTCGGTCGAGTCGGTGCTGGCGATCTGGGGGATCGTCAAGTCGGGTGCAGCGTATCTGCCGATCGATCCGGCATATCCCGACGACCGGATCGCATACATGCTCGAAGATTCTGCCGTCGGCATCGGTATCACCGACGCGAGCACGCGAAGCCGGATGGGTGAGACCGATTGCGCGTGGCTCGAACTGGAGTCTCTGGAAGCCGAAGCCGATTCGGGTGCCCCGATCGTCGATGCCGAACGCAACGGGTCTGTCCGGCTGGAGAACCTCGTCTATGTGATCTACACATCGGGTTCCACCGGTCGGCCAAAGGGTGTGGCGATCGCCAACAGCGGGATGGTCGATCTTGTAGCGAATCTGCAGAAGGTCACCGGGTCTCGTGAGGACGACCCCGATACTCGCGTGCTCCATGTCGGGGCGTTGAGCTTCGATGCGTCGATTCTGGAGATGGTGTGGGGCATCAGTGCAGGCCACACACTGGTTCTTGCTCCGCACACAGACTATGCGGGTGCGGCGCTCGACGAAGTCATCGAGCATGGTGAGGTGACCGACCTGATCGTCACACCCTCGGTCCTGGCAACCCTGAACCCCGAACGCGCAGCCACGGTGCGCAATCTCGTCACCGGCGGCGAGGCATGTCCGCCGGAACTGGTCCAACGGTGGGCGGCGCGTGGTCGTCGGCTCTGGAACTTCTACGGACCGACCGAGATCACCATCTGGGCGACGCGTGCGCGGATGACGCCGCGAAAACCCGTCACCATCGGCCGAGCCCAAGGGGGATTCACGGCACGCATCCTCGACCAGCGGCTGCACGAGGTGCCCGACGGGGTCATGGGGGAGTTGTACCTGTCGGCTTCGGGCCTGGCCCGAGGCTATCTGGAACGGCCCGATCTGAGTGCGACGAGCTTTGTCGCCGACCCCTTCGGGGCTCCGGGTGCGCGGATGTACGCCACCGGGGACATGGTCCGACTGGTCAAGGGCGACCTCGAGTTCGCGGGCCGCGCCGATCACCAGGTGAAGATCAACGGTCAGCGAGTGGAACTCGGCGAGATCGAGGCCGTCCTGGCCGATAGCCCGGGTGTCGCGCAGGCCGTCATCATCGGCCGCGAAGTCGAGCAGGGCGATCGCAAACACACCCAGCTGGTCGCCTACCTGGTCCCACGTCCCGGCGAGAGCATCGATCCCGACGCGGTGGCAGCGGAGGCTGCGAATCACCTTGCGGCCCATATGATCCCGGCACAGATCCTGGTGATCGACGACATTCCGCTGACCCCCTCGGGCAAGCTCGACCGGGCGGCACTGCCCGAACCGGAAGGTGGAACCCGGCGCCCTGACTACATCGCGCCGAAGACCGATCAAGAGCGGTTGCTGGCCGACATCATCGGGGGGCTCCTCGGGGTCGAGCGGCTCGGCGTCACCGAGTCGTTCTTCGCCCTCGGTGGTGACTCGATCATGTCCATCCAGGTGGCCTCGGCGGCGAAAGCGGCTGGCGTGGGCATCACCCCGCGCGAGATCTTCGAGCACAAGACGGTGCGCGGGATCGCCCGTGCAGCGACGTCGGGCGCGGCGGCCTTGCCGATCCTCGACGATCCGGATGACGGGCGCGGCGAGCTCGCACTGTCCCCGGTCATGTCGTGGATGACCCAGGCGGCACCGACTCCCGCCGACTTCGCCGACTTCAACCAGGCACAGATCCTCTTCGCCCCCGCCGAGATGAGCGTCGAGGACCTGGCGGAACTGCTGGCGGCCGTCGTCGAAGCACACCCGATGCTCTCGGCGCGCCTCGTCCGCGAGGACAAGCCCGCGGGCCTGTGGTTCTCGCTCGACAAGGGCAAGTCGCTGACCACGATCGTCGGCGACGCAGTCAGTGACATGCTGACGCCGGGTGGTCGGTGGGTGCTGACCGCCGGCGAGCCTTTCGACGCGGCCGCATCGGTCGGAACCTTCGAAGTCGCAGCCGACGCCGGCAGTGACGAGTTCGTCGCTGCAGTCACTGCGGCCCATGCGGCAGATGCGGCCCGGCTCGATCCTGCGACCGGCCGCTTGGTCCGGGCCACACTCGTCACCGGCAACGACGGTGCTCGCGTAGTCCTCACGATCCACCACCTCGCAGTCGACACGGTGTCCTGGCCGGTGATCCTCGAGGATCTGGTGACAGGGTGGGCGCAGGTGAGCGCCGACCAGCCGATCGCCCTGCGTGGCGAGGTGACCTCCGAGCAGGCGTGGAACAACGCCCTTGCAGCACGCGTCGGAGAGTTCGCCGGCGAACTCGACTACTGGCTCGCTCGGAGCCCGCAGCGACCGACCGACCTCGGCCGGGAGTTCGACCCGGCGGCGACGCGGTACTCGGAGACCTCCTCGCATCTGCACGAATTGGCTCCGGACCTGACCTCGGCACTCCTACAGAGGGTGCCCGAAGCATTCGGCGCTCAGCTGACCGATGTTCTGCTGGCGGCGCTGGCGCGCGCGGTGCGCTCGTGGCAGCGTGACCAGGGGATCGACGACGGTGCACCCGTCGGAGTGCTGTCCGAGGGCCACGGCCGCTACGAAGAGATCCTGGCACAGGGCAGCGATCCGCGGCGTGCCGACCTCGCGCGTACGGTCGGCTGGTTCACCAGTATCGCCCCGCTGTCGATCGACCCGTCCGCCGACCCGGTCCATGCGGTCAAGGCCGCCAAGGAAGAGCGGCTGAGCCGCCCGAACCAGGGCATCGGGTTCGGTCTGCTGCGGTACGGCGGTAACGACGAGCTCGAGGCGCGTCCGCTGCCGTCGATCGCCTTCAATTACCTCGGCGGTGGCGGCGGTGCGGACCAGCCGACCGCGACTCCGGCCGGTGAACCCATCCCGCTGCTTCCGGCGGGCGACGCCGTGTTCCTGCCCGGTGCGGTCTCCGGAGGCATGGCCGCGATGAGCCCGCTGGTGATCAATGCTCAGACGATACGACGCGCCGACGGTCCGGTGATCGCGGCCGACTTCCGCTTCCCCGAATCGGTTCTCTCGACCGCCGATGCCGAAGACATCGCCCGCCGATGGAGTGACGAACTGGCTACAATCGTCGCTGCAGTGGCGGTCGGCGATCCCGGGCTCTCCCCGTCAGATGTGCCGGGCACCGGAGTGACGCAGGACGACCTGGATCTGCTCGCCGAACGCTTCCCTGGAGCGGACGTGTGGCCGCTGACACCGTTGCAGCGAGGCCTGTACTTCCAGTCCGAACTCGCGGGCGACGAGACTGTCGACGTCTATCTCACGCAGGCAACCCTGCGTCTCGGCGGAGACGTGGATCTTGGGCGCCTTCGGCGAGCCACCGACGATCTGCTCGAACATCATCGTGCGCTTCGTTCGGCGTTCGTGCGGGTGCCCAGCGGTGCCGTCGTCACCGTGATCGTCGACGGCGTTCGCGCCGGCTGGCGAGAAGTGGACCTGGGTGCTGCCGATCGCGAAACCGTCGAAGAGCGCATCGCTGGCATCGAACGGGAAGAGAAGCTGAAGCCGTTCGCCCTCGACGCATCGCCGCTGCTGCGGGTCGTCGTCGTGCGTTACGACGGTGGCCTGGCGGTAGTGATCACCAACCACCACCTGCTGTTCGACGGCTGGTCAGGCCCGCTGGTCATGGCCGATCTGCTGGCGATCTACGGGACCGGATTCACCTATACCGGTCGGCTGTCGAGTCCGGACACCGATTTCGCAGCCTATGTGCGCCGGATCGGTGCCGCCGACCGGGCAGCAGGGATCGCAGCCTGGCGGCCGATCCTCGACCGTATCGACGAGCCGACCCTGTTGGCGCCGGCTGCCGAGGCGTCTGCGGAGACTCTCCCGCGGGACCTCGTGGTGCCATTGGGTCGCGAACTGGCCGAGGCGATCGACCAACTCGCCCGCGAACAGGGCGTCACGATATCGACGATCCTGCAGTTCGCGTGGGCGGTCCTTCTGTCGCGGTTGACCGGAAACCGAACGGTTGCTTTCGCCGAAACCGTGTCAGGTCGACCTGCGGACCTCGACGGCGTCGAAACGATGGTCGGTCTGTTCATCAACACGCTGCCAGTCGTGGTGGACGTCGACCCGGGCGCCGCCGCCTCCGAGGTGCTCAGGGTATTGCAAGGCGACAAGGTCGCCGTCCTCGACCATCAGCACCTCGGACTGCCGGAACTGACAGCGCTGACCGGGCTGCCGGTCCTGTTCGACACTCTCACCGTCTACGAGTCGTACCCGGTGGACACTGAGAGTCTCAGCACCGTCGACGCCTCCGCGGCCGGAGGACTGGAGATCGTCGGAGCGACCGCCTCGGATGCGACGCACTACCCGCTGAATCTGGCGGGTGCACCGACGGCAGACGGGCTGCAACTCACGCTCAAGTACCTGCCGTCGGCGTTCTCCGAGGATGACGTTCAGACTTTCGGTCGCGCTCTCGAGAACATTCTCGGCGCGGTCGCGGCCGATCCCGCACTGAAGACGGTGCAGATTCCTCTGCTCGCCGGTGCAGACTCCGACGAGGGGATCGTTCCTGCGGACGCACCGGCCGCGGAGGAACTGACGCTCATCGAGCAGTTCAGTCGACGCACCCTCGACCCGCAACACCCCGCCCTCATCTGCGGTGATGAGGTGATCGACTACGCGGAATTCGAGTCGCGAACCAACAGTGTGGCGCGCTCTCTGCTGGCTCGCGGGATAACCCCGGGTCAGATCGTCGCGGTCGGTCTGGTGCGCTCCATCGACTCGGTGGTGGCGATCTGCGGCATCCTCAAAGCCGGAGCCGCGTACGTTCCGATCGACCCGAACTATCCCGAGGATCGGGTCGCCTTCATGATCTCCGACTCGGGTGTCCGGATAGGCGTGACGGACTCGGACACCCGCGCGCAGCTCGGCGGCGACTGTGAATGGATCGGGCTCGCCGAACTTCTGGATGCTGCTGATGATCCGATCACGGACGCCGACCGCGGCCGTCCGGTGACGCTGGATGATTTGGCCTACCTGACTTACACCTCCGGCACTACCGGCCGACCCAAGGCTGTCGGCAACACCCAGCGCGGCACGGCCACCCTCGCGCTGGGACTCTCGGATCTCACTCGGGAATCGGTATCCGATGGTGACGCGCGGATTCTGCACGTCGCCTCTCCCAGCTTCGACGCGGCGTTCCTCGAATTCGCCTGGTCGATCGTCGCGGGACGCACGATGGTCATCGCACCGGCCGATGCTTACGCGGGTCCTGCCCTAGAGCGTGTCCTCGACGAGGGCCGGGTGACGAGCGGTTTCATCACCCCGTCGGTGCTGGCGACTCTGGATCCGGGGGCAGGCACCGCCCTGCGGGTCATTGCGGTCGGCGGCGAGGCCGTGCCGCTCGAACTTGTGGATCGCTGGGCCTCTCGCCCCGGCCTCCGAGTGGTCGACGCCTACGGCCCGACTGAGACCACGGCTCTGGCGATTCGCGGCGATCTGCGGCCCGGCGAACGGGTGGTTATCGGGGGGATGTGGCGCGGCTTCACCGGCTATGTGCTCGATAACGGCCTCAATCCGGTGCCGCAGGGCATGACAGGCGAGCTGTACCTCTCGTCTCCCGTCTCTCTTGCGCGTGGCTACCTCGGTCGGTCCGCCCTGACATCCAGCCGTTTCGTCGCTGACCCTTTCGCAGACCGGCTCGGCGCGCGCATGTATGCCACCGGCGACCTCGTCCGGGTCACGGGCGAGCGGGCCATCGACTACGTCGGACGTATCGACCACCAGGTCAAGATCAACGGTCAACGGATCGAACTCGGCGAGGTCGAAGCTGTACTTGCTGCGCTGCCTGGGGTCGCCGAGGCCGTCGTCGTGGCTGTCGGCACTCCGGCCCGTTCACTCGCCGGCTATGTAGTCGGGGACGGTGAGACCGTGCTCGACGAGGTCGTGCTGATCGCAAAAGCTGCGTGCCGCCTACCCGGCTACATGGTTCCCGCATCGATCACGGTGCTCGAGTCGATGCCGCTGACTCCGGTCGGCAAACTCGACCGCGCCGCGCTGCCCGAACCTGCTGACGCGACCGTCGGTACCGCTTACGTCGCACCTGCCACGGAAGACGAGCGGGCGGTCGCTGAGGTCTTTGCAGAGGTCTTGGGAGTCGACCGTGTGGGAGCTCTCGACTCGTTCTTCGAGCTCGGCGGCAACTCGCTGTCGGCGACACGACTGGCAGCCCGCGCAACGGCGGCCCTGGGCCGTGAGATCGGCGTCCGCGACGTGTTCACACGTCATACCGTGCGCGAACTGGCTGCGACCCGGTCGACAAGCACTTCGGCCCTGGCGCCTATCACGGCCGTCAGTCCCCGGCCGTGCAGGATCCCGTTGTCGTTCGCTCAGCAGCGGATGTGGTTCATCAATCAGCTGGCTCCGGGGGACGCGACCTACAACATCCCGGCCGTCATGCGATTGACCGGAGACTTGGACGTCAACGCACTTCGCGCCGCGGTGGTCGACGTGGTCGAGCGCCACGAAGTGCTGCGGACGGTGTTCCCGGAGTCTGACGGTGTTCCGTACCAGTCGATCGCGCCACGCGGTGAGGTGAACGATGGGATCGACTGGAAGCTGGTCGATTCGCAGACCGAACTCGAAGTGGACGTCCGGACCGGTTTCGATGTGACCTCGCAGTGGCCGTTCCGCGTGCGGTTGTGGCCGGTCGCGCCGGGTGAGTACGTGCTCGCCGTCGTCGCGCACCACATTGCCGCCGACGGTGCATCGGTTGCACCGCTCGTGGCGGACCTGCTGACGGCGTATGCAGCGAGGATGGCTGATGATGAGCCTCAGTTCGTGCCGCTTGACGTGCAGTTCGCCGATTACGCGATCTGGCAGAACGCGGAGTTGGGTGCAACGGACGATCCAGATTCGGTGATCGGTAGACAACTGGATTACTGGCGCATTCAGCTTGAGGATTCCCCGGATGTGCTGGAACTGCCTTCCGACCGGCAACGGCCCGCCGTCGCTTCGGGGCGAGGCGCACGCCACGGATTCAGCATCCCGGCGGACACGGTTGCCGCTGTCGAGTCGGTTGCTCGTGTACACGGAGCGACGCCGTTCATGGTGATGCATGCAGCCCTGGCTGTGCTGTTGTCGCGGCTGGCCTCGGTTGATGACGTGTCGGTGGCGACTCCGGTCGCAGGGCGAGGGCACCAGGTCCTGGACCCACTCGTCGGCATGTTTGTCAACACCCTGGTGCTGCGCACCGTCGTCGACGACACTGAGACCTTCGGTTCGTTCCTGGATCGAGTCCGGGAAATCGATCTGCAGGCGTTCGCGCACGCTGATGTGCCGTTCGAGTCGATCGTCGACGCGATGAGTCCGGTGCGTTCGCAGGCGTTCGCGCCCCTCGCCCAGGTGATTCTGTCGTTCAACAACGCCACGGTGACCGAACGCGGCGGCCTCGGGACGCTGGAGATCACAGCTGTGGAGGCGCCGGAGCCGCCTGCGCGGGTGGACCTGCAGTTCGAGATTCAGCCCGGCTCAAGCGACTGGCTCGTTTCGGCGATCTACGCCACCGATCTGTTCGATGAGGTGGCGATTGCCGCTTTGGCGGATCGGTATGTACGGCTCCTGGCCGATCTGGTGACCGATCCGTTGCTGCCGGTCGGCGACGTGGCCGTGTTGTCGGCGGCGGAGGTCGAGGTACTGGCGGCTTTGCCGGCACCGGTGACGGAGACCGTGCACGCCGGGTACTCGTTGGTGGACCTTTTTGCGGGATCTTCGGCTGCTTTCAGCGAGCGGATGGCGGTGTCGACTTCGGAACGAAGCCTGTCGTATCGCGAACTCGATGCGCGCGCCGATGCGATAGCTGCGGGTTTGTGGGCGCAGGGTGTGGGGCCGGGTGATGTGACCGGTGTGGCTACGGCGCGGTCAGTGGACCTGGCTGCGGCGATTCTGGGTGTGCTGAAGGTCGGTGCGGCGTATCTACCGCTTGATCTGGGCAATCCGGTGGAACGCCTGCGGTTCATCGTCGCCGACGCGGCGGTCGACGTTGTGCTGACTGATTCGTCGTCGGCAGGCCATCCGCTGTGGGAATCGGTGGGCGATGCTGCTGTGGTCGATGTGGATGCGCTGATCAAGGCGAATCTCGGTTCGTCGGCCCCACAGATCGTGGTGCAGGCTGATAGCCGGGCGTATGTGATCTATACGTCGGGGTCGACGGGTCTGCCGAAGGGGGTGGAGGTCACTCACCGGGATGTGGTGACGTTGATGGACACGGCTGCCGCGGATTTCGATTTCCGCGCCGACGATGTGTGGACGATGTTCCATTCGTATGCGTTTGATTTCTCTGTGTGGGAGTTGTGGGGTCCGCTGTTGTCGGGTGCGCGGCTGGTCGTGGTCGATCGGGAGTTGGCTCGTGACCCGGAGGCTTTTGTCGGGTTGTTGGCGGATGAGGGTGTGACGGTGTTGTCGCAGACGCCCTCGGCGTTTTATCAGTTGATCGATGCCCGGTTGCGGACGCAGGCGGAGCTGGGTCTGCGGTATGTGGTGTTCGGCGGCGAGGCGCTGAGTTTTGAGCAGGTGCGGCGCTGGTTCGATGAGTTCCCCGAGGATTCGGCGGAACTGGTGAATATGTACGGCATTACCGAGACCACGGTGCATGTGACGTTCCGGTCGTTGGATCGGGCGTTGGTCTCGGCCGGTGATGCGTCGCTGATCGGCCGTCCGTTGGCGTCGTTGGCGATTCATGTGCTCGATGAGCGTTTGCATCCGGTGCCTGACGGGGTGGTCGGTGAGATGTATGTGGCCGGTGGTCAGTTGGCGCAGGGGTATTTGAACCGGTCTGGGCTGACCTCGTCCCGTTTCGTGGCCGACCCGTTCGGTGCGCCGGGAAGACGTTTGTATCGCACGGGTGATCTGGCGCGGCGGGTCGGCGGTGACATCGAGTATCTGGGTCGTGGGGATGCGCAGGTGCAGTTGCGTGGTTTCCGGATCGAGTACGGCGAGGTCGAGTCGGGGTTGTTGCGGGCCGGCGGGGTGGCCGCTGCTGCGGCGCGGGTCTACGACGATCCGGTGCGCGGTGAGCAATTGGTCGGGTACGTGGTTCCTGAGGTCGGTGCCGTTGTTAATCCTGCCGTGGTCCGTGCAGCGGCGGCTGATTTCGTCCCGAGCTACATGGTTCCTGACGTGGTGATGGTGATCGACGGGCTGCCACTCACCGCCAACGGCAAGCTCGATCGCGACTCGCTCCCACTGCCTACCACGGTCGTCGTAGCCGAATACGTAGCTCCAGAGTCGGATGTGGAAGAAGGGATCGCGGCGGCTTTCGCCGACGTGTTGGGTGTGGACAGAGTCTCGGTTCGCGATTCGTTCTTCGACGTAGGCGGTAACTCGCTGTCTGCGGTGCGGCTGCGGGCGCGGCTGCAGAGCGAGTACGGCCTGGACATCGAACTGGCGTGGCTGTTCAGCAATCCGACGCCGCGCGCGCTCGCGGCACAGATCGTCGACAGAAGTTCGATCACCGGCGAGGTCGTGATTCCTCTCCGATCGGACGGTGACGGGGCCCCGCTGTTCTGTGTCCATCCGGCCGGTGGTCTGGCCTGGTTCTACGGCGGCCTGGTTCCGTTCGTCACAGATCGCCCGATTTACGGGATCCAGGACCCCTATGTGGTGACTGGTGAGCCGCAGGTTCTCGACGCCGAACAGCTCGCTGCGCGGTATGTCAGCGAAATCCGGCAGGTACAGCCGCACGGTCCGTACCATCTTCTCGGGTGGTCGATCGGCGGTGCCATCGCGCATGCAATGGCGACCCATCTGGAGGCCGAGGGCGAGTCGGTCGCCTACCTCGGGATCATGGATGCCGCTCCCGTTCCGGAAGACGTCGTCGACCCTCTGGAAGTCGGCCCTCTGGAAGAGGAGAGCGCCGACGACGTCGGCGAGGCCGACGTTACGCAGACCGCGGCCGATCTACTCGGCGGATGGCGTGACCTGTTCGGTCTCGGCGAAGAGGTCACCGCCGCCACGGTGGACGAGGTCTCGGCGGTGGTCCGTGATCAGATCGCAAGCATGGGACTTCTGGACGAAGACCAGGTGGATCGCATCGTCGAAACCTTCGCGACTTCCGATCAGATGCTTGCCGGATACCGGCCGCAGAGCTTCGATGGGCCGATCCAGCTCTTTGTCGCCACCGCGGACAAGGGCGACCCCGACGCTCTTGTGAGGGCCTGGGACGGGCACGTGGCACATGTCGAAACGATCATGGTCGACACCCATCACCTCGGAATGGCGAATGCCGAGGCGCTGGCGGTGATCGGCCCGGAGATCGACGCGCGGTTGAGTGCTCCCGAAACCGAACCCATGAAAGAATCTGAAACAAGTAGAGAGGATCACATCTGATGACCAACCCCTTTGACGACGAGAACGGTCGCTTCTTCGTCCTCGTCAACGACGAGAACCAGCACTCGCTCTGGCCGACCTTCGCCGACATCCCGGCCGGCTGGACCAAGGTCTTCGGTGAGGACAGCCGCGATGCATGTCTGGCCTATGTAGAGGAGAACTGGACCGACCTGCGGCCCAAGAGTCTGATCGAGGCGATGGAACGCGATGCAGCAGAACGGGCCGGCAACTAGCCTGCCTACCTGTCGGTAAGCATCGCGAACAGGTTACAGTTTCACATCCATCACTCGTCCACCATCCGTCACGCACGCAATTTCGGGCACACTCGGTTTCGGGTGCCGAGAAAGCTGTCACGTGATTTTCGACACAGAAATACGTCGAATCCTTTGCGTGGTCGCAAGCTTCTGAGACACTCTCCTGAGAAAGTCCCCCGTTTGGTGGACACCAAGGATGGGGACGCGTCCCCGCCGACGATGGGTGAGTAGATGACCGACCTCTTTGTGCAGATCGAGGATCGTGCCGTGTCGACGCCGCGGATGACCGCGGTGCGCCTTGACGGTGAGGCCGTGACCTTCGACGCTCTCCATCAGAAGATCACCGAGTACGGCCCCGTCGTCGCTGCGCAGGGACTGTCGCGAGGTGCGGCACTGGCTGCGGCGCTGATGAGTCTGCTGCCGCAGCGAGTTCGCGAACTCTCGCCGGTGGAACAGGGCGAGTGGGTCGCAGCCGCAACGCAGTGGCTGGGTCGGGGTCTCGCCGACGTCGGCAGCCCGCTGGGCGAAGCCGTCTAACCGAACCGCAAAAGCAAAGGGCGGCCCACCGGATTGTGTGGGCCGCCTTTGCTGTGTCGTGCTCTGACAGAATCGCACCTTCGTTCTGTAAGGTTTCTGATCATGCGCTGCACAGCAGGGCTCTTGCCAGGGTGCGAGGGCTGAACGGTGAGCGTTCGGCGCATCCGGAGTGCTGCCGCCATGGGTATAGGCGTGATGTTCCTTCTGACGCCCCTGCTTGGTATCGGCACCATGACCCGCCTCGCGGAGCAGACGGCGGCGTGGTGGACTCCGGTGTGCATCGCCCTGTTCCTTCTTGCCGGGGTGGGGATGATCGCGGCTTCGGCCGACCGGCACTACCACCGACTCGCCACGGCGATGGTCCTCGCTGCGGGTGTGCAGTGGCTGGCGGTGCTTCTCTGGTTCCCCGCCTGGACCGGAGAGTTGGTCGGCACCGACTTCATCAACCCGCTCTGGGTGTCGGCGGCTGCGACCCTGATCGGCGTCGGCCTTGTCACGGTCTTGCCGTATTGGGCGGCCGTGGCATACACCGCGGTCATCCTCACGACCCTTGCTTTCGCGTACAGCCTCGCATACAGCGGCCAAGTCCTGGTTATGGCGGAAGCGATGCGAGCGGTGATCAGCGGCGGGATGATCGGCGTCTTTCTGGCAGTTGTACAGGCAGCGATGTCGGTCGCCAGGAACGTCGATGGAGATCGCGATCGTCTGCTGAGCGCCGCAGCCGGCACTGCGGCACGTGAGGCACGGGCCCTGGAACGAGATCGGATGGATGCGGTGGTGCGTGATGAAGTGATCACCGTCCTGCGGACCGCGCGCGCTGGCTCGCCGGCACGGATCCAGCAGGAGCAGGCGGTGGCGGCGCTGACCGCGCTGGAAGGAAGCGCGCGCGAGCGCCCGCCGACGGTATCCCCGGAGATGGCATATCGCCGGTTGCGTCAAATGGTGGTCGATTACAGCGACCGTATCGAGGTGATACTGGAGGTGGATCCGGCCGCCGGCGACTATCCGTTGGCGGCTGTCGACGCGATGATCGGGGCCACCAGCGAGGCGGTGGTGAACAGCCTTCAACACGCCGGACCGGACGCCTCCCAGGTCGTGGTCGGTCAGTTCGGTCCAGAGAGCATCCGAGTGCGGGTGGTCGATGACGGGACCGGGTTCAATCCGGATCGAGTGCCGGGAGACCGGATGGGTATCGCGGCAGGAATCCGGAAGCGAATGCAGCAGATCCCCGGTGGGAGAGCCGTGATCGACAGCGCAGTGGGCGACGGCACGATGGTGTCGCTGGAATGGCGGCACCGATGACCGACAACGCCAGCGCTATTCACGCGCATCCTCCGAGAGCCGAGGGTGCGGATGTGCGTGCACCGGCGTCGGGAGTGCCGGATCTACCGACTCTTCTGGGTTTGCGGTCGCCGATCGTCGCATTCTCGATCACCTTGCTTGCGATCGGCTACACGGTGGTCATCGCCAGCACCGCCGGGGCCGAGGTGATCGAGAGCTTCTGGACGGCACAGCTGTCCGCTTTGGCGCTGGCATTGGCAGCGATCGCAACCAGTCTGCTGATCCCTGCTGATCCGTTGCCGGTCTGGTCGGGGGTCATCTTGGTGCTCGCCGCGCTAGCGGCCTTGGCGCTGGCCTGGTGGCACCTGCCCGGCGACGGTGGACAGTGGTGGATGCAGATGACCGCACCCCCGGCGATGACAGCCATCGTCGCCGGCTTCATGGCGTTGCGCGGGCGCAGCGGACTGGCTTGGCTGACGCTGGCCGGTTCCCTCGGCGTGGCGGCGGTCTGGACGGTGGATCACGGTGCACCGCTGAGTCAGATGATGCCGATGACCAATCGGGTACTCACCACGGTGCTGCCGGCGACGATCATCGCGCTGATGGTGCGGCCGTTGATGACACTGATGGGTGCGCTGCGCGAGCGGGAGATGGAGGCGGTCGCCGTCGAGGCGGCGTCTGCGGCCACGCTCGCCGAACGCGACGGCCGGCTGTCGATGTTGGAAAACGATGCCCGGCCGCTGCTGGAGCAGTTCGCGGCCGGCGAACCGCTGAGCGAAGACCAGGCACTGACGGCCCGGCTGATCGAGAACACGCTGCGCGATGAGGTTCGCGGCCGCGGCTGGACCAGCGAAGGGGTGCGGTGGGCGGTGCGTAACGCCCGTTCACGCGGGGCGCAGGTCCACCTGCTCGACGACGGTGGACTGGACCTGGACCGGCTCACCGCCCGCGAGGCCGACACACTGCACGGTGAACTGATCCGCACCGTCACCGAGCTGGAGTCCGGAACGGTGATCGCCCGCATTCTGCCGCCGGGCCGCGATGCGGTCGCCATGCTGACCGTGATCGACGGTGAGGTCCAGCATCGGTGGATCTGCCAGGTGGCGCCGGTCGGGTTGCATTGGGCCCCGGCCGATTAGAGCCGACCCTCGGCACCCCCGCATCTCCGCCGGACAGGCGCCCGCAGATGCGGAACGCCGCGCCGCTCCGTGGAGGAACGACGCGGCGCTCGGTCGCGAAGTGACGGCTACCGGGTCAGCGGCGCTCGGCCATGCTTGACAGCTGGGTCACGGCATCGGCCGACAGCTTCCAGTCGTCGCCGACCTTGACGTACACCAGGTCCAGGTCGATCGGATCGGGTGCGTGCGGCGAAGCCACAGCCACGGTCACGGTAGCGGCGTCGTTGCCGTCGACCTTGTCGGTGGACTTCACGGACTTCACGGTGAAGATGTCCGGGGTGTAGCCGGCCCGCGAGGCGCCCTTGGCGAAGCCGGTGATGGCCTGCTCGGTGCCCGGGGTGCTCACGTCGACCACATCGCCGATCTGGTCCGACGGGGTGTCGGGGTCGACGGCGGTGCGCACGATCTCCTGTGCCTTCGAGACGTCCAGGCCCTGCACGGCAGCCTGGGCCGAATCGGCTGCGGACGAGGCGGCCTCGGTTGCCGAGCTCGCTGCGCTGCTGACGGCCTCCTTGGTGTCGTCGCTGGAGCAGCCGGTCAGGGCGATCGCCGCACCGGCGGCCAGGGCCGCCGCTGCCAGCACGGGCTTACGCAAAGTCTTCTGCATCTTCAGTCCTCCTCTGGACGTGTCAGGTGACCCTAACCTACCGCGCGGAGGCGCGCCCGGCGAGACCCGGCCCACTGTCCCTGTTTTGGGGGAACCGGATTCGCCAATTCGCGCCGAGTCGGTCAACTGTCCGAGCCGCTCGATAGAATCAGCGCGAAGACCGAGTCGGAGACGACATGGAATCTCAGGCGACGCGGCAACGCCGTCGCCAGCAGTGATAGGGGCGGGGCGTGGACGATAAGGAAATGGGGACGCCTGCGGCGCCGGACGAGGTGGTCCGGGTCGGCATGGTCGACGATCACCGGGCGCCGGTGTGGGGGATCGAACGGATCCTCGAAGACGTCGACGATCTGGTCCTGGTGGCCTCGGCGGCGACCGTGGCCGATCTGCTGGCCCAGACCACTGATCTGGATGTGGTGATTCTGGATCTGCGGCTGGGGGACGGGACCTCGCCGCGGGAGAATGTCGCGCGGCTGGCCGAACACGGCATCGGCACCGTCGTCTACACCTCTGGCGAGCACCCGGACCTGTTGCGCTCGGCGGCCCGCGCAGGAACCCTCGGCGTGGTCCTCAAATCCGCGCCGGAGGAGGAGATCCTCGGTGCTGTGCGCGCCGGCGGCCGCGGCCAGGAGGTGCTCACCACCGAGTGGGCCGCCGCCATCGACGGTGACCCCAATCTGGATGCGGTGGCATTGAGCCCGCAGTTGCAGCGGGTCCTGACCCTGTACGCCTCCGGCGGCACCTCGGTCAGCGTCGGCGAGGAACTCGGCGTGGCCGCGGACACCGTCAACGAGTATCTTAAGCGGATCCGGCAGAAGTACGCCGACGCCGGCCGGCCCACCCGCACCAAACTGGACCTGTTCAAACGCGCCGTCGAAGACGGCTGGCTGCCGATGCCGCACCGGTCGCGGCCGGACTAGCGGTCCGTTCCGATGGACTCGTCTGCGATAACGCAGGATCGCTGGACGCCGTACCGTCGGCCGCCGGAGCGAGGGGGAGCCGAGGACGCCCGCATCGCCACGGTGATGGCGCGCTTCATCGGCGTCGGCTTCGCCGCCTACTTCCTGATCACGATCCCCGCGCTGGGGCAGCCGCCCGGTCTGGTCGCGCCCTGGTTCACGCCGATCGCGGTGGTCCTGGCCTTCGGGCCCGGCTTCACTCTGCTGGTCGTGGCTTCGGTGTCGACGGGGCAGCGGTACCTGCAGCCGCTGGTGTACTCGTGCGCGGCCGGCTATCTGCTGGCCGGTCTGCTGTGGTTTGCCGCCTGGTCCGGTGAGCCGGTGGCCGACGTACGAGTCTCCTGGCTGAGTACCTTCGCGGGCCTGCCGGCCATGGCGGTGGCGCTGTACCGGCTGCGGGCAGCACTGGTCACGCTGGTGCTGTGCTCGGCGTTGAACGCGGCGATCACCGCGGCCGGGCGCACCGACGACGTCGTCGACACCACGGTGATCAGCGAAGCGGCCTGGACAGTCCTGTTCACCGTGTCGTTCGTCGTGGTCACCGCGCTGGTGGTGCGGATGGGCGGGATCCTGGATCGCACCCGCGCCGCCGCGGTCGCCGCGGCCACCGCCTCGGCCTCGGCCGCCGCCCGCAACTCCGAACGCTCCCGCATCGATGCGCTCATCCATGACCGGGTGATCGCCACTCTGGTCGCCGCCAAAGGGCACCCCGACGATCCGCGCCTGCCTCGACAGGCACGCGATGTCCTCGGCGAACTCGACGAACTGGCCGCGGCAGAGGGGGTGATCGACGGGCAGCTGAGCGTGAACGAGGCGGTCGCGCGGATGCGGACCCTGGCTGCGACCATCGACGCGGACGTGCCGATCGGAGTGCATGCGCCGGAACAGCTAGACCGCACCGTCGCGCGCTACCCCGAGCCGGTGATCCGGGCGATGACCGAGGCGATGGGCGAGGCGCTGCGCAACTCGGTGCTGCACGCCGGACCCGATGCCGAACGGGTGATCCTGATCGAGCCCGCCGAGGAGCAGATCGCGGTGTCGGTCGCCGACAACGGTGTCGGCTTCGATCCGGCGCAGGTGCCGCCGGAAAGGCTCGGGATCAGGGTGAGCATCCGGTCCCGGCTGGCCGAGGTGCCCGGCGCCAGCGCACAGATCCAGAGCACCGTGGGCCGCGGCACCGTCGTACGGCTTGACTGGAGCAGGCCGTGAGCGCCCCGCCGGTAGGGCTCCGGCTGCCGGGGATGTACCTGCTGGCCGCGGGTGTCGTGGCCGGTTCCACCGTTCTGGGGCTGGCCTCAGCCGGAGTGGTCCACCCGTGGCTGTATCTGCTGGCGATGGGACTCGACGCGGTGGCCGCGCTGGTCCTGCTGGCCGCACCGGGCGATCCCCTCCGATGGCCGGCCACCGCGGTCTGCGTGACACTGCCGGTGATCGGGCTGGTGCTGGTGGCCTTCGCCACCACCGCCGAACCGAACTGGGCCTCGGCCACGGCCTCGGGAATGCTGGCCATCGTCTTCGGCTTCGTCTGTGTGCGCGGACGGGTGTGGGTGGTCTGGCCGGTCTTCGTCGTCGCCACCGCACTGGTCGTGGTGCTCGACCGGGTCCGTGCTCCCGCGCCCTCATTGATCGATGCGCTGGCGCCGAACTTCGCGGTGCTGCTGATGGCGACCTTCTTCGCCGCGATCGTGCGGCCCCGCGCCCGCCAGATCTATGCGCTCAGCGCGCAGGCCGAACGCCAGAGCGCAGCGGCGGCGGCCCAGCAGGCGGCGCTGGCGGTGCGTGACCAGCAACTGGAGTATCTGGGGCAGCGCGCTCGTCCCCTGCTCGAGCGGATCTCCTCGGGCCGCGCGCTGGATGCCGACGTCATCGTGCGCTGCGGTCTGGTCGAGGCGAATCTGCGCGATCGGATCCGCGCTCCGGGCCTGGACGTGCCGGAGGTGGCGGCGGCCGCCTGGGACGCTCGTGCCCGTGGAGCCCGGGTGGTATTGCTCGACGACCACGACTGGACCCTGGTGGCGCCGGCGGAGCATTCGGCTCCCACGGAACTGCTCGGGCCGTTGCGCCAGGACGCCGTCGCCGCACTGAAGCGGTCCGGTGCGCACAGCAGTGTGACAGTGCGGATCCTGCCCGCCGGCCGGGACCTGCTGGCGACCATCGCCGTGGATGCACCAGACCACCGCAGTCGCCGAGAGTTCGCGCTGGACGGCCGGGCACGCCGCCGCGGGCCTGAATCGGCTCCGTGATCGAGGCCGAAGGTCCCGAATCGCAGTGGTATAGGTCTCATTTGCCGGATTCGGGTGAGGTGGGCCGCCGGCCGCCCGGCGTCGGCCGGACCGCTGCTGACCAGCGGGTAAGTACCGCCCGGACCGGTGTCGTCTGACCGAACGATTGACCCGGCGCGGTTCACGTGCGCACACGTGTCCCTATTTCTGGGTCTAGTTCGCGGCGCAACCTGTTCCTAACCTGTGAGTTGCCTTTGAGGCGTCGTCTGCCCTGCAGCGAAAACGCAAGGGCACGTTGATATTTGGGTCGGGGAGTGTAAGGGGAACACAGGTGACGGCAGCAGTAACACCGGAGGGCATCGAGTTCGATGCGAGGGGCGTCGCATCCGCGATGCGCGGAACCGGGGCAGCAGCCACATCCGGAATCGTCACCGATATCGCGGCCTTCCGGTCGCAGGACGCACGTCCGCTGAATCGCCCGGCGCTGTCGCGTCGCGAGGTCGAGGTGCTCCTGGCCTGGCTGGCCGCAGACTCGAAGGAAGAGGCCGCAGCCCGGCTGTTCATCTCGGTGTCGACGGTCAGCACGCATGTCTCGCGGATTCGCAACAAGTACAACGCCGTGGACCGGCCGGCGCCGACCAAGGCGCACCTGCTGGCCCGCGCGTTGCAGGACGGGTACACCACCGTCGCCGACTGGTGATCGGGAGATCGGCCCAGTGCCGATCGGCGAAACGAGGGGTGCGACGAGGACCCGCGAGCATCAGGCTCGCGGGTCCTCGTCGTTTCCGCCGGCGCGCCCACTAGGCTCACGGCTATGCGTCGTGTGCTCGTCGTTCTCGGAATGGTCCTGGCTCTGGTCGGTTCGACCGTGGCCGGAGGGGCTCTCCCGGCCGGCCGGGCCGACGCGGCGAGTGAACTGGTGGCCGCCCGCACCGCGGTCTTCGGGGCCACGAACGTGGACCAGGCCACCGGCGCCGTGCGTGCCGACCGCGTCCTGTTCTCCTGGTTCGGGGTGGCCAACTTCGCCGTCGCGATGGGCGGACAGGTGTTCCTGGTCGACGCCTGGGTGCCGAACGTCTACCCCAGGCACGTGCCGACCACCCCGGCGCAGCTGGCGGCGCTCAAGCCGTCGCACATCTTCATCGGGCACGCCCACTTCGACCACGCCGCCGACGCGGTCGACATCGCCCGCGCCTCCGGTGCCCGCCTGGTCGGCTCGGCCGAGCACTGCGGCTTCTTCCGCGGCCAGGACGCGGCCCTGCGCTGCGATGTGGTCAGTGCGGCCGGGGCACGTCCGGCGAGCACCACCACCTACCGGGGGCTGCCTGGCATCGAGGTGACCGCCCTGCGGCACCTGCACTCGCAGATCAAGGCGCCCACCGGGGCGTTGCCGCCGCTGTTGCCGCTGCCGCCGAGCGACAAGCTGCTCACCGATCCGCCCGGCCCGGCCGAACTGGCGCGACTGGCCCCGCACCTGAACGACCCCGAGGGCGGCAGCATGGCCTACAAGTTCACCGTCGGCGGCACCTCGGTCCTGTGGCACGACTCGGTCGGCCCGGTGAGCCACGACCCGGCCGGCCCGGCGATCCTGGCGGCGCTGCGCCGGCTGGGACCGGTGGATCTGCACGTCGGTGCGATCCAGGGATTCAACGAGATCGCCAACGGCCTGCACGATGCGATGGCCTACATCGACGCGGTCGGCGCCACCGTGTTCGTGCCCAGTCACCACGACGACTGGTTCCCGGTCCTGGCCACCCCGGCCACCGGCCGGGAAGCGGCCTTCTTCGCCGCCCTGAAGACGATCGACCATTCCCCGCAGGTTCGGTATCTGCGTGACCCCGCCGACTATCTGAACCCCGATCGGGTCAGCATCCCGGTGAACCGGCCCTGATGGCCGTTCCCGGCATCCGGGCGCGAGCCTGGGGTGCCGGTGCCGCGGGGCGGCGACGTCGTCGTACCGGCAGGTGACCGGATTTGGCGTCGACCTGCACTGACGCCTACACTGAAACGGTTGCCTGCGGTGCGTGCACCGCGAATCGGCTCGTGAACCCACTGGGATTCCGCCCGCGCAAGCGGCGAAATCCCAGGCAGGCGCGTGTTCGGTGGCGACGGACCGTGTACGTCGGGTCGGAAATCCGGCGTACAGAATTAGCCAGGTCAAGGAGACCACTAGTGATTCAGCAGGAATCGCGCGTGCGGGTCGCCGACAACACCGGTGCCAAGGAAGTCCTTTGCATCCGGGTGCTCGGCGGATCCAAGCGCCGCTACGCCGGCGTGGGTGACGTGATCGTCGCCACCGTCAAGGACGCCATCCCCGGCGGCAACGTCAAGAAGGGCGAGATCGTCAAGGCGGTCATCGTGCGCACCGCCAAGGAGCGCCGCCGCCCGGACGGCTCGTACATCAAGTTCGACGAGAACGCTGCCGTCATCCTCAAGAACGAGACCGAGCCGCGTGGCACGCGCATCTTCGGCCCGGTGGGCCGCGAACTGCGCGACAAGCGCTTCATGAAGATCGTGTCGCTGGCTCCGGAGGTGATCTGACATGAAGGTGCACAAGGGTGACACCGTGATCGTCATCGCGGGTAAGGACAAGGGCGCCAAGGGCAAGGTGATCGAGTCGTACCCGACCCGTGAGCGCGTGCTCGTCGAGGGCGTCAACCGCATCAAGAAGCACACCGCTGCCTCGGCCAACGAGCGCGGCGCCGAGTCCGGCGGCATCGTGACCCAGGAAGCCCCGATCCACGTCTCGAACGTGATGGTCGTGGACTCCGAGGGCAACCCGACCCGCGTCGGGTACCGGATCGATGAGGAGACCGGCAAGAAGGTCCGCATCTCCCGCAAGACCGGGAAGGACATCTGACAATGACCGCTTCTGAGAAGGTCCAGCCGCGACTGAAGACTCGCTACCGCGAGGAGATCAAGTCCGCGCTCAACTCCGAATTCAACTACGACAACGTGATGCAGATCCCGGGTGTCGTGAAGGTCGTCGTGAACATGGGTGTCGGTGACGCCGCCCGCGACGCCAAGCTGATCAACGGTGCCGTCGCCGACCTGGCGCTCATCACCGGTCAGCAGCCCGAGATCCGTCGTGCCCGTAAGTCCATCGCACAGTTCAAGCTGCGCGAAGGCATGCCGATCGGCGCCCGCGCGACTCTGCGCGGCGACCGCATGTGGGAGTTCCTCGATCGCCTGGTGTCGATCGCGCTCCCGCGTATCCGCGACTTCCGCGGCCTGAGCGATCAGCAGTTCGACGGGAACGGCAACTACACCTTCGGCCTGAACGAGCAGTCGATGTTCCACGAGATCGATATCGATTCGATCGACCGCCCCCGCGGTATGGACATCACCGTCGTCACCTCGGCCACCAACGACGAGGAAGGCCGCGCGCTGCTCAAGGCGCTGGGCTTCCCGTTCAAGGACTCGAACGCGAAGGACAACTGACATGGCAAAGAAGGCGCTGCGGATCAAGGCCGCCAAGAAGCCGAAGTTCAAGGTGCGTGGCTACACGCGCTGCAACAAGTGCGGGCGTCCGCACTCGGTGTACCGCAAGTTCGGCCTGTGCCGGATCTGCCTGCGCGACATGGCGCACGCCGGCGAACTGCCGGGCGTGCAGAAGTCGAGCTGGTGATCTGACGCCGGTCGATGTGGCCGCCCACCGGTAGCCACTGACGCTTGAACGACGAAGGCTCCGTCTCCCTGCCGGGAGACGGAGCCTTCGTCCATATGTGCGGGTGCCTACTTGAGGCGGTCCTGCTCTTCGCGCTCGAGGCGCTCGCGCTCCTTCTGGCGGGCGCGCTCCTCTTCTTCGATGCGCTGCTCGTGCTCGTCCTTGTTGCTCATCGCGAGATCCTTGCGTTGGGGAAACTTGTCGCCCACGACGGTACGCGGTGACTGTGCGTCCGGCGGCATGCGGTGGGTCCGGTGGACTCGCGGGCTGAGGCAGAGGCGTCAGAACGGGCTGAGGCAGAGGCGTCAGAAAAGGTCGTAGGCGATGTCGGAGACGGTGAAGCCGCGGCCGGTGCCGTCGTTGCGGCAGGTGACCCCGGCGGTCTGATCGATGCTGCAGCTGAAGCCGTTGATCGTCAGCGTCTGCCCGTACGGCAGCACCGGGGCGGTCCGGCCGGACTGCAGCATGAACTCGGGGCTGGAGAACTTGACCAGCTCGGCGGCGCCGGAACCCACCACGGCACCGGTCGGGCGCTGACCGTAGGACAGCGGTGCACCCGCCGGCAGCGGGCCGTGACAGCCCGCATCGGCACGCCGGATCCCGCACTTCCACTTGCCGCTGGCCGAGCTGAAGAAGTAACCGGCTTCGGCGGCGTAGTCGCTGGGATCGGCCGCTGCGGGGGCGGCGGGCTCGGGCGGGGCGGCCGGACCGGAGTCCTGCAGCGGCTGCTGCTCACCGGCGGTCGCCGTGACGATCTCGGTGACCACCACCGGCTCGCCGGACTGGGTACCGGAGCTGCAGGCGGCCGTGGC
Source organism: Gordonia hirsuta DSM 44140 = NBRC 16056 (assembly GCF_000333015.1). GTDB lineage: Bacteria > Actinomycetota > Actinomycetes > Mycobacteriales > Mycobacteriaceae > Gordonia > Gordonia hirsuta. The sequence goes on along the minus strand of NZ_BANT01000006.1, from coordinate 35,098 downwards.
CGTCACGGAGCCGATCGCCAGCGCGGTCAGCAGCAGGCGCCGCACGCGCCGGGCGGGAGTCGTCGGCAGGGGCATCGTCGTTCCTTCGAAGGTGGAGCCGGGGCGGTCGGGACTCAGGCGTCGGTCGGCCGGCGGCGGCCTCGCAGTAGATAGATCACCGGCAGCACACCCACCGAGTTGACCACCGACAGCCCCAGCGTCCACAACCACTTGGGGCCGGCGACCTGCTCGGCCGGCCGGCCGGCCAGATCGCGGCCTGCCCACGCGCGCAAGCCCGCGTCGACGGCGGTCACCGCGATGATCGCGCTCTTCTGTCCGGTGGTCAGCTGATTCCATGCGGTCTTGAGCATCGGCCCGACTCCCTTTCTGGTGATCCCGGCGGTTCTCTGGTGATCCGGGCGGGGTCCTCACCCCGGCATCGCCACTGTAGTGGCCGGGCGCATCCGGTGATGCGCTCTGTCATCGCGCTGCTTTCGGCGATCCGGTGACGCGCAGCAGCGCGGCGGCGGGGCGCGTTCGGTGCCTGCAGATGCGCAGTTTGCGCCCAAACCGATGGGCGGTTCGGTCAAACAGGTTCTGGCCATTAGACTTGCCAGCGGTAATCCACCGGCCGGGGGCCCGTACGCGGATGAGGCGAGATGAAGGCTAAGCAGAAGAAGACCAAGCGTGTCCGACAAACTCGGCCGAAGATCTTTGTCCCCGCATTGATCCTGGGTCTGGGCGTGACCACGGCGATGGGCGTGGGCATGGTGCGCGGTGACGTGCCCGTGCAGATGGCCGTCTCCGGGGAGAACTTCCAGGCCACCCTCTCGAGCCTGGAAGGCACCGACGTCGCTGTCTACCCGCGCGCGATCGAGACCACCCGCAACGGCCGGATCGAGACCGTGGTGGTGACCATGGGCACGGCCACCCTGACCGATCTGTGCCTGGCGATGTCGGCTCCCAACCTGCCCGGTGTCGGCACCGTGACGATGGTGATCAAGGCGCCCGGCCCGAGCACCAAGGCCATCGACATGATGATGGACGTCGACGGCCTCGGCGCGTCGATGACTCTGACCAACGCCGTCGTCGGCTCGGCCCAGGCCGCCGTCGATTCCGAATCCTCCGAGCTGGCCACCGCCATCGCCGCGCCGTCGGCGTCGATCCTCGACGTCGGCGCCGATGTGCAGGCCATGCGCGCGGCGAAGCTGACCGTCGACGGGGCCAAGGTGAGCCTGAGCCGGGAGGCCAATCCCTGCGGTGGCGTCGCCAGCGGCGACAGCGGCGGCGGGAACTAGCCGGTGGCGGTGAAGGAGAAGTTCGCGACCTTCCGGCGCTGGAAGGTCGGACGGCCCTTCGGGGGTGCGGTCTGCCTGCTGCTCTCGGCGATCCTGCTGGCCCTGCCGTCGGTGAACAACCTGCGGATCGGCGATCTGATCCTGACGGTGTCCACCGTCTCCGGGGTCTCGACGGTGATGCTGTCGGTCCTGATGGCACTGTGCGGCATCGCCGCCCTGGTGTGGCTGCATACCCGGGTGATCGCCGGTATCAGCGCGATGGTGATCGCGCTGGTGGCGTTCCCCGCTGCCAACTTCGGCGGGTTCATCGTCGGAACACTGCTCGGTGTGGTCGGGGCCGCCCTGGTTCTGGCCTGGCGCCCGCTGCCCGACGACGCTGGTGCCAACGACGACGCTGGTTCGTCCGGCGACGCGGTGGCTGTTGCTGACGGCGGCGTCGTCGACTCCGGCGGAACCGCGGAGTCCGGCAGCGTCGTCGAGGAAGAGACGACTGAAACGGTGGTGCTTCCGGGCCCGGACACCGGTGTGAGCGAGGCGGTCACCGAGACCATGGTGGTGGTGCAGGAGCCGGCCGACGGGGCCAGCGCCGCCGAGCAGGACGCACCAGCAGACGGTGCTGCCGCCCACAACGTTGTTGCCGAGGACAGCGCTGCCGATCAGGGCGCCGGCGACCAGAGTGCGGCCGCCGATGAGGGCGATCCCGCCGACGGCACGCCCGCCGGCTGAGCGAACCGATCCGAGGAATCCGGGGACTTTTGCCCCATGCCCGCCCCGCACCGCGTCTGTAGTGTGGATCACATCGACGGCCCGGAGTGATCGGGATCGTCGGGGTTCGGTGATCCAAGGGGAGGGGTGCCGGTGGCACAGCAATGGGTTCGCTCACTCGAAGAGCTCGGTCTGCGCGATGCGCCGACCGTCGGAGGTAAGGGAGCCAATCTCGGGGAGCTGATCCGCGGCGGCTTCCCGGTACCCGGCGGTTTCGTCGTCACCAAACAGGCCTATCTGGCCGCGATGGATGCGGCCGGGCTCCGTGAGGAGCTGGCTGCTGCGGCGTGGCCCCCGGACGGCATGACCGAACACGAACTGCTCGAGCGTGCCGACCAGTTGCGTGCTCGCGTGGCCGCGGCGCCGGTGCCCGAGGACATCGCGGCGTCGATCGTGGAGGCCTACGGGCGGCTCGGTGACGACCGCCGGGTCGCGGTGCGCTCGTCGGCCCCGTCGGAGGATGCCGCCGACACCTCGTTCGCCGGCATCCACGACAGCTTCACCGATATCGAGGGCGGCGATCACCTGATCGAGGCGATCGTGCGCTGCTGGATGTCGCTGTGGTCGGCGCGGGCGATGACCTACCGCAAGGTCCAGCACGTCGACGTGGAGCCGTCGGTGGCGGTGGTGGTGCAGCTGATGGTCGACTCGGTGAGCGCGGGCGTGATGTTCACCGTCGACCCGCTGACCGGCGACCAGAACCAGATGATGATCGAGGCCGCCCTGGGCCTCGGCGAGGTGGTGGTCGGCGGCCAGGTCGAACCGGACACCTATGTGGTGAGCAAGGGTCCGCCGCGCGAGGTGGTCAGCGCGCACCTGGGCGCCCAGGAATTCCAGTTCGTCGCCGGCCAGTCCGCCGACGAGATCCCCGAAGCGATCGCCGAGGCCGACCGCGGCCGGCGCGTGCTGACCGAAGAGCAGGTCCTGGCGGTCGCCGACGTCGGTGTGCGCGCCGAGGAACACTACGGTGCGCCGCAGGATATGGAGTTCTCGTTCTGCCTGCCCGCCGACGGCGACGAGTCGAACCTGCAGCTGTTCATCGTGCAGTCGCGGCCGATCACCACCCTTGGCGGCGACGGCGGAGCGACGGACGCCGACGACGGCGCCGGCAGCGGTGAGCCGCTGGTGACCGGACTGGGCGCTAGCCCCGGGGTGGCCAGCGGGCGGGTACGGATTATGCACGAGGTGTCCGACGCGGGCAGCCTCGACGACGGCGACGTTCTGGTCGCACCGATGACGCGGCCGGACTGGCTGCCGGTGCTGCGGCGCGCGTCGGCGATCGTCACCGACGGCGGCGGGATCACCTGCCACGCGGCGATCGTCGGACGCGAGCTCGGCAAACCGGTGGTGGTCGGCGCACGTGGAGCTACAGGCACCCTGACCGAGGGTGCTCTCGTAACGGTGGATGGCAGCGCGGGCACGATCTCGGCGGGGGCTCCGGCGCCTGCCGAGGTACGGCCGCTGCCGTCCGCTGACCCTGCCGCCGGTGCCGCGTCGCCGGCGCGGGAAGTGACCGCGACCCGGGTCTACGTCAACCTGGCGACCCCCGATTCCGCGGCGGAGGTGGCGGCGATGGATGTCGACGGCGTCGGCCTGCTGCGCGCGGAGTTCATGATCACCGAAGCGCTGGAGGGCCTGCACCCGGCCCGCCTGCTCGCCCAGGGCCGACGTAGCGAATACGTGGAGAAGATGGCCAAGGGAGTCTCGGCGATCGCCGGGGCGTTCGGCGACCGGCCGGTGGTCTACCGGGCCATCGATCTGCGCTCCAACGAGTTCGCCGCACTCGAGGGCGGCGACGTCGAACCGGTCGAAGACAATCCGATGATCGGCTACCGCGGCTGCTACCGGTACATCCGCGAACCCGAACTGTTCCGGCTCGACCTGGACGTCCTGCAGGCCGTGCGGCGCCGGCACCGGAACGTGCACCTGATGATCCCGTTCGTGCGGACCAAATGGGAGCTGACCGAAGCTCTGGCGCTGCTCGACGCATATCCCCTCGGCGGCGACCGCGGTATGAAGCGGTGGATCATGGCCGAGGTCCCCTCGGTGGTGTACTGGCTGCCCGAATACGCGCGGCTGGGGATCGACGGGGTGTCCATCGGCTCCAACGATCTGACGCAGCTGGTGCTCGGGGTGGACCGGGACTCCGAGGTCTGCAAGGAACTGTTCGACACCCGCGACGGCGCCGTGCTCGATGCGATCGACCAGATCATCGATCGGGCCACCGCCGCGGGGTTGACCACCTCGCTGTGCGGGCAGGCGGTGTCGCTGTATCCCGAGCTGGCCGAGCATCTGGTGCGCCGCGGCATCACCTCGGTGTCGGTGACCCCCGATACCGCGGCACGGACCCGGCGCAATGTCGCCGTGGCCGAACGGGCGATCCTGCTCGACGCGGCGCGTCGTCGCGACTGATCGCCTGCTGCGGGTGAGCGAGGCCGCAGAGCGGCTGGTGGTCGCTCGGGACGGCGGGCGGCAGCACCCCGCGGGGACCTCCGAGGCTCGTGACCTCTCTGTGGTCACACCGCTCGGAGAAGGGGTGCGGCGCCGGCAGCAGGAGCAGCGCCGGGCGCCGGACTACAGGGCGCCGGACTACAGGGCGACGGTGAGCAGCACCACCGCGTCGGTGTCGGCGGACAGGCCGTGACGCATGGGCGGGATATCGGTGCGATCCCCGGCGACCAGGGCCGCCTCGCCGCCACCGGTGCCGTCCGGTCCGGCCGGCACGGTCAGGCGCACCTCGCCGCGCAGCACCTGCAGGGTGGCCTCACCGGGACTCTCGTGGTCGTTGAGGGCCTGACCGGCCAGCAGCGCGATCACCGTCTCGCGCAGGCGATCGCCGTGACCGCGGACAGTCTCCGAGGCCCGGCCGGCACGGGCCTCCCGCGCCTGCTCCAGCAGCCGGTCGGCGAGGGTGTACAGGTTGTTCGTCGTCATCGAATCACTTCTTCTCGTTCTCGCTTCGGGCGATGCCGAAGATGGTGAACAGACAGGCCGCGGCGGCGAAGGCCACCAGCAGTCCCAATCCGATTGTGTACGAGTGCGCCGGGGCGTCGTAGGTCGCGCCCATCACCAGCGGCGGGAAGAAGCCGCCGAGGCCGCCGGCGGCGCCGACCAGACCGGTCACCGCGCCGACCCGCGCCGGCGGGGAGGCCAGGGCCACCCAGGCGAACACCGAACCGGCACCCATGCCCATCATGACCGCCATCAGCAGGAAGTCGGCTCCGGCCCACCACGGCATCTCCGGTTTGGTGATCATCCAGACCGCCAGCACCGCCGCGCCGCCGCAGGAGATCGCGGTGATCAGGCGCGGGCCGAATTTGTCCGAGAGCACACCGCCGATCGGGCGGGCGATGACCGCGGCGATGGCGAAGCCGGCCGTGCGGGCGCCGGCCACCTTGAGGTCGTGCATGGAGTAGACGTCGTTCAGGTAGGTCGGCAGGTAGGTGGAGAAGGCGACGAAGCCGCCGAAGGCCGCCGCGTACAGGAAGCTCATCTGCCAGGTGATCGGCAGCTTCAGGGCGTCGACCAGCTTGGGCACCGCCGGATCGGTGTTCGGGGTGAACGACGGTGCATCGCGCATCATCACCCAGCAGATCAGGCCCATGGCGACCAGGGCGACCGCCATGATCACGTGCGTGGGGAAGTAGCCGAACCACTCCCGGAACCGCGGGGTGAAGAACGCCGACAGGGCGGTCCCGCCCATACCGGCGCCGAACAGGCCGGTGGCGAACCCGCGGCGGCTGGGCTGGTACCAGTTGTTCACGAACGGGATCCCGGCGGCGAAGCTGGTGCCGGCGATACCGAGGAAGAAGCCCATGGCTACCATCAGCGGGTACGACTTCATCTCCCCGGCCAGGGCCACCAGCAGCACGAACGGCGCCGAGATGAAGCACAGCGCCGCGAACATCACCCGGCCGCCGAAGCGCGGGGTGAGCACACCCACCGGGATCCGGCCCAGCGAGCCGACCAGAATCGGCACCGCGATGAGCACCGACTTCTGCGCCGGGGACAGGTCCATCTGGTCGGGACGGGCGTAGAAGACGCCCAGCGGGGCGATCAGGTTCCACGCCCAGAAGGTGATCGCGAAGGCCGCGGTCGCCAGGATCAGGTTCCGCCACTGCGCCGAGGAGGTGACTCCCGGGGGTGCGTCGGAGACGGTTGCGGTACTCACTTGCGGTCCTCCGTGCCGATGGGCGCCCAGGCCTTCGACGCCGGCTGCGCGCCGGGCGCGACCGTGACGTCACGGCTCCGGTAGACGATGTACGGGCGGAACAGGTAGTGCAGCGGGGCGGTGAAAATGTGGATCAGCCGGGTGAACGGCACCAGGATGAACATCGCCATCCCCAGCAGCACGTGGATGTGGAAGCGCAGCGGGGCGGCCTCCATCGCCGCGATGTCCGGCTGCAGCGCGAAGATCGACCGGAACCACGGGGACACCGTCTCCCGATAGTTCACGCCCGCACCGTGCGGGTCGATCATGCCCACGATCGTGATGTAGGTGCCGGCCAGGATCGCCGACATCAGCACCGCGTACATCAGCTTGTCGTTGCGGGTGGTGGCGGCGAAGACCGGTCCCACGGTACGACGGCGGTAGACCAGGATCGCCACGCCCACGATGGTGGCGATCGCCGCGATCAGGCCGCCGACGGCGGCGACCCAGTGGTACATGTCCTCGCTGATGCCGACCGCATTGGTCCACGACTCGGGAATGATCAGGCCGATCACATGCCCGACGATCACCAGCAGGATGCCGTAGTGGAACAGCGGCGAACCGATCCGCAGCAGCCGCGACTCGTACAGCTCCGACGACCGCGTCGTCCAGCCGAACTTGTCGTACCGGTACCGCCAGATGGTGCCGCCGATCACCGACAGCAATGCGATGTAGGGGATCACGCCCCACAGGAAGATTCCCATCGCTTCCTCACCTTCCTCGTCGTGCGGGACCGCCGGTCATGGCGGCCATCTCGGTGGTCGTGAACAGCGGCAGCAGCCGGGGATCGCCGGCATCCAGGCCGACGTGCTCGACCGGTGGCGGCTGGCGCAGCGCCAGGGCACTGGCCTTATCGGCCGGGGATTCGCCCGGCAGCGTCGCACACACCGCGACCAGCGCGTGCGCATACGGGGAGTCCTTCTCCTGCAGGGCGAGCCGGATCAGCTCCAGCGAAGCCCGGTGGGAGATCAGCAGCTCCCGGCCGCCGTCGGGGTTCACCCGCGCGGTGAACTCCAGGATCATCGGCAGGTAGTCGGTCAGCTCCCCGCGGGTGTCGACCAGGAAGTCGGATTCGCGGTAGAGCGCCTTGATCTCGGCCAGCGCCCCGCCGCGGCGGCGGGTGTCCCCGTCCGACCAGTAGGTCAGATACAGGGTGTGCCGGCGGGACAGATCGAACAGGTCGATGTAGTCCTGCCGCAGCTGGTCGGGGTCACCGGTGAGCAGATGCTCTACCAGCCGGCGCAGGTCGGCGGTGGGGCCGGTCTGCGGCTGCTGGCTCAGCGCCGATTCCAGCAGCGGCAGCGAGGCCAGCAGCTCGGTGTCGGGGTACTGCAGGCACAGCGACGCCGCCTGATAGAGCACCCGGTGGTCGGCGGACTTGCGGCGCTGCCGTGTCCCCGCGGTGGCGAACGGATTGCGCATCAGTCGTCCTTGGATCCGGTGCCCACCGGGGAGCCGTTGCCGTCCCAGTTGAGCAGATTGACCCGGCGGCGCAGCTGACCCTCGTCGGCGGCGTGATCGCTGGTCTGGCGCTGGCGCAGCGCCTGGAAGGTCTCCACCGACACCGGGGTGGCCCGGCCGCTGGCCTCACCGAACGGACCGGACTCGTACATGCCGGGGCCGTCGTCGTAGTCCAGCGAGCAGCCCATCTCCTCCAGGTTGTGGGCCTGCTCCACGTGCGCGGTCGGGATGACGTACCGGTCCTCGTACTTGGCGATCGCCATCAGGTGGTACATCGCCGTCATCGATTCCTCGTCCATGCCGACCGAGGCCGGGATGAGCGGATTCGGTTCGCGGCCCAGTGCCACATCGCGCATGTAGCTGCGCATGCCGGCCAGCTTGCGCAGCACGTCGTGGATCAGCGAGACGTCACCGGCGGTGAACAGCTCGGCCAGGTACTCCATCGGGATGCGCAGGGTGTCGATCGCGCCGAACAGGTTTTCGGCGGACTCGCCGTCGTGCCCCTGTTCGGTGAGCAGGTCCACGATCGGCGACAGCGGCGGGACGTACCAGACCATCGGCATGGTGCGGTACTCCGGATGCAGCGGCAGCGCGACCTTGTAGGTCTTGGCCAGCGCGTACACCGGGGACCGTTGCGCGGCGTCGATCCAGTCGTCGGGGATCCCGGCCTCGCGGGCCAGGGCGATGATCTCCGGATCCGACGGATCGAGCATCAGGTCCAGCTGGGCCTGGTACAGATCCTGCTCGTTCGGGGTCGAGGCGGCCTCGGTCACCTTGTCCGCGTCGTACAGGAAGATCCCGATGTAACGCAGCCGGCCCACGCAGGTCTCCGAGCACACCGTCGGCTGCCCGACCTCGATGCGCGGGTAGCAGAACGTACACTTCTCGGCTTTGCCGGTGCGGTGGTTGTAGTAGATCTTCTTGTACGGGCAGCCGGTGATGCACTGGCGCCAGCCGCGGCAGCGGTCCTGGTCGACCAGCACGATGCCGTCCTCTTCGCGCTTGTAGATCGCACCGGACGGGCACGAGGCCATGCACGACGGATTCAGGCAGTGTTCGCAGATCCGCGGCAGGTAGAACATGAACGTCTGCTCGAAGGAGAACTTGATCTTGGCCGAAGACTCCTCCCGCAGCTTCTGCAGGATCGGGTCCTGTGCCGCGGTGGCCGCCGAACCGCCCAGGTTGTCGTCCCAGTTGGCCGACCAGGTGATCTTGGTGTCCTCACCGGTGATCAGCGATTTGGGCCGGGCCACGGGGATGTCGTCGCCCAGCGGTGCCGAGATCAGGTTCTCGTAGTCGTAGGTCCACGGCTCGTAGTAGTCCTCGAGCGTGGGCTGGACGGGGCTGGCGAAGATGGTCGCCAGCTTCTGCAGGCGCCCGCCGGTGCGCAGCCGCAGCTGCCCCCGCCGGTTGAGCTCCCAGCCGCCCTTCCACTTCTCCTGATCCTCATAGCGTCGCGGGTAGCCCTGGCCGGGCCGCGTCTCGACGTTGTTGAACCACACGTATTCGGTGCCGGCGCGGTTGGTCCACGCCTGTTTGCAGGTCACCGAACATGTATGACACCCGATGCATTTGTCGAGATTCATCACCATCGCGACTTGAGCCATGACTCGCATCAGTAGGTCACCTCCTGGCTGCGCTTGCGAACGATGGAGACGTTGTCTCGCTGGTTTCCGGTCGGTCCGAGATAGTTGAAGGCGTACGAGAGCTGCGCGTAGCCGCCGATCAGATGCGACGGTTTCACCAGCACGCGGGTCACCGAGTTGTGGATGCCGCCGCGTTTGCCGGTGGCCTCGGATTTGGGTACGTCGATGGTGCGCTCCTGCGCGTGGTGCACATAGGTGACGCCCTCGGGGATGCGGTGGCTCACCACCGCGCGGCCGACGAAGACGCCGTTGTTGTTGACGCACTCGATCCAGTCGTTGTCGACCACATCGATCGCGGCGGCGTCCTCCGGCGACAGCCAGGCCGTGGGCCCGCCGCGCGAGAGCGACAGCATGAACAGGTTGTCCTGGTACTCCGAGTGGATCGACCACTTGTTGTGCGGAGTCAGGTACCGGACCACGATCTCCTTCTCCCCGTTGGGGCCGAGCTTGGGCTCGTTGAACAGCCGATGCATGTCCAGCGGCGGCCGGTAGATCGGCAGGGCCTCACCGATGTCGAGCATCCAGTCGTGGTCGAGGTAGAAGTGCATCCGCCCGGTCAGGGTGTGGAACGGCTTCTCCCGTTCGATGTTCATCGTGAACGGGGCGTACCGTCGCCCGCCGGTCTCGCTGCCCGACCACTCCGGCGAGGTGATCACCGGCTGTGGACTGTCCTGGGTCATCGCGAAGGTGATGCGCTTCTCCTCCGAGCCCAGCGCCAGATCGACGAACTCCTTGCCGGTGTGGCGCTCGAGCTTCTCGAAACCGTCGACGGCCAGTTCGCCGTTGGTGGTGCCAGAGAACATCAAGATGGCCTCGGCCAGCTTCACATCGGTGTCGATCGCCGGGCGCCCGTCGACCACCGAGGTGCCCGATTCGGACATCATGACCCCGTTCTTGGCGGCCAGCTTCGGCATCTGCGAGGCGATGTCGAAGGTGATGTCCTTGACGGTGAACCCGAGCTCGTCAGCCAGCGGTCCCACGGTGGACAGCTTGTCGGCCAGCGCCGTGTAATCACGTTCGACGACGGCGAAGTTCGGCAGGTTCTTCCCGGGCACACCCGGCTTGTCGCCGCCGAGCCAGTCGTCGACGATGCCGTGCGGGTTGGCCGCCTCGGCCGGGGTGTCGTGCTGGTTGGCCACCGACACCAGATCGTGCACGGTGCCCAGATGCTTGACCGACTGCCGCGAGATCTCCTGCGCCAGCAGGTGGAACAGGTCGAAGTCGCTCTTGGCCTCCCACGGCGGATCGATCGCCGGGGTGAAGGCGTGCACAAACGGGTGCATATCGGTGGAGCTCAGGTCGTACTTCTCGTACCAGGTGGCCGCCGGCAGCACGATATCGCTCATCAGCGTGGTCGAGGTCATCCGGAAGTCCGCCGACAGCAGCAGGTCCAGCTTGCCCTCGGGGGCTTGGTCGTGCCATGTCACATCGCGCGGACGCGGGGTCTCGGGCAGCTCCTGGCCGATCACGTTGTGCTGGGTGCCCAGCAGATGCCGCAGGAAGTATTCGTCGCCCTTGGCCGAGGAACCCAGCAGGTTCGAGCGCCACAGGATCAGGGTGCGCGGCCAGTTCTCGGGGGCGTCGACATCGGCGATCGACGGTTCCAGGGAGCCGTCGAACAGCGACTCGGCCACATACTGCGCCGGGTTCTCGGCGGTGCCGGCCTCCACCGCGGCGCGGGCATCCTCGGCCACCTGCAGCGAGTTGGTCTTGAACTGCGGGAAGAACGGCTGCCAGCCCAGCCGCGCGGACTGGGCGATCGCGTCGGCGGTGTGCTCGTGGTTCAGCGACCCCTTCGACAGCGGGGAGGCCAGCGAGCCGGTGGAGTAGCCGTCGCCGCGCCACTGGTCGGTGTGCATGTACCAGAACGACGTGCCCGGCTGGGTACGCGGCGGGCGGGCCCAGTCCAGCGCGTTGGCCAGCGAGATCCAGCCGGTGATCGGCCGGCACTTCTCCTGGCCGACGTAGTGGGCCCAGCCGCCGCCGTTGCGGCCCTGGCAACCGGTGAGCATCAGCAGCGCCAGGATCGCGCGGTAGGTGGCGTCGGCGTGGAACCACTGGCAGATGCCGGCGCCCATGATGATCATCGACCGGCCGCCCGAGTCCAGCGAGTTCTGTGCGAACTCGCGGGCGATGCGGATCGCCGCCTCGGCCGGGACGGAGGTGATCTCTTCCTGCCAGGCCGGGGTGTACGGGGTGTTCACATCGTCGTACCCGGTGGCCCAGTCGCCGGGCAGACCGTCGCGGCCCACGCCGTACTGGGCGAGCATCAGGTCCAGCACCGTGGTGTACAGGCGGCCGTTGATACGCCGGGCCGGGACGCCGCGGCGCAGCACCGAGCCGCTGCCGTCGGGCGCCTCGAAGGCCGGGACGCTGATCTGGACGCGCTCGGCTGCCGGGTCGTCGTACAGGCTCAGCCGCGGCACCACCTCGCCCAGATCCAGGTTCCAGTCGCCCTCCTCGGCCTGCGAGTAGCGGTGGCCGATCGAGCCGCGCGGGGCCACCAGCTCACCGGTGACGTCGTCGAGCAGCACCGTCTTCCACTCGTCGTTCTCGCCGTTGCCCAGCCCGACCTGCTCGGCGGTGAGGAACTTGCCGGGGATCAGGGTCGCGGCGCCCTCGTGCTCGTGATCGTCCAGACCGATCAGGTACGGCAGGTCGGTGTACTGACGGACGTAGCCGTTGAAGAAGTCCGTCGAGGTGTCGACGAAGAACTCCTTGAGGACCACGTGCCCCATCGCCATCGCCAGGGCCGCATCGGTGCCGGCCTGCGCGGGCAGCCATTCGTCGGCGAACTTGGTGTTGTCGGCGTAGTCGGGGGAGACGCTGACCACCTTGGTGCCGCGGTACCGGACCTCGGCCATCCAGTGGGCGTCGGGGGTGCGGGTGACCGGGACGTTGGAGCCCCACATCATCAGGTAGGTCGCATCCCACCAGTCGCCGGACTCGGGGACGTCGGTCTGGTCGCCGAAGACCTGCGGGCTGGCCACCGGCAGGTCGGCGTACCAGTCGTAGAACGACGTCATGACGCCGCCGATCAGCTGGATGAACCGGGTGCCGACGCAGTGGCTGACGATCGACATCGCCGGGATCGGCGAGAAGCCGGTGCAGCGGTCGGGGCCGTAGGTCTTGATGGTGTGCACGTGGGCGGCCGCGGCCATCTCGATGGCCTCGCCCCAGTTGACGCGGACCAGCCCGCCCATGCCGCGGGCGCGCTGGTAGGCGCGTCGTCGTACCGGATCACCGGTCACATCGGCCCACGCCTCGACCGGATCACCGAGGCGCTTCTTGGCTTCGCGGTACATCTCCAGCAGCACCCCGCGCGCGTACGGGTGACGCACCCGGGTGGGGGAGTAGGTGTACCAGGAGAAGGCGGCGCCGCGGGGGCAGCCGCGCGGTTCGTACTCGGGGCGGTCCGGGCCGACGGACGGGTAGTCGGTCTCCTGGGTCTCCCAGGTGATGATCCCGTCCTTGACGTAGACCTTCCACGAACACGAGCCGGTGCAGTTGACACCGTGGGTCGAGCGCACGATCTTGTCGTGACTCCAGCGGTCCCGGTAGAAGACGTCGCCTTCGCGGCCGCCTTCGCGGAAAACGGCGCGTTTGTCCGCGGTCTCGTCCCAGCGGGTGAAGAATCGACCTATGTCGAGGAGTGCCTGCGCCGCGTCGCCCTGAGTTCTAGCTGTGCCCGTCATGGCTCTGACCCTAGGCGTATTTGAACGCAGTGGGCATTATTTAAAGTAAACCGCGTGCATTGAATGGGGAGGTGGTGTACCGGCTATGGACCAAAGACTCTTGACCAGCTGGCGAGGGCTTCGGTTGGAACATTTCACCTTCGTGATGGCGACCGGGATCGTCTCGACCGCACTGCACAATTCGCTCGCATTGTGGCCTGCGGGAACCGTGGCCGGTCGGCTGGCCGAAACGGTCTCGCTGATCCTGTTCTGGCTCGCGCTGGCGGGCTACTTTCTGCTGCTCTCGGGGGTGCTGGCCGGGTTCGCCGGCGGGGTCACCACCCCGCGCCGGGAGGTGACGGCGCGGTCGACCCGGACGCTGGCCTTCGTGGCCGCCGGCGGAGTGATCGCCGCGCGCATGACACCGCTGGGCTGGCACGTTTTCGCACTGGTTGTGATCATTGTCTCGGCGGTCGCCTGGGTGTCGTTGCAGTACGGCATCCTGGCCGCTCTGGTGGTGCGCGCCAGCACCCGCGGGCGGCGCTCGCTGCGGATGTTCGACGGCACCTGGTTCCTGATCGTGGTGTCCACGCAGGCGCTGGCGGTGTCGCTGGGGGCGTGGTCGAAGGCGACCGGTGCCGATGTGGGCGCCACCTTCGCGGTCCTGTTCTGGGGGCTGGGGGTGCTGCAGCTGATCCTGGTGGCGGCGCTGGTGGCGCTGCGGCTGTTGGCGGCGGGCGTGCGGTCCGGTGACGAGGTGGCCCCGTACTGGGTGTTCCTGGGCGCCGGGGCGATCTCGATCCTGGGTGCCGCCGAGGTGCTCGGAACCGCCGAGGAGCAGCTGGTGATGCCGCGGATGCTGGTCGGCGGGGTGGCGATGGCGCTCTGGGCGTTCGTCACCTGGATGATCCCGCCGACCATCGCGCTGCAGGTGTGGCAGCGCACCCGGCGCGGGGCGATCCGCGGCTACCGGGCCGCGCTGTGGGCGATGGTGTTCCCCATCGGCATGTACGGCGAGTCCTCCCGCGAGCTGGGCGTGATGCGCGGGACGGGCTGGCTCGACGAACTCGGGACCTGGGAGGCGTGGGTCGCGTTCGCGGTGTGGCTGGTGGTGTTCGGGGGTCTGCTGATCGCGACGGTGCGGCGGCTGGGTGGTCGTCCGGTGACGCTGGGCTGAGGGGCGGGTGGCGGCGTCGCGCCGCTCACCGTTCGGTGGCGACCTCCGAGCCGGGTGACGGCAAAGTGGTCACGGCGCGCGGAAGTCCGGCCAGGACGGCCGGCGCACGACGGCCGCCGGCCAGTCGGTGCCGCCGGACCGGATCACGCAGATACCGACGGGGGACTACGAGGGGTCGTCCTCGGTGAGGAGGTTCGCGGCCGCATGCTGTGCGCGGTTCGCAGCCTGCCCGCCGTGGACGCCGAAAAGCCGTTTACGCCAGACCAGCCAGATCACCGCGGCAACGTTGATGACGAGGGCGGCGACCTTGAAACCGGTCACCCGGTCGAGGAGCTCGTAGATCTCCAGCGGGATGAAGATGCCGGTCACGAGGACGGAGAAGTACTCGCCCCAGCGTCGGCCGAGCCACAGTCCGGTGGCCTCGACGAGTTCGAGCAGGCCGTAGGCGAGCACCCCGGCCCCGATCCAGGTGACGGTGGCCGCGCTGAGGTCGACCGCCTCCTCCAGCGTGCGGAACGCATTCCAGTCGGCCACGTTCCAACCGAGCTGACTGAAGGCCGGCTCCAGGCGCGGCACCGCAGCCTCGAACTGGTCGCGGAGCGTGGCGCCCTCGGTGAAGTGCACGGCGAGGATCACCGCGCCGATCACGGTGAATCCGAGGAAGTGGATGAAGCGGTCGACGGCGAGCAGCCGCATGATCACCAGATCGCGGAGCACGCCGCCGCGAGCCACCGCAGGGGCATCGGCGGCCGGGCCGCTGCGCGCCGGATCGCCGGGGACGAAGTCGCCGCAGCGCAGGCAGCGCCATGCCTCGCCCGACGGGGTCGTCGTGCGGACGCGGCCGGCGATCTCGGCCTCGTCCGGCCGGTAGGTCTCATGCCCGCGGATCCCGCACGCGAACAACTCCCAGTCGACCTTCACCCCCGGCACGCTACCGGTCGGCGGGTGACCCGGCCCGCCGAGGACAGCGGTGCGGCGAGCACCTTCCGGGCCTGGCGACGCGGCAGGTGCGGATGCGGCGCGAGGTACCCGGCGTTCACGGCGGGGGCGGCCAGCGGAGGGTGCAGGCGATCCGACAGCGCGTCGGGGTGCCGGTCCAGCCGTGGGCGGTGAGCAGTCGGGCCACCTTCTGGGCGGTCTGGCACGGGCGGTCGTACACCTGGCCGGAACCGACCCGGGCGGTGACTCCGATGCCGCCGATGAGCGCATCGAGGTCGCGCTCCAGATCGCGGTCGCGGGCGGCGGCGTCGTCGTGCCCGAACCGTCCGTCGAGTTCGACGATCACCCCGGCCTCGCCGTACAGCACGTCGCGGAATCCCTTGCGGCCCACTGCGGTCGGTGCCTGACGCGTACCGGCGGGGAGTCCGTGACCACGCTCGACGTCGGTGAGGTAGCGGTGTTCGAGCACCGAGCAGGTGCCGTCGCGGATATCGGCCAGGACCTGCTCCAGAAAGGTCTGCCTGCGGTAGTTGTGCCGGCTGCCCAGGACGGTGAGCATGCGCTCGGCGGTCACGATCCGGGAACCGACCCCCTCGGCGAGGCGGGCGACGGCCCGGTGCTCGGTGTCGGCCTGCCCCGCCACGCGCAGCACCGCGTACTCGGGCCGCAGGCGTGCGGGGCGGACATTGATCAGCGACTTCTCGGCGAGACCGCTGATGTAGTGCACGACGACCGGCTCGACGCGCGCCGACCGCCGGCGCAGATTGCCGTGACCGTCGACGGCGATGTGCACCGCGCCGTCGTCGTACCGCCGGCCGTCGACGCTGCCGCCGGCGGCGAATACGGCCGAGCGATCGCACAGCACCGCCCCGGCGCCGCCGCCGAGTAGGGCGAGCCAGGTGCGCTGGCGGGGGCTCGGGTCCCCGGTGTGCGTGAGGTAGACCCCCGGGTACTTGCGCACCCACTCGCCGCGGCGCAGTTTGCTGCGCACCAGCGCCGGAGTGCCGCCGCCGTCGAGGATCTGCCGGCGGGTGATCACCCCGTCCTGCTCATCGAGCAGCGCGGGCAGATCCCCGGGAAGCGGTACGACGATGCGCGGCATACTCGCAGTCTGCGGTCCGTCGCCGCCGCGGAGAAGGAGCGCAACCCGGCGCTTGTGGACAACCCCCTGCGCCCGTGCTGCCTGTGGGCAACTCATGCCGCGGCGGACCTCCGAGTCCGGTGACCCTCTCGTGGTCGCGGGCCTCGGAAGTCGTCGTCGTACCTGGGGCGACCTCCGAGTCTGGTGACCGTCTCGTGGTCGCTGGACTCGGAGGTCGCACTCCGACCGGCGGCAGGAGCGGGGAGCGGGGCGATTTGGCCTGGGCGCGGGAGTTTTCTACACTTGAGCGGTTGCCCGGGTGAACTGTGCCCCCGGGAGCCACAACTTCATACCTTCCCGGTGCCGGCGAAAAGCCAACGGCATCGGTGGGGAAGAACCTTGCACAACTATCCACTTCGTGGAAGGCCCACCGCAGGTCGACGGGGTAAAACCCGGGGTCCAGCGCTGTATGGGAACCGCTACGAGAAAGGTTGACGGTCAACCATGACCATGACTGACCCGATCGCAGACTTTCTGACACGTCTGCGTAACGCCAACTCGGCGTACCACGACGAGGTGAGCCTGCCGTCGTCGAAGATCAAGGTGAACATCGCCGAGATCCTCAAGCGTGAGGGCTACATCGCCGATTTCCGCGTCGAAGACGCCGAGGTCGGCAAGAAGCTCACCGTGGACCTGAAGTACGGCCCGAGCCGCGAGCGAAGCATCGCCGGCCTGCGTCGTGTCTCCAAGCCGGGCCTGCGCGTGTACGCCAAGTCCACCAACCTGCCCAAGGTCCTCGGCGGCCTCGGCGTGGCGATCATCTCCACGTCGTCCGGTCTGCTCACCGATCGACAGGCAGCCAACCAGGGCGTGGGCGGCGAAGTCCTCGCCTACGTCTGGTAAGGGGCGCTAAGAACAATGTCGCGTATCGGTAAAAACCCCATTGAAATCCCCGCCGGTGTCACGGTGACCATCAACGGCCAGGACGTCGCGGTGAAGGGCCCCAAGGGCGAACTGAGCCTGACGGTGACCGACCCCATCCAGGTCGCGCAGGAAGACAACACCATCGTGGTGACCCGGCCGAACGATGAGCGCCGCACCCGCGCGCTCCACGGCCTGAACCGCTCGCTGGTCAACAACCTCGTCGAGGGTGTCACCAAGGGCTACACCACCAAGATGGAGATCTTCGGCGTCGGCTACCGCGTCCAGGCCAAGGGTAAGGACCTCGAGTTCGCCCTGGGCTACAGCCATCCCGTGCCGATCGAGGCCCCGGAGGGCATCACCTTTGCGGTGGAGTCCCCGACCAAGTTCTCGGTCTCGGGTATCGACAAGCAGCAAGTCGGCCAGATCGCGTCGAACATCCGCCGCCTGCGTCGTCCGGACCCCTACAAGGGCAAGGGCATTCGCTACGAGGGTGAGCAGATCCGCCGCAAGGTCGGAAAGACGGGTAAGTAAGACATGAGTGAAGCAGCAATCGACCGCACACCCATCGGCAAGGACGTGTCGACCCGTCGCCGCAGTGCGACCAAGCGTCGTCACTTCCGCCTGCGCAAGAAGGTCAACGGCACCGCGGCCCGTCCGCGCATGGCCGTCAAGCGCAGCAGCCGCCACATCCACGTTCAGGTGATCGACGATCTGACCGGCCACACCCTGGCCGCCGCCAGCTCGATCGAGGCCGACGTGCGTGCCGCCGGCGGCGACAAGAGCGCGCAGGCCGCCAAGGTCGGCGAGCTCGTCGCCCAGCGGGCCAAGGCCGCAGGCATCGACACCGTGGTCTTCGACCGCGGCGGCAAGGCCTACCACGGCCGTATCGCGGCACTGGCCGATGCCGCCCGTGAGGGAGGCCTGGCGTTCTGATGATGACCAAGATCAACACCATGACCAAGACCGGAGGGAACCTCTGATGCCCGGACGTCAGCGTGACGGCGGTAACGGACCCGCCGGCACCAACCCCAGCAATGACAATCGCGGCGGCGGCGAGCGCCGTGGCCGCGGCGACCGTCGCGACAACCGCGGCGGCCGTGGTGAGCGCGAGGAGCGTAACCACCTCGAGCGCGTCGTCACCATCAACCGCGTCTCCAAGGTCGTCAAGGGTGGTCGGCGCTTCAGCTTCACCGCCCTCGTCGTCGTCGGCGACGGCCAGGGCATGGTCGGCGTCGGCTACGGCAAGGCCAAGGAAGTGCCTGCCGCGATCCAGAAGGGTGTCGAAGAGGCTCGCAAGAACTTCTTCCGCGTCCCGATGATCGGCGGCACCGTGACCCACCCGGTTCAGGGTGAGGCCGCGGCCGGTGTCGTGATGCTCCGCCCGGCCAGCCCGGGTACCGGTGTGATCGCCGGTGGCGCCGTGCGCGCCGTCCTGGAGTGCGCCGGTGTGACCGACGTGCTCGCCAAGAGCCTGGGCTCGGACAATGCGATCAACGTGGTGCACGCGACCGTCGAGGCACTCCAGTCGCTGCAGCGCCCCGAAGAGGTCGCTGCCCGACGTGGGTTGTCCGTCGAGGAAGTCGCACCGGCCGGCATGCTGCGCGCTCGCGCCGCTGCCGCCGCCGCTGCGACCGAAGGGAAGTAAACCATGGCACAGCTGAAGGTCACCCAGATCAAGAGCACCATCGGTACCAAGAAGAACCAGCGTGACAGCCTGCGCACCCTTGGCCTCAAGGGCATCCGCCAGACCGTCACCCGCGAGGACACGCCGATCAACCGCGGCCTGATCAACGTCGTTCGGCACCTCGTGACTGTTGAAGAGGTCAACGAATGAGCGCTATCAAGCTGCACCACCTTCGCCCCGCACCGGGGTCGAAGACCGAGAAGACCCGCGTGGGTCGCGGTGACGGTTCCAAGGGTAAGACCGCCGGTCGCGGCACCAAGGGCACCAAGGCACGCAAGAACGTGCCGGCTCGCTTCGAGGGCGGCCAGATGCCGATCCACATGCGGCTGCCGAAGCTTCGCGGCTTCACCAACCGCAACCGGGTCGAGTACCAGGTCGTCAACGTCGGCGACATCGCCCGCCTGTTCCCGCAGGGTGGCACCATCGGTGTCGCCGAGCTCGTCGCCGCCGGCGCCGTGCGTAAGAACAAGCTGGTCAAGGTCCTGGGCGACGGCGAGCTGAACGTCAAGGTGGAGATCACCGCTGACAAGTTCACCGCCTCCGCCAAGGAGAAGATCGCCGCCGCAGGCGGCACCTGCACCGAGCAGTAAGACTGCTTGTGGGCACCTGCCGATGACGCTCCGGTCAGGTGCGCTCTGACGCCCACCCGCCAGCCGGGTGAAGCGCGGGGCGCACCTGACCGGTCGCGCTTGGCAGACTGTTAGAGTTTTTGTTCTGCGGGGATCCTCCCCGTCCGCGGGCCGTTCCGACGCCGGTGTGCGGAGTAAGACGAGTAGACAGCCGAGAGCCGCTCGTGGTCGTACGACGACCGCGCGGCCGTAGGAGGAGATCAGTGCTTTCCAGCCTCGTGGCGACCTTCCGGACGCCTGACCTGAGGAAGAAGATCGTCTTTGTCCTCGGCATCCTGGTGCTGTACCGCTTCGGTGCGACGCTGCCGTCGCCGGGAGTGGACTTCCGCGCCATCAACGACTGTGTCGACGCCGCCGCGCGCGGCGACTCGGCGCAGATCTACTCGCTGATCAACATGTTCTCCGGCGGCGCGCTCCTGCAGCTGTCGGTGTTCGCGATCGGCATCATGCCGTACATCACCGCGTCGATCATCGTGCAGCTGCTGACCGTGGTGATCCCGCGATTCGAGCAGTTGCGCAAGGAAGGCCAGTCCGGCCAGGCCAAGATGACGCAGTACACCCGCTACCTGACGGTGGCGCTGGCACTGCTGCAGTCCACGGGCATCGTCGCCCTGGCCGCCTCGGGCAGCCTGTTCCCGACCTCCGGCGCCGAGGGCTGTGATCCACAGGCGATCGTGCGCAGCGACGGCATCATGGAACTGTCACTGATGGTCCTGGTGATGACCGCCGGTGCGACGCTGGTGATGTGGTTCGGCGAGCTGATCACCGAACGCGGCGTCGGCAACGGTATGTCGCTGCTGATCTTCGCCGGTATCGCCGCCCGACTGCCCGCCGAGGGCCGCACCATCCTGCAGACCCGCGGCGGCCTGGTCTTCGGCCTGGTCTGCCTGGCGGTGCTGATCATCCTGCTGGCCGTGGTCTTCATCGAGCAGGGCCAGCGCCGGGTGCCGGTCCAGTACGCCAAGCGCATGGTGGGCCGTAAGATGTACGGCGGCTCCTCGACCTACATCCCGATCAAGGTGAACACCGCCGGCGTCATCCCGGTGATCTTCGCCTCCTCGCTGCTGTACATCCCGCAGCTGATCATCTCGATCACGCAGGGTTCGGCGGACGTGTCCGGCTGGCAGCTGTGGATTCAGGACAATCTGGTGAACCCGGGCAGCTGGGTGCACATCGCTGTCTACTTCCTGCTGATCATCTTCTTCACGTACTTCTACGTCGCGGTCACCTTCAATCCGGAGGAACGCGCCGACGATATGAAGCGCTACGGCGGCTTCATCCCGGGCATCCGTCCGGGCAAGCCGACCGCGGACTACCTGAGCTTCGTGCTGAGCCGGATCACGCTGCCCGGTTCGCTGTACCTGGGCATCATCGCGATCCTGCCGAACCTGTTCCTGGAGATCGGCAACAGCAGCAGTGTGGCGAATCTCCCGTTCGGCGGTACCGCGCTTCTGATCATGGTGGCCGTCGGCCTCGATACGCTGAAGCAGATCAATAGTCAGCTCATGCAGCGCAAGTACGAAGGGTTCCTCAAGTGAGACTCATCATCGTCGGTCCTCCCGGAGCAGGTAAAGGCACGCAGGCCGAGCTCCTGTCCGAGTCGCTCGGTATTCCGCACATCTCCACCGGTGACCTGTTCCGCGCGAACATCTCCCAGGGCACCCCGATCGGGCTCGAGGCCAAGAAGTACCTCGACGCCGGCGATCTGGTGCCGCCGGAGATCACCGTGAACATGGTGCGCGAGCGCCTGGTGGAACCGGATGCCGCCAAGGGCTTCATCCTCGACGGCTTCCCGCGGTCGGTGGAGCAGGCCCAGGCCCTCAGCGAGATCCTGGACGAGACCGGACTGGCCCTCGACGGCGTGTTGTCGTTCGTGGTCGACGAGGACGCCGTCGTCGAGCGCATGATGGCCCGTGGCCGCGCCGACGACACCGAGGACGTGATCCGCAACCGCATGCGGGTCTACGCCGAGGAGACCGCGCCGCTGCTGACCCACTACGCCGACCAGATCACCGAGATCGACGGTATGGGCGAGGTCGCGCAGGTGCACCAGAGCGTGCTGGCCAAGCTCGGCAAGGCCTGACCTGCCGGTGGCTCGATTCCGCAAGCGGAAGGTGGTTCCCTTCCGCTCCGCAGGTGAACTGGACGCCATGGCCGCCGCCGGCGCGATCGTCGGCGCGGCACTGGTGGCCGTGCGGGAGGCCGCCAAGCCCGGGGTGAGCACCCTGGAGCTCGACGAGGTCGCCGAAACGGTGATCCGCGAGGCCGGCGGTGTTCCCTCGTTCAAGGGCTACCACGGCTTCCCGGGCTCGATCTGCAGCTCGGTCAACGACGTGGTGGTGCACGGGATCCCCAGCGCCGGCAAAATCCTGGCGCCGGGCGATCTGGTGTCCATCGACTGCGGTGCGATCCTGGACGGCTGGCACGGCGATTCCGCGTGGAGTTTCGGGGTCGGCGAACTCTCGCGCGCGGATGCCGAGCTGAGCGAGGCCACCCGGCTCTCGCTCGAGTCGGGGATCGCCGCGATGGTGCCCGGCAACAAGCTCAACGACGTCTCCCGCGCCATCGAAGCGGGTACCCGCGCCGCCGAGAAGCGGTTCAACCGTCGGTTCGGCATCGTCGACGGCTACGGCGGCCACGGAATCGGCCGCGAGATGCACATGGATCCGTTCCTGCCGAACGAGGACACCCCCGGCCGCGGCAAAGAGGCGCTCGTGGTGGGCTCGACCCTGGCGATCGAGCCGATGCTCACCCTCGGCGGCGGGGACACCACCGTGCTCGACGACGAGTGGACCGTGGTGACCGACGACGGGACCCGTGCGGCGCACTGGGAACACACCGTCGCGGTGACCGACGACGGGCCGCGGATCCTCACGCTGCGCCCGCAGTAACCGCACCTGTCCGGGCTCAGACCTCCAGCATCAGGGTCACCGGGCCGTCGTTGGTCAGGCTCACCGCCATATCGGCACCGAAGCGGCCGGTGGCCACCGTGGCGCCGGATTCCCGCAGCGCCTGCGCGAGCGCGTCGACCAGCGGCTGGGCGACGGGGCCGGGGGCGGCGGCGTTCCAGGACGGGCGCCGGCCCTTGTCGGTATTGGCGTACAGGGTGAACTGGCTGATCACCAGGATCGGCGCATCCAGGTCGGCGGCGCACTGTTCGGGGCCCTGCTCCCGGTTGAAGATCCGGAGTCGCCAGATCTTCTCGGCCAGGGCCCGCGCCTGGGCGGGCGTATCGGTGTGGGTCACGCCGATCAGGGCGAGGAGCCCGTAGCGGCCGTCGGCCAGATCCAGCGCCCCGATCACCTCGCCGTCGACCGACACCGAGGCCTCGCTCACCCGCTGGACCACTGCTCGCATCAGGTTTCCCCTTCGCCGTCGTCGGTGTTCCGGTGTTCTTCGTCGATCACCCGGTCGGGCCGGCTGTAGAGGACCAGGGAGTCGCCGCGGACGAAGCCTGCCAGCGTGAGGCCGCGCGCAGCGGCCAGATCCACCGCCAACGACGACGGCGCCGACACCGCCGACAGGATCGGCACCCCGGCCATCGCCGCTTTCTGCACCAGTTCGAAGCTGGTGCGGCCGGAGACCTGCATGACGCTGCGGCGCACCGGCAGACGGCCCTGCAGACAGGCCCAGCCCAGCACCTTGTCGACCGCGTTGTGCCGGCCGACGTCCTCGCGCGCCACCAGCAGCTCGCCGGAGTCGGCGTCGAACAGTGCCGCCGCGTGCAGGCCCCCGGTGCGGGCGAAGACCTCCTGCCGCTCACGCAGACGCTCGGGCAGCTCCAACAGGAAGTCGGCGCCGACCCGGACGTCGTCGTCGGCCGGATCGAACGACGACGCCGACTCGAGGGCCTCGATCTGGGCGGTCCCGCACACCCCGCACGAGCTGGTGGTGGCGAAGTTGCGCAGTGCCGTGGCCGGCGGCCGGGCCCCCGGACCCAAGGCCACCTCCAGGACGTTGTAGGTGTTCTGTTCGGTCCCGCCGGGCCCGCTGGCCACCGCACCGGCGCAGTACCGGGCGGTCACGAACTGCTCCGCAGCGTCGATCACGCCCTCGGCGAGCAGGAAACCGGCCGCCAGCTCGACGTCGTGCCCGGGGGTGCGCATGGTCACGGTGAGCGGGGCGCCGGCCAGCCGGATCTCCAGCGGCTCCTCCACGGTGAGGACATCGGCGCGGGTATCGGGAGCACGGCCGCGGCGGATTCGGGTGACGCGGCGCCGATCGGTGATCCGTCCCATGGCTGAGACTGTATCGGCCGTCGGCGGCCCGCTCAGGAGTAGAGGTTGTCGGGCTTGTCGGGCAGCAGCATCGCGGTCAGCCAGCCGACGATCGAGATGACGATCGCGCCGAAGATCGCGGCCCAGAAGAAGCTGTCGACCTCCAGCCCCCAGTGGGTCAGGTTGTTGGTGATCCACGCGGTGATCTCCAGCATGAACGCGTTGATGACGATGTGGATCAGGCCCAGGGTCAGGATGTACAGCGGGATCGACAGCAACTGCACGATCGGCTTGACGAAGGCGTTGACCACGCCGAAGACCACGGCGATCAACAGCACGACACCGAACTTGGCCCACCAGTTGGTCAGATCGCCGAAGTCGAAGCTCAGGCCGGGGACCAGGGAGACCGCCACCCACAGCGAGAAAGCGGTGAAGACGGTCCGGATCACGAAGGCTTTCATGGCTCCAGTGTCTCAAACAAGAGGCCGGCAGGACGGGATCTAGTGACGGGGATTCGTCGTGGGCGGCTGGTGCGGGTTTTGAGACTGGTGCGGCTGGGACTGGTGCGGCTGGGACTGGGGCGGCGGCGCTGACTGGGGCGGCGTGGCGGCCCCGGGGGAGACGACGGGGTTGCCGCTGATGATGGTCGCCTCCGGATCGGGTGCCGGCGCCGCCGGCCGTACGGCGGGATTGCCGGGCGCCGCCGAGAGCCCGGCGGCAGGGGGCTGGCCGGCAGACGGCTGGGCAGGATACGACTGGGCAGGATACGACTGGGCAGGATAGGACTGGGGAGGATACGGCGGAAGGGCACCGGGCGCTGGGACGCCAGGAGCCGGGACGCCGGCCGCGGGAGAACCGGGTGCTGCCGGGTGGGGTGAACCAGGGTTGGGAACAGCGACGGGAGGCGCCGCAGGATGGGGCGCGGCGGCGGCGCCGCGGCTGCGCAGTGCCTGGTCGACCGCCGGATCCCGCAGCGTGCTCAGATACTGCAGCAGCCCCGGATCGGTCGCCGGATTGGCCGCTACATAGGGGCGCAGACGCGGATCGCCGTACACCATCGCCGCCAGGGTCGCCGTCGGTGTAGCAGGGTTCATCGCGACCGCCACATCCTGGGCGGCGGGTGGCGGCACGGGACCGCCCGGGTAGCCGGGCTGCGGTGCCCCGCCCTTGGGGCCCGAGTCCGCGTCCTTGCCGCGGATGGCGACGACCACGCCGATGATCAGCGCCAGGAGCAGTAGGCCCGCAGGCCCGATCAGGAAGCGGAAACCGCCGAACCCGCCCTGTCGGCGGGCGAGCAGCTCGTCGGCGAGATCGGACATGGAGGGGTCGGCGAGCAGGATCGCCACATCGGAGAACATCTTCGGAGGGTAACGCCTACCTGTCCCCCCGGAACCGGCGCCTCTCCGGCGACGATCTGCGGTGCTGGTCGGCCGCGTGCGCACGCCGTCGGGGATGGTCTTGCGGCCGGGTTTGGTCGCCGCGCCGCAGCGGCGTACTATGGACTCTTGGTGCATCGCGGCGTGACGCATGCTCGACATCGCTCTCCGTGCAGGAAGCGGTCCGGGTGGGAACGTCGTATGCACCGACCGTAGCGGAAAACCAAGGATTCAACCGGGAGACGCACATCGTCGTCGACCAGAATCGCGGAGGACATGGCCAAGAAAGAAGGAGCCATTGAGGTCGAGGGTCGCGTAGTCGAACCCCTGCCCAATGCGATGTTCCGCATTGAGCTGGAGAACGGCCACAAGGTACTCGCCCACATCAGTGGCAAGATGCGGCAGCACTACATCCGTATCCTGCCCGAAGACCGGGTCGTCGTGGAGCTCTCGCCCTACGATCTCGATCGCGGCCGCATCGTCTACCGCTACAAGTAGGGCCGACTCAACCAGGACGCCGGCCCTGGTAGACCGCCCGGGCCAGCACGCGCCCGGTAAGTGAATAAGGAGAAGCTGACGTGAAGGTCAACCCGAGCGTCAAGCCGATCTGCGAGAAGTGCAAGGTGATCCGCCGCAACGGTCGGGTCATGGTGATCTGCGAAAACCTGCGTCACAAGCAGCGTCAGGGCTGATCTGCGTCCTTCTTCAGGTCCGCTTGAAGAAACACACAACTCAATATCGTCACCACCGATGAACTTCCAGCACCAGCGGGCATAGACGAGTGTCCGCCTACCCCCGGTCAGAGGCCGGGGCCCGACGCAGAGCCGGGACGGACTGGGAGCAGACCTCTGAAAATTGAAGGAAACACCACATGGCACGTGTTGCTGGTGTCGATCTTCCCCGCGAGAAGCGGCTGGAGATCGCACTCACTTACATCTACGGAGTTGGTCGCACCACCTCCCAGGAGATCCTTGCCGCGACCGGACTCAGCCCCGATCTGCGTGCCAAGGACCTGACGGACGCTGACGTCAGCAAGCTCCGTGAATACATCGAATCCTCGGTCAAGGTCGAGGGTGACCTGCGCCGCGAGGTGCAGGCCGATATCCGTCGCAAGATCGAGATCGGCTGCTACCAGGGTCTGCGGCACCGTCGTGGTCTGCCGGTCCACGGTCAGCGCACCAAGACCAATGCCCGCACTCGTAAGGGCCCGAAGAAGACCATCGCCGGGAAGAAGAAGTAATGCCGCCCAAGTCTCGTAGTGCCAGCCCCAAGAAGGGCACTCGTCGTCGCGATAAGAAGAACGTTCCGCACGGCCAGGCACACATCAAGTCCACGTTCAACAACACGATCGTGTCGATCACCGATCCCGAGGGCAACGTCCTGAGCTGGGCATCGTCCGGCCACGTCGGCTTCAAGGGCTCGCGTAAGAGCACCCCGTTCGCCGCGCAGCTCGCTGCCGAGAACGCCGCCCGCAAGGCGATGGAGAACGGCGTCAAGAAGGTCGACGTCTTCGTCAAGGGTCCCGGCTCGGGCCGTGAGACCGCCATCCGTTCGCTGCAGGCAGCCGGCCTCGAGGTCGGCACCATCTCCGACGTGACCCCCCAGCCGCACAACGGCTGCCGTCCGCCCAAGCGGCGCCGGGTCTAGCGGGAGAGGGAGAAAGAGAAAAACATGGCTCGCTATACCGGCCCCGCAACCAAGAAGTCCCGTCGTCTCCGCGTCGACCTGATCGGTGGAGACCAGGCGTACGAACGTCGCCCGTACCCGCCCGGCCAGCACGGCCGCGCGCGGATCAAGGAGACCGAGTACCTGCTGCAGCTGCAGGAGAAGCAGAAGGCCCGCTTCACCTACGGCGTCATGGAGAAGCAGTTCCGTCGCTACTACGAGGAGGCCAACCGCCGCTCGGGTAAGACCGGTGACGAGCTGCTGAAGATCCTCGAGTCGCGTCTGGACAACGTCGTCTACCGTGCAGGCCTGGCCCGCACGCGTCGGCAGGCCCGCCAGCTGGTGACCCACGGTCACTTCACCGTGAACGGCCACTCGGTGGACGTTCCCAGCTACCGCGTCAGCCAGTACGACATCATCGACGTGAAGCCCAAGTCGCTGCAGACCATCCCGTTCCAGATCGCCGCCGAGACCCTCGGCGACCGTCCGGTCCCGGCCTGGCTCCAGGTGGTCCCGTCGAACCTGCGGATCCTCGTGCACAACGTGCCCGAGCGTGCGCAGATCGACGTCCCGCTCACCGAGCAGCTCATCGTCGAGTACTACAGCAAGTAATCGCCGAGACAGCACCAGCTGTCCGGTCCACCCTCGAGGCCGTCAAATAGCGGTCGGCCAAAGGAGAAGCACTCACCAATGCTCATTTCACAGCGACCCACTCTGTCCGAAGAGGTCATCGCCGAGAACCGCTCGAAGTTCGTCATCGAACCGCTCGAGCCGGGCTTCGGCTACACCCTGGGCAACTCGCTGCGGCGCACGCTGCTGTCGTCCATCCCGGGCGCAGCGGTCACCAGCATCCGCATCGACGGCGTGCTGCACGAGTTCACTACCGTCCCGGGGGTGAAGGAAGACGTCACCGACATCATCCTGAACCTCAAGGGCCTGGTGGTCAGCTCGGACGAGGACGAGCCGGTCACCATGTACGTCCGCAAGCAAGGCCCTGGGGCCGTCACCGGCGCCGACATCGTGCCGCCGGCCGGTGTCACGGTGCACAACCCGGACCTGCACATCGCGACCCTCAACGACAAGGGCAAGCTCGAGATTGAGCTGGTCGTCGAGCGGGGCCGCGGCTACGTGCCGGCCGTGCAGAACAAGGCCACCGGCGCCGAGATCGGCCGTATCCCGGTCGACTCGATCTACTCGCCGGTCCTGAAGGTGACCTACAAGGTCGAGGCCACCCGCGTCGAGCAGCGCACCGACTTCGATCGTCTGGTGCTCGATGTGGAGACCAAGAACTCCATCACCGCCCGTGACGCCCTGGCGTCGGCCGGTAAGACCCTGGTCGAGCTGTTCGGCCTGGCTCGGGAGCTCAACGTCGAGGCCGAGGGCATCGAGATCGGACCCTCGCCCGCCGAGGCCGATCACATCGCCGCGTTCAGCCTGCCGATCGAGGACCTGGATCTGAGCGTCCGCTCGTACAACTGCCTCAAGCGCGAGGGCGTGCACAGCGTCGGTGAGCTGGTGGCCCGTACCGAGTCGGATCTGCTCGACATCCGGAACTTCGGCCAGAAGTCGATCGACGAGGTGAAGGTCAAGCTGTACGACCTGGGCCTGTCCCTGAAGGACAGCCCGGCCAGCTTCGATCCGTCGCAGGTCGTCGGCTACGACCCGGCCACCGGGACGTGGAGCGATGAGGCGCCGGTGGTCGATGACGCCGGTGAGGACTTCGCCGAGACCGAACAGCTGTAGCCAGCAGAAACATTTCGAGACCGTCGGTCGCTCGATCGGCGCCCCTCCTAGGAGAAACCAATGCCCAAGCCCACAAAGGGAACCCGCCTCGGCGGGTCGGCCAGTCACCAGAAGGCGATGCTCGCCAACCTGGCGACAGCGCTCTTCGAGCACGGCCGCATCACCACCACCGAAGCCAAGGCCAAGCGGCTGCGCCCGTACGCCGAGAAGCTGATCACCCAGGCCAAGCACGGCGAACTCGTGAACCGTCGCCAGGTGCTCAAGGACATCCGCGACAAGGATGTCGTGCACAAGCTGTTCGAGGAGATCGGCCCGTTCTACTCGGACCGTGACGGTGGCTACACGCGCATCATCAAGCTGGAGAACCGCAAGGGCGACAACGCCCCGATGGCGGCGATCGCGCTGGTGACCGAGCGCACCGCCACCGCCGAGGCCAGCCGTTCCACCCGGGCGGCCGCGTCGAAGCAGAAGGCTGCCGCCGAGGCCGCCGCACAGACCGAGAACCCGGTCGAGGACGTGATCGACGAGGCCACCCCGGCCGAGGTCGAGAACGCCGAGGCCGTCTCGGAGGCCGCCGACGAGAACCAGGCCGCCGCCACCGCGGACGAGGCCCTGGCCGCCGGTGCCGACGTCGACGGTTCGAACGAAGAGAAGTAGTCGAGGACTCGCCATCAGCGAGAATCCGATCGCCGAACCCGCCGATCCCCGACAGGGGGCCGGCGGGTTCGTCGTTGCTGCGCCCGGGACGGCCGGAGTCGGCGAGCCCGGCGAGCTACTGCGGTTGCGGCTGCTGATCGGATACGACGGCACCGACTTCTCCGGCTGGGCCACCCAGCCGGGTCGGCGCACCGTCTGCCAGACCCTGGAGACCGCGCTGGGCACGGTCCTGCGGGTGCCGGTGCGCCTGACGGTGGCCGGACGCACCGATGCCGGGGTGCACGCCACCGGGCAGGTCGCCCACTTCGACGTCCCGGCGGCAGCGCTGGCGACCCGCTCGATCGACGGTGATCCCGCGCGTCTGGTGCGCCGGCTGGCCAAGCTGCTGCCCGCCGATGTGCGCATCAAACAGGTCGACGCGGTCTCCGCCGACTTCGATGCGAGGTTCTCGGCCCTGGCCCGCCGCTACGAATACCGGTTGGCCGATGCCCCGTGGGGAGCCGAACCGGTGGTGGCCCGCCGCACCGGCGAATGGACGCGGCGGCTGGACGTCGAGGCGATGAACGACGCCGCCGCGACCCTGTTGGGCCTGCACGACTTCGCCGCCTTCTGCCGCTACCGCGAGGGTGCGACCACCATCCGGCAGCTGCAGGAGTTCCGGTGGCACCGCGGCGACGACGGGGTGCTGATCGCCCGGGTCAAGGCCGACGCCTTCTGCTGGTCGATGGTGCGCTCACTGGTCGGGGCGGTCGCCTCGGTCGGCGACGGGCGCCGCGACATCGGCTGGTGCGCGGGACTGCTCGACGAACGTGCCCGCAGCCCGCAGGTGCCGGTGGCGCCGGCGTGCGGGCTGGCGTTGGCGCAGGTGTACTACCCGCCGTCGACGCAGTGGGCGGCGCGCAATGCGCTGACCCGCGATGTGCGCTCGGCCCAGGATCTGGCCGGCGGTTGCTGCGGCGACTGAGCCGCCGCGGGGGCTGTCGCCGGCGCAGCAGCGAGCGCGCAGCGAGTGAGGGTGCGGGCCTTTAGTTGACGCTGCGCTCGTCTTCCAGGGCCTCGAAGACCTGCTCGAGGATGTCGTCGTCGCCGACCATCTCCTCCAGCTGCGGGCCCGCCGACATCAGCCGATGCCAGTTGTACGGGTCGAAGTCCATCGCCTCGGTGGTCTCCATGAACTCGCGGACCAGGGTGATGAACCGCTGCGGATCGTCGCGGAACGGGAAGTGTCCGGCGCCGTCGAAGATCTCCACCCGCGCGTGGGGCAGCGCGGCGCCGGCCAGCTCGGCATGGTGGGCCGGGATCACCGTGTCCTTGCTGCCCCAGATGATCATCATCGGCAGCCGCGCGGTCAGATAGGCGCGGTCGAGGAAGGTCACGGCCTGTCCGCGCCAGTCCACGACGGCGCGCAGGGTCCGGATGAAGGCCCGATGCGCCTCGTCGTCGGCCAGATCGTCGATGATCCGCAGCAGATCCTGATGGTCGGTGATCAGATTGCGCGGAGCCAGCCGTTCGGGCATACCGGGCAGTCCGTCGGCCTTGGCCAGCGAGCGCCCGACCGCCCGCAGCAGCGGCAGCGCCCCGGGCAGACCGAGTCCGCGCAGGACATACGGCACACCGGGCACCGATACCGCCCGCAGCGCCGGGCTCACCTCGCTGGTGACGCCACCGGGCGCCACGAGCATCAGCCGCTGCACAAAGCGCGGGAACTGATAGCAGAACTGCATAGCCACACCGCCGCCGAGGGAGTGGCCGACCACGGTCACCTTGGTGATACCGAGGACCACCAGCAGATCGCGCATGCCGTTGGCGAAGGCGGACACCGAGTAGTCGGCCTTCGGCTTCTCCGACAGGCCGTGTCCGAGCAGATCCGGGGCGATCACCGTGTAGTCGCGGGCCAGCTCGCCGATCACCTCGTTCCAGGTGGTCGAGTTGTCGCCGATCCCGTGCAACAGCAGGATGGCCGGACCCTGCCCGGCGATCCGGTAGGCCCGCCGGTACCCGTGGATGGTGTGGTACTCCAGGCGCACCACCGGCGCATCGTCGAGGATCGGATCGACCGTCGTGGCCGGGCTGGGCTGACCCATGGGAACCTCCGGGTTCGCGTCGCGGTCCGGCGCAGACGCCGGACTCTTGAGTTCCATTTAACTCCGGCGGCGGCGATCTTGCCAATGTGCAATGGCGTGATCGCCGGTGATTCGGCGCTCACTCGCCGTAGAACGGTGGCTGGCGTCTCAGCACGGTGCCGCCGAAATCGTCGGCGATGGTGGCGGCCAGTTCGACGAAGCCGCGCCGTGTGCGCCGCGACAGCAGCTCCAGATCGATGTCGGCGCCCTCGGCCAGGTGATCGTCGAAGCCGATCGAGTGCACGGCCCGGGCACGGGTGAGGAAGTGCTGGGCCAGCTGATCGGTGTCGATCGACGACGATCCCGGGCGCGCGGAACTGAGAACGACGACGCAGCGGCCGATCAGATGCCCGAAGCCGTGCCCGGCCAGCCAGTCCAGCGTCGCCCCGGCGCTGCGGGCACCGTCCAGGGCCGGCGAGCTGACCAGCACGATCGCATCGGCCAGGTCGAGCACGCCGCGCATGGCGCTGTGCGACATGCCGGTGCCGCAGTCGGTGAGGATGATGTTGTAATACCGCTGCAGCAGGCCCATCACCCCGCGGTACTCCTGCTCGCTGAACGCCTCGGCGGCGGCCGGATCGCGTTCGGAGGCCAGCACCTCCAGCCGGCTGGGCGCCTGCGAGGTGTGGGCCCGCACATCGGAATAGCGGTGGATGGCCGGATCGGCCAGCAGATCGCGGACGGTCGACTCGGTCTGCAGCGGGATCCGCTGGGCCAGGGTGCCCAGGTCGGGGTTGGCGTCGACGGCGATCACCCGATCCCCGCGCAGGGCCGCGAAAGTGGAGCCGAGGCCGATGGCGGTGGTGGTCTTGCCGACGCCGCCCTTGAGAGAGAGCACCGCGATCCGGTAGTCGCCGCGCACCGGTCGCCGCACCCGTTCGAGCAGTTCCTGATATTCCAGCTCAGCCGTCGACTCTCCGGGGTTGATGGTCCCGGCGGACAGGTTGTGGACGGCCCGGCGCCAGCCGCGGGCCGGGGCCCGGCGGGCCTTGCGCAGCAGGGCCACCTCATCGAGTGCCGGGCCGGGTTCGTGCTGGCGCGAGAAGGCGTCCGGCCCGTCGACCGCGTGATTCGCTCCCGGGCGTTGCGGGATCGGGCGTGGTGCACGCGTGCGCTGCATGCCGGTCTGCGGCATGCGCGTGTGCGGTGTGCCCGGGTGCGGTGTCTCCGGGACGGGAGCCGACGGAATCGCCTGGTGGGGACGGGCCTGCGCAGCTCTGGCCGGAGGCGCCGCGACGGCCGGGACGGCTGCCGGCCGATCGTGAGGGACGCCGACGCCGGACAGGTCGATGCCGGAAAAACCGATGCCGGACAGATCGGCCCCGGACAGATCGGCCCCGGACAGATCGGGGTCAGGCAGATCGGCGTCAGGCAGTGCAGCCTCGGACGGTTCGACTGCCCGCAGACCGGCCTGGTCGGCCGCGGCAGCTGCCGGTGGGTCGGCCGGCACCTCGTCGGCGGACCCGGCGAGCCAGGGCGGCAACACCATCGGCGTATCGGCCGGAGCGGTGTCGGTCGGCGGTGTTTTCGTCATGGGTGCTTCGGTCATGGGTCCCCCTTTGTCAGCGTCGCGGCGGATCGCTCCGCCGGTGGGTGAACGCTACGACCGCATGTGCG
This sequence comes from Gordonia hirsuta DSM 44140 = NBRC 16056, assembly GCF_000333015.1. Classification (GTDB taxonomy): domain Bacteria; phylum Actinomycetota; class Actinomycetes; order Mycobacteriales; family Mycobacteriaceae; genus Gordonia; species Gordonia hirsuta. Next base: position 2,233 of record NZ_BANT01000006.1, on the reverse strand, counting down.
GGGCACGCCCGGGAAACCGATGATGGAACCGAACGACGATCCCGTGCGTCCAAGTCCTAATGGGCTCACCGACCGCCCGCGTGGACGGTGCCGCTGCGCGGGCCGGCCGCGACACGCGCGGGGACCGGTAGCAGGGAACCGGATCGGCCGAACGTGCGTCTAATCGGCATGGGGAACAGAAACGATCTGCTCGAGCCGGCGGCCTCGGCGCCGGAGTTGAGTCATGCCACCTCGACGTGTGGAGGGCTGGCGGTGACTACCACGGCCGACGGACTGCCGGTGGGCTTGCGTATCGCCCAGACGCAGCTGTCGGTGAGCCTGGAGGTGGTGGCCGAACGGATCGTGGCGCTGTGTGCCCTGGCCGCTGCCGGCAGCGGCTACCGGCGTCGCGAACAGCTGGCCGCCGCCGGGACCGCGACCCAGGTCCTCGACGCGTTGGGGTTGCCCGACCGCTCGGCCCTGCTGCGGATCGAAGAGAATGCCGAAACCTGGTGCCGTACCTCCGTGCCGCGGGCGCGGACCGCTGGTCACGGGCTCGGCTCATGACCAGCGCGATGGATGCGATCACCGCCGAAGCGGCCGCGCACCTGGCGGTCCTGGAACGTCTGCATCGCGAGCTGACCTCGCTGACGGTGACCGCGCGGGCCGATGAGGGTCGGGTCGTGGTGCAGCTGGACTGCGCGGGCGCGCTGGCGGGACTGCAGCTGCGTCCCGGAGCCGGTCGCGGAGATGCCGCAGTGCTCTCGCAGCTCATCGTGGAGGCCGCCGCGGCGGCTGCGCGGGAACTGTGCACCCGGCGGGCCGACCTGACCGCCGAATTCTTGGAGGAATTCGACGACACGCCGGGCGGTCAGGGAACCGAGGAAGCCTCCGGTGCGTCCAATCTCTGACCGCACCGCGTGCCGCGATCACCACAGGCTTGATCGCGGTAACGCCGACCGGTCGGCAGACAGCGACCGGGTGCACACAGACAGCCAGATGAGGGGGAACCGATGAATCACGTAACCGTCGTGACCGGGGCGGTGGAGTCGTTCGCCGCCAGTGCAGCAGCGCTGAGCGCGGCCACCGCCGCCGCCGGTACCGCCGATGCCGCGGTCCAGACCGCGGTGATGACCGGAGCGTTCGGGCTGATCGGGCAGGAGTTCCTGGCCGCCTTCGCCCTGGCCCAAGCCAATCACCTGGCATCGGTGGCCGCACTGGCCGTCGTCCAGTCGGCCACGGCCGGGGCCGCGACCGCGGGGCTGGCGGCATTGCACGGGTCTGACGCGGCTGCCGCCTCGGGAATCGGGCCGGCATGACGGCGCCGGAGGCTGCCGCCGCGGTCCTGGAACCAGCGGGCGGACACGCCGAACCCACCCTCGGCCAGCTGCTGGAGCCGACCGGGCTGACGGGGCTGCTGCAGCGCACCCCCTCGGAGTTGCTCAACGAGCTGGGGCTGGGGCATCTCGCCCCCGGCCCAGGACCGGCGATCCCGGATCCGCAGGAGTTGGGACGGCTCCTGGCTCCGCCCGGGCTGCCGGATCTGCCGGTGCTGCCGGTGCTGGACCCGCTGGCCTTGCTGGCTCCGCTCGCGGAGTTGCTGCGCACCTTCGGAACCGGAACCCTGCCCGGTGGCGGCGGTGATCCCACCGCTCACCTGAGCGGGCTGGCCTCGGCACTGCAGACCGGGATCGGGGCGGCCACCAGTGCGGTGCAGGCGCTGAGCGGGCTGTGGGACGGGACGTCGGCGACCGGAGCTGTCACCAAGACCATCGCGTCGTCGGCCGATGCGGGGCGGCTGATCGCGCAGGGCACCGCCATGGCCGCCGACATCCAGGGCGGTCTGGCGATCGTCGGGGCCGGTCTGGTTGCGCTGCAGGGTGTCATCGTCAAAACCGCCGGTCTGATCGCGGGAATCCTGCCGGCGATCATGACCCCGCCGGGGCAGCTGGCCGCCCTCGGCTTCGCAGCCGAAGGCCTCACCGAGGCGATGGCGGTGGTCGCGAGCACCCGGGCGCAATTGGCGGCACCGACGGCCAAGATGGTCGCCGACGGAGCGCCGGTCCCGGTGACCCCGCCGCCGCTGAGTCCGGAACTGCTCACCACCGTGATGCAGGCGGCTCTGCCGGTGGGTGGGGCGATGCTGCAGATCGCCGGGCAGCTGCTGTCGGCGGCCGCACCGTCCACGACTCCGGGAACGCCGTCGCCGGTCGCGCCGCAACCGGTCGCGCCGCCGCCGGGGGCCGGGGGGAGC
>NZ_BANT01000007.1 GCF_000333015.1 Gordonia hirsuta DSM 44140 = NBRC 16056 | reverse complement strand
GGGTGCGCGGGGTCCGCGTGCGCGGGCAGGAGGTGATCGCCGGGGAGGTGATCGTGGCCGCCGGCACGCTGGGGACCGCGGCGCTGCTGCGGCGCAGCGGGGTGCTGGCGGCGATGGGGCTGGACCGGGTGCACCCGCACGAACACCCGGAACGATTGGTGCGGTGGCAGCCAGTGCGGCCACTGACGGCCCCGGCGCTGCTGCAGTCGGTGGTGCAGTCGGGCGGAGTCGGCGAACCAGAACGGGCCGGCGAACCAGGAGGGGCCGGCGAACCAGCAGGGGCCGGCGGGCTGACCGGCGTCGACGGGGTGGAGATCCGGTGTTACAGCGACGACTTCGCGCGGTTCATCGGTGGTCCGCGCCACCCCGACGAGCCGGCCGGGGTACCGGTCGGGGTGGCCGACCTGGCCCATCCGGCGGTCGGGACCCTGGACGGGCGCGGATTGGATCTGGGGGAGCCGGACGCGGCGTCATCGGCCCGGATGGCACGGGCTGTGGCCGACGTGGTGCAGATGCTCGAGTCGCCGGTGTACGCCCCACTGGTGGTGCCCGGGTCGATCCGGGTCGATCCGGTGACGGGGATGTCGCAGCACGCGACCGGGACGCTCCCGCTGGGACGGCTGGTCGACGACCTGGGCGGGGTGCGCCAGATCCGCGGGCTGCGGGTGGTGGACGGGTCGATCATCCCCGGGGCGCTGGGCAGCGGGCCGCATGCGAGTATCGCGATGGCGGCCTGGCTGATCGCCGGCGCGATCGCCTGAACCGGCGCAGATCAGAACAGGGTGCGCCAGTAGTCCCAGAACTCATAGCCGCCGGCGAAGATCACCACGGCGTACCAGGCGGCCAGCAGGAACCAGGACGCATCGCGCAGCGTGCGGCCCAGTGATCCGTCGCCGAGGGCGCGGGAGATGCTGAGTACCAGGATGATCGGGGTGACCGTCCAGACCACCATGCAGTACGGGCACAGGGCGCCGATCCGGTAGATCGACTGGAACGCCAGGTAGTTGACGAAGACGAAGCCGACGGCGGTGACCAGGCTCTGGCCGATCCAGTACCAGCGGGGCAGCCGGACGCGCCCGACCGAGAGCACCGCGGTGGCCAGGATGACGCCGAAGGCCGGCAGTCCGAGCAGCGGGTTCGGGAAGCCGAGGAACTCGGCCTGTTCGGTGATCATCACCGAACCGCACGAGAGGATCGGGCTGAAGTTGCACGAGGGAATGTAGTTCGGGTTCTTCAGCAGATCGATGCGTTCGATCGACAGGGCGGCCGAGGCGGCCATTCCCAGGATCCCGGCGATCAGCAGCACCCACGAGGAGACGATGCCGAAGGGCCGCAGTGCGGTCAGGGCGGCGAGCGGGCCGGTCGCGCCGGGCCCGGAAACGGCAGTCGCAGAGACCGCGTCGTCAGCGACGTCGCCGGGAACTGCTGGCTCGGCGACGGCGGCTTCGGCGGCCGGTGACACCGAGGCGGCGACCTCGTCGGCGAGGTCGCCGCGCTCGTTACCGGCCTCGGTCACTTCGCGGCCTCGACGGCGGCGTTGATCTTGTTCTGCAGATCGGCGCCGTCGTTGACCTGCACCACTTCACCGTTGATCCGCACGTTCGGGGTGCCGGTGAAGCCGGGCTCGCTCATGACCTTCTCGGAGTTCTCACCGATCCACTTCTTGTACGGCACGTCCTCGACGCACGAGGAGATGTCGTCGACACCGACCTCCTTGGCCAGCCGGATCAGTTCGGCGTCGGCCAGACCGGCGCCGCCCTCGGGCGGCTGGTTGGCGAACAGCATGTTGTGGTACTCGAGCCAGGTGGAGAGGTCGCCGTCCTTGCCGGTCTTCTCGGCCACACACATCGAGGCGTTGGCCGCGCGGGTGGAGTACTGGGTGGTCGAGGCGCGGTCGAGCATGTTGATCGAGACGTAGTCCACGGCCACCTCCGGGTTGGAGTGGTACGGCGCCAGGGCCGGGCCCATCACGGTCTCGAACTGCGCGCACGCCGGGCACTGGAAGTCCTCGGTGATGGTGACGATCACCGGCGGGGTGGTGCCGGCCGGCGCCCCGGTCAGGCGGATCGCACCGTTGTCGGTGACCACGGTGGGCACCGCGTCGCCGCCGCGCCCGTCCAGGCCGTCGTTGGCGGCGTTGCTGTTGCTGTTCTCCCCGCGCGTGGTCACGATGATGACGACGGCGGCGACCACGACCAGCACGGTGACGGCGGCCAGGGTCAGGAGCAGGGACCGGCGGCGCTCGGCGGCGCGCGGGTCGATCACACGGTTGGAACTCACGACGGGTCTTCCTTAGATCACGTGTACGCCCTCCGGCCGGAGGGATTCAGGTCGTCGATAACCCTACTGTCTGCACCTGAGAAGCGGTTAGGGCGGAGCCGGAAGCGGGGTAAGGCTGCCAGACGAGGGGTAAGGCTGAAGCCGGTCAGGCCGGGGTGACCCAGGTGGTGATGTCGGCGTGCACCACTTCGACCCCGTCGGTGTCGCAGACGCGGACCGAGACCACCACGTCGATGCCCTCGGTGACGGCGTCGAAGTCGATCGGCTCGGCGAGTTCGGCATGCGCGGTCAGCCGGGTCTTGGCCTTGGCCAGGTACTGCACGTTCATGGCCTTGGGGATCCAGCGGTGCGACGACGGAGTGGTGGCCTCCATCAGCATGCCCATGGCCGCCTCGGCCAGGTTGCACGCGGCGATCGCGTGGAAGGTGCCCAGGTGGTTGTGCACACCGAACCAGTTGGGGGAGACCACGCGGCAGTAGCCCGGACGCATCTCCTGCACCAGCGGAAGCACCGTGCCGAAGTAGGGGACCTTGGCGACCATGCCCATCGAGAACAGGGTCTTGCCCAGCAGGTTGCCCGGCAGCCGCTTGCGCAGCGCGTAGGTGGGGGAGTCTTTGCTCATAGCGAGAGGATAGAGGGTTCAGTCGGCCTTGTGGCGCAACGAGAACCGCATCGACTCCCGGTTGACCGCCGCGACCGCCGACAGATCGATGTCGGCGGGGCAGACCTGCGCGCATTCGCCGAAGGTGGAGCACGGGCCGAAGTCGTGGTCGAGCTGACCGGCGATCGCCCGGGCCCGCGCCCCGCGTTCCTGGCGGCCGTAGCTGAGCTGGGACAGGTGCAGCAGTTTGGCGCCGGCGAACAGGTGCGCGGCCCCGTTCGGGCAGGCGGCCACGCACGCCCCGCAGCCGATGCAGCCGGCGAAGTCCAGGGCGGTCTCGGCGGTCTGCTGATTCACCAGTTCGGCGTCGGCGTCGGCGGCCTGACCGGTGTTGATCCCCACGTGTCCGCCGGCCTCGATCACCCGGTCCAGCGCCGAACGGTCCACCGCCAGATCCCGCACCACCGGGAAGGCGGCCGCGCGCAGCGGTTCCAGCCGCATGCGGGTCGGATCGGGGAACTGGGTCAGGTGCTGCAGGCACGACGGCGTGTTGGGCACCGGCCCGTGCGGGCGGCCGTCGACGGTGATCCCGCAGGCCCCGCAGATGCCTTCGCGGCAGTCCGAGTCGAAGGCGACCGGTTCCTCACCTGAGGCCACGAGCTGTTCGTTGAGCAGGTCGAGCACCTCCAGCAGCGACATCTCGGGTGTGGCGTCGATCAGGTAGGTCTCGAAGCGTCCCGGGGCGTCGGCGTTGTCCTGGCGCCAGGCCTCGATGGTGATCTTCACGGCGGTGCTCCCCTCTATCGGTAGTTGCGGGTCGCCAGCTCGGTGGCGGTGAACTCGAGCATTTCGCGGTGCCGGACGGCGCTGCCGTCCGGGCGGGTCTCCCACGCCGAGGCGAAGCACCAGTCGGCGTCGTCGCGCAGCGCCTCCCCGTCGGGGGTCTGGTGTTCGGTACGGAAGTGCGCCCCGCACGATTCGTCGCGGTCGAGCGCATCCAGGCACATCAGGTGCGCCAGTTCCAGGAAGTCGGCGACGCGGCCGGCGCGTTCGAGTTCCTGGTTGAACGCCCCGGTGCCGCCGACCACCCGCAGGTCCGACCAGAAGCGTGCCGACAGTTCGTCGATCCGCTCCAGGGCCCGGGTCAGGGAGGCGGCCGAGCGGCTCACCCCGCAGCCCTCGTACAAGATGGCGCCGAGTTCGCGGTGGAACAACCCCGGTCCGGTGGTGCCGCCGATCGAGGTGAGCGCGTCGATGCGCGCGTGCACATCGGCGGCGGTGGCCCGCACGGCCTCGTCGTTGGCGGCCAGCACGGGTTCGCCGAGCAGACCGGCCAGATAGTCGGGCACCGAATAGGGCAAGGTGAACCAGCCGTCGACGCACGCCGACAGCAGCGAGTTGGCGCCCAGGCGGTTGGCGCCGTGGTAGCCCCAGCCGGCCTCGCCGCCGACGAACAGGCCCGGGATCGATGACATCTGGTTGTAGTCGGTCCACAGCCCGCCCATGGTGAAGTGGGCGGCCGGGGCGATCCGCATGGGCACCTGATAGGGGTCCTCGCCGGTGGTGTCGCGGTACATCGTGAACAGGTTCCCGTACCGCGCGGCCAGGGTGGGCCGGCCCAGCCGCGCCAGGGCGTCGGCGAAGTCGAGGTAGACGCTGTTGCGCAGCGGGCCGACGCCGTGGCCGCTCTCGATCTGCTCGCGGGCGGCGCGGGAGGCCACATCGCGCGGGGTCAGGTTCCCGTAGGTGGGGTACTTGCGTTCCAGGTAGTAGTCGCGTTCGTCCTCGGGGATCTGGCCGGGCGGGCGGTCGTCGCCGGCCGTGCGGGGCACCCAGATGCGGCCGTCGTTGCGCAGCGACTCGCTCATCAGGGTGGTCTTGGACTGCCACGGCGCGCTGACCGGCAGGGCGGTGGGATGGAACTGGACGAACGACGGCGACGCCAGATACGCCCCGCGCCGATGCGCGCGCCAGGCCGCGGTCGCATTGGAGTTGCGCGCCAGCGTCGACTGGTAGAAGACGGTGCCGTAGCCGCCGGTGGCCAGCACCACCGCGTGGGCGGTCTGCGCGCCGATCTGTCCGGTCACCAGATCACGCACGACGATGCCCTGGGCGCGGCCGTCGGCCACGATCAGGTCGAGCATCTCCTGGCGGGTGTGCAGGGTGACGTTGCCGGCGGCGACCTGGCGCAGCAGGGCCTGGGAGGCGGCGATCTGCAGCTGCTGGCCGGTCTGCCCGCGGGTGTAGTAGGTGCGCGAGACCTGGACGCCGCCGAAACTGCGGGTGGCCAGGGCGCCGCCGTATTCGCGGGCGAAGGGTGCGCCGATGGCGTTGAGGTGGTCGATCACCCGCATCGACTCCTCGGCCAGGCGGAAGGCGTCGGCCTCGCGGCCGCGGAAGTCTCCGCCCTTGACGGTGTCGGTGACGAACCGGCGGATCGAGTCGTTGTCGATCTTGCGGGCGCGCATGGCGTTGATACCGCCCTGCGCGGCGACGCTGTGGGCCCGGCGCGGCGCGTCGTGGAAGGTGAAGGCGTGCACGTGGTAGCCCAGTTCGGCCAGGGCCGCGGCGGCCCCGGCGCCGGCCAGCCCGGTGCCGACCACGATCACCGAGAACTTGCGGCGGTTGAGCGGGCCGACGACGCGGTAGTCGTCGCGGCGGCGCTGCCAGGCGGTGGCCGGGTCACCGGCGGGGGCGTTACCGGACAGGTCGTCGCCGACCGTGTGCAGGCGGTCCATGTCAGATCACTCCCTCGGGGCGGGCGGATGCGGTCGAGCGGCTGCGCGGGCTGCGGGCGGTCAGGAGACCCACCCGGCCAGGACCGCGACGGGGATGGTGATGTTGCCGAGCATCACGACCGCGGCGAAGATCAGCGCGACCGCGGCCCACACCTGGCGCAGCCGCCGCCCGCTCACCCCGAAGTCGGTGACCAGCGACCACAGCCCGTGCACCAGATGCAGTCCCAGCATCACCATCACCACGATGTAGAACAACGCCATCGGCCAGCGCTCGAAACTGGCGACCAGGTTGGCGAAGGCGTGCGAGGTGGTCTCGGTGGCCGGCTCGAAGCTCTGCGGTGCGATCGGTCTGGTGCCGGTGGTCAGATCCAGGATGTGGAGCACGATGAAGACCAGCAGCACCACGCCGGTCCAGGGCATCAGGGTCGCCGGCAGCCGGCGCCAGTTCATCCCGGTGCGGCGGAAACGGCCGCGGGCCCGGCGTGCGCGGACCACCAGGATCGCCGAAGCGCCGACGTGGGCGACCAGACCGGCCAGCAGCACGATCCGGAAGATCCACAGGGCGCCCTCGTAGGGCAGCAGCGGTTCGGCCAGGGTGCGCAGCCAGTGCGCGTAGTCGTCGAAGTTGGCCGCGCCGGTGTAGACCTTCAGGTTGCCGATCATGTGGACCAGCACGAACAACGCGAAAACGGTGCCCGTCAGGGCCATCGTGAACTTCAGCGTGACGTTCGACGGCCGCGGCGCGCGCCGGGTCGGGAGCGGCGCGATCGCACGGGGCTGTGGAACCGCGAGGGGCTGTGCGGTTGATCCCATGGCGTTGACGCTAATCGACAACCTGTCTGCGGGCCTCTTCTTCGGCCGGGGTGGGGTGTCGCCGGGGCGGTCGGTCGTCTGTCGCCGGCGCGGTCGGGTGCGTGTCGCTACGGCGGTCGGTCGCGTGTCGCGAGGGCGGCCGGTCGCGTGTCGCGACCCATCTGCGCACGTCGCGGAGTCGGCAGGGCCGCGACCTGCCGGAATGAGTCGCGACACGCGCTGAGGGGCCTGCCGCGACACACGTACCGCAGAGCTGTTGCCGGCTGAATGAGCGGCCTGCCGGTCAGCGGATGTCGAAGTGATCGAGCCAATGTGCGAGCTTCGGCACCAGCCGGCGCTGTTCCAGATCCGACCAGACGGAGCGGACCACCATCAGGCCGATGCCGCGGAGCGCATCTTCTCGTTGCTTCTCGCGCCACACCGCGTCGGCGGCGCTCTCGCCCGGCCGCCGGTACCGGCCGTACTTGACGTGACCGTCGAACTCCCACACCAGCCGGTCGGCCCAGAGACCGTCGACCCGGTACGTCCGACGGCCGACCCTGCATTCGGACTGGAGGCTGGGCACCGGCAGCCCGGCCTGGATCATCTGCGCGCGTCCCCACGATTCGCCCACCGATTCGGCGTCCTTGTCCGCCCACTGCAGTGCGGCTTTGGCGACGCGGGTGCCGCGCCGGCGGCGCCCGGCGAGCTGGAACTCGAGAGCCTCTTTCTCGACCCCGGCGCGCAGGGCCGCGTCGAACACGGTCAAGGCGCGGGCGAACGCCAGCGCATCGTCGGGCGGAGAACTCTGGGCGACGTCGGCCGCGGTCCGGGCCAGACCGGTGACGGCGACGCCGTCGATGTCGTCGATGTCGCCGGCCGGCAGTTCGCCGGTGTGCACCAGTGTCTTCTGGCGTACGCGTCCCCCGCCGAGTTCTCCGTTGGTCAGGTGGACACGAGTCAGGGCCGGCTTGAGCATCGGAAGTCCGTGGAGCACCGCCGCCGATGCGTGGCTCAGAACGGTCGCGCCGGCGTGGCTGGGCAGAGTCGCCACGGCGATGCTGCGCAACCGGAACTGTGCCAGGGCGTTCTCGGCAACGGCGGCCGCGTCGCGACGATCAGGCTGCGCCGGCGCCAGGTAGGTCCCCTTGGTCACCCGCTCGAGCCGCCCGGACTTCACCGCAGACCGGAGATCTCGGTCGGTGAACCCCGACGCGAGCGCCGCGGCCCGGTGGATCAACCCGTAGCGGTCCGTCGGGTACGGCAGCTCGGCGTCTGGGATGGACATGCGACGATTCCACGCCACGGCGGCCTCGGCTGTCCCTCGCCGTCCACAGCGTCGTGCACACCGCTGCGAGTTCTCCACAGACCCGGCCGCGTTTCGGGGGTCTCGCCCCTAGATCGAGCTGCCGGGGTCACCGCCGACAGCGTGTCGCGGCGTATCTGTGCAAGTCGCGGCGACAGGCCGGGCGCGACCTGCCGAAATGAGTCGCGACACGCCCAGCCGGGACTGTCGGCGACACGCCCAGCCGGGACTGTCGGCGACACGCTCAGCCGGGACTGTCGGCGACACGGCAGAAGAACGAACGGGGCCGGGAGCTCCGCAGAACTCCCGGCCCCGTGTGCCGTCGACCCGTCAGCGGCTCACCCGTCCAGCGGTCCGGTGGGCAGCTCGCGCCGCACCAGCTTGCCGGTGGGGTTGCGCGGCAGGTCCTCGACGAAGACGATGTCGCGCGGGACCTTGTAGCGGGCCAGGTTCGACTTGACGTGCGCGCGCAGCTCGTCGGCGTCGGGGCTGGCGCCCTCGGCCGGGACGACGAAGGCGCGCAGGCGGGTGCCGAACTCGTCGTCGTCGACGCCGATCACCGCGATATCGGCGACGGCGTCGTGCTCGGCGAGCAGGTTCTCCACTTCCAGCGGGTACACGTTCTCGCCGCCGGAGACGATCATGTCGTCGTCGCGGCCGGCGATGAACCACAGGCCGTTCTCGTCGAAGTAGGCCATATCGCCGGTGGACATGTGACCTTCCAGGATCTGCTTGTTGCGTCCGTCGGTGTACCCCTCGAACGGGGCGCCGTTGCGGACGAACAGCCGGCCCTTGACGTTGGGTTCGGTGATCCGCTGATCGTTGTCGTCGAAGAGCACCATGTAGCTGCTGACAGGGGCCTTGCCGATGGTGCCGGGCGCCTGCCGCAGCTCCTCGGGCTTGGCGATCGAGGCGATGGCGACCTCGGTGGAGCCGTACAGGTTGTACAGGACGTTGCCGAACTGGTCCTGGAAGGCTTCCGACAGCGTCGGCGAGAGCGCCGAACCGGCCACGACCACCGACTTGAGCGAGGAGGTGTCGTACTTGCCGATCACCTCCGGGCCCAACGCCAGGATGCGGTGCAGCATGGTCGGCACCGCCACCAGCAGCTCGGCCTTGTGCCGTTCAATGGCCGCCAGGGTCTTCTCGGCGTCGAAGCGACGCAGCAGTACGGTCTCGTTGCCGCCGGCGGTGGCCACGGCCCAGGTCGCGAAGCCGGTGGAGTGGAACAGCGGCGAGACGATCACGACCGAGCTGCGGTAGGGGAACTGGACCCGGTCGACCAGCAGAGCGCTGGCGAACGGCGAGAACTTGGCGCGACGAGCACCCTTGGGCAGGCCGGTGGTCCCGCTGGTGAGGATCACCATGCCGCCCCAGGTCTTCGGGGTCGGCGGCATGGTGGTGCGGCCGGTGGCCACGACCTCTTCGAGGGTGCGGATGTTCTCGCCGAAGTCGGCGTCGCCCTCGTGCCAGGTGACGATGCGCAGCATCTCCGGCGGCAGACTGTCGGCCAGGCCGGCGAATTCCTCGTCGTACAGGATCGCTTCGAGCTTCTCGCGCTCGGCGACCTCGACGAACTGGGCGGCGCCGAATCCGGTGTTCATCAGTGCCAGGCGGATCCCGGAGCGGCCGGCGGCGAACTGGGCCAGGGGCACCGCCCGGTGATCGCGGGCGATGATGCCCACCACCGACCCAGGCTTGAGGCCGGCATCGAGCAGGGTGTTGGCCAGGGCGTTGCTCTGCCGGTCGACCTGCGCCCAGGTCAGCGTTCCGTGTTCGTCGCTGATGGCCGGCCGATCGGGGATGTCCTTACTGTTGTAGGCCATCACCGTGGCCATCGGCCCGATGATCTTGGTGTTCTTGAAGGTCTCCACCAGGCGCCGGGGCTTCTTGATATCGGTCAGCCGCGCCTCGCGCAGCGCCTTGCTGGCCTTGAGAGCATCTCCGACCTGTTCGGCGACTGCGCCGAGCTTCGACAGCATTGAGTTGTTTCCCCTGACTCGCAACAACCATGTCGCGTTCGTCCGTTTACGGTGTGTCACCGATCACGCTACTAGGTACTCTGTGGCCCACACCAGGGGCGGGCGGCTCCGATCTGCCTGAACGGGCCCCGCCCGAACACCGATTTGGTATCCGTCCCTGCGCTGTTGCATACTTGTCGGGTTGCCTCTTGCGAGGCGATGAACCCCTCCGGGCCGTCAAACGCGGACCCGGGCGTGTACCGCGTGCTCTTCCCTGTTGTGGAATCACGGACACGACACGCCCGACCGCGGGTACCGGGGAAATCCAGTCGGCTCACGAGCCGGCGTCGGACATCTGGTCCGGCACGTACAACGACGAAAAGAACAGCGTTGATCGCGCCCCGCAGCTAACGGGGCCGGTCGTAGTGTGGCTCCGTTGCCGCCCGCCTGCGCGGGTGTGAGTCCGCGCGGTGTTCTGTTCGTCGAGAGACATACAGACGGAAGAGGACACAGCGTGGCGGGACAGAAGATCCGCATCAGGCTCAAGGCCTACGACCACGAGGCGATCGACGCTTCGGCGCGCAAGATCGTGGACACCGTGACCCGTACGGGTGCACGGGTGGTCGGCCCGGTGCCGTTGCCCACAGAAAAGAACGTGTACTGCGTCATCCGTTCGCCGCATAAGTACAAGGACAGCCGCGAACACTTCGAGATGCGCACGCACAAGCGACTCATCGACATCCTCGACCCGACGCCGAAGACGGTCGACGCGCTGATGCGCATCGACCTGCCGGCCAGCGTCGACGTCAACATTCAGTGACGGGGGACACGAAAATGAGCAATCAGACTGCAAAGAAGGGCCTGCTGGGCACCAAGCTCGGCATGACCCAGGTTTTCGACGAGAACAACCGGGTCGTCCCGGTGACCGTCATCGCCACCGGTGGCAACGTCGTCACCCAGCTCCGCACCGACGAGCGTGACGGCTACACCGCCGTGCAGCTCGCCTACGGCGCCATCGACCCCCGCAAGGTGAACAAGCCGGTCTCCGGCCAGTTCTCCAAGGCCGGTGTCACCCCGCGCCGCCACATCGCCGAGATCCGCGTCGCTGACGTCGCGGACTTCGAGGTGGGCCAGGAGCTCGGCGCCGACCTGTTCGCCGACGGTGTCAAGGTCGACGTGACCGGCACCTCCAAGGGCAAGGGCTTCGCCGGTGTCATGAAGCGGCACGGCTTCGCCGGTGCCAACGCCACCCACGGCGCTCATCGCGTGCACCGTTCACCCGGTTCGATCGGTGGCTGCGCCACCCCGGGCCGCGTGTTCAAGGGCAAGCGCATGGCCGGCCGCATGGGTAACGACAAGGTGACCACTCAGAACCTCACCGTCTACAAGGTGGATCCTGAGGCCGGTCTCCTGCTGATCAAGGGCGCGATCCCCGGCCGCAAGGGCGGCATCGTGGTGGTTCGCGACGCTGTGAAAGGCGGCGACAAGTGAGCACCGAAACCGCAACCAAGCTGACGCTGGACGTCCGGACCCCGGCCGGGGCCACCGAAGGCACCGTGCAGCTGCCGGCCGACCTGTTCGACGTGACCGCGAACATCGCGCTCATGCACCAGGTCGTCGTGGCCCAGCAGGCCGCCGGCCGTCAGGGCACGCACTCGACCAAGACCCGCGGCGAGGTCCGTGGCGGCGGCGTCAAGCCGTACCGCCAGAAGGGCACCGGCCGCGCCCGTCAGGGTTCGATCCGCTCGCCGCAGTTCGTCGGCGGTGGCACCGTGCACGGTCCGCAGCCGCGCGACTACTCGCAGAAGGTCAACAAGAAGATGAAGGCCGCCGCACTGCGCGGTGCCCTCTCGGACCGGGCGCGCAACGAGCGCATCCACGTGGTCACCGAACTGGTGCAGGGCCAGAGCCCGTCGACCAAGTCGGCACGGACCTTCCTGGAGCAGATCAGTGACCGTCGCAAGTTCCTGGTGGTCCTCAGCCGTGAGGACGACGCCGCTCGCAAGAGCATCGCGAACCTGCAGAACGTGCACGCGATCGCGCCGGACCAGCTGAACACCTACGACGTCCTCGACGCCGACGAGATCGTGTTCAGCGTCGAGACGCTCAACACCTTCGTCGACGCGAACACCAAGAAGGAGGCCTGACATGACGACGCACGCTGATCCGCGCGACATCATCGTGGCGCCGGTGGTCTCGGAGAAGGCCTACGGCCTCCTGGAAGAAGGCCAGTACACCTTCCTGGTCCACCCCGATGCCAACAAGACCCAGATCAAGATCGCTGTGGAGCAGATCTTCGGTGTGAAGGTCGACAGCGTCAACACCGCCAACCGCGAGGGCAAGCGCAAGCGCACTCGCTCCGGCTACGGCAAGCGCAAGAACACCAAGCGCGCCATCGTGACGCTGCGTGAAGGCAGCACTCCCATCGAGATCTTCGGGGGCGCGGTCAGCTGACCGCGTGCTCGTCAGAGAGGGACTGAACAACTATGGCTATTCGTAAGTACAAGCCGACAACCCCGGGCCGCCGCGGCGCCTCGGGAGCCGACTTCGCCGAGGTCACCCGTGACCATCCGGAGAAGTCCCTGGTCCGCCCCCTGCACAGCACGGGCGGGCGTAACGCCCACGGCCGGATCACCACCCGGCACCGTGGTGGCGGGCACAAGCGCGCCTACCGCGTCATCGATTTCCGTCGCAACGACAAGGACGGGATCAACGCCAAGGTCGCGCACATCGAGTACGACCCGAACCGCACCGCGCGGATCGCGCTGCTGCACTACGTCGACGGCGAGAAGCGCTACATCCTCGCGCCGAAGAACCTGAAGCAGGGCGATGTGGTCGAGTCCGGCCCCAACGCCGACATCAAGCCGGGTAACAACCTGCCGCTGCGCAACATCCCGACCGGTACCCACATCCACAATGTGGAGCTGCGTCCGGGCGGCGGCGCCAAGCTGGCTCGTTCGGCCGGCGCGTCGATCCAGCTGCTGGGCAAGGAGGGGCCGTACGCGACCCTGCGTATGCCTTCCGGCGAGATCCGTCGTGTCGACGTGCGCTGCCGCGCCACCGTCGGCGAGGTGGGCAACGCCGAGCAGGCGAACATCAACTGGGGCAAGGCCGGCCGCATGCGCTGGAAGGGCCGTCGCCCGATCGTCCGCGGTGTCGTGATGAACCCGGTCGACCACCCGCACGGTGGTGGCGAGGGCAAGACCTCCGGTGGCCGTCACCCGGTCAGCCCGTGGGGTCAGCTCGAAGGCCGCACCCGTAAGAACAAGGCCAGCGACAAGATGATCGTCCGTCGTCGTCGCACCGGCAAGAACAAGCGATAACTAGGAGGAGGTAAGAAATGCCACGCAGCCTGAAGAAAGGCCCGTTCGTCGACGACCACCTCCTGAAGAAGGTGGATCTGCAGAACGAGAAGGGCACCAAGCAGGTCATCAAGACCTGGTCCCGCCGCTCGACCATCATCCCCGACTTCATCGGTCACACCTTTGCCGTCCACGACGGTCGCAAGCATGTGCCCGTGTTCGTTTCCGAATCGATGGTCGGTCACAAGCTGGGCGAGTTCGCCCCTACCCGCACCTTCAAGGGTCACATCAAGGATGACCGGAAAGCGAAGCGCCGGTAACCATGACTACGCAGACAGATAACGCAGTGCAGAGTGCACGCGCCACCGCGAAGTTCGTTCGCGTCACGCCGATGAAGGCGCGTCGTGTGATCGACCTGATCCGCGGCAAGAACGTCGACGAGGCCCTGGACATCCTGCGGTTCGCCCCGCAGGCCGCGTCCGAGCCGGTCGCCAAGGTGCTGGCCAGCGCCGTCGCCAACGCCGAGAACAACCTCGGCCTGGACCGTCGCACCCTGGTCGTCACCGAGTCGTTCGCCGATGAGGGCCCGACCATGAAGCGGTACCAGCCGCGTGCTCAGGGTCGTGCTTTCCGGATCCGCAAGCGCACCAGCCACATCACCGTGGTGGTCTCGGCGATCGGCGAGGTCGCCGACCGTAAGCGCTCGCGTCAGCAGAAGAAGAAGGGAGCGTAGAGCATGGGCCAGAAGATCAACCCGCATGGCTTCCGCCTCGGCATCACGACCGACTGGAACACCCGCTGGTACGCCGACAAGCAGTACTCGGAGTACGTGAAGGAAGACGTCGAGATCCGCAAGCTGCTTGCGGCTCCGATCCGTGTTCCCGGTGACAGCCGTCCGATCGAGCTCGATCGCGCCGGCATCTCCCGCGTGGAGATCGAGCGCACCCGCGATCGTGTCCGGGTGGACATCCACACCGCGCGTCCGGGCATCGTGATCGGCCGTCGCGGCGCCTCCGCCGACGTCATCCGGGCACGCCTGGAGAAGCTGACCGGCAAGCAGGTGCAGCTGAACATCCTCGAGGTGAAGAACCCCGAGGCCGACGCACAGCTCATCGCCCAGGGCGTCGCCGAGCAGCTGAGCAACCGCGTGGCGTTCCGCCGCGCGATGCGCAAGGCCATCCAGTCCGCCATGCGTCAGCCGGGAGTCAAGGGCATCCGTGTCCAGTGCTCCGGCCGACTGGGCGGTGCCGAGATGAGCCGTAAGGAGTTCTACCGCGAGGGACGCGTGCCGCTGCATACGCTGCGCGCCGACATCGACTACGGCTTCTTCGAGGCGAAGACCACCTTCGGCCGCATCGGCGTGAAGGTCTGGGTCTACAAGGGTGACATCGTCGGCGGACGTCGCGAGCTGGCTGCGGCCGCTCCGGCAGCCGAGGATCGTCGTTCGCGCCGTCCCCAGCGTCCGCGTCGCAGCGGTGCGTCCGGTACCACCGGCACCAGCACCGAGGCCGGCCGCGCTGCGGCCACCGCGGAGGCCACCACCGCGCCTGCTCCCGAGCAGGCCGAGAACCAGGAGGGCTGAGGCATGTTGATCCCTCGTCGGGTCAAGCACCGCAAGCAGCACCACCCGAGCCTGAAGGGTAAGGCCTCGGGCGGAACCAAGGTCACCTTCGGTGATTTCGGTATCCAGGCGCTGGAAGGCGCCTACATCACCAACCGTCAGATCGAGTCCGCTCGTATCGCGATCAACCGCCACATCAAGCGTGGTGGCAAGGTCTGGATCAACATCTTCCCGGACCGCCCGATCACGAAGAAGCCGGCCGAAACCCGCATGGGTTCGGGTAAGGGTTCGCCCGAGTGGTGGGTCGCCCCGGTCAAGCCGGGCCGCGTCCTGTTCGAGATGACCTACCCCAATGAGGAGACCGCTCGCGAGGCCCTGCGCCGCGCCCAGCACAAGCTCCCCATGAAGACCCGGATCGTGACCAGAGAGGAGCAGTTCTGATGGCACTCGGAATCGCTGCTGGTGAGCTCCGCGAGCTCAGCGACACCGATCTGGTCGACCGGCTGAAGGAGTCGAAGGAAGAGCTTTTCAACCTTCGCTTCCAGATGGCCACCGGCCAGCTCGACAACAACCGCCGCCTGCGGACCGTGCGACGTGAGATCGCCCGGATCTACACCGTGATGCGCGAGCGTGAGCTGGGCCTGGCGTCCGGTCCGGAAGGAGATGACGCATGAGCGAGGACCAGAACGTGAACGTGGAAGAGCGCAACCGCCGCAAGGAGCGGATCGGTTACGTCGTCAGTGACAAGATGGACAAGACGATCACCGTCGAGCTGGAGGATCGCAAGAGCCACCCGCTGTACGGCAAGATCATCCGCACCACCAGCAAGGTGAAGGCGCACGACGAGGCCGAGACGGCCGGCGTCGGTGACCGCGTGCGGATCATGGAGACCCGGCCGATGTCGGCGACCAAGCGCTGGCGCCTGGTCGAGGTGCTCGAGAAGGCCAAGTAGGTCGTTCTCGGCAGTCTCTGCACAACTCTCGAGAGGCCCGGATTCCCCTGAACGGGGGGATTCGGGCCTTTCGTGCATCTGTGGGGCGGGCCGGTCTTTACAGTGAGTCACCATGGCTAAGACCAGCGCCTGGATCGACACGGCGCTCGCACCGCAGGAGGCGTTCGCGGCGCTGACGGACCTGTCGCGGTTCGGTGACTGGCTGGTGTTCCACGATTCATGGCAGGACACGGTGCCGAAGCCGGCGGACGTCGCCGAAGGCCGCACCATCGCTTCGGTCATCAACGTCAAAGGCACCGCGATTCCGCTGCGCTGGACGGTGCAGACCTACCGTGCTCCGCAGGCATTCCGCTTCGCCGCCAAAGAGAAGGGCGTCAAGGTCGCCATCGGCTTCACCGTGGAGCCGGCCGGACCGGGAGCCCGGATCGGCTTCGAACTGGGGCTGTCGGGACTACCGGTGGTCGGCCCGATCGGGAAGAAAGTGGTCCAGGAGCTGCACGACGATGTCGTCGCATCGCTGGACCGATTCGCCGTCCTGCTCGGGTCCTGAATCTGGGTCGACACCCCCATAAACGGTGTCAGATGAACTGATGAACTTGCCCTGATACGTGTCAATCGAACAGTCTCAGTTTCCTTCCGAGTGCAACGCGCGTCACAACTGCACCGATAGCCTTGGTGAAGGGAGACGTCTGCAGCATCCCGTCCCGAGACGCTCGCAGGGGTCCTCCCGTCTGACCGCAGCAGCCCGCGAGTAAGGAACCGATGCCCCATCCAGATGGTCGTCCCGCAGGCGGTGGCACCACGCCACTCGCCGGGACGACGGGGTCCGGCGGGCTGGATCCGCTGCTCGACACGATGCCGTGGGTCCCCGACGACGACCCGACGCTCGCGCAGCTGCGTTCCTGGCGCCGTGAGCTCAACGGAGACACCGCCGTCGAGGAACCCAACGGTGATCGCCGGCCGCATACGGGGACCGCGATCTCCATGCCGACACCAGCCACGACACCGGCACCGGACGTGACCACCGGTACCCGTAGCGTGTCGGTGCCTGCCCCCGAGCGCGCACCGGCACGACGGGGCCGGCACGGTCGCCACGACGACGGGGAGTTGCGCACCGGAACCTGGGCGATCCCGGGCCTGGGGTGGCATCGCGATGCCGCGCCGTCCGACGAGGCCGTCGCAGCTCCGGCGGCACCGCGCCGCCTGCCTGAAGGCAAACCCACCTGGGATGTGACCCGGCCGGCGCCGCCGCAGCCGATCACCTCCCCGGAGGAGCTCGCGCGCGCTCAGCTGAGCACCGAAGCCTTCCCGGCGCTGGATCTGGTGCCGATCGGGGAGAACGCAGATCTGGAGATGGCCATCGAGGCCACGGGATTGCGCAAGGTCTTCGGCGATTTCGTCGCCGTCGACGGGGTGAGCCTGCAGGTGCCCAAGGGCCGGATCGTGGCGATCCTCGGACCGAACGGCGCCGGCAAGACCACCACCGTCAACATGCTGTGCACGCTGCTCAAGCCCGACGGCGGCACGGCAACCGTCAACGGCTTCGACGTGGTCAAGGACGCCCCCGGCGTGCGTCGCAGTGTCATGCTGACCGGTCAGTTCGCCGCCCTGGACGAGGGGCTGACTGGTCGGGAGAACCTGGTGATGTTCGGCCGGCTCCTGGGACTGAAGAAGAAGGCCGCCAAACAGCGTGCCGATGAACTGCTGGCCACCTTCGGGCTCGGGGCCGCTGCCGGGCGGAAGGTCGGACAGTACTCCGGCGGTATGCGCCGCCGGATCGACATCGCCTGCGGGCTCGTGACCGAACCGCAGGTGGTCTTCCTCGACGAGCCGACCACCGGCCTGGATCCGCGCAGCCGCCAGGACGTATGGGGCTTGGTGGAGAACCTGCGGGACCAGGGCGTCACCATCCTGCTGACCACGCAGTACCTGGAAGAAGCCGACTCGCTCGCCGACCGCATCGTCGTGATCGACAAGGGCAAGGTGATCGCCGAGGGCACCTCCGACGAACTCAAAGCCGCCACCGGTGCCGCCTACTGCGAGATCACCCCGGTACATCCGGCCTACCTGCCGCGGCTGCGGGCAACCCTGCACGATCTGCTCGGCCCTACCGCGGCCGACGTCGATCCCGGCGCCAGTGCCCTGTCCGTGCCGGCCCCGAACGGTCCGACGACCCTGGCGGAGATCCTCAAACGGACCGAAGCGGCGCAGATCCCGCTCGCCGATATCGCGCTGCGCCGCCCGTCTCTGGACGAGGTGTTCCTGGCCCTGACCGATCCCGAACGCGAGCGTCCGCCGATCGAGAGCGACAAGGCGCCATCATGACGGCGGCAACAGTGGCCGCTGTTCCGTCCATGGAACTGGGGCCCCCGAAAGGACGCATCAACCCACTGCAGCAGTGGTGGGTGCTCACGGTGCGCGGGCTGCTCAAGGTCCTGCGCAACGGCGAATTCATCTTCGCCTTTCTCTCCCCGGCCCTGTTGGCGATCTGTTTCTACCTGCCGCTGCGCAAAGCCGTCGCCGAGGTCGCCACGATCGACTACGCCCAATATCTGATGCCGATCATCATGCTGCAGTCCGCGGCGTTCGTTGCCTCCTCGGCGGCGATGCGCTCGGCGATGGACGGTCAGGAAGGTGTGCACACCCGGTTCCGGGTGATGCCGATGCCGGCGGTGATCCCGTTCCTGGCTCGTTCGGCCACCAACCTGGTGCTGCTGCTGGTGGCGCTGGCCTGCGGGCTGGTCACCTGCCTGATCATGGGCTGGCGCCCGGTCTCGGTGGAGGACGGCGGCGCCGGGGTAGCCGGTGCGGCAATCGCGGTCGCGCTGGTGGGCATGATCGGGATGGGTCTGGCGCTATGCGCCGACGGTATCGGCCTGGTCGCGAAGTCCCCGGAGGCCACCAGCCAGTTGGTCGCATTTCCGACGCTGATCCTCGGCATGCTCTCCACCGGATTCATCCCGCTCAACCAGTTCCCCGAATGGATCCGGGGCTTCGTCCAGTACCAACCGATCTCGCAGGTCACCAAGGCCATGCGCGAGGCGCTCTCGGGTCTGCTGGACTGGAACCGGCTGGCGCCGACTGTGTGGTGGAGCGCCGGACTGTTCGTCGTCGCGGCGATTCTGCTGGTGATCGGCACCCGGAGGGCGGTGCGATGACTGCTGTCGCGGAACGTCCCGCACAGGACGGCGTGGCTCCCGCCGCCGACCTGTTGCCGGAGTCGTCGTTCGGTGCCTGGTGGCGGCAGACGCTGATTCTGACCGGACGGCAGCTGCTGGTCGCCGTCCGCGATGTGCCGACACTGATCCAGGTCCTGATCTTCCCCGCGCTGACGATGCTGATGTTCAAGGTCGTACTGGGCGATGTGGTCGGCAGCGCGACCGGGATGGACAGCATCTACGGCACGGTGCCGCTGGTGATCCTGACCAGTGCCATGTTCGGCTCGGTGGTCTCGGCCACCCGACTGAACATGGAACGCAAGACCGGGCTCCTCGGTCGGCTGTATGTGCTGCCGATCAACCGCGGAGCCGACTTCACCGCGCGAGTGCTCGCCGAATCGATCCGCGCCCTGCTGACCACCATCTGCCTGGTCGCCGCCGGTTTCGCCATGGGATTCCGCTTCACCCAGGGGATCGGGCCGGCGATCGGGATCTTTGTGGTGGCGGTCGCCTTCGGTACGGCCTTCGCGATGCTGACCCTTGCGCTGGCGGTGAACTCCCGACCCGGTGCGCCCTTGGTGCCCTACCTGGGTCTGCTGTCGTCGCTGCTGATGTTCTTCAACTCGGGGTTCTCCCCGGTCGACATGTATCCGGGCTGGCTGCAGCCGATCGTGGCGAACCAGCCCATGACGCCGGCGATCGACCTGATGCGGGCCCTTGCCGTCGGCGGCCCGGTGATGAGCAACCTGATCAAGGTGACGATCTGGGTTGTCGTACTGACGGTATTGACCACGTATCCGGCGCTGCGCGGCTACCACCGAGCTGCGGTGGGGCGGTGATCGGATGTCCGTTAAACGAATGATTCCCGCGGTGAAGCGTCTGCGGGGAACCGCGAAAACCACTGGTCAAGGGGCTTGTTCGAGAAAGTCGAGGGCAGAGGTCGGGGCAGATAGGGGTGAGGGTTCTGCCTCGAGAGGGGAGAATGGATGTGGGCTGAGTAACAGTCGACGAAGGAGGGCGAACGGTTTCGGGGTACCCCAACGCGTGAATTGGTGATTGGCAGTGCAGTTGAAGAGAGGAGACAGATCGTGATGGACAATCCCGAATCTGGACCAGCGCAGAATCCGGTCCGAACAGGCCGTCAGCTGCTCCCACTAACTCCCGCGCAGCGGGGCATGTGGTTCGCCGACCGACTTTCACCCGATTACTCCGTAAACATCGCCCAGTACATCGACCTCCGTCATAAGCCTGGGGGCCTCGACATCGACCTACTGATGGAGTGCAGTTACGAGGTCGGACGTGAACTGGAGACACCTTACATCCGTCTCACCGAGGTCGACGGTGTACCGATGCAGTACGTCGACTTCGAATATGACCAGACCATCGATCTTCTCGACTTCCGGGACCGGGACGATCCACTCGGCGACGCACTCACATTCGTACAAGCTGAGTACCGGCGCCCCGTCGACTTGATCGATGACCAGCTCATCGTGATCGCGATCATTCTGGTCTCCGACGATCACACCATCTGGTATCAGCGCGCACATCACCTGATCATCGACGGCTATGCCGCGCTCACGAACCTGCGACGGGTTCTGGAACGCTACAACGCGGCGCGACGGGGCGCGGATGCAGCTTCTAAGCCAACAGCGAACCTGGCCGAGATCGTGAAGTACGAATCCGATTATCGGGATAGCTCGCGGCGTGAGACGGACCGCGACCACTGGAGCGAACGGGTCTCCGATCTTCCCGAACGGGTGACGCTCGCTCGGAGCGGCATCATTGCGCCGCTGTCTTTCAACAACATCGTTGCCGGACAGCCGCTCGGGTCCGATTTCCAAGAACGACTGGCCGATGTGGCGAAGAGCCTGAACGCCTCGCTGGCAGTGGTGCTCACCTCCGCCTTCGGCGCCTTTCTCTCCCGGATGACCGGCGCCGACGACATCGCGTTGAGCTTGCCGATCATGGGTCGGACTAACGCGAAGATCAAACGATCCGGCGGCATGGTGTCGAACGTGGTGCCGATCAGGTTGCAAGACATCTCGACCAAGACGCCCCGGGAACTGATCGGCGCAGGTCTCCTCGAACTGACAGGTGCCCTCCGCCACCAGCGCTACCGAACCGAAGATATCCGCCGGGATGCTGGTCTCGACGCCTCGTCCGTCGCATTCGGTCCGACGATCAACATGGTGATCTTCGACGAGGAGCTCGTGCTCGACGGTGCGGACCTTGAGTATCGGATTCTGGCGTCCGGCGTGCTCGAAGATCTGTTCGTCAACCTGTATCAGTCCGGGCCCAGCGCGCCATTGGTCGTCGACCTGCATGGAAACCCGTACCTCTACACGCAAGAGGAGATAGATGGGCACCTCGCGCACTTCCTCGGCTTTCTCGATCAGTTTGCGAGTCGAATTGACGCTCCGATCATGGACCTCAACCTGCTGCTCGAAAGAGAAACCGAGACGATCGCCGCCGAGGAACTAGGACAGAATCATTCCCTGAGCAAACCGCTTACGGTGGCGGAGGCGGTGATGGGTCGCCTTGCGGAGACACCGGAGGCGACCGCAGTGATCTTCGGTGACCGTGAACTCTCGAACGAGGAGTTCGGCAACAGGGTCAGTGAACTTGCATTTCGGCTGATCGACCTCGGAGTCGGACCTGAGACCGCGGTCGCGGTGGGTGTCCCTCGGTCGGTGGAGATGTTGGTAGCACTCCACGCGGTGGTGGCAGCCGGTGGACAGTATGTGCCGATCGATGTTTCGGCTCCAGCCGACAGGGTTCAGTACATGTTGGAGACCGTCGACGCGCGAATCGTGCTCGTATCGGATCCGGAATCCCCCCGCGCCGTCGTCGATGTCGCGGGTGAACTCGGCGTCCCCATTGAGCTGGTCGATGCGTCATGCCCGCTGCCCGGTGATTCTAAGCCGGTCACCGACGCAGATCGGTGCCAGCCGCTCCGGCCAGATCATTCCGTGTACACGCTTTTCACCTCGGGCTCGACCGGTCGACCCAAGGGGGTCACCCTGACTCATGAAGCGGTGATGAATCGCTTGCTGTGGGGTTTGAACGAGCTGCCTATCGGCTCGTCGGATCGTGTCGTGCAGAAAACGCCGTATACGTTCGATTGCTCGGTACCGGAGTTGTTCGCGCCGTTCATGGCGGGTGCGGCACTGGTCCTGCTGAAGGAAGACGGGCACCTGGAACCGTTGCACGTGGCGGCAGAGATCGCGCGCACCGAAGCGACGATGGTGCACTTCGTGCCATCGGTCTTAGCGCTGTTCCTGGAAGCCGTGCCGAACGAGACCCTCAGGACTCTCGACTCGGTCCGAATCATCTCTACGACAGGTGAAGCGCTTCCTCCGAGTGTCGCGGCGATGGTCCGGGAGCTCTGGCCCGAGGTCCTCTTCTACAACCTCTACGGTCCGACCGAGGCAGCAGTCGAGATCACCTACGAGTCGATCGGAGCGGTGGCTCCGTCCGATCCGACCGTTCCGATCGGTCGCCCCGTGTGGAATTCGTCGGCGCTCGTCCTCGATTCGCGTTTGCGTAGGGTGCCCGAAGGGGTTCCGGGCGAGTTGTACCTTGGTGGCGTCCAACTTGCACGCTGCTATAGCGGACGGCCGGATCTTACCGCTGAGCGCTTCGTTGCCGACCCGTATGGTCCCAGCGCAGCTCGTCTGTACCGGACCGGAGACCTGGTCGTGCGTAACGGGTCCGGCGAACTCGAGTACCTCGGTCGCACCGACTTCCAGGTGAAGCTCCGTGGTCAGCGAATCGAGTTGGGCGAAATCGAAGCGGTCTTGGTATCTCTCCCCGGAGTGGTGCACGCCGCGGCAACCGTCGTCGCAGCTCCGAGCGGCGCAGAACATCTCGTGGCCTACCTCGGGGCCCCGACCGGAGGTACAATCGACGTCGACGCGGTCCGCGCCGCAGCGATGCTCACGTTGCCGACCTACATGGTGCCGACGGTCTGGACCGTCCTTGAAGACGTCCCGCTCAACACGGCCGGCAAGCTCGACCGTAAAGCGCTCCCGGCCCCGGATTTCGATGGTCCGCGCCGAAGCGAATACCGCGCACCGGAATCGGAATCTGAACGCCTCCTGACCGAACTGATCGGGGAGATGCTCGGCGCAGACACTGTGAGTGTCACCGACACCCTGTTCACCCTGGGAGGGGATTCGCTCGCGGCAGCACGGTTGGCAGCGCGTGCGCGGACTGTCGCCGGCCTGGAAGTCGCTCTCAGCGACATCTTCGCGGCCGAGACGATCGCCGCGCTCGCGCTGACTGCCACTCCTGTTCCGCGCGGCGACGCACATCCTCGGATTATTTCGTCCGAGAGACCCGATCGGATACCGCTGTCGCCTCCCCAAACGCGCCTCTGGTTCATCAATCGGCTCGATCCGACTGCGCCGACCTACAACATGCCGGGCGCCGTCCGTTTGCGCGGAGTAATGGACCGGGCTGCGGCGACGGCGGCGATCGCGGATGTCGTTAGGCGGCACGAGGCGCTGCGCACCAGGTTCCCGTCGGTAGACGGCGAGCCGATGCAGGTGATCACACCGGTAGAAGAGGCTGTCGCCGAGATCGGACTGACAACCCGAGCGGTGCCCCGTAGTGAGTCCGAAGAAGTGCTGATTGCCGAGGCGATGAAGGGCTTCGACCTTGTTAGCGAATACCCGGTCAGATTCAGCCTGATCGAGGAGACCGAGAGTGAAGGCGAGCCGTCATACATCCTGATGGCGGTGCTTCACCACATCGCAGGTGACGGCGCATCACTCTCGCCGATGATCACCGATCTGCTCACGGCATACGCCGCGCGGTCCGGCGGCACAACGCCCGTATGGGATCCGTTGCCTGTGCAGTACGCGGACTTCACTCTGTGGCAGCGTGAGATGCTCGGCGAGGCCGATGACCCCGCTTCCAGGATCTCGCGTGAACTCGCATTCTGGTCAGGGGCACTTGAGGGGAGTTCCGAGGTCCTCAACCTGCCTACCGATCGTCCGCGGTCGGGTGGCCCCACGGGATCGGGAGATTATGTTGATGTGGTCCTTGGACCGGAATCGGTCGCAGGGCTCCGGCGGTTGGCACGCGCCGAGGGCGTGACCACCTTCACGGTGCTCCATGCGGCCCTGTCCGTCCTACTGTCGCGGGTGGCGGATACCGATGACGTCTCCATCGGTACGGCGGTGGCAGGCCGAGACGAACCCGAGCTCGCCGGGCTGGTCGGTATGTTCGTCAACACCGTCGTTTTGCGTACCCGTGTGCGGCCGCGGGACACCGTGGCCGAATTGCTTCACCACGCTCATGACGTGAGAAGCCAGGCCATGGAGCATTCGGTGGTGCCGTTCGAGGCTGTTGTCGACGCGGTGGCTCACCATCGGTCGTTGTCGCACAGTCCGCTGTTCCAGGTTGCGTTGACCCTGATCTCTGATCACACGGCTGCCTTCGGGGCTACTGAGGTCCAGGTCCTGGAGTCCCGACCGCCGGTCGCGAAATACGATCTGTCCGTCACCGCCGTCGAGGCGGCGACCCGTGAAGAGATTTCGCTTGAGTTCTCCTACGCGTCTGATGTTTTCGAGCGTGCGACTGTCGAGCGTTTGGCTCAGTACCTGGAACGGATCATCACGGCGATGGCAGCCGACCCGCAGCGCAGCCTTGGCGGAATCGAATTGTTGCCGCAGGCGGAGATCGCAGAACTGACGGCGACACCAACTGGCGCCGAGCCGAGGACCCTGCGGGAACTGGTTCAGTCACTGGAGCAGTCCCGGGATTCGGAGACCGTTGTGGCCGTGGGCACCGAGCCCACCAGCAACGAGGTGTTCGCGATGCGGACCAACCAGCTGGCCCGGGAACTCATTTCGCGGGGTGCGGGACCAGGCACTGTGATCGCGATTGCGATTCCGCGGTCGATGGAGTCGGTCCTCGCCTGCGTTGCGGTAGCCAAGACCGGCGCGGCTTTCGTGAGCATCGATCCGAGGCATCCCGTCGAGCGGCGCGAGATGATGCTTGCAATCAGTGGCGCGAGACTAGGGCTCACCGTCCGCGAGGCTCAAGCCGAGATCTGCGTGCATTCCGGTACGGAGTGGCTGGTGATAGACGGTGAGGCCGTTGAGCTGCAGGTTGCGGGACGAAGCGGTATGGCCGTCGGTGCCGACGAACTCAGTCGAGTGCCGGAAATCGATGACCCCGCCTATCTGATCTTCACCTCTGGTTCGACGGGACTACCCAAGGCGACCGTGGTCCCGAACCGCGGCCTGGCGAATGTGATGGCTAACCAGCGCCGGTTACTCCGACTGACTCAACGCTCACGGGTCCTGCACGTGGCATCACCCAGTTTCGATGCGTCGGTGTTCGAGCTGGCGATGGCGGTCGCCGGACAAGCTTCACTGGTGATCGCGGATCTGCACACGTACGCAGGACACGACCTGGAGAGACTCATCGCGCAACACGGGGTGACACACGCTGTGATGACTCCGTCCGCTCTCGCGACTCTGGATCCTCGCACAATCCCGTCGCTAACGACTGTGTTGAGTGCAGGTGAAGCCTGCCCGCCCGAACTCATGCGCCGATGGGCGGAAGCCGGCCGGAGCTTCTTCAACCTCTACGGACCCACCGAGGCGACGATCTGGGCGACCTGCGACGGGCCTCTGCGAGTCGATGACGAGATCACGATCGGCCATCCGATCGACGGGGTCGGTGCGCTGGTGCTCGACTCAGGGCTGCAGCCGACGCCCGTCGGCGTCGTTGGTGAGCTGTATCTGACGGGTGAGCAGCTGGTCCTGGGCTATCTTCAGCGCCCCGACCAGACCGCTACGAGTTTCGTGGCGAACCCGTACGAACCCGGGCAGCGCATGTATCGCACCGGTGACCGAGCGACGCGGCGCGAAGACGGCAAACTCGTCTACCAGGGAAGAATCGACTTCCAACTTAAGGTTCGCGGCATGCGCATCGAGCCGGGCGAGGTGGATGCCGTCCTTGTCTCCCATCCTGCGGTCGCTAATTCGACGAGCCTGGGAGTGAAGGGACCGGCTGGGGAGGCCGTCCTGGTCTCGTACGTCAGCCCGGCGAGCGGGGAGACGATCTCACCCGACGAGTTGCTGCGGCATGCCAGCGGACTGCTCCCCGCGCACATGGTTCCGCACACCGTCATCGTGATCGACGAGTTCCCAACGACGGTGGTCGGCAAGATCGACCGCAGCAAACTGCCGTCGGTCGACTTCACCGCGACGACTGAGTTCATTCCGCCGCGCACGGAGCTGGAATCCGTTGTCGCAGAAGTCTATTCGCAGGTACTCGGCGTAGACCGGGTGAGTGTGCAGGACAGCTTCTTCGAGCTGGGTGGCACCTCGCTCTCGGCGGCCAAACTTGCGACGCACCTCTCACAGGTTCTCGGACGTCCGATCTCTGTCCGGACGGTGTTCGAAGGTGCGACCGTCGCCGGTGTCGCTGAGGCCGTGGCAGCCAGTGCCGGCGGGCAGGTGGGCCCAGCACTGATCGCGCGCCCCAGGGCCGAACTGGTGCCGATCTCCGATGTCCAGCGAGGAATGTGGCTGCTCAACCAGGCGGACCCGTCCTCGCCGGCGAACAACATCGCGATGGCATTGCGTTTGCAGGGCAGTCTCGATCACATCGCATTGCGCGAGGCAATCGCCGATCTCGTCGAACGGCAGGAGGCTCTGCGCACCAGCTACCCGATGGTCGGTGGGCGCCCGGTCCAGTTGATCGAACCGGCGGAAAAGGTGCTTGCCGAACTCGACCTCTCGCCCCACCCGGTGGGGGATCAGTTCGAGGGTGCAGTGGCCGCGGTGACCGGGCGGGGCTTTGATGTCACGCAGAAGGCACCTATCCGTGTCGCCCTCCTCCAGCTGGCCGACGACGACTACGTGATCGTCTTCGTCGTTCATCACATCAGCGCGGACGGGGCCTCGATGGCGCCGCTCGCACACGACTTCATGACTGCCTACACAGCGCGTCACGCCGGGCACCGCCCCGCGTGGATCCCGCAGCGGGTCCAGTACGCCGACTTCGCCGTGTGGCAGCAGGAGCGCCTCGATACGACAGGTGAGGACGGCAGGCGCGAGCGTGATCGACAGCTCGACTACTGGCGTGACCGGCTGGCCGGTGCTCCGGAGTGCATCGACCTGCCCGTCGATCGGCCGAGACCGGCCACCCCCAGCTTCTCGGGTGCCACCATCGACTTCGAGATCCCAGCCGCACTCGTGGCGTCACTGCAGCAGGTCGCGCGCCGACATAATTCGACTTTGTTCATGGTGACGCACGCGGCGCTCGCCATCCTTCTGGCTCGCCTCAGCGGCCGCAACGACGTCGTCATCGGCACGCCGTATGCGGGGCGGGAAGAGGCAGTCCTCGACGACGTGGTCGGCATGTTCGTCAATACCCTCGCGCTTCGCTCGCAGATCGACCACACGGAGGCTTTCGCGGACTTCCTGGAGCGTGTCCGGACAGAAGACCTCGCGGCGATGGCCCATTCTGATGTCTCGTTTGACACAGTCGCAGCCGAGGTCGGTACTTCCTGGACAGCGGCTTACAACCCCGTCTATCAGGCGGTCCTGTCGTTCCAGAATCTGGAGTTCCCGACGGTGAGCCTTGATCAGCTCACTGTCAGTGCGGTTTCCGAGCAGCTGAGTGCGGCAAAGGTTGATTTGCACCTCACGCTCTTCCCGAATGACCCGGCCGCACTCGGTGAGCGCGGTGCCGATGAACCGATGCGCGCCGAGTTCCTGTATGCGACAGATCTGTTCGATGAGGGGACGGTCGAACGATATGCCGACCGCTACCTGCGAGTACTCAGTGAGATCGTGCGGGACCCGCAAGTGGTTGTGGGCGAGATCTCCATCGCGACCGACGCGGAACTTGAGCAGGCATCCGTCGAAACCGCCGACGCGGCGGATCAGCCCTTGAACGAACTCGTGGCTGCGGCCGCTGCAACGGCGCCCGATGCGATCGCGCTGAACACTGAGGGTTCGACGCTTACGTTCGCGGCGCTGTCGGCAACGGCGACGGCGATGAGCGCAGCCATGCCCGACGCTGACGCTGCCCTGACAACGGCGCTCATGGCACTGGCGTCCGAGGTTTCCGCCAACCCCGAAGCCTTAGGTGAGGTGCTGGCGGAGTTGCGCCGGCGGGCTGTCGCGGTCGTCGCGAGTATCGAAGAATTACGAGAAGAGGGATCAAAGCAATCGTGAGTCGTGTAGCCAGTGGAGCGGCGGAATTCTCGCGAATCTGGGGAAGCAGTCCCACAACGCTTGATCTGATCACATTTGCCGCGGTCATCGAGCCAGATCGAGTCGCTGTCGACCTTCCCTCCGGGCAGGTCGCCTTCAGTGCGCTGCACGCGCAGATCTCGGTCACCGCTCCGGTTCTAATCGCACAGGGTCTCGACAGCGAGATCGCGGTCAATGCCGCGGTGACTGGGTTGCTGCCGGTAGGCGAATTGGAACCGCATCAGATCGCGCTTCGTACAGCCGAAGCCGTCGCGTCGATCCGAGCCACGGCATATGAGATCGTCGGCAGCGTTGAACTTGGTTCTATCCCGGGCATCCTCCGAAGCGTATTTCTCAGGTTCGCTGATCGGATCGCCGTCACCGACACCGCCGGCACTACGATCACCTATCGCGAACTCGACGAGCGATCCGACGCGCTAGCCGTCGCGCTTGTTTCAGCAGGAGCCAGTACCGAGAAACGAGTCGGCGTTGCACTGCCACGGACAGCAGATCTGATCGTGGCGCTGGTCGGTGTGCTCAAGTCGGGTGCCGCCTACGTGCCACTGGACCGTTCTCATCCGATCGACCGTCTTCAGATGATCGTGGACGATGCCAGACCGGTGATGGTTCTGGCCGACGAAGAGACGATCGAATCGTGGACATCACTGGATGCGCCGCTTCGTACTCTGCATGATGCGGCCGACTCCGGGACCCGGCAGTCGATAGCGGATCTTCCCGAGATCATCGATGACCGGCACCCCGCCTACGTCATGTACACATCCGGGTCGACCGGTAAGCCAAAGGGCGTCGTTGTCACCCACCGCGATGTGGTGTCACTTCTGCGGGCGCTCGGCAACGAGTACGACTACGGTCCCGATGATGTCTGGAGCCTGTTCCATTCGTACGGTTTCGACCTGTCCGTAGGTGAAATCTGGCCGGCCTTGGCCTTCGGCGGGCGCCTAGTGGTCCTCGACTATGTGACGACACGAGATCCAGAGCTGTTCGCCGAGACCCTCGAACGTGAGCAGATCACGGTGATCAACCTGACTCCGTCGGGGTTCTATCAGCTTGCCGGTGCGGTGCGTGAGCCTGCGCCCGGTCGGTTGTCACCGTCGGTACGATCGATGATCTTCGTCGGTGAAGCTCTCGATTCCAGCCAGATCCAACGGTGGTTCAGCGATCGACAGAAATACGACGGTAGCGACGGTCCTCAACTCAACAACATGTATGGGCCGACGGAGGCGACGGTCTATCTGACGCGGCGCGAGCTGACGGCAGGCTTCGTGGAATCAGCCACCCCCAGCGATATCGGCTTCCCGCTGATGGGTTCACGGGTGTACATCCTCGATTCGCGGTTGGCGCAGGTTCCCGAAGGGGTGCCAGGCGACGTCTACCTTGCGGGCGACCAGCTCGCTCGCGGATACGCCGGCAGTTTCGGCCTGAATGCCACGCGATTCGTCGCCGATCCCTACGGTCAGCCGGGCGAACGCATGTATCTGTCGGGTGATGTCGCGATGCACCGCGGTGGCAGCCTCGAGTTCTTGGGCCGTGCCGACGACCAAGTGAAGTTGCGCGGCTTCCGCATCGAGCTCGGCGAGGTCGAAGCTGCGTTGATGTCAGCCACAGGGGTCAACGCGGCGGCCGCCATCGTCAATCGACGCGACGGCTACCCGGATCAGCTCGTCGGTTACGTAGTCGGTTCGCTTCCGGATGGCAATGATCTGGATCCGGTGCAGGTGAGAGAATCTGCCGCGGCAAAAGTGCCGGATTACATGGTTCCCGACATCGTGATGGTGCTCGAAAAGATGCCGTTGACTGTCAACGGCAAGCTCGATAGACGCGGTCTCCCCGCACCCGCGATCACATCGCGACTTGAATTCGTAGCGCCCGAAAACGAGATCGAAGAGCAGCTCGCCGAGATCGTTGCGGAAGTTCTCGGACTCGACCGCGTCGGAGTCACGGAATCGGTGTTTGATCTCGGCGGAAACTCGCTACTTGCCGCGCGCATCGTCGGACGTGCGGCTGACGCGCTTCGCGTCGACTTCAACATGCGTGACATCTTCGCTGAACCGACAGTCCGTGGTCTCGCGTCACGGGTCAGTGAGATGGAAGCTGCTCTGCCCCCTCTGCGAGCGGTTGAAGTGCGACCGGACCGGGTGCCGCTCTCGTTCGCGCAGGAACGGATGTGGTTCATCAACCGATTCGAGCCGACCGCGCCGACGTATAACGTGCCGGCCCTGCTGCGGGTGACCGGTGATCTGGACCTGACGGCCCTGCGCGCGGCGGTCGAAGACGTAGTCGCGCGGCACGAAATCCTCCGCACGACGTTCCCGGACATCGATGGCGTCGCCGTCCAGCAGATCGCGGACGTGTCGGAGATCGGCGGCCGTCTGGACTGGCGGCTGCTCGGTTCGGAGACAGAGTTGGCCGCTGCCGCCGGCGAGGGATTCGACGTCACGGTGACGTGGCCGTTGCGCGTTCTCGTCTGGGAGAGCGCCCCGGGTGAGCACGTCATTGCGGTGATCGCCCATCACATCGCGGCTGACGGTGAATCGATGCTTCCCCTCGTGGGGGATCTCGTCACGGCCTACCAGGCTCGACGAGACGGAGCCACACCGTCCTTCACCCCGCTGGAGATACAGTTCGCGGATTTCGCGCTCTGGCAGCGGGGCGCTCTCGGTACGCCGGACGATCCCGAGTCGGTTCTCGGCCGGCAACTCGGTTTCTGGCGTGACCGGCTGGCGGGCCTGCCTGAGGTCATCGACCTGCCTACTGACCGCCCACGGCCGGCTGCGGCTTCGCATCACGGCGCACAGGTGGAGTTCCGGATTCCTGCGGAGATCGTGAACCAGGTGACCGGACTGGCTCGGGACCTGGAAGCGACGCCGTTCATGGTGGTGCACGCAGCGCTGGCAGTGCTTCTGGCGCGTTTGTCGGCAACCGCCGACATCGCCATCGCCACACCGATCGCCGGCCGCGGGCAAGCGACACTCGATCCGCTCGTGGGCATGTTCGTCAACACCCTGGTGCTCCGCGCGCAGGTGGATCCGGCGTCGAGCTTCGCTGAGCTCGTCTCCCAGGTTCGTACCAGCGATCTGGACGCTTTCGCCAACGCCGACGTTCCCTTCGAACTGTTGGTGCAGGAGCTGAATCCAGCCCGCAGTGAGGCCTTTGCGCCATTGGCTCAGGTGATGTTCTCGTTCGATCCTGCGGCATCCGCGGAAGCCGCGGGATTCGAGGTCGCCGGGCTGTCGATAGCCCCCGTGCCTTCGCCGGTCATCCCCGCACAGGTCGATCTGACCGTGACGCTGCATTCCGCTCCGGTAGGCAAAGCGTGGACCGGTGCCGTCGTCTACGCCACGGATCTCTTCGAGGCGTCGACCGCCGGGCAGTTCGGCGACCGTTTGGTCACTCTCCTGGGTGAGTTGACGGCGGCGCCGGCGGTGGCGGTGGGTGATGTGCCGTTGCTGTCTGCTGCCGATGAGGTGGCTGAGTTGGCTGTGGAGTGGGGTCGGGCGGAGGTTGTGCCGGCGGTGGTGTCGGTGGCTGATGCGGTTGCCGGGCAGATCGCGAAGACACCGGATGCGGTGGCGTTGGTGTTCGGTGGGCGTGAAGTCACCTATGGCGAGTTCGGTGCGCGGGTCAATGTTCTTGCGCGGGAGTTGATTGCTGCGGGTGTGGGGCCGGAGTCTGCGGTGGCGTTGGCGGTGCCGCGGTCGGTGGAGATGATGGTCGCGGTTCA
>NZ_BANT01000008.1 GCF_000333015.1 Gordonia hirsuta DSM 44140 = NBRC 16056 | reverse complement strand
CGGCCGCCGAGGCCGCCAGCGCCGCCGCCGACAGCATGGCGCCCTTGGGGGTTCCGGTGGTGCCGGAGGTGGACACCACCACCGCGCAGCGCTCGTCGATCGGCCGCCCGCCGCCGAGGGTCTCGATGGCCCGGGCCGCGGCGGCCTCGTCGTACGCCGGCACCGGCAGATATGCGCCCGTGCCGGCCAGCATCGACACCAGGGCCGGACGTGCCTGCAAGGCGGCGGGAGTCGGCGGCAGCGGCAGCGGCTGCAGAATCCGGGTCATGAGACCGGGCGGATGACCCCGGAGTCCAGCGGCCAGCCCGCGGCCGCCAGCCGGGATGCCACCTGATGGATGTCCTCGGCGGTCGGCTGTTGATCGGTGACGTGGGCGATGGCCTCGGCGACCTCGTCGCGGGTGGTCGGGGCGTCCGGATCCCGGAGTAGTGCCAGGGTCAGCACGATGTCGGTGATCTCGGATTCGTCGAGCATCGGGGTGAGCAGGGCCAGCAGCGGCGGGAAGTCCTGGGGCGGAATGCCCTCGGGGTAGCCGGTACGGATCCAGTTGACGATGTTGTCGAACAAGTTGGGGGCCATGGCGACAACGCCTCCTTTTCGGGGACCCTCAGCGCGCTACTTGTAAGCGAATGCGGGGAAGATCTTGATATCGAAGTAGTACAGAACGGTCTGGCGGGCGATCCACAGGATGCTGACGATGATCACCGCGGCGACGAAGGCGTACAGGAAGTAGCCCAGGTAGCGCAGGGCCGGATTGCCGGGTGCGACGGTGCCGTCGGGTCGCGGGCCCGCAGACCCGGCGCCGACCAGCCGCATGCCGACCCCGAACAGCGCGGGCAGGCCCGCTCCGAGGATCAGTCCGACCGCCAGAACACGGAGGATGGCGTTCACGAAGTCCATGACGAGTGGCTCCTTTGCTCGTGGGGGGTCAGGCCTGCGGGGCCGGGGAACTGGACGGGGAGTCTCCGTCGGCCTCGCCGACAGCGACCTCGGTGACATCACTCAGATCGACCGGGATCTGGCCGTCCCAGTCGCTGTTGACGTTGTTGGCGTCGATCTTCTCTCGCTGCGAGCGGAGGAACATGTACACCGACAGCGCCACCAGGATCGCGAAGATGGTGATCGCGCCCGGCGCATCGCCGATGGCGTGCGCGATCCAGAAACAGACGGCGCCGACCAGCGCGGCCGCCGGCAGCGTCGTGACCCAGGCCAGGGCCATCCGGCCGGCGACGGCCCACCGCACCTCCGAACCCTTGCGGCCCAGCCCCGAGCCGATGATCGAGCCGGTCGCCACATGCGTGGTCGACAGGGCCATACCGGCCACCGAGGAGGTCAGGATGATCGCGGCCGATGACGACTGCGCGGCCATGCCCTGCGGCGGACTGATGTCGATCAGGCCCTTGCCCAGGGCGCGGATGATCCGCCAGCCGCCCAGGTAGGTGCCCAGCGCGATGGCGAACGCACACGAGAACACCACCCAGAACGGCAGGCCGTGTTCCACCGACGAGGCCTCCAGGTGGTCGGTGGCGATCAGCGCCAGGGCGATCACACCCATCGTCTTCTGCGCGTCACCGGTGCCGTGTGCCAGGGAGACCAGTGAGGCGGTGGTGATCTGACCGGCCTTGAAACCGCCGTCCTGGTGGCGCTGCGCCATGGTCTTGGTGATCGCATAGATCAGCACGGTGCCCACCATGGCCACCACGGCCGCGATGAGCGGCGCGAACAGGGCCGGCAGGATGATCTTGGCGAACAATCCGCTCCAGTTGACGCCGCTGGCGCCGATGGCGGCCAGGCCGGCGCCGACCAGTCCGCCGAACAATGCGTGCGAAGAACTCGACGGCAGACCGAACAGCCAGGTGAACAGATTCCACAGGATCGCACCGATCAGGCCCGCAAAGATGATCAGCAGCGCCGAGTTGACGTCGAGGCCGGAAACGAACGCACCCTTATCGGGGCCGGACGTCTGCTGGATGTTCAGCACGTCCTTGGTGATGGTGGCGGCGACCTGAACCGACAGGAAGGCGCCGACCAGGTTGAGCAGAGCAGAGATGGCCACAGCCGTCTTAGGCTTGAGGGCACCGGTGGCGATCGACGTGGCCATCGCGTTGCCGGTGTCGTGAAAGCCGTTGGTGAAGTCGAAACCGAGTGCTGTGACGATCAACAGCACAAGGATCAGCATCTCTGCGCTCATGGAATGTAACTATGGCCGGTCGAGTGACCGGTAAGCCAATTCGGTCCGAAGTCGGGACCAACGTCCTGACCTGGGCTTTAGCGGCTTTCCTCGGCTCGTTCACACAAAGTTCATCTGGACGTCCCGAATGGTTCCCCGGCGCGGTGACCGCTGCGGATCGGCCAGGTGTCCGCCAGGTGAACACTGCGCAACCGATCGGCGCCGGGGCTGCCGAGTGCCGGGGTGGGCAGTGGCACAATGCCACTCATGAAACTTGGCATGCCGATCAACTATGCGGGCGACTTCCGCGAGACCATCGAGAATCTTCAGGACTTCGAAGGTGTGGGCGTTCAGCGCGTGACGGTGCCCGAGGCGTACAGCTTCGACGCGGTCTCCCAGCTGGGGTACATCGCGGCCCGGACCGAGACGATGGAACTGCAGACCGGGATCCTGCCGATGTACTCGCGTACCCCCACCAACCTGGCGATGACCGCGGCCGGGCTGGACTACATCAGCGGCGGCCGGGTCATCATGGGCATCGGCGCCTCCGGTCCGCAGGTGATCGAGGGCTTCCACGGCGTCAAGTACGACTATCCGCTGGGCCGGGCCAGCGAGACCGCCGACATCTGCCGGATGGTGTGGCGCCGCGAACGGCTGGAGTACGAGGGCAAGCACTACCATCTGCCGCTGACCCCCGAACACGGCGGCAGCGGGCTGGGCAAAGCGCTCAAGCTGATCAATCATCCGGTCCGCGACCGGATCCCGATGCTGCTGGCCGCGATCGGCCCGAAGAACGTCGAGCTGGCGGCCGAGAAGTTCGAGGAATTTCAGCCGTTCCTGTACCACCCCGAATACGTAGAGGCGGCCTTCGGTCCGGCGCTGGCGGCCGGGGCGGCCAAGCGCGATCCGGAACTCGGGCCGCTGCAGATCGTGGTGCAGACCGCTGCCCGTATCACCGACGACGCGGCCGAGGAGGAGCGCTGCCTGTCGATCGTCCGGCACCATGCGGCCCTGTACATCGGCGGCATGGGTGCGCGCGGCAAGAACTTCTACAACTCGCTGGTGCAGCGGTACGGCTACGTCGACGAGGCCAAGCTGGTCCAGGACCTGTACCTGGACGGCCGCAAGGACGAGGCCGCCGCTGCGGTGCCCGACGACCTGGTCCGCGCGATGAGCCTGATCGGCCCGCGCAGCGTCGTGGCCGAGCGGGTCGAGGCCTTTCGGGCTTCCGGCGTCGGCGTGCTGCTGGCCGCCCCCGCGGCGCTCACCCACGCCGAGCGCGTCGCCGATATGGCGATCCTGAAGGAACTGATCGGCCAGTAGCAGCGCTCGACCTTGCTCCCGACACAGCCGTCACGCACAGCCGTCACCAGCGTGCCCAACCGTCGCCGAACCCATTGATCGGTGACGGTTGTGCACACCCGTGACGGTTGTGCGTGACGTTTCTGCCCGCCGGGCACGATTTCTGTCCACCGCGCGCCGATGATGTGGGCGGCGCGGCTGCCGGACCCTGTAGCGGCGGTATCTGTTCTACGGCGAACGCACAGCGGGCGCAGCGCCGGAAAACCGCCGCTGGGCTGGGGGCCTAGTAGTAGTACGGGTAATCGTCCCAGTTCGGGTCGCGCTTCTCCAGGAAGGCGTCGCGGCCCTCGACGGCCTCGTCGGTCATGTAGGCCAGGCGGGTGGCCTCCCCGGCGAACACCTGCTGGCCCATCAGGCCGTCGTCGGTGAGGTTGAAGGCGAACTTCAGCATGCGCTGAGCCGTGGGGGACTTGCCGTTGATCTTGCGGGCCCACTCGATGGCGGTGTTCTCCAGCTCGGCGTGATCGACCACCCGGTTGACCGCGCCCATCCGGTGCATCGTCTCGGCGTCGTAGGCCTCGCCGAGGAAGAAGATCTCGCGGGCGAACTTCTGGCCGGTCTGCTTGGCCAGGTAGGCGCTGCCGTAACCGGCGTCGAAGCTGCCCACATCGGCGTCGGTCTGCTTGAACCGGGCGTGCTCGCGGGAGGCCAGGGTCAGATCGCACACCACGTGCAGGGAGTGCCCACCACCGGCGGCCCAGCCGTTGACGACCGCGATCACCACCTTGGGCATCGTGCGGATCAGGCGCTGCACCTCCAGGATGTGCAGCCGGCCGCCTTCGGCCTTGACCCGCGCCTCGTCGACGCCGTCGACGGTCGCCGCGGCCACGTCGTCGTCGTGCGAGGTGGCGTACTGGTAGCCGGACCGGCCGCGGATGCGCTGATCGCCGCCGCTGCAGAAGGCCCAGCCGCCGTCCTTGGGGGAGGGGCCGTTGCCGGTGAGCAGGACGGTGCCCACATCGGGGGAGCGGCGGGCATGGTCCATCACCCGGTACAGCTCGTCGACGGTGTGCGGGCGGAACGCATTGCGCACCTCAGGACGGTCGAAAGCCACCCGCACGATTCCGTTGGCCCGGCCGGGCCCGGTGTGGCGATGGTAGGTCAGATCGGTCAGGTCCTCGAAGCCGGGGACGGTCTTCCACTGGGTGGGATCGAACGGCGCAGTCATAGCTCCGAGGGTAGGCGTTGGCGTCCGATGACGGCGGGCGGGTCGGCTCAACCAGACCGACCGATCAGGTGCTCGGTCGGCCGGGGTACGTTGGACGAATGAAGGGTGCACCCACCGACCAGAAGTGGCACGTTCCGGCGACCGAGGACTCCCCGCACGAGGGCGGGTTCCGGGCTGAGATCGACGTGACCGTCGAGCGCGGCGGTCCCCGCTACGGCGAACTGATCGAGCAGGTGCGCACCTTTATGGACAAGGTCCGCTACGCCAACCCCACGCCGGAGCTGGTCGACGAGATCATCAGCGACCTGCAGGAGTTCAACGCCAAACTCGACACCGTTCTGGTCGACGAGTGGACCAGTCCGTCGGGAACGCGGATCGATCTGCCGGCCCGCGGCAACATCACCCTCCCGCCGTACGAGGTGGTCGACGGCGGCGAGCACGGTGTCACCGCGACCGTCGAATTCCGTCCCTTTCACTTGGGCGGCAACGGGGTGGCCCACGGAGGTCATGTGGCCACCGCGTTCGACGACCTCGGCGGTATGGCGGCGGCCCTGAACGTGCACGGCATCTGCCGCACCGCCTACCTGACGGTGAACTACCGCTCGCTGACTCCGCTGTCGACGCCGCTGATGCTGCGGACCTGGGTCGAGCGGCGTGACGACCGCAAACTCTTCGTCAAAGGGACCCTGCACGACGGCGAGCGCCTGTGCGCGGACCTGGATGCACTGTTCATCGCGCTGCGGCGCGGCCAGGCCTGACCCGGCCGCACTCCTGCTGGCCCGGTTCGCAGCGGCCCGGTTCGCGGCGGCGCCTCCTCGGTGCGGCCCGGCTCCCGCGCTCGCTCACAGGGATGTCCGAGCGCGGTGATCCGATCCTGGTCACATCGCTCGGAGGACATCGTCGTACCCGAACCGACCTCCGAGGCGTGTGACCGTCCGGTGGTCACTGCGCTCGTAGGTGGGTCGCTGCCGGGGCGGGGCGGGGCGGGGCTGGTGCGGGTGCTTCCTCAATCGGGCGCGGTCTCTGCGGGCAACTCGCGGATCGGGGCCGCCGGTGAACCGACGGCGACCACGTGGTCGGGCAGGTCCCGGACTACGACGCTGCCGGCGCCGACGACGGTGTTGCGGCCGATGGTGACCCCAGCCGAGACCGTCACTCCCGATCCGAGCCAGCAGTTGTCGGCGATCACGATCGGCGCGGTGCGCTCGTAGCCGGCTCGCCGCCGACGGTGGTCGTCGATCGGGTGCAGGGGAGTGGCCAGGATCGCCGACGGTCCGATGCGCACATCGTCGCCGATGGTGATCGGGCCGTCGTCCATCAGGAAGGCGCCGGAGTTGATGAATACGCGGTCGCCGACGGTGACGTTGAAGCCGTAGGCGCAGCGCAGTGACGGCACCACCTCGACGCCGCGGCCGCAGGCGCCGAACAGCCGGGCCAGCAGTCGTTCCCGCTCGCGGTGCCGGTCGGCAGGCAGGGCGTTGAACTCGTCGATCAGCAGCCCGCAGGCATCGCGCAGCGCGATCAGTTCCGGGGTGTTCGGCAGATACCAGCGACCGCTGAGCATCTGCGCCACATCGTCGTGCATCGGCGCGGTCGGGGCCTCAGGTGAGCTCGTGGGCCTCGATCACGAAACCGGCCCGCTTGAGCCGCTCGATGAGCACATCGCCCATCGCCGCCGCCGGGGTCAGGGCGCCGAACCGCTCGGGCAGCTGATCGCGATCGAGCGCCAGACCCAGCGCCGACTCGCCCAGCATCACCGCGGTCGCCTTGTAGCCGGGGTCGCCGTCGGCGCGCATCTGCGAACGGAACCGCCGCCCGTCGGAGGTCCGCGTGTAGGTGCGGGTGGTGAAGTGGCCGGTCTCCCGGGTCTTCTCGCTGGGCCCCTGGCCCGGTTTGGGCAGCACCTTGTCGAGTACCTTGCGGGTGGGCCCGAACGCCATCAGGGCCAGGCCCGCGCCGGTGCCGATCGTGACGATTCCGGCGAGCAGCGAGGACAGCAGCGGGATGTCGCTGACGGCCATCGTCTCCTGATAGCGGAAGCCGGGACCGTAGGCGTTGTCGAGCAGGCTGTCGCTACGACGCACCACGCGGGTGTTGTACGAGGACATGAAGAACGGGGCCAGGGTGCCGCGCAGTGACGGATCCACCTTCTTGGCGGACACCGGGACGATATCGCTGGGTTCGTCGCTCGGACCGGCCTGCTCCGGCTCACCGGGGCCGCCGGAGAGTGCCCGGGGATTGAGCAGCAGGCGCCGGGTCTGCGGATCCTTGGCCTCTTCGGCCAGCGCCCGCATCGAGTCGATGGTGCCGCCGGAGAGGGCACCGCGGAACGAATGCAGGATCAGCGTGGTCTCACCGAGGGTGCCGGCACCGGCCTCGGC
Source organism: Gordonia hirsuta DSM 44140 = NBRC 16056 (assembly GCF_000333015.1). Classification (GTDB taxonomy): domain Bacteria; phylum Actinomycetota; class Actinomycetes; order Mycobacteriales; family Mycobacteriaceae; genus Gordonia; species Gordonia hirsuta. The sequence continues at coordinate 129,178 of NZ_BANT01000008.1, read as the reverse complement.
GGCCTTCTTGTACAGCAGATAGGCGCCCAGATCCGAGGGCACCGAATCGAAACCGCACGAGTTCACGATCCGCGCACCGGTGCTCTTGGCCAGCTCGTCGACCTTGTCGATGGTGAACCGCACGAATGGCACCTCACCGGTCAGATCGACGTAATCGGTGCCGGCCGACGCGGCCGCGACCACCATGTTCTCCCCGTACCGCATGTACGGTCCGACGGTGGTGCACACCACACGAGTCCGGGCGCACATCGCATCCAGCGAGGCCGGTGAGTCGGAGTCGGCGACGATCAGCGGCCAGGCGGCGGCGCGTTCGCCGAGCCGACGCCGGACCGCCGCGAGTTTGGTCTCGTTGCGGCCGGCCAGCGCGATCCGGGTGCCCTCCGGTGCCTGTTCGGCCAGATAGCGGGCGGTCAGCTCACCGACGAAACCGGTGGCGCCGTAGACGATGACATCGAATTCGCGGCTCATGGCGCGAGTCTATCCCGCGGTGTGCCGGTCACCGGTCGGCAAAGCTTGAGCCGCAGCAGGAAACTTGAGCTGCTGCAGGAAGGACGAGTCGGCTCTGACGGCCTCCCGGTACCGGCCGCCCAGCTGGCCGGTGGCGGTGCCCGGTCCGTGTCTGCACCGACGGCGGCCACATGGGGGGTACTCGGGGAGTCGAAACGCGACACCTGCGACACCGTCGACCGGTTCTTCGGGTGAGCCCGGGCGGGTGGCGCCGGCGTAGCCGCGGTCAGCGATTGACCGCGTAGCCCAGGGAGAACCAGCCCCACGGTTTGGGGGCCGCGCGCGTATAGAACTGGTCGAGCTCGGTCACCTGCCAGCCGGCGGCGGACAGATCGGCCGGGATGTCGCGGACCAGTTGGCAGCCGCCGGCGACGGCCCGCTCGACCGGGTTGATCCACTGTTGTGCCCGGCGCACCCGGCGATCGGGCGACAGACCGTGCTCGAGGAACGCCAGGATCCCGCCGGGCCGGACCACCCGGCTCAGCTCGGCCAGCGCGGCAGACAGATCCGGGATGGTGCACAGGGTGAAGGTGGACAGGGCGGAGTCAAAGGTGTCGTCGTCGAAACCGAGCCGCTGCCCGTCCAGCCCGCCGCGCACGATCGGGATCGGGCTGGCGGCGATGCGCTGCTGCGCCCGCTGCCAGCCCAGATCGGCCGGTTCGATCGCCGTCACCTGGGTGACGGCCGGGGGATAGCAGCCCACATTCAATCCGGAACCGAACCCGACCTCGATCACCGAACCGGCCAGCGGCTCGGCGGTCCGGCGGCGCAACGTGTCCATCCCGGGCATGCCGCAGGCCTTCTCGACCAGCCGCGGCAGAATCTTGTCGTCGTAGAAACCCATGCCCCACGGTAAGCGACCGGCCGGTCCCTGTCGGGTGGCTCGCCGCCCGCGGCTGGCCGGACGGTGGCGCCGGGCGCCGGCACATTAGGCTCACCACCATGAATCCGTCGACCCTGCAGGCCCGTGTGATCGTCGACGAACTGATCCGCGGCGGGGTGCGCGAGGCGGTGCTGTGTCCCGGCTCGCGCAATGCGCCGCTGGCGTTCGCCCTGCACGCGGCCGACCGGGCCGGCCGGCTGCGGCTGCACGTGCGGATCGACGAACGCTCGGCCGGCTACCTGGCGCTGGGACTGGCCGTGGCCTCGGGCGCCCCGGTGCCGATCGTGATGACCTCGGGGACCGCGGTGGCCAATATGAGCCCGGCGGTCTTCGAGGCCAACTACGCGCGGGTGCCGCTGGTGGTGATCAGCGCCAACCGTCCCTACGAGCTGCTCGGGTCCGGGGCGAACCAGACCGTCGAACAGTTCGGCATCTTCGGCACCCAGGTGCGCGAGGCGATCAGCCTGGGTCTGGCAGAGGAGGACCTGGACACCAACTCGCAGTGGCGGTCGGCGGTGGGCCGCGTACTGGCCGCCGCCCGCGGTGCCCGCACCGGCAACGCCGGACCGGTCCAGTTCGACATCCCGCTGCGCGAACCCCTGGTGCCCGACGACGGGGACGATCCGGCCGCCGGCCTGGACCAGGTGGCCGGTGGCCGGTTCGCCGGCCGCCCCGACGGTGCGCCGTGGACGCAGGCACCGGTCGGGCGCCTCGATGTGCCGATCGAGATCGACCTGTCGATTCCCACGGTGGTGGTCTCCGGGCACGGCGCCGGCGCCCATCCCGAGCTCGCCGGTATCCCGACCGTGGCCGAGCCGACCGCTCCGGCACCGGTGACACCGCTGCATCCGCTGGCACTGAACGGGCTGGCGCCCCGCCAGGCGATCATCTGCGGCCGCCCGACACTGCATCGGTCGGTGTCCCGGCTGCTGGCCGATCCGCAGGTGCAGGTGTATGCGCTGACCACCGGCCCGCGCTGGCCGGATGTGTCGGGCAATGTCTGCGCCACCGGAACGCGCGCGCTGCCGGTGGGACGCCCGCCACGCGACTGGCTGGACCGGTGCGCCGAGGCCGATCAGCGGGTTCGCGCCGCCGTCGACACCGAACTGGCGGCCTGCGGGCAGGCCACCGGGCTGCATGTGGCCCGGGCGGTGGCCGCTGCGGTGCGGCCCGGCGACCAGCTGGTGGTGGGGCCGTCGAACCCGATCCGGGATCTGGCCCTGGCCGGGCAGCTGGCCGACGGGGTCCGGGTGCGCTCCAACCGCGGGGTCGCCGGCATCGACGGTATCGATTCGACCGCGATCGGGGCCGCGCTGGCCGCCGACCGCGATCCCGGCGCCACGGGCCGGACCGTGGCGCTGCTGGGGGATCTGACCTTTATCCACGACGTCACCGGGCTGCTGATCGGGCCGGGCGAGCCGCGGCCGCGGTCGCTGCGCATCGTGGTGGCCAACGACGACGGCGGCGGGATCTTCGGACTGCTGGAACAGGGTGATCCGCGTTTCGCCGAAGCCGGCTACGACGGCGCCTACGAGCGCATCTTCGGGACCCCGCACCGCACCGATCTGGCCGCGCTGTGCGCCGGATTCCGGCTGCCTCTGCGCCGGGTGGACCTGGCCGGACTGCCCGCGGCGCTGGGGGCGCCGATTCCCGACGGGGGGATCGAGGTGATCGAGGTGGTGACGCACCGCGAACCGCTGCGGGCGCTGCACGAGCGCATCGCGGCTCGTACCCGGTGACGCGGCGGCCGGTTATCGTAGCTCCCATGAACCTGGTGATCGCCCGACGGGTGCGGCGTGTGCAGTTGGGCCTGCTGGCACTCGGCGTGGTCGCGACGCTGATCGGCGTGGTCATCGTCGTGGGCGCCTACCGCAACGACGCCAAGATCAACGAGAACCGGGCCAGCGCCGTGGCCGAGGTGATCTCGGCCGACCGGCTGCACGCCGCGGTGAACTTCGTGACCCCCGACGGGGTGCTGCGCAATCCGAAGTTCGGGCTGCTGTATCCGACCCAGCTGCGAGCCGGTCAGCGAATCCTGGTCGACTACGACGCCACCGATCCGGACAATCTGGCCCGCCCGGCCGACCGCGACGCGCGCCTGGCGATCGTGCCCGGACTGTCGGTCGTACTCCTGGGCTGGGTCGTGGTGATCGTGCTCATGCTGTTCGTCGCCGAGGTCAACCGCCGCCTGCAACGCCGATCGGCGATGGAATTAGACTCGGCCCCATGACGTCGAGCCGCGCCAGCCTGGAGAAGGACCCGTCCGAGGTCGCCGAGATGTTCGACGGCGTCGCCAAACGCTACGACCTGACCAACACGGTCCTGTCCTTCGCCCAGGACCGCCGGTGGCGCAAAGCCACCCGCAAGGCGCTGGCGCTGCGTCCGATGGACGTGGTGCTCGATCTGGCCGCCGGGACCGCGGTCTCCTCGCAGGAACTGGCCACCTCCGGTGCCACCGTGATCGCCGCCGACTTCTCCCGTGGCATGCTGCGGGCCGGTGCGGCGCGCAAGATCCCGATGGTCGCCGCCGACGCCCTGCATCTGCCCTTCGCCGACGACAGCTTCGATGCGGCCACCATCAGCTTCGGTCTGCGCAACGTCAACGACGTCCCGCTGGCGCTGAGCGAGCTGCGCCGCGTCCTCAAACCGGGCGGACGCCTGGCGATCTGCGAGTTCTCCACTCCGACGGTCAAACCGTTCCGGACCGTCTACATGGAGTACCTGATGAAGGCGCTGCCCGCGGTCGCCACCAAGGTGGCCTCCAATCCGGTCGCCTACGTCTACCTGGCCGAATCGATCCGCGCCTGGCCCGACCAGGCCGGTCTGGCCGAGCAGATCCGGGCCGCCGGATTTGACGACGTCGCCTGGCAGAACCTGACCGGGGGCATCGCCGCGATCCATACCGGCATCGCCACCGCCTGACCACCGGTACGACGGCGCCGGCCGCGGGGAACGCTCAGCTGAACGGCGGACGCGTCTCGAACCGGCTGACCACCGACCCCGCCGACCGCCAGGCCCGGGCGATCAGGTCGGTGTCCTCGCCGGTGAGCAGATTGCCCATCACCCGCACCACCACGTCCATCAGCGCCGCCGACCGGATCCCCGGCCGGCCCAGCAGCGGCACGGTCTGGGGCATGGTCAGCAGCCCGGCGGCCCGCCGCGCCGCCGCGAAGGCGCCGCCGTATTCGCGCTGCAGCAGCGCCGGCCAGGTGAGCGTGTGGTCGCGGCTATCGGCGAGCAGATCCACCGCCATCCGGCCGGTCTCCAGGGCGTAGTCGATGCCCTCCCCGTTGAGCGGGTTGACGCAGGCGGCGGCATCGCCGATCAGCATCCAGTTGCGCCCGGACACTCCGGAGACCGCGCCGCCCATCGGCAACAGCGCCGAGGTGATGCGTGTCGGCCCGGAGGTCAGCTGCCACTGATCGGTGACCATCTGCGCGTAGTGCTCGAGCACCGGCCGCAGCGCCATCGACGCCGGACGTTGGGCGGTGGCCAGGGCGCCCACCCCGACGTTCACGGTGCCGTCGCCCAGCGGGAACACCCAGCCGTACCCGGGCAGGAGTTCGCCCTGCGCATCGCGGAGCTCCAGGTGTGAGCCCATCCATTCCGCATCTGAGAGCTGTGAGTCGGCATAGGAGCGGCCGGCCACCCCGTAGGCGGTATCGCGATGCCATTGCCGGCCCAGCTGCTTGCCCAGAGACGATTTGACGCCGTCGGCGACGATCACCTGGCCCACCCTGATCCGGGTGCGCTGGGCACCGCGCTGAACGGTCACCGCCGTGATCGTGCCGGAGCTGTCGCGTTCGGCGTCGATCGCCTTGGTCCCGGAGACCATGTGGGCGCCGCGGCCGAGGGCGAACCGGCGCAGATCGTCGTCGAACTCGGTCCGGGCGACGGCGCTGCCGAAGGGGCCGAACTGCGAAGCCGGCCACGGCACCTGCTGGACGGCGCCCCAGCCGTGCAGCGCCAGGCCGCGGATCCGGGGCCGGGTGTCCAGGTATTCGGTCATGCCCAGTGTGCGCAGGGCGCTGACCGCCCGCGGGGTCAGGCCGTCACCGCAGGTCTTGTCGCGGGGGAATTCGGCCGCATCGAGCAGTACGGTGGCCGCCCCGCCGGCTGCGGCGTGGGCGGCTGCTGCGGAGCCTGCCGGGCCCGCACCGACCACCAGGATGTCGGCGGAGTCGGGGATCGCGGCACGGCGCGAAGTTGCACTGGTCACCCATCGATTATGTCCAGGAGCCGATGCCGCTAGGCTCACTGGTGTCGCCGGAGCGTCGTCAACAGCGTTACGCACGGCGGATGACCGGTCCGCACCGCGGACATCCTGGAGTGAGAGAAGACGGGACACCTTAGGTGAAGTCGACATTCGCCGGACTCGATCTGCCCGACGGCGAGTTCGCCGTCGGGGTGGCCGATGCCCTGGCCCGGGTAGAGGATCTGCTGCTGACCGAGCTCTCCTCCGGGGACGACATCCTCACCGAGGCGGCCACCCACCTGGCCAAGGCCGGCGGGAAACGGTTCCGCCCGATGTTCGCGGTGCTGGCCTCGCACTTCGGCCCGGATCCGGCGGGGGAGAAGGTGATCACCGCAGCCACGGTCGTGGAGATGATCCACCTGGCCACCCTGTATCACGACGATGTGATGGACGAGGCCGATATGCGCCGGGGTGTGGAGAGCGCGAACGCCCGGTGGAGCAACTCGGTGGCGATCCTGGCCGGAGACTTCCTGTTCGCCCGCGCCTCCCGGCTGGTATCGACCCTGGGGCCGGAGTCGGTGCGGATCATCGCCGAAACCTTCGCCGAACTGGTCACCGGGCAGATGCGCGAGACCGTCGGCGCGCGCGGGACCGACGATGTGGAGCACTATCTGCGCGTGGTGTGGGAGAAGACCGGCTCGCTGATCGCCGCCGCCGGCCGCTTCGGCGCCATGACCTCCGGTGCCGATCCCGAGCGGACCGCGACGCTGACCAAATTCGGCGACATCGTCGGAGTGGCCTTCCAGGTCTCCGACGACATCATCGACATCGCCTCGGTGACCGGGGAGAGCGGCAAGACCCCCGGCACCGATCTGCGTGAAGGGGTGCACACCCTGCCGGTGCTCTATGCCCTGGCCGGCGACGACGCCGACTCGGCCCGGCTGCGTGAGCTGCTGCTGGACGAGGGCACCGGCGAGCCGCGCCCGCTGACCGAGGACGCCGAGGTCGACGAGGCGCTGAACCTGCTGGTGGACTCGGCCGGAATGGCCCAGGCCCGCCGCCGGCTGGCGCAGATGGCGCAGGACGCCCACGCCGAACTGGCGACGCTGCCCGACGGTCCGGCACGCGAGGCGTTCAGTGCACTGGTGGACTACACCGTCGAACGGGTCGGCTGACACACCCCGGCCGGGAACGGAACAACGCTCTGGGGCGTTCTATAGGTGAGCCGGCCGCCGGACACGCATCCGCGTGCCACCATGGGGCCAGGCGATTGCGGAGGAGACGTTTCCATGGCCAACGGGCTCAAGACCGCCATGCTGATGGGCTTGATGTCGGCGATCATCGTCGGCATCGGCTCGGTGATCAGCGCATCGATGAACAGTTACTTCTTCCTGTACCTGTCCGTGGCGCTGGCGGTGGGCACCAATGCCTACGCCTACTACAACAGCAAGAAGCTCTCGCTGAAGGCGATGCACGCCCAGCCGGTCACCGAAGTGCAGGCCCCCGAGCTGTATGCGATGGTCCGCGAACTGGCCACCCGTGCCGGGCAGCCGATGCCTGACCTGTACATCAGCCCCACCGAATCGCCGAACGCCTTCGCCACCGGACGCAATCCCAAGAACGCCGCCGTCTGCTGTACCACCGGGATCATGCAACTGCTGGACCAGCGGGAACTGCGGGCGGTGATCGGGCACGAACTCAGCCACGTCTACAACCGGGACATCCTGATCAGCTCGGTGGCCGGTGCGATGGCCGCGGTGATCAGCGGTCTGGCGAACTTCGCGATGATGGCGGGCATGTTCGGCGGCGGCAACCGGCAGGGCGGGGTCAATCCGCTGGCGATGATCCTGATCGCAGTGCTCGGTCCGTTGTCGGCGGCGGTCATCCAGATGTCGGTGTCGCGGTCCCGGGAACTGCAGGCCGACAAGTCCGGCGCCGAACTCAGTGGGGACCCGCTGGGGCTGGCCTCGGCGCTGAACAAGATCTCCGGCGGTATCGCCGCGGCCCCGCTGCCACCGACCCCGGAACTGGCCAGCCAGTCGCACATGATGATCGAGAGCCCGTTCCGCCCGGGCGAGGCGATGAGCAAACTGTTCTCCACCCATCCGCCCACCGCCGAACGGATCTCCCGGCTCAACGAGATGGCCCAGCGCGGCGGCCAGAAGTTCTGACCGGAGTAGCGCGGTTGCGGGGCTCGCGGTTGCGGGGCTCTACAGTGTGCCGTTGACGACGTCGATCTGCGCGGCGGTCAAGGGAGTGGCGCAGTGCCCACAGTCCAGGCGCGGCCGGAAGTGATGATCGTTGTGCTGCCATCGCATGGCCGGACCGCCGGGGCTGGTGTACCAGTTCTCCGCCCAATGCAGGGTGAGAGCGATGATGGGGAAGAACGCTGCACCTTTGGCGGTCAACTCGTAGTGGGAACGCCCGTCCGCGGTGGTCTCAGTTCGCAGGAAGTGATGTTCCAGCAGGACCCGAAGTCGTTCGGCCAACAGATTCGGGGGGATTGTCAATGCCGACTCGAACTCGGAGTACCGGCGTACTCCTTGGAAGGCCGCGCCGACGACGGCCGCCGACCAGCGGTTCCCGAAGACCGCCATGGTCTCCGGGAACTGTCCGGTGTCTGCGTGTCCGACGGGTCGGCGCCGGGTGGTGACCTCTGGAACGGAACGGTCCCATCCTCCGTTCGGGCCCCATATCCCGCGGGTGGTGTGCCGGTCGGCGTGTTCGCCGCAGGTGGCACAGACTAGAGTCGGCCGGAATTGCCTGCCGCACGCGGTGTGCTGCATGGCGGGCAGATCGCCGGTGGCGCCGGGCCGCCAGGCGCGCTCCCAATCCCAGACGCTGAGCAGGATCGGCCACGTCGCGCGGCCGCGGGCAGTCAGTACGTAGTCGGCCCGAACGGGACGATCTTGATAGATGCGTCGGCCGAGTAATCCCTCCTGCGACAGCGTGGTCAAGCGTGCGGTGAGGCTGGACGCGGAGATGGGCAGCCGCTCCTGAAACTGCCCGAATCTGGTGGCCCCGGTGTGTGCGGCACGAAGCACCTGCATGGACCACTCGTCACCGAGCACACCCAGCCCTTTGGAAATCGAGTTGGGGCCGCCTGCGGGCAGCTCGGTCGGGGCGTCGTCCGACACGGTGCTGCCGGCGAAGAGGTTCATGGCACAAGCCTAATCGGCAGCCGGGGTCGCGCCGCCGGGGCGCTCGATCAGCAGTGCACTGCCCAGCCCGGCAGCACCGCTCACCGCGGCGACCCCCCACCGTCCGTTGCGATGCTCGAGCTCTTCCAGGCAGCCGCCGATCATAACGGCGCCGGTGGCGCCGAAGGCATGCCCCATCGCGATGGTGCCGCCGTTCGGGTTCAGCCGGTCATCGCCGGCGGCGACATCGATACCCATATCCTGCTCGAAGCGCAGACACAGGGCTGCGAAGGCTTCGGCGAACTCGAAGCAGGAGACCTCGGCGGCGGAGACGTCGTTGCGGCTGAGCACGGTCTGGACCGCGTCTTGCCCGGCGGTCAACATCCGGACCGGATCGCCGGCCACGGCGGCACCGGCCACGATACGTCCTCGTGGGGTCAGCCCGGCGCGGGAGCCCGCTTCCAGCGTGCCGATCACCAATAGTGCGGCGCCGTCGGCCATGGCCGGAGAAGTGCCGACGGTGTGCAGGTGCTCGACGGCCTCGAGCTGGTCGAAGGCGGCGAGCACCAGTGCATCCTGTCCGGCCGCACCCATCTCCGCGAATGCCGGTGCCAGGGCTGCTTGCGAGGCTGCGTTGGTCTGAGGTCTGACCAGCTCATCGGTGGTCAGGGCCTCGCCCCCGGTGGCCGGCATCGGGACCACGGATCGAGCGAAGCGCTGCTCGCTCCAGGCGCGGGCGGCGCGCTGGTGTGATCGCATGCCGTAGGCGTCTAACTGTTCTCGAGTCACACCGGCCAGGGTGGCGTTGAGATCGGCGGCGACTCCCATATGGATCGAACCGATTTCGGTGACGATCTCCGGATCGCTCCACAGCGGGCCGCCGTCGGAGAATATCGGCACGCGTGAGACCGTCTCCACACCACCGGCCACCACCAGGTCGGCGTCCCCGGCGCGCACCTTGGCTGCGGCGGCGCTGACTGCGTCGATACCCGAGGCGCAGAAGCGGTTGACCATCATGCCCGGTACCGACGATCCCCATCCGGCGAGCAGGGCGCTGACACGAGCTGTGTTCGCGCCTTGCTCCTTCAGCTGGGAGGCGCAGCCCAGGATCACGTCCTGCACCTGACTGGAATCGAGACCACGGTCGGTCAACGCCTCCATCAGGTGTACGACCAGGTCGGTCGCGGTGTGTGCGTGGAGCCCGCCGCGCGGGGACGCTTTGCCTCTCGGCGTACGGACGTAGTCGAAGATCCAGGCTTCCTGCGGTCCGGTGGGTGGCATGGGTTGACGATCCTCCAGAGGTGGGGTGAAGCCACAGACAATCGCTAGCTTCAGTTGACAGAGTCGCTCTGATAGCTATAGTGACACACATCATTTGATCGAAGCAACGAAGTGATTCTCGAGAGAAGGCTTTCCACGACATGACCTCCATCTGGATACAAGGCGGCTATCAGACGGATTTCGCGCGTAATTGGGTGCGCGAAGGTCACGACTTCGCTGATTTGACTCGTGAAGTGATCGAGGGCACGTGTGCTGCGGCCGCGATCGATCCGACTGATATCGGCGTGATCCACGTGGGCAATGCCTTCGGGGAACTCTTCACCGGACAGGGACATCTCGGGGCGATGCCGGCGACGGTGTGCTCGGAACTGTGGGGTGTGCCGGCCACCCGTCACGAGGCGGCCTGCGCCTCCGGCGGCACGGCGCTGCTGGCCGCGATGGCGGACTTGCGGGCCGGCGATTACGACGTCGCGTTGGTGTTGGGTGTGGAACTGGAGAAGACCGTGCCCGGTGACAAAGCAGCGGCCTACATGGGCGCGGCGGCATGGGTGGGCCACGAGGGCGGCCAAGCCAAATTCATGTGGCCATACATGTTCGCCGAGATGGCAGAGGTCTACGACGACCGGTACGGCCTCGATGATTCCCATCTGCATCGAATCGCGGAGATTAACTTCGGAAATGCGCGTAGCAACCCGAACGCACAGACCCGCGACTGGACCGGACTCGTCTTCGGTGCCGACGATGCGGCCAACCCGGCAGTGGAAGGCCGGCTGCGCCGCCTGGACTGCAGTCAGATCACCGATGGCGGCGCCGGAGTGGTGCTGGTCAGTGACCGCTACTTGCGAGCGAACCCGGGGCGACGCCCGTGGGCGGAGGTCTCCGGCTGGGGCCACACCACGGCTGGGCTGTCGCTGGAGAGCAAGCTGGGCCGGCGCGAGGGCTCGCCATACATGCTGCCGCATCTGCGGGCTGCGATCACTTCAGCGATGGACCGAGCCCAGGTCGGTCTCGACGATCTGGACGGTATGGAGATTCACGACTGCTTCACGATGAGCGAGTACTTGACCATCGACCATCTCGGGCTTACCGAGCCCGGCCGCTCATGGCAGGCGATCGAGGACGGGGTGATCGAACGTGACGGACGCCTTCCGATCAATCCCAGCGGCGGATTGCTCGGCGGCGGTCACCCGGTAGGTGCCAGCGGTATCCGCATGCTGCTCGATGCGGCTGCTCAAGTCTCCGGGCGAGCCGGCGAGATGCAGATCGACGGCGCCCAGACCTTTGGCACCGTCAACTTCGGCGGCAGTACCGCGACCTGCGTGACGCTGGTGTGCGCCGGGGTCGGTGAGTGAGCCCCGACGATCAAGTCATGACGACCGTATCTGTGACAGCAGACTTTCTGACAAGGAGAAACCCATGGTGACCAGTGTGGACCTGGTGGAACGAATGATCACCACCATCCCCGAAGACGACGACCACCCCTATCGGACCGGTGCATGGCGGCCGCAGCAAAGTGAGTGGAACGCGGACGACCTGGAAGTGGTAGAGGGCTCGATCCCCGCCGACCTCGACGGTGTGTACCTGCGGAACACCGAGAATCCGCTGCATCTACCGATCTCGCGTTATCACCCCTTCGATGGCGACGGCATGGTGCACATGGTCGGCTTTCGGGATGGAAAGGCCTTTTACCGCAATCGTTTCGTGCGCACCGACGGCTTGGCTGCTGAACAAGAGGCGGGCCGTTCCCTGTGGGCGGGTATCTCCGAGGCACCCGAATCGGCGGGTCGCACCGATGGTGTCGGTGCCCGCGGCTTCCTCAAAGACTCCTCTAGCACCGATGTCACTGTCTTCCGCGGTGAAGCGCTGACCAGCTACTACCAGTGCGGTGATTTGTACCGGATGGATCCGATCACCGGCAGGTCGCTTGGGCGTGCTGACTTCAACGGGGCCTTTCCCCGCGAGGTGGGGGTATCGGCACATCCGAAGAACGATGACCGGGCCGGTGAACTCCTGTTCTTCAACTACGGCAAGGATGCCCCGTACATGCATTACGGCGTGGTCGACGCCAATAACGACCTGGTGCACTACGTGCCCGTGGAGCTGCCCGGACCGCGGCTTCCGCACGATATGGCTTTCACCGAGAACTACGTGATCCTCAACGACTTCCCGTTGTTCTGGGACGCTGAGATGCTTCGCGCCGGCCATCATGTTCCGCGGCTCCACCCCGGGATACCGTCGCGCTTCGCGGTCCTGCCGCGTCGTGGCGACGCATCTCAGGTGCGCTGGTTCGAAGCCGACCCCACGTACGTGCTGCACTTCGTCAACGCCTTCGAGGAAGGCGATGAGATCGTGCTCGACGGCTTCTTCCAGCATGATCCAGAGCCGAGCGGAACCGAGGTCGACGCTCGACTGCGTCCGTTCCGGTATCTTGCACTGGATCAAATGCAGACGCGGCTGCACCGCTGGCGGTTCGACCTGGTGACCGGAGCGGTGCGAGAGGAATCCCTCACCGACACTGTCAGCGAGTTCGGAATGATGAACGCGGACTTCGCGACCACCGACTACCGCTATGCCTACGCAGCGACGGGAAAGCCCGGTTGGTTCCTGTTCAACGGGTTGGTACGGCACGACCTGCACACCGGTGCCGAAGAGCACTTTCGCCTCGACGAGGGTGTCTTTGCCAGTGAGACCTCCGTTGCGCCGAAGGTCGGTGCCACCGCTGAAGACGAAGCTTACTTGGTCACCATCACCACCGATGTCAACGAGGACGCCTCCTACGGTGTGGTCTTCGACGCTGCCCGGCTGGCTGACGGTCCGGTCTGCCGGGTGAAGCTGCCCGAACGGGTGTCCTCGGGCACCCACTCCACCTGGGCTCCTGGTGCGGAACTGCGGCGCTGGCGGACCGCCGAGTCCGCCGCAGAGGCGGTGGAGCTGTGAGTCGTCCCACGTTGTTCGGTGAGCTCCAAGTGCCCGTCATTGCCGCCCCGATGTTCCTGGTGTCCGGGCCAGAGCTGGTGATCGCTGCCGGTCGAGCAGGAATCATCGGGGCCCTGCCTACCCAGAACTGCCGGACCGCCGACGACCTGGAGTATTGGCTCGCCCAGATCTCCGAGGCGCTGACCGACGCCGATGGCAGGGTCCTCCCGTGGGCGGTCAACCTGGTCACTCACCGCACCAATGCGCGGCTGGCCGACGACCTGGCGCTGGTCGCGCGGTACCGCCCGCCTCTGGTGATCACTGCGCTGGGCTCACCAGCACCGGTCCTGGACGTGGTGCACGGATACGGAGGCATGGTGATCGCGGACGTGGCCGACGTGCCGCTGGCGCGCAAGGCCGCCGCGGCGGGAGCTGACGGGTTGGCTTGCATCTCGGCCGGGGCTGGTGGCCATACCGGCGCGCTCTCGCCGTTCGCCTTCACCGCGGCGGTGCGGTCCTTCTTCGACGGCCTGCTCATCGTCGGGGGCGGAATCGGCGACGGCTACGGTGTCGCCGGCGCGGTCGCTGCCGGTGCCGACCTGGTCTATCTCGGGACCAGATTCCTTGCCGCGACCGAGAGCATGGCAGTGGCCGGCTACAAGCAGATGGTCGTCGATTCTGAGGCTGACGACCTGATCGTCAGTGCCGGAATCACCGGGACGCCGGCGTCGTGGCTGCGGCCGAGTCTACGCGCCAACGGCATCGATCCCGACGCACTCGGCGATACGACTCCTGACCGCAGCTATTCCGCCGGCCCGGATGCTGCCCGGCGCTGGAAAGACCTGTGGGCCGCGGGCCAGGGCGTCGGTGCCGTGACCGCCGTGACTCCCGTGGCCGACATCGTCGCCGACCTCTCCGCTCAATACAGCCAGGCCGTATCGCGGTTGGCTTCTCGCACCCTCGAAGGAATCTGTTATGCCTGACCTGACACAGGGCCTGTACGGCCCCGACAAGATCGCCCGTTTCCGCAAGACCGGCGCGTGGACCGATGCGACCATCGACCAGGTCTTCACCGACCGGGTCGCCGAACGCCCCGATGCAGTGGCACTGGTCGATCCGGCGAACAACCTCGAACTGGTCGGCACCGCCCCGCGCCGGCTGACCTGGCGTGAACTCGACGACGAGGTCACTGCCCTAGCTGCTCGGCTGCTCGATGCCGGGATCGAGCCCTTCGATGTGATCGGCGTGCATATGCCGAACGGGATCGAACTGGTGGAGTTGTATCTGGCCGCCTGGCGGATCGGCGCTGTGGTCTCGCCGTTGGCCATGCAGTATCGCGAGTACGAGATCGTCACGATGGGTGTCGCTGCTGATTTCGCGGCGATGGTGACCGTTCCGCACTTCGGGGATCGGGAGACTGCGGCCGAGGCTCTGGCGCTGGCCGAGTGCCTACCGAATCTGAAGTTCGTGGCGACGCTGACCGCTGAACCGGCCGCCGAGCCCGTGGACGGCGCCGTCGCCATTGTGTCGGCACCGGCTGGGGCCGCGGACCGGGAGCGGGTGGCAGCGCACGATTACGTCGCTGACCCGAACCATGCTCTCACCATCTGCTGGACGTCGGGGACCGAGAGCGCCCCCAAGGGAGTGCCTCGGGCCCACTACGATTGGCTCTCCTTCGCCTGGGCCGGGGTCGACGCCCCCCGACTCACCGGCGATGACGTCCTGTTGAATCCGTTCCCGATGATCAACATGGCAGCCTTCGTGGGCAAGCTCCTTCCGTGGCTGCACACCGGGGCGACGCTGGTGCAGCATCAGCCGTTCGACGCCTCGACCTTCTTCGGGCAGATTGTTGCCGAGAAGGTCACCTACACCGTCGCTCCACCTGCCCTGCTGCTGATGTTGTTGCGCAACGAAGAACTGCGCAGCCGATTGGATCTGTCGAGCCTGAGCCGGGTCGGCTCCGGGTCGGCTCCGCTGCAGCCGGTGACCGTGCGCGGCTGGCAGGAGGAGATGGGGATCGCGGTGATCAACTTCTTCGGCTCCAACGAGGGCATCGGTTTGCTGTCGAGCCCGGAGGATTTCCCGGATCCGGATGACCGCGCCAGGTACTTCCCCCGTTACGGTGCCCCGGGAATCACCTGGGCCTCGAGGGTCAGCGAGTGGATCACCCTGAAGCTGGTCGACCAGGACACCGGCGAGGAGATCACCGAACCGGGACGGGTCGGCGAGCTGCACATCGACGGTCCGATGGTTTTTGCCGGATACCTCAACGGTGAGCAACTGGCCAGCCCCTTCGATGATGAAGGGTTTCTGCGCAGCGGCGAACTGTTCCAGATCGAAGGAGAACACAACCAGTACCTGCGCTATGTGGATCGGGCCAAGGACCTCATCGTCCGTGGCGGAATGAACATCGCCCCGGCAGAGCTCGAAGCGCTGATCAGTGCACACCCGGCGGTCGCTGAGGTCGCGGTGATCGGTCGTCCGTGCGAGGTGATGGGAGAACGTGTACATGTAGTGCTGTCGCTCCAGCCGGAGTCGGCACTGGAACTACCCGAACTGGTGTCCTTTTTGAAACAGCGCCAGATCGCGTCGTACAAGCTGCCCGAAAGCCTGGAAGTGCTGCCGGTCCTGCCGCGCAATCCGGTCGGCAAGCTCTTGAAACGTGATTTGCGGGCAGCGCTGGTGCCCTAGGACGCCGGCGCGGCGGCCAGAAGTACCTGTGAGGCGGCTGCCCTAGACTCGGTCTCATGGTGATGGCCGAACGTCCGGAAGTGCAGACCGCGTCGGCCCCGGTCACCGCGCTGAGCGTTGCCGGATTGGCCGCCAGCATGCTGACTGGGCTGGCGCAGGTCCCGTTCCGGCACCCCTGGCGTGGACCGTCGACGCTGGTCGGCAACGTGGGGCAGGCGGTGACCCGGCAGACGATCCGCTCCTTCATGGGATACCTCACGGGCCTGCCGATCGACGAGTTCCGCTCGGTGGAGAAGGTGATCGACGACCTGTGCCGGGTGGCCATGTCGCCGGTGGTGGAACTGCTCAACGACGTCGAACTGAGCGACGACGTGGTCGCCGGGGTGCCTGGGGTCTGGTGCCGCGCCCGCGCCAGTTCGGAGAGCTACGTGCCCGATCCGGCCCAGCGCGCCCCGATCCGGGCGACCCTGCTGTATCTGCCGGGCGGCGGCTATGTGGGCACCACGCCGATGATGTATTCGGCGTTCGTGGCCTCGCTGGTGCGGGTCACCGGCGCCGAGGTCTTCGTCGTCGACTATCGCAAGGCACCGGAGTATCCGTTCCCGGCGGGTGTGCACGACGCCGCCCGCGTCTATCGCGGTCTGCGGATGCGTGGAGCCGATCCCGAACACATCGTCGTCGCCGGTGACTCCGGCGGCGGAGGACTGGCGGTATCGCTGATCACCCACCTGCACGAGCAGGATGAGCCGATGCCGGCCGCTCTGGTGCTGTTCTCACCGCAGGTGGATCTGGTGCTGGACTATCCGTCGATCAACGAGAACGCGCAGTGCGATGTGCTGCCGTGGAACATCCCGGTGACGGCCTATCTCAAGGGGGTCTCACCCGATGACGAGCGGGTCTCCCTGGGCCGTGGGGAGACCGATCCGGAGTGGTTTCCGCCGACCCTGGTGTCGTGGGGGCACGATGAGATGTTCCGCGACGGCATCCGCGACTTCGTCGACCGGCTCGACGGCGCCGGAGTGGATGTGGAGGGTATCGAGGAGCCGGGGATGTTCCACGTCTACCCGATCCTGATGCCCTGGGCGGAGGCCTCGCTACGCACCTACGGAGCGGTCCGTGACTTCACCGCCCGCACCGTGGCCGCCGACCCCGGTGCCGTCCCGACGCACTGGCGGTCCCGGCGTGTGGAACGCAGACTGCGTGCGGCCCGGCGCGAGGATCCGGCCGAGGACCTGCCCGGCATCTCTAGCGGTAGTTGACGTACTGCAGCGCGATACCGAAGTCCTCGCCCTTGAGCAGGGCGATCACCGCCTGCAGGTCATCGCGCTTCTTCGATGAGACCCGCAGCTCGTCGCCCTGGATCTGTGCCTTGACGCCCTTGGGACCCTCGTCGCGGATCTTCTTGGCGATCTTCTTGGCGTGCTCGGAGTCGATACCCTGCACGATCTCACCGGTGATCTTGAAGGTCTTGCCCGAGGCCACTGGTTCGCCGGCGTCGAAGGCCTTCAGCGAGATGTCCCGGCGGATCAGCTTCTCCCGGAACACCTCCAGCCCGGCCAGCGCACGCTCCTCGGCGTCGGAGGTGATCACGATCTTGTCCTCGCCGGACCAGTCCAATCCGGTGTTGGTGCCGCGGAAGTCGTAGCGCTGCGACAGTTCCTTGGCGGCCTGGTTGAGGGCGTTGTCGACCTCCTGGCGGTCGACCTTGCTCACCACGTCAAACGAAGAATCAGCCATGGGCCACAGACTACCGGGTGCCGGGCGCACCGGCCCGCCAGGGCGGTGAGGCAACGGCTGTGAGCAGCCGGTTTGTGCGGAACCGTGCTCAGCGTTGTATTCTGTCTCCCGTTGCCTGAAACGGTGACACCCGGCAGATTGCCCGAGCGGCCAATGGGAGCGGATTGTAAATCCGTCGCGAAAGCTACGTAGGTTCGAATCCTACATCTGCCACCACGTGAGAGTGCAGCGCATGACGGTGTGACCAGGCGTTTTGGTCAACTGGAAGGCGTCTGTGTAATCTCGTGAAGGCTTCTCGCCCACACCCGACAGGGTGCGGGAGGGACACGCCCCCTTAGCTCAGTCGGCAGAGCGTTTCCATGGTAAGGAAAAGGTCGACGGTTCGATTCCGTCAGGGGGCTCGCTTGGTGCGAACGGTCCGTCCGGGCCGGCCGTATCGACAGGGCGGTGTAGCTCAGCTGGTTAGAGCGCACGACTCATAATCGTGAGGTCGGGGGATCGAGTCCCCCCACCGCTACCGACCGGCCGAGAACAATCTGGCCGACCGCAATTCGGCTGCTCCAGCACGTGCGCCCCTCCGGGCCGGGCGGCGGCCGAGAACGACGAGTAAGACGCGAAAGAAGGCAAGGACATGGCTTCCTCAACTGACGTGCGGCCGAAGATCACCTTGGCCTGCGAGGTGTGCAAGCACCGTAACTACATCACCAAGAAGAACCGGCGGAACGATCCCGACCGCCTCGAGATCAAGAAGTTCTGCCCGAACTGCGGAACCCACCAGACGCACAAGGAGACGCGCTAAGCGATCTCCCCGCGATTCCGCCGACTTCCGGCGGTCGATCGCGGACCTGGACCACAATCGAGCGGGCCATCTCAACTGTGAGATGGCCCGCTCGATTTGTCGCAGGGGCCTGCGTAGGAGCACAATCTGACGGGTTCTGCCAACCACGAGCCGGTTCGTGAATCGCCCCCGCTGCAGCCCAGCGGCCGTCCGGCGCAGGTGTGAAGGAGATGGAGCAATGGCGGAGTTGAACGACGAGACCTTGAAGAGTTCACTCGATGTACTCGGTTCGGGGGAACTGACTCCCGAGCAGATCGCCGAGCACACCGCATCGGTGGTCGGCTATCACTACACCGTCGACGACTACTACGAGGTCGGGCGCGAGGAGATCCGCAAGCACGCGATGGCCGTGCAGGACGGGCACCCGACCCACTGGAGCGAGGCCGGCGCCAAGGAGTACGGGCACGACACCCTCGTGGCCCACCCGACGTTCGTCTCGGTGATGGGCATCATCGCCCAGCGCAAACTGTTCGACGAGGTCGTCACCGGCTATGACCTGTGGCAGATCATGCAGACCGATCAGCGGCTGATCTACCACCAGCCGATGAAGGTCGGCGACCAGCTGATCTGCGATGTCTCCCTGGACTCCTTCCGGCACATCACCAGCCCGGAGACGGTGGACCTGATGGTGACCAAGAACATCATCTGCAACCAGTACGACGAGCCGATCATGACCACCTACACCTCGATCGCGGCCCGGCCCGGCCTGAAGGTGCCCGCCGAACTCGCAGAGTCCATCGACCACGTGATGATGAAGGTCGACACCATCGGTGATCCCGGGAAGACGGTCCATCGGGAGGGCGGCCTGTATCGGGGCGCCGATCCGGCCGAGCGGCCCGGCGCCTACGGTGCGATCGACTTCGACACCCTGTCGGTCGGGCAGGAACTGCCGCCCAAGACCTTCCTGGTCAGCCGTGGAAACCTGGCGAACTACGCTGGGATCGCCGGCGACCCGAACCCGATTCACTTCTCCGACCACGTCATCGCCGCCGCCGGCGGGATGGAGGACGTGGTGGTGCACGGCATGCAGACCATGGGACTGGGCGCCACGTACGTCTCGGAGTTCATCGGTGATCCGGCGGCGTTCTGCGAGTACAACGTGCGGTTCACCAGCCCGGTCTACGTCCCGGCCGACGACAGTGCGGCCGTCGACTTCACCGGCAAGGTCAAGTCCCTGGATCCGCAGACCCGCCGCGGCACCATCGCGCTGACCGCCAAACAGGGCGACCGCAAGATCTTCGGACGCGCGACCGTCGTCGTGCAGTTCAACTGACTCTCGCGGCTGCTCCGGCACAGATCCGGTAGAGCAGGGGCGATCCGGCCGGTTTGGGGGCCAGGCCCCGGTTGCTCTACACTAGGAAAGTCCAGGCTTTACCTAGACTTGACGCGCCGCCCAAAGGGTGGCGCGTTGGTCTTGTTAGGCTCGGACCCACGCCGGTCGGCAGATCGGCGGGGTGCCGGTCGCAGGACCGGCGCGGTGTCGGCCGTACGGCCGGCGCAGAGGGGCGTAGCTCAACTGGCAGAGCAGCGGTCTCCAAAACCGCAGGTTGCAGGTTCAAGTCCTGTCGCCCCTGCACCCGACGTCCCGGGGAAGCATGCATGTTTCCCCGGGACCGTCCCCGGCAACCGGGGGTCGACGTAGACGAAGGGATCGGTGAACAGGTGGCCAAGCGCGATCGCAAGGCTCCGGACGGTGACGCTGAGCGCACGACCGGCGACGACACCGGGATCGACGTCGACGTCATCGAAGCCGACGAGATGAAGCCTTCGGGCAAGCGTCGGGCCCGGGAGCGTCGTACCGCTTCTGGCGAGTCGCTGCCCGGCAAGGCCGGTGTGGTCGACGTCGCCGCCGAAGAAGGCACCGAGACCACCCGCAACCCGTTCCTGCGGGTCTGGATCTTCCTCAAGCAGGTCGTCACCGAGCTGAAGAAGGTCATCTGGCCGACGCGCCGGGAGATGATCGTCTACAGCATCGGTGTGCTGATCTTCGTGGCCCTGGTGACCGCGGTCATCTTCGGCCTGGACATCGGATTCGCGAAGCTGACGCTGTTGGTGTTCGGCTGACCGGGACGGGCCCGGTACGACCCGGGTACCAAGCAAGTAACGAGAACGTGGCAATGAAGGAGCGTGGGCGCCCATGAGCACCCCGGAGAACGAGATCGAATCGCCGGAGACCGGTGAGGCGACGGTGGAGGCTGTGACCGAGACCGACGTCGCGGATTCATCGTCCGCCGACGCTCCCGCCGCCGAGGGCAAGGTCGCCGAGACCGACGCGGCCGAGACCGACGCCGCCGAGGGCGAGGCCGCCGAGGGACAGGCGGCCGAGGAAGAAGACCCCATCGCGGCCAAGAAGCGTGAGCTGCGCCGCCAGCCGGGCGACTGGTACGTGATCCACTCCTACGCCGGGTACGAGAACAAGGTGAAGGCCAACCTCGAGACCCGCGTGCAGAACCTGGACGTGGACGAGTACATCTTCGAGGTCGTCGTGCCGGCCGAAGAGGTCACCGAGATCAAGAACGGCCAGCCCAAGAAGGTCAGCCGCAAGGTCTTGCCCGGCTACATCCTGGTGCGCATGGAGCTCAACGACGAATCCTGGGGCGTGGTGCGCCACACCCCGGGGGTCACCGGATTCCTGAGCATGAACAACACCGACCCGACGTCGTTGTCGCTCAAGGAGGTGCTGCAGTTCCTGATCCCGCGTTCGGAGGTCCGCAAGGCGGAGAAGGCCGCTGCTGCCGCCGCCGGCGGCGACAGCGTGGAAGCGGCCGCGACTGCGGCAGCGAACCTGGTCGAGGTCGACTTCGAGATCGGCGAATCGGTCACCGTCATGGACGGCCCGTTCGCCACCCTGCCCGCCTCGATCAGCGAGATCAACACCGAACAGCGCAAGGTCAAGGTGCTGGTGTCGATCTTCGGTCGCGAGACCCCGGTCGAGCTGGGCTTCAACCAGGTCGAGAAGCTCTAGGCTTCCCGCGCCGGTCCCGGTCACACCAGGGATCGACGGCGGCCCCGCGCCGCCCCCCCATAGAGACTTCCGCGTATCCAGCGTGCGCGGATTGTGAAGAAAAAGGACAAGAGAGATGCCTCCCAAGAAGAAGAAGATCGCCGGGATCATCAAGCTCCAGATCCAGGCGGGCCAGGCCAACCCGGCACCGCCCGTGGGTCCGGCGCTCGGTCAGCACGGCGTGAACATCATGGAGTTCTGCAAGGCGTACAACGCGGCGACCGAATCGCAGCGCGGCAACGTCATCCCGGTCGAGATCTTCGTGTACGAAGACCGCTCGTTCGACTTCCAGCTGAAGACTCCGCCCGCCGCCAAGCTGCTGCTGAAGGCCGCAGGCATTCAGAAGGGCTCCGGCGAGCCGCACCTGAACAAGGTCGGCAAGGTCACCATGGACCAGGTCCGGGAGATCGCCCAGACCAAGGCCGAGGGCCTGAGTGCCAACGACGTCGACGCCGCGGCGAAGATCATCGCCGGCACCGCGCGTTCGATGGGTATCACCGTCGAGGGCTGACCCCCGGACCGCACCGACGAGTCGCTCCGGCCCTGACCGGACGGGCCCGTCACAGCGTCACCCCAACCCGTGGGAGGGCCGCGCTCGGCCCAATTACCACTAACCCGCGATCGGGACCGATCGCGAAGAAGGAACAGAGCAGATGAGCAAGAAGAGCAAGGCCTATTTGGCCGCTGCCGAGAAGATCGACCGCGACAACCTGTACAGCCCGCTGGAGGCTGTGACGCTCGCGAAGGAGACCTCCTCGAAGAACACCGACGCGACCGTCGAGGTCGCCGTCCGCCTCGGGGTGGACCCGCGCAAGGCCGATCAGATGGTGCGCGGCACCGTCAGCCTGCCCAACGGCACCGGTAAGACCGCCCGCGTCATCGTCTTCGCCGTCGGCGACAAGGCCGCCGAGGCCGAGGCCGCCGGTGCCGACGCGGTGGGCGCCGAGGACCTGATCGAGAAGATCCAGGGCGGCTGGCTCGACTTCGATGCCGCCATCGCCACCCCCGATCAGATGGCCAAGGTCGGCCGGATCGCTCGTGTCCTGGGCCCACGCGGCCTGATGCCGAACCCGAAGACCGGCACCGTCACCCCGGATGTGACCAAGGCCGTCAACGACATCAAGGGCGGCAAGATCAACTTCCGTGTCGACAAGGCAGCGAACCTGCACTTCGTCATCGGCAAGGCCTCGTTCACGCCGGATCAGCTGGCCGAGAACTACGGCGCCGCCTACGACGAGATCATGCGGGCCAAGCCGGCCGCAGCCAAGGGCCGCTACCTGAAGAAGATCACCGTCTCGACCAACACCGGCCCGGGCATCCCGGTCGACCCGTCGGTCTCGCGCAACTTCACCGAAGCCGCGCAGGCCTGATCGTTCCGGCGGCACCGGCCGTCGCTGAGCCGAGCCCCGTCATCGCACACCGCGGTGACGGGGCTCGCTGCTTTCCCGGGTCGGCACCGGCGGTGCGGTGCCGACCGATCGGCACAGAGCGCATCCGCACGGGCTCACCCCGCGTTAGCGTTGAGCCATGCAGTCTCCGGGACGAAAGATCAGCATCATCGGTGCGGGCGCGGTCGGCACCTCCATCGCCTATGCGGCGTTGATCCGCGGCGTGGCGCGCACGGTGGCGCTAATGGACATCAACGCCGACAAAGTCCTGGCCGAGGTGCTCGATCTGTCGCACGGGCTGGAGTTCGTCCCGCGCGCCGAGGTGATCGGGTCTTCGGACCCAGCCGTCTGCGCGGACTCGGATGTGGTGATCTTCACCGCCGGGGCCAAACAGCGTCCGGGCCAGACGCGCCTGGAACTGGCCGAGGCCACCATCGAGCTGGTCCGCACGGCGCTGCCGCCGATCGTCGAGGTCGCACCGGCCGCCCGGTACGTGATGGTCACCAACCCCGTCGACGTGATCACCTACGCGGCCGGCAAGATCACCGGACTGCCGCGCAATCAGCTCTTCGGCTCGGGCACCGTGCTGGATTCCTCGCGGTTGCGGTTCCTGGTCTCCGAACACTGCGGGGTGGCGGTGCAGAACGTGCACGCCTACATCGCCGGCGAGCACGGAGACTCGGAGATCCCGCTGTGGAGCTCGGCCAGCATCGGGGGCGTACCGCTGCTGGACTGGGAACCCCTCGACGGGGGCCGTCTGCTCGACGCCGCCGCCCGGGCCACCATCAAGCAGGAGGTGGTCCAGGCGGCCTACCGGATCATCGAGGGCAAGGGCGCCACCAATTACGCGATCGGTCTGGCCACTGCGCGGATCGCCGAGGCGATCGTGAACAACGAGCATCGCGTGCTGCCGGTCTCCTCGCTGATCGAGGAGGACTTCCACGGCATCAGCGATGTGTGTCTGTCGCTGCCCACCCTGGTCGACGCCGCCGGCGCCGGCCCACGGCTGCCGATCGCGATGTCGGCCGACGAATTGGCCGGACTGCGCCGCTCGGCCGACACGCTCAAGGAGATGCAGGCCCGGTTCGGTCTGTGAGGACTCCGCGGGCGGCTGTGGACAACGGTCGCGACGGGCGCAGGGGCTGTGGATCGCCGGTGCGGGCCGGCGCCGGCCGATCGCTACCGTGGGGGCATGCGAGACGACAAGCTGCTGACCCGGATCGGCGGTCTGCTCCGGCAGGCTGAGGGCACCGATAATCCGCACGAAGCCGAGGCCTTTCTGGCTGCCGCCCAGCGGCTGGCGACGGCGTCGTCGATCGATCTGGCCGTGGCCCGGTCGCACGATCCGGCACTGCGCACGCGCTCCACGCCGATCTCGCGGAAGGTGACCATCGGGCCGGCGGGAAAGCGGGGGCTGCGCACCTATGTGCAACTGTTCGTCCACATCGGCCGCGCCAACGATCTGACGTGCGACGTCGCCTCGAATTCGACCTACGTGATTGCCTACGGGTTCGAATCGGACCTGGACACCGTCGAGGCGCTGTACGCCTCGCTGGTGGTGCAGATGGTCGCCGCCAGCGATGCGTACCTGAAATCAGGGGCTTACAAGGGGCAGACGGCGCAGCAGCTGGTCACCCGCGATATCGGGCCCTGGCGGCGGCGGGTGGTCGAATCCAAGACACTCTCGCCGATCACTGCGCGGCTGAACTTCCATTCGGCCTTCGCCGAGCGGGTCGGTCAGCGGCTGCTGGAGGCCCGAGACGAGCAGCGGCGCACCGCGATCGAGCTGGAACAGGCCGTGGCCGGCCGGGAACAGCCGACCGACAGCGGCCAGGCGCTCTCCTCCTCGACGGCAGTGGCCCTGCGGAACAAGGAACTCGAGGTCGCCGACTTCTACCGGCACGAGTCCACCGCCCGTGGGACATGGCGGCCCAGCCGGGCGGGCGCCGGCTACTCCTCGGCGGCCCGGCAGGCCGGCGACAGAGCCGGGCGCCGCGCGAAGATCGGCGCGGACCCCGAACTCGGAGGTGCCCGCGGAGCGCTGGAACGGTGACGGCCGCCGACGGCGGCAGCTTTGCACGGGTGGGGTGCGGACTTGGCCGTTGCCCGTGACCGGTGCGGTCAGACACGCTGATGTCGACACCGCCCGCCCACGCCCGCAGGAGAGATCAGATGACCGGGACCAAGACCCTTGTGGCTTCCGCACGTCGGCATGCCCTCGGCGATCTGCCGCGCCGGACCGCGCTGCGGCTGCCGGACAAGATGGCCATCGCCGACGGTGACGTGCAGCTGAGCTTCGGCGAGTTCGACGCATGCATCGAGCGGACCACCGCGGCGCTGGTGGACGCCGGTTTCGTCAAGGGGGACCGGCTCGCCCTGCTCAGCCGCAACTGCTGGCAGTTCGCGGTCCTCAACTTCGCCGCCGCGCGGGCCGGAGTGATTCTGGTGCCGATCAACTTCATGCTGGGCGCCGAGGAGATCGCCTACATCCTCGACTTCAGTGGGGCCGGCGGGTTCGTGGTCGAAGAGTCCCTGGTGCCCACCGCCGAGCAGGCACTGGCCGCCGCGACCGGCGCGACGGTCACCCAGCGGGTGATCATCCGGGCCGCCGACGCCCCGGTGCCGCAGGGGTGGACCGATCTGACGCAGTGGCTGGATTACCGGGGCGCCTCGGTCGACGTACCGGTGGCCGACGACGACCCGGTGCGGATGATGTTCACCTCCGGTACCGAATCGCGCCCGAAGGGGGTGCTGCTGTCGAGCCGCTCGCTGATGTGGCAGTACGTCTCCTGTGCGATCGACGGGTCGATGTCGGCCGACGACGTGGAACTGCACACCCTGCCCATGTACCACTGCGCACAGCTGGACTGCTTCCTTGGCACCGACGTCTACCTGGGCGCCTCCAGCATCCTGCTGCCCAGCCCGGATCCGGCGACCGTGCTGCGCACCATCGCCGAGCGCAAGGTCACCAAGTTCTTCGCACCCCCGACGGTCTGGATCGCGCTGCTGCGGCATCCGGATTTCCAGACCACGGACCTGTCGAGTCTGCGCAAGGGCTACTACGGTGCCTCGGCCATGCCGGTGGAGATCCTCAAGGAGATCTGCGAGCGGCTGCCGCAGGTGCAGTTGTGGAACTTCTACGGCCAGACCGAGATGTCCCCGGTCGCGACCATCCTCGGACCGGACGAACAGCTGCCGGCGCCCGGTTCGGCCGGCCGGCCCGCGCTCAACGTCGAGGTCCGGATCGTCGACGACGAAAACGTGCCGGTCCCGGCCGGGTCGGTCGGGGAGATCGTGCACCGCAGCCCGCACGCCACCCTGGGCTACTACAACGATCCGGACAAGACCGCCGAGGCGTTCACCGGCGGCTGGTTCCATTCCGGCGATCTGGGCTACTTCGACGAGCAGGGTCGCTTGTACGTGGTCGACCGCAAGAAGGACATGATCAAGACCGGCGGCGAGAACGTCGCCAGCCGGGAAGTGGAAGAAGCGATCTACGGGCATCCGGGTGTCGCAGAGGTCTCGGTCTTCGGAATCAGCCATCCGCGCTGGGTGGAGGCCGTCGCCGCGGTCGTCGTGCCGAAAGACGGTGTGCAGCTGAGCGCCGACGACATCGTTGAGCATGCGCGCACGCGTCTGGCCGGCTACAAAGCGCCCAAGTACGTCGTCTTGGCCGATAGTCTGCCGAAGAATCCGAGCGGCAAGATCCTCAAACGCCGGCTGCGCGACACGCACGCCGATCTGGCCGCCGGCGACCAGGGCTGAACCGGCGGCGCCGGCGTCGGCAGCACCGGCGGACGGCTCCCGGCAGAAGCCGCGCGGGGGCACGGCTGGGCGAGAGACAGAACTAGCGCACGCCCGATGAGTGGTAGCCCGCGCGCAGGACCAGTGCCGCCGCTTCGCCGAGGACCAGCTCGACCAGATACAGCATTGCCTCGCGGAACTGCAGGCCGTGCCAGCGGGTGCCCGTCGCGGTCGGGGCCAGACCGGCGCTGACCGACAGATGGTGCGCCAGTTCGTGCAGCACGGTGCTCTCGCGGCCGAAGGCTCTGTTCTGCATCGGCACGGCGATCGTGGCGGTCGCCGGCTCGTAGTGGGCGCGCTGCTGTCCGCGCCGCTCCCGCACCCGGACGGGACCGGCCAGCGGATAGCGTTCGCGCACGGCCGGCAGGGCCAGCACCTGATCGGCGTAGCGCTGCACCGCCGCGATATCGGCGAACCGTTTCTGCACCGGCAGATACAGCAGTGATCCGTGGAAATCGACCGGACCGCCGCGATCGAGCAGGACTGACCACAGGTGTTCGGCGTCGTAAACGGCGGACGCACTCATCGGCGGCTGTGGTGAATCGGCATGAGTCCGAATCTACGTGGCGCACCGTCGGTATTGACCGACCGGCGATATCTGACCAGACTCGCTGGGATGGGCGCTACTGTCGCTCGCGCCCGGTGCGATGCCACCGGTGCGATCCAATCCGATGTCTGGGGGTCGATCGTCATGCCCGGTCCGAGGAGCCGTCTGCCACGTGAGCCGCGCGTCGTCGTCATCGGGGCAGGCGTCGCCGGAATCACCGCAGCCCATGTCCTGGCCGAAGCCGGCTTCACCGAGGTGACGGTGCTGGAGAAGGCGCCCGATATGGGCGGGGTCTGGTACTGGAACAGCTATCCCGGCCTTACCTGCGATGTACCTTCGCAGCTGTACCAATTCGGGTGGGCACCGAAAGCCGACTGGTCCCACATCTGGGCCGACGGCCCGCAGATCCAGCGCTATCACCGCGAGGTGGTCGACCGCTTCGGACTGGCCGACCGGATCCGCTGCGGTGTGGAGGTGACGACGGCGGCCTTCGACGATGATTCGGGCCAGTGGCTGCTCGACACCGCCGACGGCGAGCAGATTGTCGCCGACTTCGTCCTGTGCGCCACCGGTGTGCTGGAAAACCCGGCCTACCCGGACATCGAGGGTCTGGACACCTTTGCCGGCCCGGTTGTTCACACCGCGCGTTGGGACGCCGACATGACGACCGTCGGCCGCCGGATCGCGGTGCTGGGTACCGGTTCGACCGGTGTGCAGGTGGTCTCGGCGCTGCAGCCGCAGGCGCAGGAGCTGTTGCACTTCATCCGGAGCCCGCAGTGGGTCCTGTGGGCACCGATGGGGCTGCCGCAGATCCCCGGCGTAGCCACCGTGCTGGGGCGCCTGCCGAAGCTGCACCGGGAGGTCTATCGCGGCCTGCTGTGGGGCTCGGGACTCTTTGCCGACATCGTCCTGCGACCGTCGTGGCGACGGTCACTGGTGCAGGCCTACGCGCGGGCCTGCCTGGTGGTGCAGGTGCGAGATCGCGAGTTGCGTCGTCGGCTCACCCCCGATTTCCAGCCGCTGTGCAAGCGCCAGGTCGTCTCGGGCACGTACTACCGGGCACTTCAGCAACCGAACGCGAGGCTGGTGACCGGAGGGGATCGAGAAGATCACCCCGGACGGGATCGTCACCGCCGACGGCGTACTGCACGAGGTCGACGTGATCGTGCTGGCCACCGGATTCCGCGCGCACGACTACATGCGTCCCATGCAGATCACCGGCCGGGCCGGGCGGACCCTCGACCAGGCGTGGGCCGAGGGGCCGCGGGCCTACCGGATGACCGCGATCCCGGGATTCCCGAATCTGTTCACGGTCCTGGGCCCGAACTCGCCGACGGGGTCGATCTCGCTGCAGCATTCGGCTGAGTTGTCGGTGCGCTACATCGCCCGGTGGCTCCAGCGGTGGCGCCGCGGTGAGGTCGACCGCGTCGAAGTGACCGAGCAGGCCACCGACAGGTTCTGCGCCGACGTCGCCCAAGCGCTGGGCCCGACGGTGTGGAACACCGGCTGCAACTCCTGGTATTTCACCGAGTCCGGGCGCATCGACCTGTTTCCGTTCGACCGCGCGGCGATGCGCCGGACGCTGGCCGAACCGGACCTTGCGGACTTCCACCCGGACACCGGGCAATCCTGACACAGGGGCCGCCGCACAGGTGCGCTACGCACCCGACAGGCACGACTCTCCGCAACACTCGGCCCTGATTCGCCGGTGCACGGTGAGAAGATGAGTGGGGGTCGTCTCACCGGCGAGACGGCCGTGAACAGGAGTGCGTGATGGGCGCAGGGAAGCCCGTTCAAGTAGAGCGTATCGAGTATCCGCAGCGCAGTTTCCGCAGCCGAATGTCATGGCTGGGGTTGCGGATGGGTGCCTATCCGGTGATCGCGGCGTGGTCGCGCAGCGAGGAGAAGGACTGGCCCTACCATCTGTTCGACGAGGTGGCCGGCAGGATCGTGCCGCCGGTGGCCGGCAATTTCCGCGAACCGGTGCAGCTGCCGAACTGTGACGCCGAACTCCAGATCCCGCGCGGGGCGCGGTCGGACCGGGCGATCCTGTACCTGCACGGCGGGGCGTTCATCATCGGTGGACTGGCCTCGCATCGGCGCCTGGCCGGATCGATCGCGGCCAACGCCGAGGCACAGGTTCTGGCGGTGGGTTACCGGAAGATGCCCGACTACCCGCCGTCGGTGTCGGTGCAGGACTGTGTCGACGGTTACCTGTGGCTGCTGGAGCGCGGATTCACTCCCGAGCAGATCGTGATCGCCGGCGACTCGGCCGGCGGCTTCCTGACCGCTATGACCGCGGTGATGATCCGTGACAAGGGCATGCCGCGGCCGGCCGGGCTGATTCTGGAGAATCCGCTGATCGACCCGACGCCCTCGCGCCGCCGGGAGGGCGCCTACCGGGTCGCCGACCCGCTCTTCCCGCATCGGGCGTTCACCGAGTTCGACAAGCTGATCCGGCAGACCGAACCCGCCGGTGACGCCGTCGCACCGCTCGACGGGGACCTGTCCGGGCTGCCGCCCACCCTGATCCAGGTCGGTTCCCACGAGACGCTGCGGGTGGACTCGGAGGATTTCGCGGCGGCCCTGGCCGCGGTCGGGGTACCGGTCCGGCTGGAGATCTATCGCGGTGCGGTCCACGTCTTCCAGGCCTTCATCGACCTGCTGCCCGAATCACGGGTGGCCATCAAGGCGATGGCGCGCTTCGCCGTCCAGTGCTACGGCGACGCCGGCTGGTCGGCCGCCCCGTAGACGCGACTGTCCGACGGCCGCCGGGGGCTACTCGACGACCGTCAGGGACGGCGTCATCGGGTGCAGCTGCGAGCTGGTCGGCACCGGATCGGTGCCCAGCTCACCGTCGGACAGGAAGGTCAGATAGCTGGGTTTGTTCGGGTCGAGCACTAGCTGCTGACGGCGTCCGCGGGCCTTGATCAGGTCGGGCACGATCGTCAGATAGCGCGGCAGGCTGGCGGCGTAGACGTCCACGCGCAGCCGGTGGCCCGGCTGCAGGACGGCGTCGGTCGGGACCAGATCCACATCGATCCGTACCGGCTCGTCCGGCGGGACCGGCAGTCGCCGGTCCCGGGACAGGTAGTGCACGGCGTCCAGCAGCGCACCGGTCTGCTCGTCGTAGGTCGAGCGAGACGGATCCAGGGCCCGGTTGGAGGCGGTCAGCGCGCCGTTGGTGAGCACCGTCGACGTGCCGTCGGGGGCGACGTCGTTCACGGTCACCGCCCAGATGCCCTCGTGCGCGGTGGTCGAGACGTTCAGCCGAAGGTTCATCGCCCCGGAGATCTGCGTCGGTGCGCCGACCGGTTCACTGGTGAACGAGAGTGCACCCTGCTCCTGGTAGGTGGCGTCGTGGCTGAATCGGCGCCCGAAGACGATCGGGATGCCGGCGAACACCTGCGAGGCATCCCGGGAGACCAGGCCGCGCAGATCCGGGTGGGTGCGCAGGGATCGGCGGCGGGCGGCGGCCCGGGTGGTCAGGGAGCCGTCGTGCCGGGTGTGGCCGGCGGTGCCGGAGGACTCCTCGTTGAGGAACAGGCGCTGCGCACGGACCTCGGCGCGCGGGAACGCCGGCCCGCAGGACCAGCCACCGCCCTGCTGCTCGATGGTGACCGGACCGTAGGCGTCGATACCGTTCTGGATGCCCTTGAGCCAGCGGTCGAACCAGGCGCGCTCGAGGACGTCCAGCTGCGGCGGCTGATGGTCGCCGCCGTGGTCGCAGCCCGGATCCAGGTGGTAGCCGTCGGCCACCAGCATCTGCTTGCGGCCCGGTTCCATCTGCAACTGCTGGTAGACGCGGGTGGCACTGCGGCCGAACAGGTCGTGCCAGCCGCCGACGGTGAAGGTGGCGGCCTCGATGTTCTCCACGACCGGGGACCGTTCGATGAAGTAGGGGTGGTCGTAGATGCGGTAGTCCTGAGCGGTGAGGAAACCCCAGGCCAGCGACGGCATCTCGGTGATCGGGCTCTTGAGCCGATCGCGCAGCCAGCGGTATTGGTCGCCGCTGAGCAGATCACCCAGCGCGGTCGCTGGGTTCGGCAGCCACTTGACGCTGTTGACCATCGCCAGCCACACCGGGATGAACGCCGACGGCATACCGCCGGTGATGTAGATGTCGCGGACCACGTCCTCGCTGCCCTCGACGGTGAAGATCGCCTTGAGCGCCTTGGGTTGCAGAGCCGCGGCCTGCAGCGAGTTGATTGCCGAGTAGCTCCAGCCGACCATGCCGACGTTGCCGTCGCACCAGGGCTGCTGGGCCATCCAATCGATGATCTCCACCGAGTCGCGCTGCTCGCGCTCCCCGAGGATCTGCCATTTGCCCTGGGAGGCGCCGGTGCCGCGGACATCGACCAGCACCTGGACGTAGCCGGCTTGCACCAGGTTGCGGTTGACGCCGAAGACGTCGAACAGGCCGCGATCGAAGGTCCGCGTCAGCCGCGAGATCCCGGCGAGCGGACCGTTCTGGTGGTTCATGGTGCCGGCGGCCCGGCGCACGGCCCGGCCGATCCCGGGTCCGTGCAGCAGATGATCGAAGCCGTCGAGCAGGGCCCGGTTGTACGGGTTCATGTTGAGCACGGCCGGGAACGGGGTCTTACTGGGCTGACCGAGCCGGTTCGCCGGGCGCACCACGGTGGCGCGCAGTCGTACCCCGTCGGTCATGGTGACGGTCACGTTCCGGGTGATGTGCACCCGCGGGTAGGGCTTTCGCCCGTAGACCGCCTCGCGCCAGGCCACGGCCTGGTGGCCGCCGTCGGCGTTGCGGTGTCCCGTCGTCTCGGCGAATCCGCCGAAGTCTGGGCCCCGCAGGCGATCGCCACCGTCGATATCCAGTGACACGCTCACGCATCCGTCCCCTTCTCGCCGCATCGTTGCGGCGGTCCAAGTCCCCCGGAGTTCATGGGCTGTGAGGTAGCCCACGATTTGTATACCAATTAAGCACGGCGACGTTTCGCATCGTCATCCGGGGGTCACCGAAACGGTGTGCTCGGGTGACCCGAGCGTTACCGAGGCGGCGGCGGCTATGAGTATAGCGCCGGACAACTGGACTGAAAGGTCTCTTTCCGGGGACGACGCCGAGCGCACGGCCCCGCCGATGAACGCTGAGGCCTGCCCGTCGGCACTCGGAACCGCCGCCGGAGTGGACCAGTCGGCGCCGAACACCGGCAGACCGTCCACGGTGGCCCGGTTGGCCCACGCCGCCGCGGCCGAGGTCAGCACCAGGGCGCCGGCGCGTGCGCGGACGGCCTCGATGCGGCGGCGCAGATCGCCGTGCCCGGTCGCCGGCAGGTCGGTGGCCAGCAGCGCCAGGTTGCGGGCCAGGATCCCGGCGAACAGGCCGCCGTCGCCGCCGCCGGCCCCCTTGACGACACCGTCGTCGGTGCAGCGTTCCTCCACCGCCGCCAGCAGGGCCTCGATCCGGTCCAGATGCGATGTGCGGCCGGTCAGCCGGAAGCACTCGGCGTCCAGGCCCAGCGTGACGCCCTGGCAATAGGTGAACACGGTGTTGATGTAGCGATGGCTGCCGTCCGGTTCGAGCCAGAAGCCGTCGGCGATCAACCCGCTGGGCAGCACCATGGTCTCGGCGATCCAGTCGGCGGTGGCCACTGCGCGCTCGACGCGGCCGCGCCGGGCCAGGAAGATTCCGGCCGGACCGTTGGCCGGGACGTTGAAGAAGTGATCGGTGGTGCGCCAGGGGATGCCTCCGCCCAGTTCGGGCTGCCACGCGTCGTGGAGCACCCCCGTCAGGATACGCAGCCCCCGATGGTGGCGGCTGCCGTCGATCACCCGATCGGCGCGTTCGACCGCCAGCGCCAGCCAGGCCATATCGTCGTAGTAGGAGTTAGTCCAGCGGCCGGTGTTGCGGATCAGGATGCCGCGGATCAGGGATCTGGCTTCCCGGCCGGCCGCCGCATCGCCCAGTCGGGCCGCGTCTACCAGCAGGTCCAGCAGGTGCGCCTGCCACCAGTAGTTCCACGAGGCGGTCAGCCGCGCCTTCGACAGCGGCCGGCCCGCCGCCGGCCAGGAACTCTGCCCGATCCGGGTGCCCGGCACCCAGTGTGCGATGGGCCGCAGGTTTCGTGTCCGGATCGCGGCCACGGCGGCCCGGCTGCGGTGCAGCGCGGTCTGCTGCGAGGACGATTCGACATCAGAGGGCATAGTCGCTAGCCTAGAGCGCGGTTCATCGGGGCCTTCGGCTCCGGTGCATCCAGTTCAACCAGAGACCGTCGGTCGTCGGGAGAGATCCCGATCGAAGGCCCGAGAAATTTCTCGGCGGCCCACGCAGGATGAACGAGGAGACTTTGCCCCGCGGTGCTCCGCGTGTGTGATTCGCCCCGTGCTTCCTGCACGGGGCGTTCGTGTTTCTTGCGCCGGGTCCACCGCAGATCTCTGGGTCGCGACACCCGCACGGGTGTGGAAGATATGACACGAGAGGAGGCGAAGTATGGCAACGCAGGAGAAGATCACAGCCGTCGCTGAGATCACCGAGCATTTCAAGAACTCCACCGCAGCGGTCATCACGGAATACCGTGGTCTGTCCGTTCCGGAGATCGGCGAGCTCCGTCGTTCGATCGGCGAGGGCGCAACGTACTCCGTCGCCAAGAACACCCTCGTCAAGCGTGCTGCCGCACAGGCAGGCGTTGAGGGGCTCGACGAGCTGTTCGTGGGTCCGACCGCGATCGCCTTCATCGAAGGTGAGCCGGTCGTGGCGGCGAAGGCCATCAAGACCTTCGCCAAGGACCACAAGGCACTGGTCATCAAGGGCGGCTACATGGACGGCCGTGCGCTGTCCGTCGCCGAAGTTGAGGCCATCGCCGACCTGGAGACCCGAGAGGTCCTCCTGGCCAAGCTCGCCGGTGCCATGAAGGGCAACTTGGCAAAGGCTGCCGGGCTGTTCAACCAGCCCGCCTCGCAGGTCGCGCGTCTCGCCGCGGCCCTGGAGGAGAAGAAGGCGGGCGAAGAGGCCGCCTAGGCTGCTTCACCCCCACCCGCGGCCGGACAACCGGTCGCACCATCGACCAGGCCTGCACCGCAGGCCGCCCCGTACGGGATTTATAGGAAGGACGCCATCATGGCGAAGCTCACCGCTGACGAGCTCATCGAGCAGTTCAAGGAACTGACCCTGCTGGAGCTCAGCGAGTTCGTGAAGAAGTTCGAAGAGGTCTTCGAGGTCACCGCTGCTGCTCCGGTCGCCGTTGCTGCTGCCGGTGCCCCGGCTGCCGGCGGCGACGCCGCTGCCGCTGCCGAGCAGGACGAGTTCGACGTCGTGCTCGAGGGTGCTGGCGACAAGAAGATCCAGGTCATCAAGGTCGTCCGCGAGGTCGTCTCGGGCCTGGGCCTGAAGGAAGCCAAGGACCTCGTCGAGAGCGCTCCGAAGGCCCTCCTGGAGAAGGTCAGCAAGGAAGACGCCGAGGCCGCCAAGGCCAAGCTGGAAGAGGCCGGCGCCTCCGTCTCGCTCAAGTGAGACGGTCGCCGTCAGGCGACATTCAGCCGTTCACGGCTCAAGCAGACGAGGTCCGCGGGTATTCCCGCGGACCTCGTCCGCATCGTCGGCACATGCCCGGCCGAGGTGTGGATCACGCCGCATACCCAGGCCGACCCTGCCTCACTTCTGCGGCAGCGGATTCTTTGGGTATTCTCAGCGCACCGAGAAGTTACCTTGCGGTAAGTTTCGGCCCCGTCGGTGACGCGCTCACGCGGACCCGGGCGAGGTGCACCCGATCGCACTGGTGCGTTAGAGTGACCGCAGCCACAACGGCGGCACTCGAGCGGCGCGGGATCGCGAGACGGTCGGCAAACTTGACGCGGGAATTTCTCAGGTGCCATAGACACGTCTGGAGGGACGCAGTGGGAGTAGAGGTTGCAGTCGAGGGCTTGACCAAGTCGTTCGGCTCACAGAACATCTGGCGTGATGTATCGCTCACCCTGCCGGCAGGGGAGGTCAACGCACTGCTGGGACCGTCGGGTACCGGTAAGTCGGTCTTCCTCAAGACTCTGATCGGACTGCTGCACCCGGAGCAGGGGTCGGTCATCATCGACGGCACCGACATCGTGCAGTGTTCGGCCAAGGAGCTCTACGAGATCCGTAAGCTGTTCGGCGTCCTGTTCCAGGACGGCGCGCTGTTCGGCTCGATGACCCTCTACGACAACATCGCCTTCCCGCTGCGCGAGCACACCAAGAAGAACGAAGACGAGATCCGCCGCATCGTCATGGACAAGGTGGAGCTGGTCGGTCTGGCCGGCGCCGAGGACAAGCTCCCCGGCGAGATCTCCGGCGGTATGCGCAAGCGTGCCGGTCTGGCCCGGGCCCTGGTGCTCGACCCGGAGATCATCCTGTGTGACGAGCCGGACTCGGGTCTGGACCCGGTGCGTACCGCCTACATCTCGCAGCTGCTGATCGACATCAACGCCGAGATCGACGCGACGATCCTGATCGTCACGCACAACATCAACATCGCCCGCACCATCCCCGACAACATCGGCATGCTCTTCCGCAAGGAACTGGTCATGTTCGGCCCGCGCGAGGTCCTCCTGACCTCCGATCAGCCGGTGGTCAAGCAGTTCCTGTCCGGCGACCGCTTCGGCCCGATCGGCATGTCCGAGGAGAAGGACGAGGCCGTGGCCGCCGCCGAGGCCGCCATGCAGGCCGCCGGTATCGCCGGTGGCGGTACCAAGGACGACTTCAGCGAGGTCATCCCGCAGGTGCAGCCGAACCCGGACATGCCGGTCCGCCAGGCGGCGATCCGCCACCGCCAGAACGTCCTCAACATCATCAACGACCTCCCGGCGGGCGCCCAGGCGGCGATCCGTGCTTCCATCGCCGACGAGGACCGCCGGGCCGCCGAATCGCCCGAGCACTCGGCCACCCTGGTGGCCATGGCCAACCACCAGTTCGATTACCCTGGCGGGGTCGCCGTGGACCAGTACGGCACTGATACCGAGGTCGTCTCCAGTGCCGGCGGCGCCACCGAGGTGATCGAGACCCCCACCCAGGTGATCACGGCCGACTACGAGGCCGATACCGACACGATCGTCATCGACGACCGCACCGAGGAGGTCACCACCGTGACCCGCGAGGACGGCACTCGGGAATGACCACTGCCACCCAGCGTGGCGTCGCAAGGCTGCAGAAAGCCGGAGACGGGGCCCTGTCCCAGACCGGCAGCATTGTTCAGGTTTTCGTCGACGTTGCACGCCAGTTGTTCGTGCGCCCGTTCCAGTGGCGCGAGTTCATTCAGCAGGCCTGGTTCATCGCCAGTGTCACGATCCTGCCGACGGCGCTCATCGCAATCCCGTTCGGTGCGATCGTCTCGCTGCAGACGGGTTCGCTGATCAAGCAGCTCGGCGCCGAATCGTTCACCGGCGCCGCGTCCGTGCTGGTCGTCGTGCAACAGGGTTCACCGCTGGTGACCTCACTGCTGGTGGCGGGTGCCGCCGGATCGGCCGTGGCCGCCGACCTGGGGTCACGCACCATCCGCGAAGAGATCGACGCCATGGAGGTGCTGGGGATCAACCCGATCCAGCGCCTGGTGGTGCCGCGCGTGCTCGCCATGGTCCTGGTGGCCATGCTGCTCAACGGGCTGGTCGCCGTCGTCGGCATCGTCGGCGGTTACTTCTTCAACGTGATCGTGCAGGGCGGCACCCCCGGTGCCTACCTGGCCTCGTTCGGTGCGCTCGCGCAGTTGCCGGACCTGTACATCTCGACGTTCAAGGCGGCGATCTTCGGCATCATCGCCGGTGTCATCGCCGCCTATAAGGGCCTGAATCCCAAGGGCGGACCCAAGGGTGTGGGCGAAGCGGTGAACCAGTCCGTGGTCATCACGTTCCTGCTGTTGTTCTTCGCGAACCTGATCATCACCGCGGTCTTCCTGCAGATCGTTCCCCCGAAGGTAGGTTAGCCGTGACCCGTGGCGTAACGATCGCCAAGAGTAAGCCGGAATACCTGGTTTACGAGGCGCGCAAGCAACTGGGCCGTCCGCTCAAGCTGCTCGACGGTGCCGGCGAACAGATGTCCTTCTATGCGCGGACCCTGGCCTGGATCCCCAAGACCCTGGTCCACTACACCCGCGAGGTGCTGCGCATCCTCGCCGAGGTCGCCTTCGGCGCCGGCGGCATGGCGGTCATCGGCGGCACCGTCGGTGTCATGGTGCTGATGTCGGGCTTCACCGGCGTCGTGGTCGGCATGCAGGGCTATGCGGCCCTGAGCCAGATCGGCTCCGAGGCGCTATCGGGTTTCCTGTCGGCGTACGTCAACACCCGTGAGGTGGCCCCGCTGGTGGCCGGTCTGGCGTTGAGCGCCACGGTCGGCTGTGGCTTCACCGCGCAGCTGGGTGCGATGCGGATCTCCGAGGAGATCGACGCCCTCGAGGTGATGGCGGTCCCGTCGATCCCGTTCCTGGTGTCCACCCGCGTGATCGCCGGCTTCGTCGCCGTCATTCCGCTGTACATGCTCGGATTGATGGCGGCCTATCTGGCCTCGAGAGTGATCAACACGGTCTTCAACGGTCAATCGACCGGTTCGTACGATCACTACTTCAACCTGTTCCTGCCACCGGCCGACGTCCTATGGTCGTTCGGCAAAGTCCTGGTGTTCGCATTCGTGATCATCCTGGTGCACTGCTACTACGGCTACTACGCCTCCGGCGGTCCGGCGGGCGTGGGCGTGGCGGTGGGCCACGCGGTCCGAACAGCGCTCGTCCTGATCGCGGTGATGGACTTCTTCCTGGGCCTCGCCATCTGGGGCACCACCACGACGATCCGGGTCGGAGGGTAGAAGCACAGTGGGTGCAACCGTCAAACGCAGGTTCCTGGGCCTGCTGTTCTACATTGTCGTGATCGGGCTGCTGGCCCTGTCGGTGCTGATCTTCCGCGGCACCTTCGAAAAGCATACCTACGTGAACCTGCAGGCCTCCAGCGCCGGTAACGCGCTGATGCCCAAGGCGGACGTGAAGGCGCGCGGCGTCGTCGTCGGTACGGTCGATTCGGTCGATCCGCTGCCCGACGGCACCGTCGATGTGAAGCTGGCGATGAACCCGTCGCTGGTCGGTGAACTGCCGGCCAACAGCACCGCGCGGATCCTGCCCAAGACGCTGTTCGGCGAGCGCTTCGTCTCGCTGGAACTGCCCGAACGCCCCGACGGCGCGACCCTGGCCAAGGGCGGCACCATCTACCTGGACAAGGCCGGTAACGCACCGGAGGTCGAGGACCTGTTCGACGCGCTGCTGCCGATCCTGGATGCGGTTCCGCCCGAGCGCCTCAACGCCACGCTCACCTCGCTCAACGCCGCCCTGGGCGGTCGCGGCGGTGAGCTGAAGACGACGATCGCGCAGCTCAACGAGATCTTCGGTGAACTGGTGGTCAACATGCCCGCGCTGCAGGGCACCCTCGAGGGCCTGGCGACGTTCTCCCAGACCTACTCCGAGGCGCTGCCGAACGTGATCGACGGCCTCGACAACTTCCGGGTCACCAACCGGACCATCGTCGACCGCCAGGGCGACCTGCGCACCGTGATCTCCACGTTCGGGGTCGCCTCGGTGGACACCACCAAGTTCCTGGAGACCAACCGCAAGGACCTGGTCGACTTCCTGGTCGGCGCCGAGACCCCGCTGGTGCAGTTGGCCCGGCAGTCGCCGGTGTTCGGTTGCACGTTCAACAACTTCGCCACGATCATTCCGAAGGTCTCACCGATCGTGGGTAAGGACACCGAGAACCCGGGCGTGCGGGTGAACCTGCAGTTCGTGAACCCGCGCGGCCGCTACCTGCCGAACCAGGACGAGCCGCGGATGTGGTGGCTGGATCCGCCGGCGCGCTGCTACCCGCCCGCCAGCAACGGCCGGCCGTTCCCGCAGTTCCCCGGTGGCGGCGTGCCCGACGGCTCCTACCAGCCGCCGTCACGTAACCCCGGTCCGGACACCTGGCCCGACCTGCCCCAGCCCCAGTTCGGGACCATGCCCGCGGGCACCGGCCTGAACACCGAGTACAAGAACCAGATGCGAACGATCTACGGCGCCAGTAGCGGCCAGTACCCGTCCGACGTTCCGGCGTGGGTCACTTACATCGGCGCCGGTGCGCTGCAGGGTGCGGAGGTGACGGTCAAGTGAGGGGTGTCTGGGCGCCGCTGATCAAGCTCATCGTCTTCGCCGTCGTCACGGTGCTGGCGACCTCGGTTCTGGCCCTGCTGATCGCCAACGCAGGTGCGGCCGGGAAGAACAATTACAAGGCGATCTTCGCCGACGCGGCCATGCTCAATCCGGGCGACGACGTCCGGATCGCCGGTGTGCGCGTCGGCCAGGTCGAGAGCGTGGAGATCGTCGACCGGAACCTCGCGCAGGTCTCGTTCAACGTCAACCGCGACCGCCTGCCCAAGAGCACGCAGATCTCGATCCGCTACCGCAACCTGGCCGGCCTGCGTTACGTGGCGCTGGAGAAGGGCCCCGGCGACGCGGCCGAGACGGTCGGGAAGGGCTACACCTTCCAGCACCATCCGGACCGGCACCAGTCGAGTACCCATCCGGCGGTCAACCTGACCGAATTGTTCAACGGCTTCCGGCCGCTGTTCCAGCAGATCACGCCCGAAGACATGAACAAGCTCGCCGAGACGGTGATCAACGTCTTCCAGAAGGGCGACGGCGTCGACATGGGCGCCACCATCGGTTCGCTGATCCAGCAGACCGCCGAGCTGACCAACACCATCGCCGACAAGGACGCGGTGATCGGCGAGATGATCACCAACCTGACCAAGGTGCTCGATACGGTCAACAAGAACGAGGAACAGCTCTCGACTCTGCTGACCAACACCGAGAAGCTGGTGGTCGGTCTGGCCGCCCAGCGTGAGTCGGTCGGTTCGGCGATCACCTCGGTCTCCAAGCTGACCTCGCTGACCGGCTCGATCCTGAGCCAGACGCGTCCGTCGATCCAGCAGGCGCTGTCGGGTCTGCAGAAGACCTCCGACCGCATCGCCGCGCGGGAGGCCGATGTGAACAAGCTGGTCGAGAATCTGCCGGTCAAGCTCGAGCGGCTGGGCCGTTCGGCGACCTTCGGCTCGTGGTTCCAGTTCTACGCTTGCGGTATCGACATCCGCGCCGGCAACGGCAAGTCGACGCTGCTGACCCAGCCGTTGGTGCCGCTGCCGGACATCAACCATGTGCTCTACACCAGCGCCGCGACGCGGTGCTGGGCCAACGGCCAGATCAACGGAGGAAGGTGACCATGTCGGATACATCCCGCGATTCCTCCGCTCCCGATCCCGAGGTCGACGTCACGAAGCTGCCGCGCCAGAAGTCACGCCGGTTCGCCGGTAAGCGCAGCACCCGAAGCATCGGGATCCTGGGCCTGGCGGCCCTGGTGATGCTGAGTCTGTCGACCTTCTACCTCAAGGATCTGCCGCTGGTGAGCGCTGCACCGCAGTACACGGTGCAGTTCAGCGAGGCCGCCGGGGTCAGCCCCGGCAACGAGGTCCGCGTCGCCGGCGTGCGCGTCGGCGAGGTGACCGATGTGTCCCTGGACGGTGACCGGGTCCTGATGCGCATGCGCGTGAGCGACACCTGGATCGGCGACGAGACCCAGGCGACCATCCAGATCAAAACGGTCCTGGGCCAGAAGTACATCGCGCTGAACCCCAAGGGCAGCAAGATCGCCGACCCGCGGGTGGTGCTGACCGATACGGTGGCCCCCTACGACGTGGTGCAAGCCTTCTCCGATGTGGCCGATCAGATCGAGAACGTCGACACCGATCAGGTCGCCAAGGCACTGGGCGAGCTCTCGGATGTGTTCACCGCGACCGCCGACGACATCGGTCCGTCGATGGAAGGCATCGCCCGGCTGTCCAAGACCATCGCCAGCCGCGATGCCGAGGTGCGCCGCCTGCTGCGCGCCACCCGCGATTCCTCCAAGATCCTGTCCGATCGGAGTGACCAGTTCACCCGGCTGATCGCCGGCACCGGTGTGCTGCTGCAGGAGCTGAACAACCGCCAGCAGTCGATCTCTGCGCTGCTGGCCAGCACCGAGAGCCTGAGCAAGGCGCTGACGGGGATCGTGCGCGACAACGAGAAGCAGATCGGGCCGGTGCTCGATTCGCTCAAGCAGGTCACCACCATCTTGAACAAGCAGAACGCCAACCTGCGCTCTTCGATTCAGAACATGGCGCCGTTCTACCGCCTGTACGCCAACGTGCTGGGTAACGGCCGCTGGTTCGAGGCGGTCGTGACCAACCTGCTGCCGCCGGCCCTGCCCGCGCAGAACACGTTGCGTCCTCCGAACGCGCAGAAGAATGTCACTAACGGCGGAACGGGCGGCTGATGACGACTCCGGATACCACTGAGAACCAGTCCCGCTTCTGGGACGCCCGTACCGTCTCGATCACCGCGCTGGTGGCGATCGTGGCGCTGGTGGCGGCCCTGGTCGCCTGGTGGGCGTGGGGTCGAGTGGACTCGACCAAGGTCAAGGCGACCTTCAACAGCGCTGTCGGCATCTACGAGGGCTCCAACGTCCGTGTCCTGGGCGTCAACGTCGGCAAGGTCACCAAGGTGACTCCGCGCGGCGAGACCGCCGAGGTCGAGATGCGGGTCCAGCGCGGTGTCAAGCTGCCGTCCGATGTCACTGCCGTGCAGATCATCCCGTCGCTGGTCGCCGACCGCTACGTACAGCTGATCCCGGCGTACTCCGGCGGCGCGACCGCCGGCAAGAACGTCGATCTGGGCCTGGATCGCACCGCCGTGCCGGTGGAGATCGACGCGATCTACGGCAACCTGCAGAAGCTGTCGAAGTCGCTGGGACCGGGTCCCGACGGTGCCAACCAGAAGGGGGCACTGAGCAACTTCGTGACCGCCGGCGCCGGTGCGCTCGAAGGCAACGGCGAGACCATGGGGACCGCCCTGACCAACCTGTCGCAGGCCGCCCAGACCCTGGCCAACGCCAGCGGCGACATCTCCTCGACGGTGAAGAACCTGGATGTGTTCGTCGGTGCGCTCAAGGAGAACGACGCCCAGGTGCGCCTGTTCAACTCGCAGATGTCGTCGTTCAACGGCTTCCTGGCCGGTGAGCGCGAACAGCTGGGACGGGCCCTGAACACGCTCTCGTTCGCCCTCGGTGATGTGGCCACCTTCCTGGCCGACAACCAGGAGCAGATCGGGCAGACCATCCGCGATCTGCAGCCGACCGGTCAGGCCCTGCTGGACAACAAGGAGAGCCTGCTGGAGATCTTCACGGTGCTGCCGCTGGCGATCAGTAACCTGATCAACGCCTACGACGCCGAATCCGGCACTGTGGCCATGCGCGTGAACATCCCCGATCTGCAGGATCCGGCCAAGGCCTTCTGCAAGCTCATCGACCTGGGTTCCCTGTTGCCGGGCAATCCGCTGGCCAAGGACTTCAGCAAGAAGCTCCGGCCGCTGGTGGACAACTGCATCGATATCGGGCAGCAGATTCAGGACGACGTGCTCGAGCCGATGCTCCCGATCCTGCCTTTCGGCATCATGAGCAACCGCAAGCTGCAGAACATGCTGCCGCCCGGTTCGGTTCCCGGTAACCCCGATCCGCAGATTCCGCCGTTCCCGGGGGTGAAGTGATGAAGATTTCCAAATCCCACCGTTTCAGGGCGGCCGGGGTCAGCGCGGCGATGGCGGCGGTGATCTTCGGTGCCAGCGGCTGTGGAATCAACGTTCAGCAGATGCCGCTGCCGGGGGGTGTCTCGCTGGGGGACGACCCGCGTGAATACAAGATCGAGTTCTCCAACATCCTGGATCTGGTGCCCCAGTCCGTGGTGAAGAAGGACGGCATCCCGGTCGGCCGGGTCACCAAGATCGAGGTGCCCGGCGACTCCTGGAACGCCCTGGTCTACGTGAAGGTGAAGAAGAACGTCGACCTGTCGACCGAGGCGCGCGCCGCGGTTCAGCAGACCAACCTGCTGGGCGAGAAGTTCGTGGCCCTGACCGACCCGGACGGTGCCAACGGTGCCCCGCGCCAGAATCCGTCCGTGCCGATCGCGACCTCGCGCACCAGCACGACCACCGATATCGAGCAGCTGCTCGGTGCCCTGTCACTGGTCCTCAACGGTGGCGGCATCAGTGAACTGAAGCCGATCGTCACCGCCCTCAACGAGTCGATGGGCGGCCAGGAAGGCAATAAGGAGGTGCGTGAGCTGCTCGTCAACTCCGAGAAGCTGATCCGCGGCCTCAACGAGCAGCGCGACAACATCGTGCGGGCCGTCGACGGCGTGGCGGTCTTGTCCGAACGCGCCGCCGCCCAGACCGCGCAGATCGAGCGGATCCTCGACGAGCTGCCCGCCGGTATCGCGGTGCTCGAGGAACAGCGTCCGCAGCTGGTGGACCTGCTGGTCAAACTCGATAAGCTCGGCGAGGTCGGCACCGACATCCTCGGCAAAGCCCACAAGGCCATGATCAACGACCTCAAGGCGCTGGCCCCGATCCTGACGCAGCTGTCCACCTCGGTCGACGACGCGATCACCGCGGCGCCGCTGATGCTGACCCACCCGTTCCCCGACGACATCCTGCCCGCGGTGCACGGCGACTCGACCAACCTGTTCATGACCGTGGACCTGCGGCTGCTCAACCAGCTCGAGGCCCTCGGCGTGGGTCAGGGGACCCCGCGCTACCAGCCGCCGAAGGTCAATCCGCCGAAGGTGGACCCGCGGAACCCGTACGTCAACGGCAACGGGCCGCGCTGGGGCTGGCCGACGATCTCGCTGCTGCCGCCGGCACCGAATTCCCGACCCGGACCCAACACGCCGCCGTCGGGCGGCACCTACCCGATGAACCCGGCCCCGAAGAAGAGCCCCTCGACGAAGAAGCCTTCGACGACGAAGCCGTCGGCCGCCAAGCCCTCGGCCAAGAAGCCGGCCTCGGCTCCGGGATTCCTCGACGGTCCGATCGCGCTCCTGGGAGGCCCCGATGCTCACTAAGTTCATCAAGGTCCAGCTGGTCGCCTTCGCGATCATCGGACTCCTGGCCATCGTGTACGTCGGGGCGAACTATGCCCGGCTGGACAAGATGCTCGGCTTCGGTCAGTACCCGGTCACCATCCAGATGGGCGACAGCAGCGGTGGCATCTTCACCAATGCGCAGGTCACCTACCGTGGTGTCCCGGTCGGCCAGGTCGGCGAACTGAGCCTGACCGACAAGGGCGT
This sequence comes from Gordonia hirsuta DSM 44140 = NBRC 16056, assembly GCF_000333015.1. Lineage (GTDB taxonomy): Bacteria > Actinomycetota > Actinomycetes > Mycobacteriales > Mycobacteriaceae > Gordonia > Gordonia hirsuta. The sequence goes on along the minus strand of NZ_BANT01000008.1, from coordinate 85,098 downwards.
CAACGTCGAGCTGAAACTCGACTCGCGCGGACCGAAGATCCCGGCCACCGCGGTGGCCGTGGTCGCCAACCGGTCGGCCGTGGGCGAGCAGTTCATCGACCTGCAGCCCACCAGCGCCACCGGCCCGTATCTGAACAAGGGTTCGGTGATCACCGACTACCAGCTGCCGCCGGTCCTGCAGGACGTGATGACCGATGTGATCACCCTGACCGAATCGGTGCCGGTCGACGACCTGACCACCGTGGTCGATGAACTGGGCAAGGCCTTCGACGGCCAGGCCGAGAACATGGACCGCCTGGTCAACTCGCTGATCAAGCTGACCAAGGCCGGGCACGACGATCTGGGTGAGACCATCTCGCTGATCCAGAACTCGAATGTGGTCCTGGGCACGCAGGCGGCCCAGTCCGACGAGATCCTGAACTGGGCCAAGGGCCTGGAATTGGTGACCGCGCAACTGGCCTCCTCCGATGCGGATGTGCGCCGGATCCTGACCAATGCGCCGATGACCGCCTCGCAGTTGTCGTCGTTCATCCAGAAACACGGCGACGATGCGACCACGCTGATCCATCAGCTGGGCGTGACGATGAAGACGATCGAACCGGCCAGCTTCACCACCGGGATGACCATGGCGATGTTGTCGGCGCTGTCGGCGGGCAGCCACAGTCCGGCGCCGGGCGACGGACAGATCCACTTCGGAATCGTGCTGGAGACCAACGATCCGCCGACCTGTACCAAGGGTTACGAGGGGACCGCGCAGATCATCGCCGAGATGAAGCGACGCAACCCCGACTTCGATGTCAACTACGACGAGTTCCCGCTCAACCGCGAGGCCAACTGTCAGGTCGCGGTGGGTAACCCCACCGGTGTCCGCAGCGCCAACCGGGCCAAGCTGGCCAACCCGGACTACCCGCAGCCCTGGGACAATACGCTGAAGAAGGATCCGGACAAGCTCAACCTGAACCCGCTGGCCACCCAGCTGGCGTGGCTGACCGGTGTGCATCCGACCAAGTACAAGTAGTCAGACCACCGCCGCCGGAGATCCGGCGGCGGTCGGTCTTTCTCCCATGGGCCGGCGATTGAGCCGTGCGGCCGAAAGTAGATACAGTGGCGCCCGATGACATCTGAACCGAACGAGACTCCGGACCCCGAGATCGAGCAGGTCGCGGACACCGCCGCCGAAGCCGGCGAGAGCAGGCCCACCGCCGATCCGCGGGACGCTGCGGCACGGATCGATGACTCTCCGGGCGAGACCGTCGAAAACCACGCCCCGGACACCGACGCCCCGGACATCGAGGCTGTCGCGGAGACCGAGGAGCTGGCAACCGAGGAGCTGGCAACCGAGGAGCTGGCAACCGGGGAGGCCTTCCCGGATCTGTCGGCAGCACGGAAGTCGCGTGCTCAATTGCGCGCCGACCGCAAGGCCGCCAAAGCCGCCGCGAAGGCCGAATCGCTGGCCTCCGACGACTCGGCCGGTCGGCATCGGCACTGGCTGGCGTCGCTGGCTCTGGCATCCGGTGCCGCGGCGCTGACCGCGGCGATCGTCTGCCTGGGGTACTTCGGGTACACCGGCATCACCGCATACGTCGGGTCCGCCGGTAAGGCCGCGCAGTTGCGTGACGAGTCGATCGATGCCGCCGAACAGGCCATCATCAACATCACCAACATCGACGTCGACGATTTCGATGCCTGGGAGAAGCGGCTGGAATCCTCGCTCACCGGCGAGGCCCTCAAGCAGACGCAGGACGGCGATACGGTTAAGGCACTCAAGAAGCAGATCGCCGAGGGACGCCGCACCCAGACCCTTCGACTCGTCTCGGAGATCCGCCGGGCCGCGTGCACCGAGGTGAACGTGGAAGAGAACCGTGCCACGGTGCTGGTGTTCTCCACCTCCACCGCGCAGGGATCCACCGGCGAAGACGGCACCGAGCAGCCGGGGGAGAGCGTGCCGTTCGAATTCCTGGTCAACGTGGTGGAATCCGACGGGATGCGCAAGGTCGACAACATCGTGCCGCTGACCGAGATGCGCCTGATCGACGAGGGCACCACCGGGCAGAAGCCGGCAGACAAGTCCGGTTCCAACCGTGGCTCGACCAACGGGTCCGACTCCGGTAGCGGTACCGGCAACGAAGGTGGCCGCTGATGAGCGACGACGAGAAGAACAAGTACGGCGATCTGCCGGCGATGGAGATCCGCACCGCGGGCTCGTCGCCACGGGAGAGCACCGGCCCTTCGGCCGCAGAATCGGCGCAATCCGCCGCAGAACCGGCAGCGCCCGCAGAGCCGGCCGCTGAGCAGGTGACCGTCGAGCGCAGCATCGTCGAGACCACCGTGGATCTGACCACACCGGTCACCGCAGAGACGGCAGAAGCCCGGACCGAGGCGAGGGCGGCCACCGAGCGGCTGCGCGCCGCCCGCGGGCAGACCGGACGCACGCGCCCCCGCGAGGAAGCGATCGACCTGACCGCCGACCGCACCGTCGCCCGGCCCCCGGCGGTCCATCCCCTGCGCTCTGCGGAGCTGTCGGCCGGCTCCGGCAGGCGCTTCAGCCGGGCCCTGCTGTTGTGGCTGATCGCGGCGATCCTCGGCGGCATCGCGGCGGTCCTGGCCTGGCATCCGGGGGCGGTCGGCACCGAGAACCGGGCCTTCGTCAACAATGCCGAGACCACCCAGGTGATGTCCCAGGTCTCCGATAAGGGCTGCCTGCCGTTCACCTACAAATGGCGGACCGCCACCGAAGACCTCCAGCGCGCCGACGCCTCGCTGACGGGCCAGGCCCAGCAGGACTTCCGCAAGGTCGTCGAGACCAATCGGACCGTCATCGTGCAGAGCAAAGCCGACTCGGCCTGCCAGGCCGACAACGTGGCCATCGCCTCGCTCACCAAGGACCAGGCCACCGCGATCGCCACGCTGATCGTCAGCGTGACCACCAACGGGCAGCTGGCCGATCAGACCATGGTGCGGCTGCAGTACCTGATGGAGAAGCACGGCGATCAGTGGAAGATCGCTCAGGTGCTCGACGTCGACTGACCGTCGGTGCCGCTCGGCGGGCACGCCGGACACACCGGTGACCTGGCAATTTCCGACGAAACACCGCGTTCTGCTTGACGCAGCGGCCTTCGGGGTACACGCTATCTGCAGACACGGACCCCTTCGGCGGCCAGCCGGGATCCTGTGCAGGGCGCTCTCACGCACCGTCGATTTGACGGGGTTGACACATGCTGCCCAAATTCTGATACAGTAGGACGTTGCGCTGGCTGCACCCTGTCCTCTGATCGGCACTTCCAACCGAGCACTTCGTGTTCGTCTTGGGAAAACCGCAGGTCCTCAGGTATGACGACCACGCAAGCGGCCCCAAGGCCAAATGGCTACAACGCCACATAGTGAACACCTCGTGTTGGAAGGACGAATCTTGGCACTCGACCGCCAGTCCACCTCAACCACTTCGACCGGCAGCATCCCTGGTGCGCCGCGCCGTGTCTCTTTCGCCAAGATCGAAGAGCCGCTGGAAGTACCCGGCCTGCTTGATCTGCAACTGGATTCGTTCGAATGGCTGATCGGCTCGCCGGAGTGGCGCGCCAAGGCCCTTGCCCGGGGTGAGGAGAACCCCATCGGAGGTCTCGAGGAGGTCCTCCGCGAGCTGTCGCCGATCGAGGACTTCTCGTCCTCGATGTCGCTGTCCTTCTCCGAACCGCACTTCGAAGAGGTCAAGGCCTCCATCGACGAGTGCAAAGACAAGGACATGACCTACTCGGCGCCGCTGTTCGTCACCGCCGAGTTCATCAACAACAACACCGGTGAGATCAAGTCTCAGACGGTCTTCATGGGCGAGTTCCCGATGATGACCGGCAAGGGCAGCTTCATCATCAACGGCACCGAGCGTGTCGTGGTGAGCCAGCTGGTCCGCAGCCCCGGCGTGTACTTCGATCGCGATATCGACAAGACCACCGAGAAGACCCTGCACGCGGTCAAGGTGATCCCGAGCCGCGGCGCCTGGCTGGAGTTCGACATCGACAAGCGCGACACCGTCGGTGTGCGCATCGACCGCAAGCGCCGCCAGCCGGTCACCGTGCTGCTGCAGGCCCTGGGCGTCACCCGCGAGGAGATCGCCGAGCGCTTCGGCTTCTCCGAGATCATGATGTCAACCCTGGAGAAGGACCACACCACAAACCAGGACGAGGCGCTGCTGGAGGTCTACCGCAAGCTGCGCCCGGGCGAGCCGCCGACCAAGGAGTCCGCCGAGAGCCTCCTGGAGAACATGTTCTTCAAGGAGAAGCGCTACGACCTGGCGCGGGTGGGCCGCTACAAGATCAACAAGAAGCTGGGCCTGACCGACAACCCGATGAACGGCGAGCCGGTGCTGACCCGCGAGGACATCGTCACCACCGTCGAGTACCTGGTGCGCCTGCACGAGAGCTACGACCCCAAGTCGGCGAGCACGCCGATGATGATGGGTCCCGGCGGCGTCGAGGTCCCCGTCGAGGTCGACGACATCGACCACTTCGGTAACCGTCGTCTGCGTACCGTCGGCGAGCTGATCCAGAACCAGATCCGGCTGGGTCTGTCCCGGATGGAGCGCGTCGTCCGCGAGCGGATGACCACCCAGGACGCCGAGGCGATCACCCCGCAGACCCTGATCAACATCCGTCCCGTCGTGGCGGCGATCAAGGAGTTCTTCGGCACCAGTGCGCTCTCGCAGTTCATGGACCAGAACAACCCGCTGTCGGGTCTGACGCACAAGCGTCGCCTCTCGGCGCTGGGCCCGGGTGGTCTGAGCCGCGAGCGCGCCGGCCTGGAAGTGCGTGACGTGCACCCCTCGCACTACGGCCGCATGTGCCCGATCGAGACCCCGGAAGGCCCGAACATCGGCCTGATCGGATCGCTCTCGGTCTACGCACGGGTCAACCCGTTCGGCTTCATCGAGACCCCGTACCGCAAGGTCGTCGACGGTGTGGTCACCGACCAGATCGAGTACATGACCGCCGATGAGGAGGACCGCTACCTGATCGGCCAGGCGAACACCGCCTACGAGTCGGACGGCCGTATCACCGAGGACCGCGTGCTGGTCCGGATCAAGGGAGCCGAGGTCGAGTTCGTGCCCGCCGCACGGGTGGAGTACCTGGACGTCTCGCCGCGGCAGATGGTCTCAGTGGCCACCGCGATGATCCCGTTCCTCGAGCACGACGACGCCAACCGTGCGCTGATGGGCGCCAACATGCAGCGTCAGGCGGTGCCGCTGGTGCGCAGCGAGTCGCCGCTGGTCGGCACCGGCATGGAGCTGCGTGCGGCGATCGACGCCGGCGATGTGATCGTCAACCAGCAGACCGGTGTGGTCGAGGAGGTCTCGGCCGACTACATCACCGTGATGGCCGACGACGGCAGCCGCGAGAGCTACCGCCTGCGCAAGTTCGAGCGCAGCAACCACGGCACCTGTGCCAACCAGGTCCCGATCGTGGACGAGGGGCAGCGGGTGGAGGCCGGGCAGGTGCTGGCCGACGGCCCGTGCACCGACGCCGGTGAGATGGCGCTGGGCAAGAACCTGCTCGTGGCGATCATGCCGTGGGAGGGCCACAACTACGAGGACGCGATCATCCTGAGCCAGCGGCTCGTGGAGGAGGACACCCTCACCTCGATCCACATCGAGGAGTACGAGATCGATGCCCGCGACACCAAGCTGGGCGCCGAGGAGATCACCCGGGACATCCCGAACGTCTCCGACGAGGTCCTGGCCGACCTCGACGAGCGCGGCATCGTCCGCATCGGCGCCGAGGTCCGCGACGGCGACGTCCTGGTCGGCAAGGTCACCCCGAAGGGCGAGACCGAGCTGACCCCGGAGGAGCGCCTGCTGCGCGCGATCTTCGGTGAGAAGGCGCGCGAGGTGCGCGACACCTCGCTGAAGGTGCCGCACGGCGAGACCGGCAAGGTGATCGGCGTGCGCGTGTTCAGCCGGGACGACGACGATGATCTCGCCCCGGGTGTCAACGAGCTGGTGCGCGTCTACGTCGCGCAGAAGCGCAAGATCCAGGACGGCGACAAGCTGGCCGGCCGGCACGGCAACAAGGGCGTCATCGGCAAGATCCTTCCCGCCGAGGACATGCCGTTCCTGCCCGACGGCACCCCGGTCGACATCATCCTGAACACCCACGGTGTGCCGCGTCGTATGAACATCGGCCAGATCCTGGAGACCCACCTGGGGTGGGTCGCCAAGGCCGGCTGGAACATCGACGTGGCCGCGGGCGTGCCCGACTGGGCGCAGCGCCTGCCCGAGGAGCTGTACTCGGTGGAGCCGAACACGAACACCGCCACCCCGGTGTTCGACGGTGCGCGCGACGACGAGCTCGCCGGACTGCTGGGTTCGACGCTGCCTAACCGGGACGGCGACGTCATGGTCGACAGCGACGGCAAGGCCATCCTGTTCGACGGCCGCTCCGGTGAGCCGTTCCAGTACCCGGTGGCAGTGGGCTACATGTACATCATCAAGCTCCACCACCTGGTCGACGACAAGATCCACGCCCGCTCGACCGGTCCGTACTCGATGATCACCCAGCAGCCGCTCGGTGGTAAGGCGCAGTTCGGTGGTCAGCGATTCGGTGAGATGGAGTGCTGGGCCATGCAGGCCTACGGTGCGGCGTACACGCTGCAGGAGCTCCTGACCATCAAGTCCGATGACGTGGTGGGTCGCGTGAAGGTCTACGAGGCCATCGTCAAGGGGGAGAACATCCCCGAGCCGGGGATCCCGGAGTCGTTCAAGGTGCTCCTCAAGGAGCTCCAGTCGCTCTGCCTGAACGTGGAGGTGCTGTCCTCGGACGGTGCAGCCATCGAGATGGCCGACACCGACGACGACGATCTGGATCGCGCCGCAGCGAACCTGGGCATCAATCTGTCGCGCAACGAGGCCGCGACGATCGACGACCTGGCCAACTGACGCCCGCGGAGGGACGCCTGTGCGTCCCTCCGTCCCCACCCCTGATTTAGCTTTATAGAACTCCTTTGGAGGGGCATAACGTGCTCGACGTCAACTACTTCGACGAACTGAAGATCGGTCTCGCCACGGCCGACGACATCCAGAACTGGTCCTACGGCGAGGTCAAGAAGCCGGAGACCATCAACTACCGCACCCTGAAGCCGGAGAAGGACGGACTCTTCTGCGAGAAGATCTTCGGCCCCACCCGGGACTGGGAGTGCTACTGCGGCAAGTACAAGCGCGTGCGCTTCAAGGGCATCATCTGCGAGCGCTGCGGCGTCGAGGTGACCAAGGCCAAGGTGCGTCGTGAGCGCATGGGCCACATCGCCCTGGCCGCACCGGTCACCCACATCTGGTACTTCAAGGGTGTGCCCAGCCGGCTGGGCTACCTGCTGGACCTGGCGCCGAAGGATCTGGAGAAGATCATCTACTTCGCCGCCTGGGTGATCACCTCGGTCGACGATGAACTGCGCCACGCCGAGCTGTCCACGCGCGAGGCGGAGATCACCGTCGAGCGCAAGGCCATCCTCGACGACCTCGAAGCCGATCTGGCCGAGCGCCAGAGCACGCTCGAAGCCGATCTGGCCGAGCTGGAGGCCGAGGGCGCCAAGGCCGACGCCAAGCGCAAGGTCCGCGACGCGGCCGAGCGTGAGCTCAAGCGCATGCGTGACCGCGCCAACCGCGAGGTCGAAGAGCTCGACGAGATCTGGGACAAGTTCACCAAGCTCACCGCCGGTGAACTGATCGTCGACGAGAAGCTGTACCGCGAGCTGGAGGACCGCTTCGGCGAGTACTTCACCGGCGCGATGGGTGCCGAGGCGATCAAGAAGCTCCTGGAGAACTTCGACATCGACGCCGAGGCCGAGTCGCTGCGCGAGACCATCCGCACCGGCAAGGGCCAGAAGAAGCTGCGTGCGCTCAAGCGCCTGAAGGTCGTGGCCGCATTCCAGCAGTCCGGCAATAATCCGCGCGCCATGGTGCTCGACGCCGTCCCGGTGATCCCGCCGGAGCTGCGCCCGATGGTTCAGCTCGACGGTGGCCGCTTCGCCACCTCGGACTTGAACGACCTGTATCGCCGCGTCATCAACCGGAACAACCGCCTCAAGCGACTGATGGACCTGGGTGCGCCCGAGATCATCGTCAACAACGAGAAGCGGATGCTGCAGGAGTCGGTGGACGCGCTGTTCGACAACGGCCGCCGTGGCCGTCCGGTCAACGGCCCGGGCAACCGGCCGCTGAAGTCCCTGAGCGACCTGCTCAAGGGCAAGCAGGGACGCTTCCGCCAGAACCTGCTGGGCAAGCGTGTGGACTACTCGGGCCGCTCGGTCATCGTCGTCGGCCCGCAGCTGCACCTGCACCAGTGCGGTCTGCCGAAGCTGATGGCGCTGGAGCTGTTCAAGCCGTTCGTCATGAAGCGTCTGGTGGATCTGGGTCAGGCCCAGAACATCAAGTCGGCCAAGCGCATGGTGGAGCGTCAGCGTCCGCAGGTGTGGGACGTCCTCGAAGAGGTCATCACCGAGCACCCGGTGCTGCTCAACCGTGCACCGACGCTGCACCGCCTGGGCATCCAGGCCTTCGAGCCGCAGCTGGTGGAGGGTAAGGCCATCCAGCTGCACCCGCTGGTGTGTGAGGCCTTCAACGCCGACTTCGACGGTGACCAGATGGCCGTGCACCTGCCGCTGAGCGCGGAGGCGCAGGCCGAGGCCCGGATCCTGATGCTCTCGAGCAACAACATCCTCTCGCCGGCCTCGGGCCGCCCGCTGGCCATGCCGCGTCTGGACATGGTCACCGGCCTGTACTACCTGACCACCGAGAAGGGCGAGTCCGAGGGCTCCTACCGCCCGGCGACCGGCGACGACGTCGAGCGCGGTGTCTACTCCAGCCCGGCCGAGGCCATCATGGCCGTGGACCGCGGTGTGCTCAGCGTGCAGGAGCCGATCAAGGTCCGCATCACCGATCTGCGTCCGCCGCTGGACATCGAGGCCGCCGAGTACCCGGACGGCTGGCACAACGGTGAGCCGTGGGAGATCGTCACGACCCTGGGTCGGGTGATCTTCAACGAGCTGCTGCCGCAGGACTACCCGTTCGTGAACGAACAGATGCCCAAGAAGCGTCAGGCCTCGATCATCAACGATCTGGCCGAGCGCTACCCGATGATCGTCGTCGCACAGACCGTCGACAAGATGAAGGACGTCGGCTTCTACTGGGCGACCCGCTCGGGTGTCACCGTCGCGATGTCGGACGTGCTCGTGCCGCCGGCCAAGAAGGAGATCCTCGACCGGTACGAGGCGGCAGCAGACAAGCTGGAGAGCGCCTACCAGATCGGCGGTATGAACAAGGACGAGCGCCGCGATGCGCTGGTCGAGCTCTGGAAGGACGCCACCGAGGAAGTCGGTAAGGCGCTGGAGGAGTACTACCCCGAGGACAACCCGATCACGATGATCCCGAAGTCGGGTGCGACGGGCAACATGACCCAGGTCCGCAACCTGTCGGGCATGAAGGGTCTGGTGACCAACCCGAAGGGTGAGTTCATCCCGCGTCCGATCAAGTCCTCGTTCCGCGAGGGCCTGACCGTGACCGAGTACTTCATCAACACGCACGGCGCGCGTAAGGGTCTGGCCGATACCGCACTGCGTACCGCCGACTCGGGTTACCTGACCCGTCGTCTGGTGGACGTCAGCCAGGACGTCATCGTGCGCGAGCACGACTGTGGCGTCGACCGCGGCATCATCGTCCCGATCGCCTCGTGGCAGACCGATCCGGCCACCGGTGAGCAGGTGCTCGAGCGGGATCCGCACGTGGAGACCGCGGCCTACGCCCGCACCCTGGCCGCCGACGCGGTCGACGCCGACGGCAACGTCATCGTCGAGCGCGGTCACGACCTGGGCGATCCGGCGATCGAGAAGCTGCTGGCCGCCGGCATCACCGAGGTCAAGGTCCGTTCGGTCCTGACCTGCGGCACCGGTACCGGCGTCTGCGCCATGTGCTACGGCCGCAGCATGGCCACCGGCAAGCTGGTCGACATCGGCGAGGCCGTGGGCATCATCGCCGCACAGTCGATCGGTGAGCCCGGTACTCAGCTGACCATGCGTACCTTCCACCAGGGCGGTGTCGGTGAGGACATCACCGGCGGTCTGCCGCGTGTCACCGAGCTCTTCGAGGCTCGCGTGCCCAAGGGCAAGACCCCGATCGCCGAGGTCTCCGGCCGCATCCAGCTGGAGGAGGGCGAGCGCTTCTACAAGATCACGATCATCCCCGATGACGGATCCGAGGAGCAGGTCTACGACAAGCTGTCCAAGCGCCAGAGCCTGGCCCCGGTCACGATCGACGGCACCGAGCGTGCGCTCGCCGACGGCGATCATGTGAACGTGGGCGATCCGCTTCTGGTCGGCCCGGCCGACCCGCACGAGGTGCTGCGCGTGATGGGCCCCCGTCAGGTGCAGATCCACCTGGTCAACGAGGTCCAGGAGGTCTACCGCAGCCAGGGTGTGTCGATCCACGACAAGCACATCGAGACCATCGTGCGTCAGATGCTGCGTCGGGTGACGATTATCGACTCCGGTGCCACCGAGTTCCTGCCCGGTTCGCTCACCGAGCGCGCCGAGTTCGAGGCGGCCAACCGGGCTGTCGTCGCCGAAGGCGGCGAGCCGGCGTCGGGTCGTCCGGTGCTCATGGGTATCACCAAGGCCTCGCTGGCCACCGAGTCGTGGCTGTCGGCGGCGTCGTTCCAGGAGACCACGCGTGTCCTGACCGATGCGGCCATCAACAGCCGCAGCGACAAGCTGGTGGGCCTCAAGGAGAACGTCATCATCGGTAAGCTCATCCCGGCCGGTACCGGTATCAACCGTTACCGCAACATCCAGGTGGAGCCGACCGAGGAAGCCCGTGCGGCCGCATACGCCCGCCCGGTGCACGACGACAACTTCTTCAGCCCCGACGGCGGCTTCGGTGCCCCGTCCGGTGCTGCGGTTCCGTTGGACGACTTCGGAGACAGCGGCTACTTCGGCTAGAGTCGACGACGAGGCCCCCGATCCATCCCCCGGATCGGGGGCCTCGTCCTATCCTGACCAGGGTCTTCTCCGGCCGGTCCGTCTCTGGCCCTCCCTGGCTCAGCGCTTGCCCCGACCACCTGCAGCGCCCGCTCACGTTCGCAGCCTCTGCCCGGTGTTCACGGCTCAGGTCTGACGTACGCGGCCCTCGATTCCTGTTCGCGGCGCTCGTCGGGCGTTCGCGCCCTCCGGCTACGACCGCGGCCTCCGCCGGGGCCGCGTTCGGACTGAACGCCGCGGATGCGCAACCAGCGCCGCGTTTGCGGTAGGAAAGCCGCGTTCACAGAATGAGTGCCGCGCTTACCGAACGAACGCCGCGTGCCCGGGGCGAGGCAACCGGTACCCGTCCCAATCGCTGCGCGTCGTCGTCGGCCGAGCGCATTGGACCGCACCACTGTGGACACGCCGACCGCGCAACGGGGGAACCAGAACGCAGGCCCGTGCGTCCAAGGTATGTGGACCTCTGATGAAAACGGACTGCTCCGCCGCAAGAAGGTTCTCGAGACCGGGGTCACCGCCCGCGAGTTCGATGCCGCAGTCGCCGGCGGCGCCCTTCTGGCGGTGGGGCGTGGGGTGTACATCGACGCCGCCGGACTCACCGGCAAGGCCGACTACCTCCAGCGAGAACTCACCTATCGGGCACGGTGTCTGGCCGCCGTGCGCAGCGATGGGGACGACCCGCCCATTCGCGTGCTCAGTCACCAGTCGGCGGCGTCGATTCACCGACTCGAGGTCCTCGACACCGAACGAACCCGAGTGCATTTCACCAATGGAAAGGCGGCCGGCGGCCGCCTCAAAGGCAGGCGGATCGTCATCCACACCGGGAAGCTGAACGATGACGATGTGACGGTCCTGCATGGCGTATCGGTCACAGGGCTGGAGCGCACCGCCGTCGACATCGCATTGACTGCCCGGTCGTTCGCGCCGGCGCTGGCCGTCTTCGACTCGGCGCTGCGGCACGGGGCCGATCCGGATCGCCTGCGTCAGCAACTGGAGGTCGCCCGCACCGGCGTCGCACGAGCACGGGTGGCGCTGCGGTATGCCAGCGGCCTGGCCGCCAATCCCGGTGAATCGTGGTGCCGGGCGCAGATCATCGCCGCCGGTTTCCCGGTCCCGGTTCTGCAGAAGCGCTACCGCCTGAACGACGGCACCGCCGCCGAAGTCGATCACGATTTCGAGGGTCAGGTGGTCTTGGAGTTCGACGGCGAGAGCAAGTACGGCGCACAGTGGTTGCGGCCGGGCCAGACGCCGGCCGATGTGGTGGTCGCCGAGAAACGGCGCGAGGACGGCCTGCGGGAACTGGGGCTGGAAGTGGTCCGGGCGATGTGGGACGACCTGCGTTCCGGCACGATGATCCCCCGGCTCGGCGTGCGGCTACGGTCCCGCGGAATCCACGTGCCCGGCGACTTCTGACGACCGCCGCATGTCACACGACCGGCGGCACTGTCACCTTGAGTAGTTCCCGCCAGCAGGCCCGTGGGCCGGCTACCGTGCCCCGATCGCCCGCGCGATCATCGGCCACGACGCCCGCATATCTGCCGAGAACAGACCCCAGCTGTGCGTGCCGTCGGACCGGGTCTGGAAGCGGTGAGCGATACCGAGCGAATGCAGCCGGTGCGACATCGCCCTGGTGCAGGCCAGCGAGTACGCTTCGACGAAGTTGCCGCCGAACATGCCGCCGAGGATCTCCAGCGGTCCTCCGTCGATGGGGCCCGGCAGTCCCGAACCGGCCGACAGGAAGATCGTCTTACCGCGCAGCTTGCCGGCGTTGACCACCGGATCGTGCCGCACCCAGGCCGGATTCGCGTAGTCGCCCCACATGTTGAAGGGGTTGCCGCCGCCGCGCATCGGAATCGCCGTCGCGGCGGCACGACCGAGCGGATCCGTCGTCCCGGGTCAGCCGCTGTAGGCGGCCACCGCGCGGAAGCGGCGTGGTGCCTGGATCGCCAGATCCAGTGCGGGCCCGGCCGACATCGACACGCCACCCAGCGCGTTGACGCCGCTGGTGGCGAACGTGGCGTCGATGGCCTGGGGGAGTTCACGCGTGTAGAAGGTCTGCCATTGATTCCGGCCGAGGATCGGGTCGCGATGCTGCCAGTCGGTCATCATCGAGAAACGTCCGCCCATCGGCAGGACCACGTTGACGCGCTTGCCGGCGAAGAACTTCTTCACACCGCCGTGGTTGTACCAGCTGATCCCGTCCTCGGCGCCGCCCGCGCCGGGCAGCAGGTAGAAGCTGGGTAGGCCGGCCGGCCGGGTGGATGCAGGACGTGGCTGCGGACCACTCGGTTCATCGCTGGGGAGTAGAACGAGATCAACGAGATCCGCGGGGTGAGCTCCGCGACGTCGACCACCCGGGCGGCGGCGTCACCGGCCGGTGCCAGGAGCAGTCCGGCCAGCGCCATCAGCGCGGCCAGGAACAGGGACACGATCCGCATGCGGGTAGCCGAAGTCATGATCCTTCGACCCTAGGGCCGAGCGCGTGGCCGGACCAAGCCTGTCGGGCAACGATTCGGCGACGGTCACCGTGAGCGCCGGCGAAGCCCGCTGTCCCGACGCGGCGTTCGTTCGGCAAACGCCGCACCCAGTCCGCGCGCGGCTCCGGCGAAGGCCGCGGTTGGAGCCAGCGGCCGCGAAAACGCGACGAGCGCCGCGAACGGAGACCGAAGGTCGCGAATGCGCCTCTGTCGTCTAGACGTCGGAGCGAAGCGTCGAAGGCGGCGTTCACATCCACGACGCAGCACGGGGCTGTAGCCGGAAGCAGCCCGGAAAACACGCAAAGTAAGCGCTTACTAGTTTTTGTGCCATATTCTGGCATGAAAACGCGATTCAGGTCGATCCAGTTAGTTGCATGTGGGATCTATGTCTCAAGGGGGATTTGACACAGAGGAGTGGCAGATCATGAAGCCCGATGATTTCAGGCGACCGAATCGTGCGGAACGACGACGATTGGCGAGGGCCCAGGGCCGCGCGGACACACGGGAATCGCGAACATGGTGGACGCGGCTGGTCGCCGTCGGCGCTGCGATGGTCCTGGGTGCGGGTATGGCCGGCGGGACGGGGGTGGCGCTGGCCGAAGAGCCTGCGCCGCCGGGGCTGAACCTGTCCGAGATGGACATCGGGGCTCTGCTCGACAACGAGATGATCACCCAGTTCGTTGAGATGTGTCGCACCGGCGGACTGGCCAACGGAAATCCGAGTGCCGGAACCCAGTGGGATCCGGAAGACACCACGACCGGGACGCTCCCGCCCAATGCCATCGCGTCCTGTCAGAACTCGAACGGCACCGGTCTGGCACTGGTGCTACCCGATCGTTTCGAGGTGGGACAACTCGGCAACACCATGGTGATCGATCTGGGGCCCGACGTCGATGTCTACGATCCGCTTCTCGGATGGATCAAGGTTGTCACTCTCCCGATGGGCCAGCAGAATCTGCTTAATCTGGCCAGCGGTCTGATCTTCGAGGGCAACGACATCCTCGGCAACAACGTCAAGTCGATCGCCGAGAAGGACTACGGTGTCGGCATCGATCCGCGGATGTTCAGCAAGTACGGCGACTATGAAACCGACATCTACAACAAGATCATCGAGGACGCAGCGCTGGAGCCGCTGATGGTCGAGGAGCGCTACTGCCCGGGGAGCGTCGTGTTTGGGGCATGTATCGGTGGTTGGAAGTACCGCGAAGTGGACCAGAATCTGCAGCGGCGTGCCGATGCGCTGAAGGTCGCCGAATTCCTCACCGGTCAGACCTACGACTACACGAAGCCGCATAATCTGCCGCCGCTGACGGGCCCGAAGGGAAGGTCGGTCATCGAGGGCGACGGCATCAACATCGCGCTGTCGATGCGTAACGGCACGGCCATCGCACAGACGGGAAACGAATTCGCAGTCGCGCTCGCAGGGGCAGATAAGGGCCGGCTCGCACACGCCTACGCTCAGTACGGCATCGCGATCGCCGCCGATATGGACCTGAACGACATCCGCTTCACCTGGTTTGGTCAGGATGTGGATTTCTCAAACCTGCTTCCCCTTCTGCAAGCGGAAATCGCGAAGGAAGCGTTGGGCGAAGAGGCCGATGAGATGGCTGGCATGCTGTCGATGCTTGAGGGTCTCAACGGCCAGATTCCGGCCCTCAAGGAGGTCTTCTGTTACGGCGTCAATGCGAAGGCAACGGCCGAGTCGTTCGGGAGCTGCAGCAACTTCCTGGGTACCTTCGACACCTACAAGGATCTGCGCCCGGTCTCCGATGGCACTGACACCTTCACCGGTGACTCGGTCAGTCGACAGGAGTCGCAGGGAATCATGGACATCACCTCCCTGATCTTCGGCAATGACGCTCTCCTCAAGAGCTTCCTGCCGATGCTGTCCGGCGGGGGTGACATGGATCTGGGGGCGATGCTGTCCAACCCGGCGATCGCCAGCTTGCTGACGGCCGCACTCGACGAGGACCGTCGCTTCAAGATGGGCAAGGACTTCATTCGCTACACCAAGAACATCGAGACGACGTTCGAGAAGATTCAAGCCACTGACGCCGACGGCAATCTGTTGTGGGACCCGGTCTACGTCGAGCAGCAGGCGACGAACGAGGACGGTCATCTTCTCTGGCTGGTCGGGGATGAGGAAGTGTCAGTCGCCAGCGGCGACGAGGTGCCTGAAGGTGCCGAGCCGAAGATGGAGCTGGTGAACAAACAGGAGCAGGCGAAGGACCCGGAGACTGGGGAACTGCTGTGGAACGACGCTGAGCAGACCGACCCGATGATGGTCGACGCGCGAACGCCGCGGATGAAGAACAATGTGACCGCGCGCATGGTGGGTGTCACCGAGGATGCGTGGGAGACGTACCTCTCGAATGAACCGCTGATGACGACTGAAGAGGTCGAAGTCCAGGCCACCGACGATGACGGCAACCTGCTGTGGACGTTGGACGGTGCTGATGTCACCGCTGACGAAGACGGGGTCCCGCCAGCCGGTGCGTCGCCGAAGATGGTCACGGTGACCCAGCAGGTTCCGCAGGTCGACGCCGACAACAATCCCATGTACCAGGAGAAGACGCGCTACTTCAAGAAGCCGGTCATGGTGGAGCAGACGGACGCCGACGGTAAGACCGTCTACCGTGACGCCACCGAGGCCGACACAGACTACGTCTGGATGGATGCGGACGGGCAGATCGTCACCGGCGTCGACGAGACCGATGAGGCTTCACTGGAAGGCCTGACCAAGAAGGCTCCGGTCATGGTTCAGAAGATGGAGCAGGCCAAGGACGAGAACGGAAACCTGCTGTGGGATCCGGTGGTGGCCAAGACCGTCACCGCCCACTGGCTGACCAGTGACTACAGTCTGCGTGAGCCGCTGGTGATCGAGTGGCTCGGCCACCAGATCGTGTTCTTCCCGGCCGTCGAACTGAACGACGGCAGCACCCGGCCCAACCTGATCGGCGCACCGCAGATCTCCAAGATCGTCGGGGATGCGAACGCCGGGCTCCTGCCGAAGATCAACCTGGTCCAGTGGGACAACCCGCTCGGGCTGGGCACCTGGAGCTTCGACAAGCCGTGGGACATCTTCGGTACGGCGAAGGCCTTCAAGAAGTCGATCACCCTCGACGACGATCTGAAGATGCTCGACAAGCTGGTGGGCCCGATGGTCTTCCCCGGATCCGAGCGGCTCACCGATGGGCTGTTCGAGCAGCTTGGACTGAAGAAGCCGAAGTCGCCGGAACTGCCGATCGACCCGGTCGACCCGGAGATCGGCGAAGACGACGGAATCGAGGCCGGCGATACCGGGCCGGAGACCGAAGGCACCGGCTCCACTGATCCGGAAATGTCCCCGTTGATGCAAGGCCGGCCGAGCGCTCCCGCGCAGACGCAGGACCCGGCTTCGTCGTCGGCTCCGTCAACCACGCAGTCGGCTCCGTCCAGCACGACTGCGCCCTCGTCGCCGACGGTCGAGGACGACCCTGTCGTACCGTCGCAGCCGGCCGAGCCGGAGGCCACCGTGGAGCCGGGCTCCCCGGCCGTGCCGGAGAGCTCGGCGGTGACACCGGATCCGACCGTTTCGGTTCCGACCGAATCCGCCGAGGTCCCGAGCGTGCCGTCGCAGCCCCAGACTGCCCCGGCTGCTCCATCAGAGCCGGTACAGAGTGGACAGGGCGAGCCGGTCGGTGCGGCGCTGATCGGCGGTTGACGACGTCACACAAGTGGAACCGCACCGGACCAGCGACTTGGTCCGGTGCGGTTCGTCTTTTGAGTCCCCGTTCGCTGATTCAGCCGTCTACAGGGTGGCTCAAGTCACGTTCCTCACGGTTTGACATCGGATTCGCAGGTATTCCTCTGAACGGGCGAATTCCGCGAGGAAGGCTAATGAGGCTCTGTCCGGTTCCGATCAGATCTAGTAACCAGCAGCCACACCAACCTATGGAGGAATCTGTGGATCAGCGACGCGGAAACCGGGCGGCACGCCGGCGGGCGATGAAGGAATACCGGCGGGGACAAAGGTCGTTGCAGACGGCCGTTGCTGCCGGGGCGGTCGTGGCGCTCGGAGCCGGACTGCTTGGTGGCGCCGGTGCGGCTCATGCCGACGAGGGTGATCTCCTGGGTGGCCTGGGGGACCTGGGCGCCATCACGGGGCTGCTCGAAAACGAGATGGTCAAGGACTTCATCGAGGTCTGCCAGAACCCCGATGGATCCACGCCGGTCATCGACGCGGAGAACCCGCCGGTGGCGGTGGCCGACTGCAGCCAGTCCACCGGTGGCATGGGCGTGGCCGTGGTGCTGCCCGACAGCATCGAGATCGGTGGGCTGATGGAGAGTCAGAAGGTTGACCTCGGCGAAATCAAGTTGGGCGGCGGTTTCGGCAGTATCAATCTCGGTGAGAAGAACATGATCCAACTACTCAGCGGTCTGGCGCTGGGTAGCGACACCACCAAGAGCATTGCCAACGGACTCGGCTACGGGCGCATCGACCCGTTCGCAGTCGGCAACTACAGCAGCTACGACCAGATCCGCGAGCACGCGAATCTGGATCGTGTGTACGAAGATTCTCGAAAGTGGGAGTGTGACTACGGCACGACCGCCAACGTTTTCGGCGTAAAGAACCATGAAGTCTCCGATCCCGGCGACACGTGTCCGACGAAGACGTACAAGGATCTTTTCGGGAAGACGAAAACGGCGACGGGAAAGGTCAAACTCAAGTCGGGCGAAGTCACCGAAGACAAGCATTACGACAAGCGCCGCGACGCACTGAAGATGGTCGAATACCTGACCGGCGAGAAGTTCGACAGCTACAACCATCCGGTCGAACTACCCGCCCTGGCCGACCTGGGACCCAAGGGTGGGGCGACGGTCAAGGGCGACGGCCTCAAGGTCGCACTGGCGATGCGCGGCGGCAACGCCACCGCAGAAGCCAATACGCTCTTCGGTTTGCCGGGCGTCGCGCTGGCGGGCGCCGATCACGGCCGAACCTCCACTGCTACCTCGCAACTGGGTGTGGCGACCGCGCTCAACATGGACACCGATCAGATCAAGCTGACCTGGTTCGGGAAGGAACTGGACTTCACGAATCTGAAGAAGTCCGGCGCACTCGATCTGGCCGGTGAAGAAGGCGCGGCGCTGGTCGATCAGATCGAGGGGCTACAGCTGCCGGGACTCAAGGAGGTCAGTTGCTACGGCATCCAGGCCAGCGCAGTGGCCGAGGGCCTGGGCAGTTGCAGCAACTATCTGGGCACCTTCGACTTCTATCAGGACCTGCGGGAGGTCACCCTCGCCGACCCGGACAACCCCGGGGGCAACACTCCTGTCAGCCGGCAGACCCAGTACGGACTGACCGACCTCAGTTCGCTGGTGTTCGGCAACGACGCGCTGCTCAAGCAGTTCGGCATGCTCGGCGGTTCGGAGACCACGCCGTTCATGGACACGCTGATGGACAACCTCACCTCCGAGGACGGCAGGCTCAAATTCGCTAAGGACTTCGTCCGCTTCACCCAAGACGTGCAGACCCGATACGTCCTCGAAACGGTCCTCGACGACGACGGAAACCCGGTCCTCGATCCCGAGACCGGCCAGCCGAAGACCCGCGTCAAGATGGAGGAGGTCAAGACCCCGATCGTCGACGGGGCGGGCGAAGCGGTGCTCGACGACGACGGCAACCCGACTTACACCACGAGCCTGCAGCCGGTGACGGACACGATCACCGCAGCTTATCTGACCAGCGATTACGGGCTGCGTGAGCCGATCACGATCGAATGGCTCGGCCACACCGTCGTGCTGTTCCCGGCGGCCACGGTCAACGGCGCCGACCGGCCGAACTACCTGAGCCTGCCGCAGATCAAGAAGATCGCCGCGGACGCCGACCGTGGCCTCCTGCCGAAGATCGGTGTGATCACCGTCGATAACCCCTTCGGTTTCGGAACGCTGACCAGTCCGTCGAACTTCGACTTCCTGGGCATGTTCCGCGACTATCGGAAGACCGTGACCATCGACGACGACCTCAAGCAGATCGGTTCGCTGATCGAGCAGTCCACCGGCGGCGTCGAGGGACTGACCGCCTCGGTGACCGGCGCTGCGGCGAAGGCTGGTCAGAAAGCCAAGGATGGGCTGGCCGACCTGCGCTCGAACCTGACGTCGTCGACGCAGGACGGGACCCAGGATCCCGATCCGACGCCGGTAACCGAGCCGGCGGCCGGCCCGGAGCAGTCATCTCCCGAAGGCGATCCGACTACTGATCTCAGCCTCAACCAGGACACGGTCAGCGAAGAGACGGTCGAAGAGGATGGTGTGACGGGGGCGCCGGTGTCGGTGCCTCCGGCGTCACCGACGGGATCTGGCCCGGCAGGTATCCAGTCGCAGTCGAACGAAGGCGCAGTCCTGGTGCAGTGACAGTGAGAACACGCAAGGGCGGCAGTCGCACCAGCGGCTGCCGCCCTCGCGTGCGTCAGGGCGCTGACTGTTGGGGACACGCTGACCGATCCGGGGCGACTCAGGGTCGGTCGGCGGGAGATTCGCGGGTCAGCGGGGGATCCGCAGCTCGCGCAGGCGTGCAGCCGGGTCGACGTCGAGCCCGATGCGGTCCCATGCGACACCGATGTCTAGAACCGCGTACGCCGAGGTGGGGAAACTGTCGATCTCGGCGTCGCCGTCGAGCAGCAAGATGGTGCCGGGCAGGCCGGGGAAGTGGCCGACGATCAGCAGGGTTTTGGCGTCCTCGGGTGCATAGGTGCGGATCGCCTCGAGGATGTTCTCCGGGGTGTTCTCGTAGATGTCGTCGGTGTAGATCGTGGCGACATCGATCCCGGTGCGGTCGAGGGTCTGCCGCGTGCGTTCGGCGGTGGAGCAGATGACCGAGTCGACGTCGATGTCGTCGTCGTCCAGCCACTGTCCGGCCAGCGCGGCCTGGCGTCGGCCGCGGTCGTTGAGGGGACGATCGTGATCGGGAACCCCGGGCGGGTAGGCGGACTTGCCGTGACGCAGCAGGACCAGCGTGCGCGGTGCTCGTTTCATGCCGAACGCATCGCTGTGTCGGCGGCCTGCCGGGTGCTCATGTCGCGCAGCACTCGGGCGGTGTCGCGCCAGGCGGCCGCCTCCTGCAGGTAGAAGTCGTGCTGCTCGGAGGCATCGCTGTCGCGAGTCTCCTCGGCAAGCTCGCGGAGCTCCAGGTACTCGTCATAGCAATGCGTGACGAGGGCGCCGAGGCGCTCACCAGCGCATGCCTGGGCGATCTCATCGGCTGACAGCGTGGTGAGGCTTTCGAGCTGAGTGCGATAGTCCATGTCCCGACGGTAAACCGGACAGCCGACAAAAGGGGTGAGGCGCACGGTAGACACGGCGACGTCCAGGAGCTGTCGGGGGTCGAGCCGTGAGATTGCGGGAAAGGACAGCTCAGGGCAGTGGATCGATGCCGGCGGACTGGGCGTGCAGCAGCCGGATCTCATCGGCCAGCTCGGGGGCCGGCCCGGAGACGATGACACCCGGGGCGACGGCGTTGATCGGCAGTGGGGCCACCGGCGGATCGGGCAGATGCCACTCCCGGCGCCACTGCAGCAGCTGGATGGAACTGGCGGCGTACACGATCCGGCCCAGTCCCACCCAGGCGTGCGCGGCCGCGCACATCGGGCAGTGTTCGCCGGAGGTGTAGACCACCGCGGCTCGGCGCTGCTCGGACGTCAGGTTCTTGGCGGCCCAGCGGGCGATCGCGAACTCCGGGTGCCGGGTGTGGTCTCCGCCGGAGACATGGTTGAAGTCCTCGAACAAGGTGTTGCCCTCGAGCACCAGGCACGACCCGAACGGTTCGTCGCCCACCTCGACGGCGTGTCTGGCGAGCGTCACACAGCGGCGAAGATACGGAAGGTCTTCGGGCTCGGGGTCGCGGAGGATCACCCTTCGACCGTATCGCGAAGCGCGCTGCGGGCGGACCGGCCCGGCCGAACCCGCCCGCACTGTGAGCAAGACCGGAGGCATTGGGGAAGATCGCGGCGCTCCGGCCCGATAGCCTGGAGGGGATGCACACGTGGGTACCGGCTCTGCTTGCCGTGCTGGCCGCTGCCCTGATCGCGACCGGCACGGTTCTGCGGCAGAAGGCATCCCAGCGCAGCGGTGCGATCGCCAAGGGCTGGTGGTTCGGTGCAGCGATCGCAGTGGTCGGCTTCGGCTTCCAGGCGTATGCGCTCGGCCTCGGCTCGATCCTGTTGGTCCAGCCGCTGGTGGTCCTGGCGGTGCTGTTCGCGCTGCCGCTGGAGGCCAAGATCGATCATCGTCGTCCCTCCACCATGGACTGGGTGTGGGGCGCGGTGCTGGTCGGCGCGGTCGTCACGTTCCTGCTGATCGCCCGGCCGGTGCCGTCGGAGCGGCGAGCCTCTCCGGTGCTGCTGGCGATCACCGTGACCGTGCTGATCGTGGGTCTGATCGGAATGGTGGTGCTGGCCGAACGCTGTCGCACCGCACACACCAAGGCGCTGTGTTACGGCATCGCCTCCGGTGCCCTGTTCGGTATCGCGGCGCTGCTGATCAAGTCGGTGGCGTTGCACATCATCCACGCCCCGACCGAGGTCCTGCTGCACGCCGACGTCTACCTGCTGGCCATCGTGATCGCGCTGGCGGTGCTGGCGCAGCAACGGGCATTCGGCGCCGGTGACATCCAGACGTCGTTCCCGGCGATGAATGTGATGGAACCGGCCGTCTCGATGGCGCTGGGGGTGATCCTGCTGGGGGAGAACCTGCGGGTCGGGGTGGGAAAGTCGATCCTGCTGACGGCGATTCTGCTGGTGGCTGCGGTCGCGGTGGTCAAACTCGCGCAGCATTCGGCCGTTCGGCACGATCCGGTCTCGGATACGAAACCGCGCGACGAGAAGTCTCGTCGCGCGGTGCAGGCCTGAATGCGGCGGGGCCGATCAGCCCTCGGCGATGACGGCTTTGAGGCCTTCGGCCCAATCGGCGCCGGCGGCGGCGGGCTTGATGGTCGAGCTGGCATCGTGACGGAAATGCTCTCCGACCTGCGTGGCACCGAGCTTGGACAGCATCTCTGCCATGATCTCGCCGCCGCGGTTGAAGGTGTCGTCGTACACGCTGTCACCCATCCCGAACACAGCGAAACGCATCCCCGCCAGGTCAGGCTTGACGTCGTCGAGCTCATCGGCGAACGGCAGGGCGCCGGACGGGAGCTCGCCCTCGCCGTACGTCGAGCAGACCACGACGAGGAAGTCCTCGGGGTCCAGGTCCTCGGCGGCGAAGTCGGTCATATCGTAGATCGACGGGTCGAAGTCGGCTGCGAGCACATCGGCGATCGCATCGGCGACGAGTTCCGCCGTGCCGGTCTCGGTCCCGTAAAGGATGACTGCTGCCATGGTCGGTGACTCCTACCTCGTTCAATGACGAAAATACGGTAGCGTAACCGCTTCGGTTACGTCGAATCCCTGTCTGGGACCTTCGGCCCAAAGGGCCTGGTCGCGGATCCATTTCCGGCGTTGCTACCTGGTCAAACCCGGCTGCGGCCCGCGCGTGTTGTGATTGACCTCTCCCGGGCCGGTCGGCCCCTACCGTCCGAGTTCGGCGCGGTACGTGTGACTATTGATCTTGGACTCCCTGCTGTGGTTCGCTTGCGGCGTCCTTCGGTTCAGGAGGACTTCGCCGAGGTGAGATGTAAAGGGAGGTCCCGTCGTGGACTGGTCGAATTTCTGGAATGTCCTGTGGTACACGGTCGTGATCTTCGCGTTCATCGCGTACCTGATCGTGCTGTACATGATCCTGGTGGACCTGTTCCGCGACCATAAGCTTGCCGCCGGCTGGAAGGTGCTCTGGATCATCTTCCTGATCATCTTCCCGTACCTGACGGCCTTTGTTTACGTGATCGCCCGCGGCCCCGGCATGGCAGAACGGTCAGCGGCTGCGCAGGTCGCTGCCAATGCGCAGGCCCGCGAATACATTCGGCAGGCCGCCGGGACGGCGACCCCGGCCGACCAGATCGCGACTGCCAAGGCGCTGCTCGACGCCGGAACCATCGACCAGGGTGAATTCGAGGCGATCAAGGCCAAGGCGCTCGCCTGAACCCAGTGACACGCGGCGTCGCGCAGAGAATGCGGGACGACGACCCCGGCGCCCGATGACTCCCCGCGGAGCTCATCGGGCGCCGAGCGCATCTGCGGTCGTGCCGGACTCATCTGTGGCCGTGCCGGACTAGAGTGATCGCAACGGAAGGAAGGGCTCATGGCGACGCGCGTGGACAGCTGGATCTGGGGTATCCGGCTGACCAAGACCAGATCGGCGGCCGGTGCCGCCTGCCGCGCCGGGCATGTGCAGGTCAACGGGGTCACTGCCAAACCGGCCACGACCGTCGCCATCGGTGATGAGGTGCGGGTGCGGCTGCACGGCCGCGAACGCATCGTCGACGTGGTCCAGCTGATCAGCAAGCGAGCGTCGGCGCCGGTGGCCGCCGAGTGCTACATCGACCGTAGTCCGCCGCCCCCGCCCAAGGAGATGCTGGCCGCGGTGCCCCGTCGCGACCGCGGTGCCGGCCGTCCCACCAAACGTGAGCGCCGTCAGCTCGACCGGCTGCGCGGCGGTGGTCTGCTGCTGGCGGCCGCGGCCCTGGTGCTGACCCTGAGTGCCTGCGGCGGCGACGAGCCCATCGAATCGCCGGCGCCGACGCGCACACCCAAGGCCGGGACCGGCCCGCTCTTCCCGCGCTGCGGCGGTCTGACCACGCAGGAGGTCACCGCAGCCACCACCTTCGCCGGACTCAAGCTGTACGTGGACAACCCGTCGGTGTGCGAGTGGCGGCAGAGCGACGTGCGCAGCGGAGCGGTGGCCTCGTTCAACTGGTACCGGGGCTCGCCGATCGGGCGTGAACGCGGCCTGGAACAGCTGACCCGCGAGGAGCAGACCGTGGATTACGAGACCGCCGGCTACCCCGGTTTCCTGGCCCGGCATCCCTCGGTCTGTGAAGTCGGGGTGCAGTTCGAGAACGACTTCATCGAGATCTCCATCGCCGACCGGCCCGTCATCGCCGGTCAGCGGACGGTCTCACAGGAGACCCTGTGCAGTGCGGCCAAACAACTGGCCGCCACCTCGATCGAGCGTGCCTCATGAGGGGCCCGATGACCCGGTGGCGCACCGCGGCGGTCGCCGTGGCCGCAGTGGGGGTGCTCGGTGCCGGCACCGCGTGCGGCGGCTCGTCGTCGGACGAGCGCAGCGGCCCGCCGACCGGGGCCCAGCGCGGTGACGTCGACACCTCGCAATTCGAGGGACTGCTGACCGAATGCCACATCCTGCCGGACCAGACCATCGCCGACACGGTCGGCGGAACTTCGGCGTTCGGCACGTTCTCCGGTGCGATCTGCCGCTGGGTGGTCACCGGTGGGGTCACCACCGATGTGACGCTGAACTGGTTCGAGTGGGGCAACATCACCCTGGAGAAGCAGGCCGCCCAGGAGATGGGTTTTCAGACCGAGAACATCCAGGTGCACAGCATGGCTGCCTTCACCGCCCGCGATCCGTCCCGCCCGCAGGTGTGCGGGGTGACCGCGCGCTCGCCGGGCCGCGGCATCCTCACCTGGTGGGTCGAGCCGCAGAGCGGGGGCGGCGGTGACCCGTGTGCGGCGCCGACCGCACTGATGGAACTGGTGATCGACCGGGCCCACTGACGGCCCCGGTGTCCTATGCCGGTCCGGCAGGTTCGTGCTCGGGGATGCGGAACACCGACACCGTGGCCGCCGGAACCGGCCCATCGTCGGACGGGATCATCATCCACACGTAGAGACAGTCGTCGATCCGCTTGCGCCGCAGGGTGATCGGGGTGCCCGGGGTGATGGGCCGCAGGTATTCGATGACCATGCGGTGCGGGACGTCGAGCAGATCCGGATGGGCCACCAGTTCGTCCTCGATCGCCTCGAGGTAGGCGGCGTTGTTCAGGTGTTTGAACGGATCGAAATCGGTGATCCGCAGAACGTGTTCGCGGTCGGGCAGCTCCAGGTCCTCCGGTGCGGGCGGGGTCTCGGGGTTCGTCGCCCGCCAGCGCAGCCGATGTTCGTCGGTCATCGAGGTGAGGAACTCGTACATGCCGTCGCTGATGCGCGAGGGCATGCCCTGCTCGTTGACGTTGATCCAGAACGCGACCGTCTCCACCAGCCCGTCCGGCCGCGGCTCCGGATTGAACTTGTTGGTCTGGCTCGTCGCACGCAACCGCACCCGCATATCGGTCCAGCGGGTGGACAGGGCGCCGCACCAGCGTTCGGCGGTGAAGTCCGACGGCCAGGTGATCGGCTCGAGGACGTCGATCACGGTGCGCCGCACGATCCAGTACGGATCGGTCTGTGCGTACTCCATCGGCGCGATGTTGTCGTTGGCCACGTCCTGCAGGTACCGCGCCAGCCCGTCCAGTCGTACCCGCATGTCCTGATCGATGTCGCCGGTGCGCACCCGATAGGTCTCGGAGAAGAAGTCCGACCCGGCTTTCCGGTCGCCGAGCGGGGCGTAGGCAGGCGGCGTCGAGGACGTCGGTTTGTCGAGGGGCACGTAAGGACCTTTCTCATCGGTGCCGAAGAGCGGTGACCTACGTTACTCTGAGGTGAAAACTAGAACCTGTTCCAGTTGAGGAGTGAGTGTCCGGCCATGGCCCACGTGATCACCCGACCCTGCTGCAATGACGCCAGCTGCGTCGAGGTCTGCCCGGTCAACTGCATCCACCCCACCCCCGATGAACCCGAGTTCCTCACCGCGGAGATGCTCTACATCGACCCGGAGACCTGCATCGACTGCGGCGCATGCATCGACGAGTGCCCGGTGGACGCGATCTATCCCGACGACGAGCTCGACCCGCGCGATGAGCCCTACCTCCAGATCAACGCCGACTATTACCGCGACCACGACGTCGAGGGCGGCCTGGGCTCGCCGCCGAAGCGGCCGCAACTGCCCGAGGGCGCACAGCTGCGGGTGGCGGTGATCGGCGCCGGTCCGGCCGCCTTCTACGCCGCCGGCAAGCTCGCCGAGTTCTCGCAGATCAGCGTCGACGTCTTCGATCGGCTACCCACCCCGTACGGACTGGTCCGCGGGGGTGTGGCCCCCGACCATGCCAAGACCAAAGGGGTCGAGCGGACCTTCGCGCAGACCGAGAAACGCGCGAACTTCACCTACCACCTGAATGTGGACGTCGGCACGCACATCACCCACGACGAACTGTGCGAACGGTACGGGGCCCTGCTGTACGCCGTCGGTGCCCCGCACGATCGCCGCCTCGGCATTCCCGGTGAGGAACTGCCGGGCTCGTTCGCGGCGACCGACTTCGTGGCCTGGTACAACGGCCACCCCGGATACACCGAGCGGACCTTCCCGCTCGACGGCGAGCGCGCCGTGGTGGTCGGCACCGGCAACGTGGCCCTGGACGTGGCCCGGATCCTGCTCGCCGACGAGGCGACCCTGGGCACCACCGATATCGCCGACCACGCACTGGCGGCCCTGCGCGAATCGTCGATCCGCGAGGTGGTGGTTCTGGGCCGGCGCGGCATCGAACACGCGGCGTTCACCAACGCCGAATTCCTGTCTCTGGGCGATCTGCCCGGCATCGATGTGGTGGTCGATCCCGGCGAGCTGACACTGTCCCCGCAGGCCCAGGCCGCTCTGGACGACGGCAGCCTCGATTCGACCGTCGCCACCAAGATTCGGCTCGCCCGCGAGTTCGCCGCGCGCCCCGCCGGCTCGGCCGGCAAACGGATCGTCTTCCACTTCCTGGCTGCGCCGCAGGAGGTGGTCGGCGACACTGCCGTCACCGCAGTGATCTGCCGGCGCAACAGCTATCGCCCCGACGGCACCACGGCCGCCACCGACGAGAGCTTCCCCCTGACCACATCGGCGCTGGTGCGCTCGGTCGGCTACCGCGGACAGTCCGTTCCCGGGCTGCCGTTCGACGACGAGCGCGCGGTGGTGCCCAACGAGCAGGCGCGAGTCACCGACGGCGCCGGCGGCCCGGTGCTACCGGGACTGTTCGTCGCCGGGTGGATCCGCCGCGGGCCCACCGGCGGCATCGGGCGCAACCGGTTGTGTGGGGAGCAGGCCGCCGCCGCGATCCTCGCCGACTTCGCCGACGGGGTGCTGCCCGAACCGGTGGCCGACCCGGCCGACGTGTCCGAACTGGTGGCCGCACGCGGAGCCCAGCGCGTCGACCTGAGCGGCTGGGGACGGATCGATGCGGCCGAACGCGAGGCCGGCGAGGCCGGTGGCCGCCGCCGCGTCAAACTGGTGACCGTCGAGCAACTGGTGGCCACGGCGCAGGCCGGGAACTGAGGCGGCGCACATGGATTCGGCGCACATGGATTTCGGCATCGTCCAGTTCACCAGCGACCGGGGTCTGCGGCCGCACCTGCTGGCGCCGCTGATCGAGCAGGCCGGCTTCGCCTCCTACTACGTCCCCGAACACGGACACATCCCCACCCGCCGGGAGGCGGCCCACCCCGGCACCGGCACCGCCGAACTGCCCGACGACCGCTACCTGCGCACCCTGGATCCGTGGACCAGTCTGGCGGCGGCGGCTGCGGTCACCCAGAACCTGCTGCTGGCCACGGCCGTGGCACTGCCGGTGCAGTCGGATCCGATCACCCTGGCCAAGACCATCGCCACCGTCGACCACCTGTCGGGCGGGCGCGTGCAGCTGGGTGTCGGCTTCGGCTGGAATCTGGACGAGCTGGCAGACCACGGGGTCCCGCCCGCCCGCCGCCGGACCATGTTGCGGGAGTATCTGGAGGCCATGCGGGCGCTGTGGACCCAGGAGGAGGCGGCCTACAGCGGCGAGTTCGTCAGCTTCGGTCCGAGTTGGGCCTGGCCCAAACCGGCCGCCCCGATTCCGGTGCTGGTCGGCGCGGCGGGGACGGAGAAGAACTTCCGATGGATCGCCCGCAGCGCCGACGGGTGGATCACCACCCCGCGCGAACGCGACATCGACGGCTCAGTGGCACTACTGCACCGGATCTGGGGCGAGGCCGGCCGCAGCGGCACGCCGCGCGTCGTCGTTCTGGACGGAAAACCCGATCCCGAACGGCTCGACCGCTGGCGTGCGCTGGGGGTGAGCACCGTGCTGTACGGGGTGCCCGATGAGTCGGCGGACCGAGCCGCCGGCTACCTGGCGCGGTTGGCCGGCAAGCTCGGGCTCGACTCCTCGAGTCAGCGGCGCTGATTCGGGCCGAACGGCTGCGGCTGCGGGTGGAAGGCCGACGGAGGCTGCGGTCGGCTGTTGTGCTGGGTCGGGGCCGGCGGCGGCACCGCTGTAGCCGCATTCGACAGCCGCTCACGGGCCGCCATCGACTCGGCGACGATCAGGGCGTACATCTCTTCGGCGGCCGGCCGCTCCCGCGGGCTGGTGCCGGCCGCCAGGACGGCGCCACTCTGCGTCCGGGCGCTGACGTAGGTCTTGGCCGAGATGATCCAGAGCACCACAAGGATGCCGATGATCACCAGGAGCATCAGGAGAAACACCATCAGAACGTGCCACCGCCGGCGATGGTGACAAACATGACGAAGGCCCCGACGACCAGCAGCACAGCGAACAGTGAGCCGACCATGGAGATCGCACCGGTCTGACGGCCGTTGCCGCAGCCGGCATCGGTGATCGTCTCGATCGGTGCGGAGTGGATCGAGTAGCCGTGCGGAATGATGCCGAAGATGGTGTTCGGCGAACTCACCACGAGCCGGCGGTTCGTCAGGATCATCGTCGTTTTCAGGTAGGTGAGGATCAGTCGGGGGGTGAAGTCCTGATGCCGGATAACGGTCTCGCCGGGCAGCAGGTTGATCGGGGGTGCACTAGGCACAGCAGGCCTCCGCGGTCGGGGATAAGGGCACATCATCTCACCGCATCGGCGCCGGGCCGGATAGCCTCCAATCGGATGAATCTGTACACCCGCAACAATGTCGGTCCGGCTGGGCGATCGGCAACCGGAACTGACCGAGCGCACGTACGGTGGAGCACATGAAAGCACAGGTGTTGATCGCAGAGAACGGCCCGGCAGGATTCGAATTGCAGGAGGTTCCGGCGCCCGACGTCGCGCCCGGCCAGGTGCTTGTCGACGTCAAGAGTTGCGGTGTTTGCTTCCCGGACCTGTTGATGAGCCAGGGCAAGTACCAGCTGCGGCCGCCGCTGCCGTTCACGCCGGGCACCGAGGTCGCCGGGGTGGTGGCGCAGGCGCCGGCGGACAGTCCGTTCCAGCCCGGCGACCGCGTGGTGGTGGCGTCGATGCTCGGCGGCTTCGGCGAGCAGGTCGCGGTGTACCCGCAGCAGCTGTTCGCGCTACCCGATGCCCTCACCTTCGATGAGGGCGCGGCGCTGGGCATCAACTTCCAGACCGCGCTGTTCGCGCTGAAGATGCGGGCGCAGACCGCCCCCGGCGAGGTGGTAGGGGTGCTCGGCGCCGCCGGCGGCATCGGTGTGGCCTCGATCCTGGTCGCCAAGGCGATGGGGGCCAAGGTGATCGCCGTGGTGCACCGCACCGGTGCCGAGGAGATGCTGCGCGAGCTCGGCGCCGACGAGGTGGTGCAGTTGACCGACGGTTGGAAGGACCGCGTCCTGGAACTGTCCGACGGCGGGGTCGACGTGATGATCGACCCGGTCGGCGGTGAGGTGTTCGACGAGGCGCTGCGCACCGTCGCCCCCGACGGGCGGTTCGTGGTGATCGGATTCGCCGCCGGCGGCATCCCGACGGTCAAACTCAACCGCGTGCTATTCCGCAATGTGGCGATCGTCGGCGCAGCCTGGGGTGAGTACATCCGGACCCATCCGGAGGTGCCCGGGCTGTTGCACGACGAGCTGGTGGAGATGATCGAGGCGGGTATGCGCCCGCCGGTGAACGTCACCTATCCGCTGGCCGACCTGCCGCAGGCGCTCACCGATCTGGCCGACGGCAAGGTCCGCGGCAAGGCGGTCGTGCAGATCGCCGAGTGAGCGCGGTGGCTGCTCGCCGGTGCGCGGCTCCGGCCCGCTCCGGCGGGAGCCATTTAGTGGAGTAAACTGCGGTTAAATCCACCCACGCGCGCGCTCCGGTGGAGTTCCGCGGATCGAAAGGGCACAACATGACCGACACCTGGCTCACCAGCCTCATCACCAAAACGCCGCAGGAGGGCTTCGAACTCGCCATCACCCTGAGCCGCCGCGGGGTCAAGTACACCCAGCCCAACCCGGAGATCCTGCACAAGCTCCGCCCCGAATACGCCGAGGATGCCGACTCGCTGATCGCCGGCTCGGAAGTGGTGGCGCTGAACTTCCAGACCGTGGCGGCGGCCAACAACTACTGGCGCTGACCCGATCCGGGGCCGGCCGACCCGCAGCGGTCGGCCGGCACCCGGTTCGGCTCAGATCAGGTCACGGTGTCGGCGCGACGGCCGCGTCGATGCCGAACAGCTCGGCCGCGTTGTCGTAGACCACCGCGCGCAGCCAGTCCTCGCCCAGGTCCAGGCGCTCACACGCCTGCAGGGCGTGCAGATAGCCGTAGGGGATGTTCGGGAAGTCCGAGCCGAACAGGATCTTGTCCTGCAGGTCGACCAGACGCGGCAGCAGCTCCTTCGGGTACGGGGAGTCCTGCTCGGAGAAGTCGGTGAAGTTCATCGTGGTGTCCAGGCGCACCTGCGGATACTGCTCGGCCAGCTCGGCGAACTCGGTGTACTCGGGGGTGCCCATGTGGGCGACGATCAGACTCAGGCGCGGAAACCGCCGCAGCACGGTGCGGACCGGATCAGGTCCGGTGAAGCGCCCGGGTGCCGGACCCGAACCGCAGTGGATCACCACCGGCACCTGTGCCTGTTCCAGGACCGCCCAGACGTCGTCGAGCAGAGGGTCGGCGGGGGAGTAGTCACCGACCTGGATATGGGACTTGAAGATCCGTGCCCCGTTGTCGATCGCCGCGGCGACGTAGGCGCCAGCACCCGGTTCGGGGTAGAACGTCGCGGTCTGCAGGCAGTCCGGGTGGTCGGCGGCGAACTGCGCCGCCCACGAGTTGAGCCACCCGGCCATATCCGGCTTATGGGGGTAGAGCATCGAGGAGTACGCGCGCAACCCGAAGTCCCGCAGCGCGGTTACCCGCCGCTCCTCGTCGGCGCGGTAGGCGATGGGCCATTCGCGACCGACCAGGGGGCCGACCGAGTCGAAGTAGGCCCACACCTTGTTCATCACCTGCGCAGGCATGAAGTGGGTGTGCACATCGATCAGCCCGTGCAGGCCGAGGCGGTCGGTGAAGGCGCGCACCGCGGCGGCCTCCTCGGCGCTGAACGGCGCCGCGGACTCGTGGTCGGTGCACATCAGTTTTCCTCCTGTGCGGTCGCCGGGTGCGGCAGAACCTCGCCGCCGGGAAGTGCGAACCCCTTGGGCGCGATCATGATGGCGTCCGCCTCGACGGTGACGCCGTCGTCGTCGGACAGGGTCGCATGCACAAAGGTCTTGCGGCCCTCCCGGCCGGTCACCTCGGCCCGGGCCGACAGGGCGCCGAGCCGGGTCGGACGCAGGTATCGCACCGTGAGGGTACCGGTGAAACTCGGCAAACCGTCGGTGCTGGCGGCCTCCCCGACCAGTTGGTCGAGCATCAGCGCCGCGACGCCGCCGTGGACGCATCCGCCGGGCCCCTCGTAGGCGGCGCCGAGCACCATCTCGCATTCGGCCACTCCGGATTCGGTGCGGATCTGCAGCGGCGGGGCGATCGCATTGCGGGCGCCTACCGCGGCGTTTCCCCAGGGCATGCCGATGAACGTCGGGGTGTACGGGGTGCCGAAACTGCCGTCACGCTGGCGACTGCGCAGAGTCTGAACCACCTGGTCGATCCGCTCTGTGGCCGCGATCAGCTCGGCGTCGTCGACCTCGGTGCGGATCACCGCATCGATCAGCCGGCGCACCGATTCGGTGAGCGGCTCGACCACCGACAGTCGCCGGGAGATTTCTTCGGGGCTGATGTCTTCGATCCTGAAGTCCACGATGCCGACTGTAGGTCAGGGGGTCGGTGTTGGTAGGACTTAGATCATGACGATCGAGTTCAGTACCCCGTTCACCGCCTTCGGAGTGGGCCGTCGTCCCGGTTCCGAACTCGCCGAGATGGTGCAGTTCCTCGGGCCCGGGCTCACCGACCACCGCGGCCTGATCGAACTGCCCGCCCTGGCGGTGCTGTTCGACGACATCGGCGGGCTGCCGTTCTTCTTCAGTGGGCCCGGTGCGACGGTCCAGGCGCGGATGTCGATGTCCATGCTCGACCGGCCGCGGGTGGACGAGGAACTCGATGCCGTCGCCGAACTGGTGATGAGCGATGCGGGCTACGGCGCCGCGGCGGTCCGGGTCACCGGTGATGAGGGCCGGCCGCTGTGCTTCGGCTCGGCCCGCAATGTGCGCGTCGCGCGTGAGCTGGTGGTCGAAGGTGACCACATGCAGCTGCCCGAACCGACTGCTCCGGCGGGCACGCCGGCCACACCGGATCCGGCCAAACCCGGTAGCGAGGTGATCGACGGCATGGTCCGGGCGTGGACCTCCCTCGGACCGCTGGGCGAACTGCTCGGCGGCGCGCTCGATCACGCCCACGACGGCAACGTGCTGTTCCTGTGCACCACCGCCGGATGGATGAGCAACATCATGGGCACCATGCACGGCGGAGTGATCGCCGCCGTGGTGGCCCAGGGGCTCTCGTACGCCGCGCAGGCCACCACGCCGGCCGGGGTCGACTACCAGCTGCTCGACTTCACCGTCGCCTTCCACCGCTCGCCGATCGTGGACGGCCGCACCATCACCGTGCGCACCCGCCCGGTCAAGGTCGGCCGCCGCCTGGGCGTCTTCGCCGCCGAGCTGTACGACGGCGAAGTGCTGCTGGCGTCGGGATCGGCGGATGTGCGCTTCGACGCCGTCGACGCCGGCTGATCCCCTCGGCAGCTGACGCGGGCGGCCCGGTCTGGCGTGCGGTGACGCCGACCGACCGCGTGTCGCGGCTCACCCTGCGTGTCGCGGTGCATTCGACGCGCTGGGAGGACCGCGACATGCAGGGTAGGCCGCGACACATGGGATGAGGCGCGACACGTGAGCCCCGGAGCCGGGGGCGGGGCGACACGTGAGCCCCGGCGCGCCGGGCCCGGCAGCCCTCCCTGTCCCGAGAAACAATCAAGCGTGCTTGATTTTTTATTCAGGGGCTGTCAGGCTGGGCGCATGGCTCTCATCGACACCGTGGTGACCGCACTGGATGCCGAATCGGAATCCCTCGACGAACTCGTCGCCGGCCTGAATCCCGAGCAGTGGGCGACGCCGACGCCGGCGGCCGGGTGGACCATCGCGCACCAGATCGGCCACCTGCTGTGGACCGACCGGGTCTCGCTGGTGGCGATCACCGATCCCGACGAGTTCACCGCGCAGCTGACCGAGGCGATGACCGACCCGGTCGGCTTCGTCGACGAGGCCGCCGCGACCGAGGCCCGGCGCGACCCGCGGGAACTGCTGGCCGACTGGCGCACCACGCGCGGCCGGCTGGCTGGTGCGCTGGTCGCCGTCCCCGAGGGCACCAAACTCCCCTGGTTCGGCCCGCCCATGTCGGCGCCGTCGATGGCCACCGCCCGGCTGATGGAGACCTGGGCGCACGGGCTGGACGTGGCCGATGCGCTCGGCGTGCAGCGTGAGTCGACCGACCGGATCTACAACATCGCGCACCTGGGCGTACGCACCCGCGACTTCGCCTACATGGTCAACGGCCTGCAGGCGCCCAGCCGGCAGTTCCGCTGGGAACTGACCGCGCCCTCGGGGGAACTGTGGGCGTGGGGGCCCGAGGATGCGACCGATATCGTGCGCGGCCCCGCCGTGGACTTCTGCGAGCTGGTGACCCAGCGCCGGCACCGCGACGACCTGGACCTGGAGGTGATCGGTGACGACGCCCGCCACTGGGTCACGATCGCCCAGGTCTTCGCCGGCCCGCCCGGCAGCGGCCGCGAACCCGGCCAGAGCACCACCCCGCAGGACAGCACTCAGGAGGAGCAGCAGTGACCGAAATGGTACGGATCGGCAACGCCTCGGGTTTCTACGGCGATCGCTTCGGTGCGGTCCAGGAGATGCTGACCGGGGGTGAACTGGACTATCTGACCGGCGACTACCTGGCCGAGCTCACCATGCTGATCCTCGGGCGCGACCGCATGAAGGATCCGTCGCTGGGCTATGCCAAGACCTTCCTGCGTCAGATGCGGGAGAACCTGGCGCTGGCGGTCGACCGCGGTGTCCAGGTCGTGGTCAACGCCGGCGGCCTCAACCCGCACGGTCTGGCCGTCGCGCTGCGCGAACTAGCCGCCGAGCTCAAGGTCGACGCCCGGATCGCCTTCGTCTCCGGCGACGATCTGTCCTCCCGCGCCGCCGAACTGGGTCTGGGCAGCCCGCTGACCGCCAACGCCTACCTGGGCGGGTTCGGCATCAAGAACGCGCTGCTGCACGGCGCCGACGTGGTGGTCACCGGACGCATCACCGACGCCTCGCTGACCGTGGGGCCGGCGGCGGCGGCCTTCGGCTGGACCGAACGCGATCTGGACCCGATCGCCGGAGCGGTGATCGCCGGGCACGTGATCGAATGCGGCGCCCAGGCCACCGGCGGCAACTATTCGTTCTTCACCGAGATCCCGATGGGGCACCTGGGTTTCCCGATCGCCGAGCTGCATCGCGACGGTTCCTCGGTGATCACCAAGCACGAGGGCACCGGCGGTGCGGTGACCCTGGGCACCGTCACCTCGCAGCTGCTCTACGAGGTCCGCGGACCGCGCTACTACAACCCGGATGCGACCGCGCGCCTGGATTCGGTGCAGCTGACCCAGGAAGGTCCCGACCGCGTCGCGATCTCCCGGGCCACCGGTGAGGCCCCGCCCACCGATCTGAAGGTCTCGCTGAACAACCTGGCCGGCATCCGAAACGAGGTGGCCGTCGTCCTGACCGGACTGGACATC
Organism: Gordonia hirsuta DSM 44140 = NBRC 16056; assembly: GCF_000333015.1. Classification (GTDB taxonomy): domain Bacteria; phylum Actinomycetota; class Actinomycetes; order Mycobacteriales; family Mycobacteriaceae; genus Gordonia; species Gordonia hirsuta. Next base: position 49,693 of record NZ_BANT01000008.1, on the reverse strand, counting down.
GAAGCCAAGGCCGAACTGTTCAAACAGCAGTTCACCGACGCCCTGCCGGCCCGCCCGGCGGAGCTGGAGTGGACGCTGGTGCGGCACGACCGCCCCGATGCGCCCACCGAGGAGCAGGCCAGCGCGATCCTGCACTGCGTCGCCCGCGACACCGACCCGCAGAAGGTCGGGCGCCCGTTCGCCAACACCGCCGTCGAACTCGCTCTGGCCTCCTTCCCGGGCTTCACCCTGACCGCACCGCCCGGCAACGGTTCGCCGTACGGCATCTTCGAACCCGGCTACGTCGACGCCGAACTGGTGGAGCACCGGGTCACCCAACCCGACGGCCTGACCCTGCTGATCCCGCCGTCTCCGCTGCGCGCGAAGCCGATCATCGACGACGACGATCCGGCCGCCGACACCACCGTCGACTTCGGTCCCGTCACGCAGCTGCCGCTGGGCACCATCGCCGGTGCCCGCAGCGGCGACAAGGGCGGCAGCGCCAACGTCGGGGTGTGGGTGCGCACCGACGAGCAGTACCAGTGGCTCGACTCGTTCCTGAGCACCGACAAGATCGCCGAACTGCTGCCGGAGGCCGCCGATCTGACGATCCACCGCTACCGGCTGCCGAACCTGCGGGCGATCAACTTCGTGATCGAGGACATCCTGGGCCGCGGCGTCGCCGAAAACGTGCGCTTCGATCCGCAGGCCAAGGGCCTGGGCGAATGGCTGCGCTCGCGGCACGTCCCGATCCCCGAACGCTTCATCGACTGACCGACGATCCCGTACGACCCCGCCAACGCACGACCCGCGCCACCGGATCGCCGGTGCCCAGGCAAGAACCAGCGAGGAGACACATGCCCATCGCCAATCCCGTGTGGGAGGCCCCCGAACGCAAAGCTCTGCGCGAGACCATCGCCGGCTTCGCCCAGCGGCACATCCTGCCCTTCCAGGACCAGTGGGAAGCCGAAGGGGAGATCCCGCGCGAACTGCACCGGCAAGCCGCCGAACTGGGACTGATCGGACTGGCCTATCCGGAGTCGGTGGGCGGCTCCGGCGGCGATGTGATCGACGCCAGCATCCTGTGCGAGGAACTGCACGAGCGCGGGGTGGCCGGCGGCGTCTTCGCCTCCCTGTTCACCAGCGGGACCCTGGCCATCACCGAACCCGGCGGCGGCAGCGATGTGGGGCACCTGCGCACCAGTGCGGTCCGCGACGGTGACCACTACGTCGTCAACGGGTCCAAGACCTACATCACCTCCGGGGTGCGCGCCGATTTCGTGGTGACCGCGGTGCGCACCGGCGGCCCCGGCGCCGCCGGTGTCTCGCTGCTGGTGATCGAGAAGGACACCCCCGGCTTCACCGTCGACCGCAGGCTCGACAAGATGGGCTGGCGCTCGTCTGATACCGCCGAACTGTCCTTCGTCGACGTGCGCGTCCCGGTGGAGAATCTGGTGGGCCCGGAGAACTCGGGTTTCGCCCAGATCGCCCAGGCCTTCGTCACCGAACGCGTCGCCCTGGCCGTGCAGGCCTACGCCCAGGCCCAGCGCTGCCTGGACCTGACGCTGGAGTGGGTGCGCGAACGCGAGACCTTCGGCAAACCGCTGATCGCCCGGCAGAACGTGCAGGACGCGGTCGCCGAGATGGCCCGCCGCATCGATGTGGCCCGCACCTACACCCGTGCCGTGGTCGACAACTACGCCGCCGGCACCGGTGATCTGATCGCCGAAGTGTGCTTCGCCAAGAACACCGCCGTGGAGACCGGCGAATGGGTGGCGACCAAGGCCGTGCAGCTCTACGGCGGCCTGGGCTACATGACCGGCACCGAGGTGGAACGCCAGTACCGCGATATGCGCATCATCGGCATCGGCGGCGGCACAAACGAGATCCTGCTCTCCCTGGCAGCCAAACGATTGGGGTACCAAGCATGACCGTCCTGCGCAGCAAACTGGACCCGACGTCGGAGGAGTTCGCCACCAACGTCGAGGCGATGAACGCCAAACTCGCCGAACTCGACGTCGAGTTCCGCAAGGTGATCGAGGGCGGCGGTGAACGCTCGGTGGCCCGGCACCACAAACGCGGCAAGCTGTTGCCGCGCGAACGGATCGAGCTGCTGCTCGACGAGGATTCGCCGTTCCTGGAACTGTGCCCGCTGGCCGCCTACGGCTCCCAGTTCGCCGTCGGCGCCTCGGTGGTGGTCGGCATCGGTGTGGTCGAGGGCGTCGAATGCCTGATCGTGGCCAACGATCCGACCATCAAGGGCGGCACCTCCAACCCGTGGACCCTGCGCAAGATCCTGCGCTGCAACGACATCGCGATGGAGAACCGTCTCCCGGTGATCTCCCTGGTGGAGTCCGGCGGTGCCGATCTGCCCACCCAGAAAGAGGTCTTCGTCCCCGGCGGACGGATGTTCCGCGACCTGACCCGGTTGTCGGCGGCAGGGATCCCCACCATCGCGCTGGTCTTCGGCAACTCCACCGCCGGCGGGGCGTACGTGCCCGGTATGAGCGACCACGTCGTGATGATCAAGGAGCGCTCCAAGGTCTTCCTCGGCGGTCCGCCGCTGGTGAAGATGGCCACCGGTGAGGAGAGCGACGACGAGGAGCTCGGCGGCGCCGAGATGCATGCCCGCGTCTCGGGTCTGGCCGACCATCTGGCCCAGGACGAGCAGGACGCGATCCGGATCGGCCGGCGCATCGTCGCCCGCCTCAACTGGCGTAAGCAGGGGCCCGCCCCGGCCGTATCGGCACCCGAACCGCGCTACAGCTCCGAAGAGCTGCTGGGCATCGTGCCGCCGGACCTGAAGATCCCGTTCGATCCGCGCGAGGTGATCGCGCGAGTGGTCGACGACAGCGACTTCGACGAGTTCAAACCCGAATACGGCACCTCGCTGTGCACCGGCTGGGCCCGCATCCACGGCTACCCGGTCGGCATCCTGGCCAACGCCCAGGGCGTGCTGTTCTCTGCCGAAGCGCAGAAGGCCACCCAGTTCATTCAGCTGGCCAATCGCTCGGACACCCCGCTGCTGTTCCTGCACAACACCACCGGCTACATGGTGGGCAAGGAGTACGAGCAGAACGGCATCATCAAACACGGGGCGATGATGATCAACGCGGTCTCCAACTCAACCGTCCCGCACATCTCGATCCTGATGGGCGCCAGCTACGGCGCCGGACACTACGGCATGTGCGGTCGGGCCTACGATCCGCGGTTCCTGTTCGCCTGGCCCAGCGCCAAATCGGCGGTGATGGGCGGGGCGCAGCTGGCCGGTGTCATCTCGATCGTCTCCCGTGCGGCCACCGAGGCCCGCGGCGGTACCGTCGATGAGGAAGCCGACGCCGGTCTGCGGGCCATGATCGAAGCCCAGATCGAAGCCGAATCGGTCCCGATGTTCCTGTCCGGGATGCTCTACGACGACGGCGTCATCGATCCCCGCGACACCCGCACCGTGCTGGGTATGACCCTGTCCGCCATCGCCGGCGCACCGATCGAGGGCACCGACAACTTCGGCGTCTTCCGGATGTGAGGAAACCATGAGCGCAACCACCCCCGTCATCACCTCCGTCCTGGTGGCCAACCGCGGCGAGATCGCCTGCCGCGTCTTCGCCACCTGCCGGGCCATGGGCATCGGCACCGTGGCCGTCTACTCCGACCCGGACGCCGACGCACCGCATGTGCGGGCCGCCGATGCGGCCGTGGCTCTGCCCGGTTCCACTTCCGCCGAGACCTATCTGCGCGGTGATCTGGTGATCGCCGCCGCGCGCCAGGCCGGTGCCGACGCCATCCATCCCGGCTACGGCTTCCTGTCGGAGAACGCCGAATTCGCGCAGGCGGTGATCGACGCGGGCCTGATCTGGATCGGTCCGCCGCCGTCGTCGATCACCGCGATGGGCTCCAAAGTCAACGCCAAGGAGGCCATGGCCGCCGCCGGCGTGCCGGTGCTGGCCGATCTGGATCCGGCCGCGGTCACCGCCGCCGATCTGCCGCTGCTGATCAAGGCCTCCGCCGGTGGTGGCGGCCGCGGTATGCGGATCGTGCGGGAACTGAGCGAACTGGACGAGGCCGTCGCCGCCGCCGCACGCGAAGCCGAATCGGCCTTCGGCGATGCGACCGTCTTCTGCGAGCCCTACATCGAGCGCGGCCACCACATCGAGGTGCAGGTGATGGCCGACCAGCACGGCGGCGTGTGGGCGGTGGGCGAGCGGGAATGCTCCATCCAGCGCCGTCACCAGAAAGTGGTCGAGGAGGCCCCGGCCCCGCTGGTCGAACGGATCGGCGGCGATATGCGCGCCACCCTGTACGACGCGGCCCGCACCGCGGCGTCGTCGATCGGCTATGTCGGCGCCGGCACCGTGGAGTTCCTGGCCTCGGCCGACGGGCGGTTCTTCTTCCTGGAGACCAACACCCGCCTGCAGGTGGAGCACCCGGTCACCGAGCTGACCACCGGCACCGATCTGGTGGCTTGGCAGCTGCGGGTGGCCCAGGGCGAGAAGCTCGACCCGACCGAGCCGGCCGCGACCGGGCACTCGATCGAGGTGCGGCTGTACGCCGAGGACCCCGCCCGGGACTGGCAGCCGCAGTCGGGCACCGTGCACACCATCGACATCCCGGCCGACGGGCACTTCGGGCTGCTGGCGCGCCCCGGTATCCGGGTCGACTCGGGTATCGCCGACGGCAGCGAGATCTCCACCTTCTACGACCCCATGCTGGCCAAGGTGATCTCCTGGGCGCCGACCCGCGCGCGGGCCGCGGCCATGCTCGCCCGGGCCCTGGCCGATGCGAAGATCCACGGCGTGGTGACCAACCGCGATCTGCTGGTCAACATCCTGCGCGAAGAGCAGTACCTGACCGGCGACACCGACACCGCCTACCTGGACACCGTCGGGCTCGCGGAGCTGTCGGCGCCGCTGGCCGATCCGCGTGCGGTGCAGGTGGCCGCGGTCGCCGCGGCCCTGGCGCAGTCGGCCGCGGCCCGCGTGCAAGCCCAGGTGGACGCCGGTCTGCCGTCGGGCTGGCGGAACCTGCCGTCGGTCTACCAGTCCAAGACGTACCTGCCGGCCGGCAACGACGACGATGAGCTCACGGTGCGCTACCGGATCGAGCGCGGCCGGGTGCAGCTGCCCGACCTGGCCGGGGTGGACGCGATCTCCTGGACCCCGAGCGAGGTGGTGCTGCGCGTGGACGGCGTGGCCCGCCGGTACACCGTCACCGTGGTCGACGATCAGGTGTTCGTCGACTGGCCCGGCGCCTCGGTGGCCCTGACCCGGGTGCCGCGGTATACCGACCCCAGTGCCGTGGCCCGGCCCGGCTCGCTGCTGGCGCCCATGCCCGGCTCGGTGATCCGCATCGCGGTAGCCGAGGGGGACCGCGTCGTCGCCGGCCAGCCGCTGCTGTGGCTGGAGGCGATGAAGATGGAGCACACCATCGCCGCCCCGACCGACGGGGTGGTCTCGGTGCTCGCCGTGACCGAAGGCCGCCAGCTGGCGGTCGGCGAGGTCCTCGCGGTGATCACCGACGATGCCGCATCCGACGCCGCCGCATCAGACGAGGCAGAATCAGCAGAATCCACGACCACTGACGCTGCCACCGCAGCCGAATAGGGAAGAGCCGCAATGAATTTCACTGAAACCTCCGAACACGCCGAACTCCGGGCGGCCGTGGCAGCCCTGGGCGCCAAGTACGGCGCCCAGTACTTCCAGGACTGCGCCCGGCAGGACCGCAAGACCGATGAGCTGTGGCGCGAAGCCGGTGAGCTCGGCTTCATCGGCGTCAATCTGCCCGAGGAGTACGGCGGCGGCGGAGCCGGCATGTACGAGCTGTCCATCGTCATGGAAGAGCTGGCCGCCTCGGGCACCGGCCTGCTGATGCTGGTGGTCTCCCCGGCGATCTGCGGCAACATCATCGCCCGCTTCGGCACCGACGAGCAGAAGCAGCGCTGGATCCCGGGCCTGGCCGACGGCTCGATCACCATGGCCTTCGGCATCACCGAACCCGACGCCGGCTCCAACTCGCACATGATCACCACCACCGCCCGCCGGGACGGCGACGAGTGGCTGCTGTCGGGCCAGAAGGTCTTCATCTCCGGTGTGGACCAGTCCGATGCGGTGCTGATCGTGGCCCGCACCGAGGACGCCAAGACCGGCAAGCTCAAGCCGGCCCTGTTCATCGTGCCGACCGACGCCCCCGGTTTCGAGGCCCAGCTGATCGAGATGGAGCTGCTCAACCCGGAGAAGCAGTTCCAGATCTTCCTCGACGATGTGCGCCTGCCCGCCGACGCCCTGGTCGGCTCCGAAGACGCCGCCCTGAGCCAGCTGTTCGCCGGCCTGAACCCCGAGCGCATCATGGCCTCGGCCTCGGCGGTCGGGATGGCCCGCTACGCCCTGGCCAAGGCCGTCGAGTACGTCAACGACCGCACCGTCTGGAAGGCGCCGATCGGCACCCACCAGGCGATCGCGCACCCGCTGGCCAAGGCCAAGATCGATCTGGAGGCCGCCAAACTGATGATGCAGAAGGCCGCCACCCTCTACGACGCCGGCGACGACTGGGGTGCGGCCGAACCGGCCAACATGGCCAAGCTGCTGGCCGCCGACGCCGCCGTGGCCGCCGTCGACCAGGCCGTGCACTCGATGGGCGGCAACGGTCTGACCGTCGAATACGGGGTGGCACCGATGATCACGCTGTCGCGGATCGCCAAGATCGCTCCGGTCAGCCGCGAGATGATCCTCAACTTCGTCGCGCAGACCAGCCTGGGTCTGCCCAAGTCGTACTGATCGGAATGCGCCGATGAGTGAGGAGAAGACGCTGGTGCACACGGCCGTGGAGGCCGCGGTGTGCACCGTCACCCTGGATTCACCGCACAACCGCAATGCACTCAGCTCCACGCTGGTGCGCCAACTGCGCGAGGCCATCGCCGCCGCCGGTGCCGATCCGGCGGTCCGCGCGGTGGTGGTGACCCACACCGGCGGCACCTTCTGCGCCGGGGCCGATCTGGCCGAGGCGCTGAGCCGGGGCCTGACCCCCGAGGAGGCCACCGCCGAGGTCGGCTCGACGATGTCGGCGCTGATGCGCTCGTTCATCGAACTGCCCAAACCGGTGATCGTCAAGATCGACGGCCACGTGCGGGCCGGCGGCTTCGGGCTGGTGGGCGCGGCGGATATGGCGCTGGCCGGCCCGTCGTCGACCTTCGCCCTGACCGAATCGCGGCTGGGTCTGGCCCCGTCGATCATCTCGGTGGTGCTGCTGCCCCGGATGACCGCGCGCGCGGCCGGACGCTACTTCCTCACCGGGGAGACCTTCGGTGCCGCGCAGGCGGTGACGACCGGGCTGCTCACCGCCGCCGCCGAGTCGCCGCAGGATCTGGATCAGCGACTCGAGGAGATCCTCGAGGGGGTTCGCAAAGCCTCTCCACAAGGGCTGGCGGCCTCCAAGAAGCTGACCACCGCGGCCCTGCTCGACGGGTTCGACGAGGCCACCGCGGCGCGGGCGGCCGAATCGATGGCGGCCTTCGCCTCGGAGGAGGCGCGCGAGGGCATGACCGCGTTCCTGTCCAAGCGCAAACCGTCCTGGGATGCGAGCTCGTCGTGACCGTCGCCGCCCGGGAGCCGCAGCAGGAGCGGTCGCGGCAGACCCGTGAGCGGCTCCTGGCGGTCACCGTCGACATGCTCGCCCACAGCGGCTGGTCGGCCACCACGGTCACCGCGGTCGCCGAGGCGGCCGGGGTGTCCCGCGGGGCGGCCCAGCATCACTTCCCGGCCCGCGAGGATCTGATCACCGCGGTCCTGGAAGAGATGTTCACCGAGATGACCGCCGAGGCGGCTCAGACGCTGGACAATCTGCCCGACGGCCCCGAACGCATCGATCTGGTCGTCGATCGGGCCGTGGCCATCTACACCGGGGTGCCGTTCAAGGCGGCCCTGCAGGTGTGGGCGGCGGCCGCCTCCGATGAGGCGCTGCGCGAGCTGATCCTGCCGCTGGAGGCCAAACTGGCGCGCGCCGCCCACAAGCTGACCGTGCAGGGTCTGGACCCGGACGGCCGGCACGGCGCCCAGGCGCACCGGCTGGCGCAGCTCACCCTGGACCTGGCGCGCGGACTGGGTCTGGCCGACACCCTGTCGGACGATTCGGCCCGGCGCGCCCAGGTCACCGCGGCCTGGGTGCAGCAACTCCAATCGACCCTGCACACGTAGCCGTCGTCGGCGATGGACGGGCCCGCGATCACCACGACGAACCAGGCACCCATGACCGGGGAAAGGCACCCATGACCGGAGAAGACGGAATGCACATTCGGGACGATCTGCTGCAGGTACTGGCCCGCCGGGCCCTGACGCAGGACTCGGCCCGCCCCGAGGCGCTGGAACGTCTGCACGCGCGCGGCGGCCGCAGCGCGCGGGAGCACATCGCCGCCGTCGTCGACCCCGGCTCGTTCGTCGAATACGGACGCTTCGTCACCGCCGCCCAGGAGCAGCGCCGCCCGGTCGACGAGCTGCTCGACCGGACCGTGTCCGACGGGATCGTCGGCGGTGTGGCGACGGTGGACGGTCGTGCCTGCGCGGTGCTGTCCTACGACTATCTGGTGATGGCCGGCACCCAGGGGATCCGGGGCCACCACAAGACCGACCGGTTGCTGGAGGTGATCGAACGGCTGAGCCTGCCGACGCTGTTCTTCGCCGCCGGCGGGGGCGGCCGGCCCGGCGACACCGACATTCCGGTGGTCTCGGCGCTGGACGTGCCGACCTTCGCCGCGTGGGCGCGGCTGGCCGGGAAGGTCCCGCGCATCGCCGTGGTCGACAACAACTGTTTCGCCGGCAACGCGGTGATCGCCGGCTGCTCGGACCTGATCGTGGCCACCGACGGATCGTCGCTGGGGATGGGCGGTCCGGCGATGATCGCCGGCGGCGGCCTGGGCGACTACGCCGCCGAACAGGTCGGTCCGCTGGAGGTGATGACCGAAGCCGGTGTGGTCGATGTGGCCGTCGAGCACGACGACGTCGACGAGGCCGCCCGGGAGATACTCGGCTACTTCCTCGGGCCGCTGCCGGACTGGACGGTGCCGGATCAGACGGTGCTGCGCGATCTGGTGCCCGAGACCGAACGCACCTCCTACGACCCCACCCCCATCGTGGAGACGGTGTGCGACACCGATTCGGTGACCATGCTGCGCCCGGAGTTCGCCCCGGAACTGTTCACCGCGCTGGGCCGGATCGAGGGCCGCACCGTCGGGATCCTCGGCAACGACACCCGCTTTTTGGCCGGGGCCATCACCGCCGACGCCGGCGACAAGTCGGCCCGCTTCCTGCAACTGTGCGATGCCTACGGCTTCCCGGTGCTGTCGCTGGTGGACACCCCGGGCATGATGGTCGGCCCGGACGCCGAGGCCACCGGCATGGTGCGGCACGCCTCCCGGCTGCTGATCGCCGGGGCGCAGCTGTCGGTGCCGCTGATCGGGGTGGTGCTGCGCCGCGGCTACGGGCTGGGCGCCCAGGCGATGCTCGGCGGCGGCACCGGTGAACCGCTGATGACACTGGCCTGGCCCGGTGCGCACATGGGGCCGATGGGACTCGAGGGTGCGGTCCGGCTGTCGCTGCGCGCCGAACTGGAAGCGATCGCCGACCCGGCCGAACGCGAGCGCACCGTGGCGGTGCTGACCGCGCAGTATCAGGAGCACTGCTCGGTGCTCAACGCCGCGCGGCTGGGAGAGATCGACGATGTGATCGATCCGGCCGAGACCCGATCGCTGGTGGCCCGCCTGCTGGCGGCGGCCGGACCCGACGCCGTCACCGGCTCCGGCCGGCCCGTCGATGCGTGGTGAGCGCCGCACGGTGACGGCGTGACCCGAGCCGGCGGGATGATTCCTCCGGCGCGACGCCCAGGCGGTGCGGTACCCCCGATACGGTGGGGGCATGCGGATCGCGACGTGGAATGTGAACTCGGTGAAGCAGCGCATCCCCCGGCTGCTGCCGTGGCTGGATGAGCGCGCCCCCGATGTGGTGTGCCTGCAGGAGACCAAGGTCAGCGACGAGGCCTTCGCCGAGCTGCTCGGCGACGAACTCGCCGCGCGCGGCTACCGATTCGCGCACGTGGGCCAGGGCCAGTGGAACGGGGTGGCGCTGCTGAGCCGGGTCGGGCTCGACGACGTCGTCGAGGCCATCCCCGATGTTCCGGGCTTTCCCGATCCGGCCGGTCCGCCGGAAGGGCGGGCGGTGTCGGCGCGCTGCGGCGGTCTGCGGATCTGGTCGGTGTACGTACCCAACGGCCGCGAGGTCGACTCCGAGCACTACCGCTACAAGCTGGCGTGGCTGGAGCGGTTGCGTGCGGCCGTCGCGCCCGAGGCGGCGCAGACGATGGTCGGCGGCGACTACAACATCGTGCCGGCCGATGCGGACGTCTTCGACCCGGCGGCCCTGATCGGGCACACCCACGTGACCCCGGCCGAGCGGGCCGAACTGTCGGGTCTGCTGGAGTTGGGGATGGTCGACCTGCAGCGCGCCCACTGGCCCGACGAGCAGTTCTACTCGTACTGGGACTACCGGGCCGGCATGTTCCACCGGAATCTGGGCATGCGGATCGACCTGATCGTGGCCGGCGACCCGATCGCCGAGCGGGTGCAGGCGGCCTGGGTGGACCGGCAGGCCCGCAAGGGCACCAAACCCAGTGATCACGCGCCCGTGATCGTCGACCTGGACGCCGCCCCGGACGGGGACGTCGGGCCGATGGTGCCGCCGCCGTCGAACCCGGCCACGCCGAAGTCGGGTTCGGTGAAGCTGCCGCACAGCATCGCCGACTGATTCTCGATCGTCGCGATCGAGCGGGGTTGTCCGAGGCCGGCGACGTTCCTGGGGTCACACCGCTGGCACATCGGCGCGGACTCGGCCATCAGGAAACCCTGAGGGCCGAGTCCGGGCGGGCGGAGGTCGATCAGGTCGTGGCGTGATCGATGACGCCGCGGATGTTCTTACCGTCGCGCAGATCCTGGTAGCCCTCGTTGACCTGGTCGAGGGTGTACCGCTGGGTGATCAGCTCATCGAGCTTCAGTTCGCCGGCGTCGTACAGGCGCAGCAGCTTGACGATGTCGTACTGCGGGTTCATCGAACCGAACAGCGTGCCCATGATCGTCTTCTGGTTCAGCGTCAGATCGGTACCGGAGACGTTCACCGTCAGCTTGGCCGGATCGGCCAGACCGGTGATCACCACGCGTCCGCCCTTGCCGATCACCGCGGTGGCCGCACTGACCACATCGGCATCGACGGTTCCGACCAGGATCAGTGCCGCATCGGCGCCCTGCCCCCAGGTGAGTTCGGTGACCTTCTCGGCGGCTTCCTCGGCGGTGGCGAAGGCATGGGTGGCGCCGAACTTGGTCGCCGTATCGCGCTTGAGTTCGACCGGGTCGACCACCACCACGTACTTGCAGCCCGCGGACACCGCGCCCTGGACGGCGTTGATGCCGAGCCCGCCGATGCCGTAGATCACGGCGGTGTCGCCCGGGCGCAGATTGCCGGCGTTGACCGCCGTTCCCCAGCCCGAGGGGACGCCGCAGCCGACCAGCACGGCACTGCCCAGGGGCAGCCAGTCGTCGATCTTGACCACCGAATGTTCGGAGATCGTCGAGTACTCGGAGAAGGTGCCCAGCATGCACATGGCGCCGAAGTCCTCTCCGTCCGGGCCGTGGAACCGGAAGGTGCCGTCGGGCATGGAGCCTTCCAGGATCGTGGCGCCCATATCGCACAGGTTCTGCCGGCCGGTGGAGCAGTAGCGGCAGTGCCCGCAGTTCGGGATGAAGCTGCACACCACGTGGTCGCCGGGTTTGACCTTGGTGACACCCGGGCCGATCTCCTGAATGATGCCGGCGCCCTCGTGCCCGCCGACGATGGGATAGCGCGGCGGCAGATCACCGTCGGTCAGATGCAGATCCGAGTGGCACAGACCGGCATTGGTGAATTTGATCAGCACCTCACCGGGGCCGGGCGGATCCAGTTCCAGTTCCATGATCGTGAACGGTTCGCCCGGTCCGAGCAGAACGGCGGCTTTGGTCTTCATGCGATCTCCTTGTTGGTAGAGCTTTTTGGGTGGGGAGTTCTGGGCGATCGGGTTTCAGAGGGCGACGTTGACGGACTTCACCTGGGTGTAGAGGTCCACGGCCGAGTCGCCGAGTTCGCGGCCCCAGCCGGACTGTTTGAACCCGCCGAACGGCAGCGCGGTGTCGAAGCCGTTGTATTGGTTGACCCACACCGACCCGGCCTGCACCGCGGCGGCGGTGCGGTGGGCCTTGGAGAGGTCCGTGGTCCAGATACCGGCGGCCAGGCCATAGATGGAATCGTTGGCCGCGCGCGCCACATCCTCTTCGCCGTCGAACGGCAGGGCGGCGACCACCGGCCCGAAGATCTCCTCTTCGACGATCGAGAACGACGGCTCGACGTCGACGAAGACGGTCGGCTCGATGAAGTAGCCCTGGTCGCCCCAGCGTCCGCCGCCGGTGAGCGCGCGGGCACCGGAGGCCAGACCCTGTTGGATGTAGCCACTGACCCGGTCGAACTGCTCCTGGGAGACCAGCGGCCCCAGCTCGGTGGCCGGATCCAGGCCGGGGCCGATCTTGGCGGCGGCCGCGGCGTCGGCGACGGCCTGGGTGAAGTCGTCGAAGATCTCACGCTGCACGAACATGCGGGTGCCGGCGACACAGCACTGTCCGTGGTTGAACATCCACGCGGCGACGCTGCCGGCGACGGCGGCCTCCAGATCGGCGTCGGCGTAGACGATGTTCGGGCTCTTGCCGCCCAATTCCAGCGAGACCTTCTTCAGGTTGCCGGTCGCGGCCTGCACGATCTTCTTGCCGACCTCGGTGGAGCCGGTGAAGGCGACCTTGTCCACGTCCATGTGCGCCGAGAGGGCGGCACCGGCATCGCCGAAGCCGGGCACGATGTTGACCACACCGGGCGGGAATCCGGCTTCCTCGAACACCTCGCCGAGCAGCAGCGCCGACAACGGCGTCTGTTCGGCCGGTTTGAGGATCACGGTGTTACCGGCGGCCAAGGCGGGAGCGAGCTTCCAGGTGGCCATCAGGATCGGGAAGTTCCACGGCACGATCTGGCCGCAGACACCGAGGGCCTCGCGCCGAGTGTAGGCGTGGAACTGCCCGTCGGGGGCGAACGGCATGGACGGGGTGATCGACGAACCGGTGATCTTGGTGGCCAGCCCGGCGTTGTACCGCCACACATCGGCCGACCAGCCGACGTCCACGGCGGTGGCGATGGCCACGGACTTGCCGTTGTCGAGGGCTTCGAGCTGCCCGAAGATCTCGGCGCGTTCGGACAGGATGTCGCCGACCCGCCAGATCAGGCGTTCGCGCTCATTGGGTTTCATCCGCGACCACGGGCCTTCGAAGGCGGCGCGCGCGGCGATCACGGCGCGGTCGATATCGGCGGCCGCGCCGCGAGCGACCCGGGTGATCACCTGGCCGGTGGCCGGATCGAGGGTTTCGAAGGTCTCGCCGGACAGCGCGTCGACCCAGGCGCCGCCGATCAGCATCTTGCGGTCGGTGGACACGAAATCGGCGACTGCGGGCAGCAGGCCCGGGTGCAGTGTGGTGGTCATCGGACTCCTCTTCTCTCCTCGCCCCGGCAGTCGGGCGAGTGCGACAGGTTGTGATGTGCACCACGAAGGGTGCCCTGTATTTGTCCCACGTTCCGGGGCCGTCGGCCTGTGCGGAATCTGGACACTGGCTATGAACAGGGCTGAACACTGTCCACCCACCGGCGGCGCGCGACGGAAGTGAGTGCGGGAAAGGGGTGCGGGCTGCCGGGACGGGTCAGCGGATGCCCAGGGCCCGGATGCGCGCGTACAGGGTGGTGCGGCTGATACCCAGACGTTTGGCCGCGTGGCTCTTGTTGCCGTCGGCGACGTCGAGGGCCTCGATGATGGCCAGGCGCTCGGCCTGCTCCAGACCGAGGAGCCGGCTGGCACGCGTGGTGCTCCGGTAATCGGCGGGCAGGTCGACGATGTCGACCCGCCGTGACCCGCGCTGTTCGGCGGTCGCCGCCGCCTCCGCGAGCACCATCGCGAATTCGCTGAGATTGCCCGGCCATTCCTGGGAGACCAGGGAGTCGGCGGCGTCGGCGCTCAGCGTCAGCCGCGGCTGCCGGGCATCCAGCAGCTCCTGGCCGAGGGCGGCCAGCTCCGTGGTGCGCTGTCGCAGCGGCGGCAGTGTGGTGCGGCGCCGGCAGCGCGCGATCACCGCGGCCGCTGCCGGGGACAGCGATTCGGGTGGTCCGGTCACCAGAACCAGCGGTGGTTCCTCCGGCGACCGGGACGTCACCGCGGTCTGCAGCAACTGCAATGCCCGGTCGTCGAGCAGGTCGGCGCCGTCGATCACGACTCCGTGCCCGCGGCGGCGCGCCAGTCGCAGCGTCGCCGCCAGATCGATGGGCGTTCCGGCCAGCAGCGCTGCGGGCACATCGACGACGGTCGCCTGTGCGGCGGGGACGACGGTGTGCGCCCGCGTGGTGCGGCCGGTGCCGGGCTCACCGCAGACCGCGACCGTCGGCGCCGTCGCCGTACCCACCGCGGCCGGTGTCGCCAGCGAGCCGGCCGGGACCGGTTCCATCCGGGGGCGCAGGGTGAAGACGGCGGCGCGTCCGCCGCCGTCGATCACCTCGGCCTGGACGTCGACGGTCACCCCGGACACCAGGGTCACCGCCGACGGCACGTCGCGCTCGTCGAGGAACAGGCGAAGGGTGCCGAAGTCGGCGGGAGCCAGCAGGGCGGCGGCGAGAGCATTGGTGAGCTGGAGATCGTCGCCGATGGCGGCGACGGCGAAGTCGCGGCGTTCGGCGATCCGCTCGAAGGCGGTGATCACCTGACGGTGAGCCAGATGTGAGCGCGACAGCAGCCGGTCGGCGATATCGGACACGATGCCGCGGACCAGCGGTGCCGACAGCGGATTCATTCGCGCCGAAGCCTGGGTCAGGCAGAGGATGCCCACGACCCGCCGCGTGGACGGGTGGATGATCGGCTGACCGAAGCAGCTGAGGGAGCGGAACTGCTCCAGATAATGCTCGCCGCTGTTGATCACCAGATCGCCGCGGATCTCGGCGGGGGTCCCCAAAGCGGTGGTGCCCATCGCGTTCTCGGTGAAGTCGGCGCCGACCACCGCACCGGCATCGGCCAGCGTGCGCTCGAGAGTGGAGTCGGCGGAGACGCGAGCGACCATCCGGCTCTGGTGATCCACCAGCAGCAGGGCGGTGGACGAGCCGTGCAGCGACTCGGCCGCCCGGTCCAGGACCGGGCGTGCGGCATCGAGCAGGGGGTCGGCGTCGGCGACGTCGGAGAGGATCGGTTCGGGGCGATCGGTGGGGGTGAGCCCGCGGGACCGGGCTCGCTCCCACGCCGCCGCGATCACCGGCCGCTGCGGGAGTGTGGGGGACACCATTCCACTGTGGCACGAAACGGCCCGGCCGGGAGGCGGATGCGTGGCCGGGCCGGAGGTTACTGGGGGTTAATGGCCCCCGGCCGGAGGCGGGTGGCGGCGGCGGAAATGGAACAAGCCCACCGGCCGAGTCGGGGGAGAACGGCCGGTGGGCTTGTATGCAGCTTCGCAGCGCGCGAGCGGCAGCGCTGCGAAGTGCGGTCCACAGGGCGGATCATCGAGCGGGGCGCTGATCCACGGTCATCCCAGCATGGCACTGCCGGGGCGCTGTGCAGTGTTCAGATTCTGGACACCGCCGATACGCCGGCGGCTGCCCATCCGGCGTCGCATCAGCCCTCGGCGGCGAGGGTGTCTTCCAGATACCGGGGCCGGCAGATCACCCAGGCGCCGGCGATCATGACCAGACATGCGACCACCAGCATCAGGAACGGCACGTCCCAGTCGCCGGTGGCGTCGTGCAGGACGCCGAACAGCAACGGCCCGGTGCACGCGATCAAGTAGCCCACGCCCTGGCCGAAACCGGACAGGGAGGCCGATCCGGCGCTGGTGCGGGTACGCACATTGATCAGGGTCAGCGACATCGGGAACGAGCTCACCCCGATCCCGGCCAGCAGCGCCCAGGCCAGCGTCCCGTTCAGCGGTGCCCAGCGCAGACCCGCCAGTCCGATCAGCATGCAGACGCCGAACAGGACGACGAAGCCGAACGGGTTGGCGAACCGGATCGACAGCCACGGTGCGACGAAGGTGGCCAGGAAGCCGACGCCGGAGAACACAGCCACCGCCAGTCCGCCCAGCGATTCGCTGCTGCCGGCGGCGGTGAGGACCTCGGGCATCCAGGTGAACAACGAGTAGGTCATCAGCGAGGTCATGCCGAACATCAGCACCAGACCCCACGCAAGGGGTGAACGCCAGACCGGCAGCCGCGGCGGCGAGACGTTGTCGGCGCCGTCGGCCACATGCCGGCGCCGCTGCCGCACCACCCCGATCCAGGGCAGCACCGCCATCAGCGGGATCAGGGCCCACACCGCCAGCGACGTCCGCCAGCCCGCGGCATCGGCCAGGGGCACTGCCACCGCCGCAGGCACCGTGGTGCCCAGCTGGACGAACAGGATGTAGATGGTGGACACCGCGGCGATCCGGTCTCCGAAGTACCGCTTCACCAGCGGCGGAATCAGGATGTTGCCCAGCCCCATCCCGAACAGCGCCACACCCGAGAGCACGATCAGCGACCATGCGTCGGACGAGAGCGCCCGCAGACCGGTGCCCAACACGGTGATCACCACGGCCGCCAGCGTTGCGACCTCGAGCCCGAAGCGCCGGCCCAGGCCCGCACCCACCAGCCCGGCGATGCCGAACATCAGGGTCGGCAGCATGCCCAGAATGCCGGTGATCGCATGCCCGAACTGCAGATCAGCCGAGATCCGGCCCAGCAGCGGGGTGAGCGAGGTGACCGCTGCGCGCAGTGACAGCGAGAAGATCACGATCGCCACGAGGACGAGCAGCTTCCCGCGCCGGGCGGGGTGGCGGAACGTCGGCCGGACGAGCGAGGTCAGCAAGGATGGCACTTGAGCCATAGTGGCAGTCGTCGGCGGTACCGGCCAGTCGGTATCAGCGGGGGAGTGCCTGCGGTCCGGCTGATTCGCGCATCGGTAAGCATTTTGACCTGTCGAAATCAGGCCGGTAGAGTGATCCGTCGGCGTCCAGCCAGCTGGATGCTGCCCATTTTCGCCGGGTGCAGACGCGGTGGAGATGGTGCGTCGTGAACGAGTCGTACCTGGTACGACACGCCCGACCTCGGGTTAAGGATAACCCACTGACCAGGGCGAATGTTCTGGTGGGGCGAGTTGCGGAAGTTGCTCGGTGCCGCGTGGTGCGGATCGAGTGGCCTGCCCGGAGCACAAACCGCGACAGCGAAGAACGATCGGCAGGGTGCCGGTCACGAGGAGAAAGAACTCAGTGCCAACTATTAATCAGCTGGTCCGCAAGGGCCGTAAAGACAAGTCTTCCATCAAGAAGACCGCCGCCCTGAAGGGCAGCCCGCAGCGTCGTGGCGTGTGCACCCGCGTGTACACCACCACCCCGAAGAAGCCGAACTCCGCTCTTCGCAAGGTCGCCCGTGTGCGCCTGACCAGTGGCGTCGAGGTCACCGCTTACATCCCGGGTGAGGGCCACAACCTGCAGGAGCACTCGATGGTGCTCGTCCGCGGTGGTCGTGTGAAGGACCTCCCCGGTGTTCGCTACCGCATCGTTCGCGGCTCCTTGGACACCCAGGGTGTCAAGGACCGCAAGCAGGCTCGCAGCCGTTACGGCGCCAAGAAGGGGAACTGATCTAAATGCCACGTAAAGGACCCGCGCCTAAGCGCCCGCTGATCAACGACCCGGTCTACGGCTCGACCCTGGTCACCCAGCTGGTCAACAAGATCCTGCTGGACGGCAAGAAGTCGACCGCCGAGCGGATCGTCTACCAGGCCCTGGAGCAGACCCGCGACAAGACCGGCACCGATCCGGTCATCACGCTCAAGCGTGCGCTGGACAACGTCAAGCCGACCCTCGAGGTGAAGAGCCGCCGCGTCGGTGGCGCCACCTACCAGGTCCCGATCGAGGTCAAGCCGGGCCGCGCCAACACCCTGGCACTGCGCTGGCTGGTCACCTTCAGTCGGCAGCGCCGGGAGAAGACGATGGTCGAGCGTCTGGCCAACGAGCTGCTGGACGCCTCCAACGGCCTGGGCGCCTCGGTGAAGCGTCGCGAGGACACCCACAAGATGGCAGAGGCCAACCGCGCCTTCGCCCACTACCGCTGGTGATCGCCTCCGCGCGGGGCTGCTCGCAGCCCGGGTCCGTCCGGCCCGGCGCCGAGCGCCCGCGCGGTCGCTGATCGTCCCTAGTCCGAAAACTTCCGAAGGAACGCAATGGCACAAGAAGTGCTGAACGACCTCACCAAGGTCCGCAACATCGGCATCATGGCTCACATCGATGCCGGCAAGACCACCACCACCGAGCGCATCCTCTACTACACGGGTGTCAACTACAAGATCGGTGAGACCCACGACGGTGCGTCGACGACCGACTGGATGGAGCAGGAAAAGGAGCGGGGTATCACCATCACCTCCGCCGCCGTGACCTGCTTCTGGCACGACAACCAGATCAACGTCATCGACACCCCCGGCCACGTCGACTTCACCGTCGAGGTCGAGCGCGCCCTGCGTGTGCTCGACGGCGCCGTCGCCGTCTTCGACGGCAAGGAGGGCGTGGAGCCCCAGTCCGAGCAGGTCTGGCGCCAGGCCACCAAGTACGACGTCCCCCGCATCTGCTTCGTCAACAAGATGGACAAGATGGGCGCGGACTTCTACTTCACCGTGCAGACGATCATCGATCGCCTCGGCGCCAAGCCGCTGGTGATGCAGCTGCCGATCGGTGCCGAGGATTCCTTCGAGGGCGTCGTCGACCTGGTCGAGATGCGGGCGCTGACCTGGCGTGGCACCACCGAGATCGGCACCGAGGCCACCATCGAGGAGATCCCCGCGGATCTGGCCGACAAGGCCGCCGAGTACCGCGAGAAGCTGCTCGAGGTCGTCGCCGAGTCCGACGAAGAGCTCATGGAGAAGTACTTCGGCGGCGAGGAACTGACCGTCGACGAGATCAAGGGCGCGATCCGCAAGCTCACGATCAACTCCGAGATCTACCCGATCCTGTGCGGCACCGCGTTCAAGAACAAGGGCATCCAGCCGGTGCTCGACGCCGTCGTCGACTACCTGCCGAACCCGCTGGACATCGGCGAGATCGAGGGCCACGTCCCCGGCGACGAGAGCGCCAAGCTCATCCGTAAGCCGGATGTCAGCGAGCCCTTCTCGGCGCTGGCGTTCAAGATCGCCGCGCACCCGTTCTTCGGCAAGCTGACCTTCGTCCGCGTCTACTCCGGCCGCGTCGATCCGGGCACCCAGGTCCTCAATGCGACCAAGGGCAAGAAGGAGCGCATCGGCAAGCTCTTCCAGATGCATGCCAACAAGGAGAACCCGGTCGACGACGCCGTGGCCGGCCACATCTACGCCGTGATCGGCCTCAAGGACACCACCACCGGTGACACCCTGAGCGATATGGCGCACCCGATCGTCCTGGAGTCCATGACCTTCCCGGATCCGGTCATCAACGTCTCGATCGAGCCGAAGACCAAGTCCGACCAGGAGAAGCTGGGCACCGCGATCCAGAAACTGGCCGAAGAGGACCCGACCTTCTCGGTGCACCTGGACGAGGAGACCGGCCAGACCGTCATCGGCGGTATGGGCGAGCTCCACCTCGACATCCTGGTCGACCGCATGAAGCGTGAGTTCAAGGTCGAGGCCAACGTCGGTAAGCCGCAGGTGGCCTACCGCGAGACGATCCGCAAGACCGTCGACAAGCACGAGTTCACCCACAAGAAGCAGACGGGTGGCTCGGGCCAGTTCGCCAAGGTCATCATCAAGCTCGAGCCGCTGGTCGACGCCGAAGACGGTGCCACCTACGAGTTCGACAACGCCGTCACCGGCGGTCGTGTCCCGCGCGAGTACATCCCGTCGGTGGATGCCGGTGCGCAGGACGCGATGCAGTACGGCGTCCTGGCCGGCTACCCGCTGGTCAACCTGAAGGTCACCCTCCTCGACGGTCAGTACCACGACGTCGACTCCTCGGAGATGGCCTTCAAGATCGCCGGCTCGCAGGCTCTCAAAGAGGCTGCACGCCTGGCACAGCCCGTCATTCTGGAGCCGATCATGGCCGTCGAGGTCACGACTCCCGAGGACTACATGGGCGATGTCATCGGCGACCTGAACTCCCGCCGTGGCCAGATCCAGGCCATGGAGGAGCGCAGCGGTGCCCGCGTCGTGAAGGCTGCGGTTCCGCTGTCGGAGATGTTCGGCTACATCGGCGACCTTCGGTCGAAGACTCAGGGCCGGGCTAACTACTCCATGGTTTTCGACTCGTACGCCGAGGTTCCGGCGAACGTGGCGAAGGAGATCATCGCGAAGGCGACGGGCGAGTAGTTCGTTACTCCCCGGCCCGCTTCCGCGGACCGCGCCTCGGCGCAATAAACTGAAACTGTAAGTAAACCTCCGCCGGGAGAAACCCGGCGGACAGAGTCCAGGAGGACACAAGTGGCGAAGGCGAAGTTCGAGCGGACCAAGCCGCACGTGAACATCGGCACCATCGGTCACGTCGACCACGGCAAGACCACCACGACGGCTGCCATCACCAAGGTGCTGGCTGACCAGTACCCGGATCTGAACGAGAGCTTCGCTTTCGATCAGATCGACAAGGCGCCGGAGGAGAAGGCTCGTGGTATCACGATCAACATCTCCCACGTCGAGTACCAGACCGACAAGCGCCACTACGCGCACGTCGACGCCCCGGGTCACGCCGACTACATCAAGAACATGATCACCGGCGCCGCTCAGATGGATGGTGCGATCCTGGTCGTGGCAGCCACCGACGGCCCGATGCCGCAGACCCGCGAGCACGTGCTGCTGGCCCGTCAGGTCGGTGTTCCTTACATCCTGGTCGCCCTCAACAAGGCCGATATGGTCGACGATGAGGAGATCATGGAGCTCGTCGAGATGGAGGTCCGCGAACTGCTGGCCGCCCAGGACTTCGACGAGGAGGCTCCGGTCATCCCGATCTCGGCGCTGAAGGCGCTCGAGGGCGAAGAGAAGTGGGTCAAGTCGGTTCAGGACCTGATGGCTGCCGTCGACGAGTCGGTGCCGGACCCGGTCCGTGAGACCGAGAAGCCGTTCCTGATGCCCGTCGAGGACGTGTTCACCATCACCGGTCGCGGCACCGTCGTCACCGGTCGTGTCGAGCGCGGCGAGATCAACGTGAACGACGAGGTCGAGATCGTGGGCATCCGTCCCGATTCGACCAAGACCATCGTCACCGGCATCGAGATGTTCCACAAGCTGCTGGACTCGGCTCAGGCCGGCGACAACGCCGGTCTGCTGCTCCGTGGCCTCAAGCGTGAGGACGTCGAGCGTGGCCAGGTCATCGTGAAGCCGGGCACCACCACCCCGCACACCGAGTTCGAGGGCCAGGCGTACATCCTGTCGAAGGACGAGGGTGGCCGTCACACCCCGTTCTTCAACAACTACCGTCCGCAGTTCTACTTCCGTACCACGGACGTGACCGGCGTCGTGACCCTCCCCGAGGGCACCGAGATGGTCATGCCGGGCGACAACACCGAGATGAGCGTCAAGCTGATCCAGCCGGTCGCCATGGACGAGGGCCTGCGCTTCGCTATCCGCGAGGGTGGCCGCACCGTCGGTGCCGGCCGCGTCACCAAGATCATCAAGTGACCTGTAGGTCCCTGATGTCTTGACCGCTTCGGTCAGTCACGAACGCCCGCTCCGGTTCGCCGGGGCGGGCGTTCGTGCATCTCGGCTGCGGGAGGGCGGTCCCGGGGGATGGGCTCAGCGCTCTCGCGCGGCGGTTCTCAGTCGGTGACGCGATGCAGCCGGGCGTTGAGGTGGTGGGTCATCGGCACGTGCGCGAAGGCCATCCACATGTCGTAGCTCAGCTCGTCACCGTCCAGGACGAAGCGGCGTCGTACCGACTTCACGTCCTTGGCATCCGGTGAGGCGCCCAGGATCAGTTCGGTGAAGTCCAGGACGCCGTCGGCCAGCGGAGCCCGCTGGATCTCGACGAAGCCGGTCGGCTGGACGATCAGCAGCTCCACCTGCTCCCCGGCCGAGCGCAGATAACCGGTCTCGGTGTGCAACGGGCGGCCGTCGTCGCCGTCCCAGGTCCGCGAACGGTAGAACAGGAACGGCTTGCCCGGCGGCGGGGACAGCTCGATCTCTTCGGTGTACGTGAAATCGTCGATGGTCGGATAGTGCCCGGTTCCGCTGCCGCGCCAGATACCGGCGAACGGGGCGAGTGGACCGAGCGGACTGGGGGCTGCAGAGTCGGTCATAACTCCCACGATACCGGCGGCTTGGGTCCACGATGCCCGGCCGGACGTCGGTCGGGAGCGTTCCTGGTGTCCTCTCTTCGGGTGAATGACAGGCATGGCACTTTCGCCGCGTACCCGGTGAACAGTTCAATGGAACCTCATGTGGCGTTGGCAGACGATGGTTGTGATCGCGGTGGCGTTGCTGGCCCTGTCCGGCTGTTCGACGCAGGTGGAAGGAACCGCGCACCGTTCCCAGGACCCGTCCGCTGCGGCGGCGGTTCCCACCGTCGTCGTTCTGGACGCATCCGAGTCGATGACTACCGACGACGCGCCCGGCCCGCGCTGGACGGCGGCGAAGACGGCGACCCAGGCGCTGGTGGACTCCCTTCCCGCCGGGACCCGGTTCGGACTGGTGGTCTTCGGTGCCGACACGCCGTGGCAGAACGCACCGGAGGCACAGGCCTGCGCGGACGTCAAAGTGGTTCTGCCGCTGGGAGCTGTCGACGCGGCCGGGCTCGCTGCCGCACTCGACGGGATCGTCCCGCAGGGCCGCACCCCGATCGGTACGGCCCTGCAGCAGGGCGCGCAGTTGCTGCCGGACACCGAATCCTCCCTGGTGCTGATCTCCGACGGTGAATCCAACTGCGCACCCGATCTGTGCGAGACGGCCGAGTCCATCCGTACCGCCAAACCGGACATGCGGATCAGTGCGGTCGGTCTGCGCACCGATGCCCCATCACTCAACTGTGTCGCCGACAGGGCGGCGGCGTCTTCCTGACCGCCGACAACGCCGAGCAGCTCACGGCCCGGCTGGCCGCGGCACAGAACGTGGATGCGGCCAAGGGACGCCTGGCTCCGACGGGGCTGGGTGAGGCGACGATCGGTCAGAGTCTCGACGAGGTCGTCGCGGCCAACCCCGGCTTTCCCACTGCGGGACGCAGGGACGGCGACAGGATCATCATCGTCTGGAAGGACTGCACCTACACCTTCGATGCGAAGCGCACGCTGATCGCGATCGCCCCGGGCGATCCGGCCGGGGCCGGCGGTGTGACGATCGACGGCGTCAAGGCGGGCACCCCGGGCTCGCGGGCGGTGCAGTTGTACGGCACACCGTCCGATGACAACGACGGGGTGGCCACCTTCGTGGCCGACAAGAAGGCCGGCACCGGTTACCGGATCGGCTATCGCGACGGCGCCGATATCAGCCGTGGCACGGTGACCACCGTGGTGCTGTGCCGCTGCGGCGGATCGCCGGCCCCGGCGCAGCAGCAGGGGCACGGGGAACCGGTGCTCGGCCGGGACAAGTTCGAGCGCTACGCCGTCGGCTTCGGGACGGTTCGGCCCGCCAGCATCTCCATCGCCTCGACCGCGGCCAGCAGTGTGGGCAGCATCACCTGGCAGTCGTGGGGCGGCAGCGAGGCCACCGGGACCGGACGCAGTCAGCAGAACGGTCCGGCCAACCCGCAGAGCACCACCTACCTGCGGGCCGGTGATGTCGGCTGGTGCGACGGTGTCTGGGCGTACCGGTCGCTGCGGCGGTCCGGCTCGCCGACCTCCGGTGGTGTCACCGACGATATCTGCAAGGGCGACCGCCGAGAGCCGTCGTCGTCGGGTTCGGGCGGTATCACCTTGAGTCCCAGCAGCCTGCTGACTTTCGGCGGCGCCGGCGGCGTCTACGTGGGCGACTCATCGGCGAAGATTCCCGACACCTACCTCGAGCGGCGGAAGGTCGAGGTAGGAATGTTCCCGCCGGGGACCGAACTCTTCGTCTTCAAACGCAGCGCGTCTGTGTGGATGGAGGCCGGCATCCGTGCAGATCCGAGCGGGACCATCGAAGAATTCACCTGGAATGCGACCGAACAGGGGGTGCGGGTCGGTTCCATGCGGACGCAGGTGCTTGAGGCCTACCGTGGTTACCGGCACGGCCGGTGCACCGTCTCGTCGGCGAGCGGATTCGGGGACTTCTTCCAGGGTCCGGCCAGTGGGCGCTACCTGGTCGCCGCCTACGACAGTGACGAGCGCGTCGTGACCTTCAAAGCGCGTCCGAAGTTCACCGACGGTGCCCACTGCGGTTTCGAATAGTGCGGCCTGGCAGGTGCGGCGCTGTCGGGGCGGGACACCGGGTCAGGCGCCGGGCAGGTCGAGTTGGTCGGTCCGGATCGGGATCCGTTCGCCGAGTTTGACCCCGACGACGCCCACCAGGATCAGCGCGCCGCCGGCGAACTGGATCGGTGCGGGCACCTGCCCGATCAGTGCCCAGGCGAAGATCACCGCGGCCAGCACCTCGGTCAGGGCGATGAAGGAAGCCAGCCGCGCGCCCAACCGGCGGCCCGCGGCGATTCCGGTGACATAGGCCAGGGCCGCGGTGACCAGTGCCAGCAGCGCGACGGCCACCCACCACGGCAGGGTCCGTCCGCCCAGCTCGACCCGGCTGGTATCCATCGCCATCGGCAGCACCCCGACCGCCCCGGCGGCCCCGAGCCCGATCGCGGCGGCGACCAGACCGCCGGCGGCCAGTGCGATCCCCGGCAGTTCGCTGGCCGCATGCGCCGAGAGGATGAAGTATCCGGCGGCGCCGAGCATCGCGCCCAGCGCCCAGGCCACACCCGCGGTATCCAGGCTGACCCCGCCGAACATCTGCAGCACCATCGCCAGCCCCAGTGCCGCGATCGCGGCGCCGGCCACCGTCAGCCAGGTCGGCCGTTGCCGATGCCGCAGCCACATCCAGACCATCACCGCCACCGGCGCGGTGAATTCGATCAGCAGCGCGACGGCCACCTGCAGGGTCATCACCGCGTAGAAGTAGCACAGCTGCGGCAGTGCTACGGCGATCATCCCGTAGCCGGCCATCGTGCCCAGGACCCGGCGATCGGCCAGCAGGTGCAACCGGCCGCGCAACGCGAACGCGGCCGGGGCCAGCAGCGCCAGGGCGGCCACGGCGATCCGGGCGGTCACCGCCGCCCCGGCCGACCAACCGGTGTCGAGCAGGGATTTGGCGATGGTTCCCGACAGGCCGAACGACGACGATGACACCAGTGCGAAGATCAGGCCGCTGGTGAACCTGGAGGACTGCACACCGCACACGCTAGCCGGGGCACCGCCGGCAGCCGAGAACACCCTCTAGAGTGGAGTGCGTGCAGGTGCTCCGACGCGACGACGCTCCCGCCCTGGCGGTGACCGCCGGCCGGCATCCGCGTTCGCCCGCCACCAATCCGCCGGTGCTCCTGGTGCACGGGATGGGCGGCGACCACACCACCTGGCGGCGGATCGCCGCGGATCTGGAGTCCGCAGGCCGTCGCGTGATCGGGGTGGACCTGCGCGGGCACGGCCGCAGCGGACGGGCCGACTACCGGCTGGACGATTTCCGCGACGACCTGGCCTATGTGCTCGACGCACTCGAGGTGCCGCACGCCGATGTGGTGGCCCACTCGCTGGGCGCCCACGCCGCCCTGCGGCTGGCGATGGCACATCCGCAGCGGGTGCGGCGGCTGGTGCTCGAGGAGCCGCCGCCCATGCCCCGGGACGCGGCCGATCTGGCCGAGGCGATCACCCCCGGCGCGCGCCTGGGCGAGCGGCTGCGCGGCCTGGGTGCCCTGGTCGCCGATCCGCGGCCGTTTCTGCGCTTCGACAAGACCATGCCCGAGCAGGTGGGCGCACAGTTCCAGCAGATCGATACCGACTGGTGGCAGGGGCTGGACCGGGTCTCGGCCCCCGCCGTCGTGGTCTCCGGCGGACCCCGCAGTTTTCTGCCGCCCCGCCACTTGCGCAGTCTGGCCCAGGCACTGCCGGCCGGCTCGTTCGTGACGGTCGAGGCCGGGCACAGCGTGCACCGAGACCGCCCGCGAGCCTTCGCCCACGTCACCCGCGGGCACCTGTTCGCCTGACCCGTGCGTGGCCCGCCCATCGGGAATCGGGCAGATCGGGGGTCGGCCGCCAGCTCCTGTCTACGCCGATTCGGCGGGGCGGCGCGGTGCTACCGTATCCGGGTGAAGTGGCAGCAACCCGGGCCCACCGAGCGCCTGGGCAGGATCCCGCGGGAGCAGCGGCAACAGCGGCACCGCGATATCGTGCAGGCCGCCGCCGATGAGCTCGTCGACCGCGGATACGAAGGTCTGACGATGGCCCGTGTCGCCAGCCGGTCCCGGGCCTCCAAAGAGACCCTGTACTCATGGTTCGGCGATAAAGACGGGCTGCTGCAGGCGGTCATCGCGGCCCAGGCCGAGCAGGTGACTCATCTGCTCTCCCCGCTCACCGAGCAGCCGGTCCCCGCGGCCGCCGAGGTGCGCGACGCCCTCCATGCCGTGGGCGAGGCGCTGTTGGAGGTCTTCACCGCTGAGGTGCCGATCACCATGTGCCGGGTCGCGGCGACCTCGCCGTCGTTGTCCCGCCGATTGCGCGAGGACGGGCACCTGCGCGCGCTCCCGATGGTGGTCGGCTACTTCACCCGGTTGGCCCAGGCGGGGGTGCTGCACCTTCCCGACCCGGCCGAGGCCGTGTCGGTCTTCTACGGGCTGGTGTTCCGCGAGACCCTGCTGGGCCGGCTCCTCGGCGACGAGCAACCCAGCGCCGAGTCCCGGAGCCGGCACGTGGCCGCCGGCGTCGACGCCTTCCTCCGGCTCACCGAGGCGTAGGCCGCCCGGGCGTCACCCGGCTGCGCGTCGGCGCCGTCTGAGAGTGTCGTCGGGGACGATCGCCGACCGTCCCCGACGACACTCTCAGAGGAACGTTCCGGAGACGATCATCCGCTCGCGCAGAACGGTGAGAAGCAGCTCGATCGCGCCGGCCGGGTCGTTGGTCAGGTCGTGCCAGCTGAAGCTGAGCGTGATCCAGCCGGCGAGGGCGAGCGCGTTGCGCTTGCGGGAGTCTCGCAGGAACGCCTTATGATCGCGGTGATACGCCCACCCGTCAATCTCTACCGCCACCTTGAGGTCGGGCCACGCGAAGTCGATCGACCACCCGTGGAAGGGGTGCTGCTGCACCCAGCCGTCGAGGCCCTGATCTTTCAGAAGTCGGCGGAAGAGCTCCTCTGCCTTGGATTGGGTGTCCGCATCCAGGACCGCGACCAGGCGTCGTGCGCGCGATAACCCCTGCGCCCGGGGATTGCGAGTCAGGGCCTTCTCCAAATCGTCCCGGGTCACCTCCGCCTGCTGGAGCAGCCGATCGAGGAAGTGCGCCGGGTCGTCGATCAGACCCGCGGTCCCGAGTATCGAGAGCTCGCGGCCGGTCACTCGCACACCGTCGATCTCGGTCAGGTCCTCGGCGGGGAATGTCCGGCGCAGGACGTCCACCGGGCATTCGGTCCACCGAGACTTCGGGACCGCGTAGGCGGTCGACAGCGTCAGCGGCTCCGGCAGGTCCGGGATCAGCCCGTGCCACCACGCCGCCGTCGTGCGGTCGAGTACTCCGTTGTGCGCCCAGGCCGCCGCCCGCACCAGCGTTCGTTCGGTGTAGGGATATGTGGCGAGTCGCCAGATGCGCTGCGCCACGGGCAACCACTCACCGCGTTTCTGCCGTCCCCGGATCTCGCTCCGGCTCAGATCGAAGTCCAGCGCCTGTGCCGTGGTGATCAGCCCGTCCTGGCTGGCGAACATTCGAGCCAGTTCTCCGGATTCCCCCATAGTCATTAGACGCAGCAGCCGACCGTCCGGTTCCACTGCTCTTTAAGACCGGGGTGTTCGACGGACAGCGATCGGCGACCACGACAGTTTCGCGCGGCAGTTCACCGGGTCGACGCGGGCCCGCGGACGTCAGTTGTGCAACCGGCGCGGATCCGCGCCGGTGCGGGTCCAGCCCTCAAACGCCCACGGCACATACAGCCAGCGCAGCGGCAGCCGGTTGAACACCGGATTGGCCGCCCGCATCACCGCGGCGAACCGGTCGAAGTTGCGCTGCCGGCGCGGGCTCCACTCCAGATCGCAGACCGCGCGCATCTCCGGCGGCAGGGTCCCGATCACCACGGTGCGCAGTGCGGCGTTCAGCGGGGCCGAGGCCAGACGCCACAGCGGCTTGGGCATCCAGGCCGGTCCGGGCACGCCCTGGCGCAGATATCCGGTGGCGTAGACGATGGTGCGCGTCGGAACGAACTTCTCGGTCATCGACTGCCAGTACCGGAGGAACTCGTCGTAGGTCTGCGGCTGGCTGCGCGGGCTGACCCCGTACAGCTGATACCAGATCTTGCTCTCTTCGAAGATCTGCTCCTTCTCCGCCCGCGACAGCGGCCGGATGAAGGTGTCGGTGATGTAGAGGACCTGATCGACGAAGGTGGCGTGCGCCCAGTAGAACAGCTCCGGGTTCAGCGCGTGATATCGCGAGCCGTCGGAGATGGTGCCCTTGATGTTGCGGTGGTAGTCGCGCACCATGTGGCCCCACCGGTACGGGTCGTCGGAGTAGATGGTGCGCATCACCGGCGGTGCGGTGCGGCGGGCGCGGCCTATGAAGTCGCTGAAGATCACCGAGTGGTCCTCGACGCCTTTGGCGAGCTGTTCGATGCAGTTCTCGCAGCCGGCCAGCCGCTGGAAGCCCAGCACCATGCGGATGTCCCCGGCGAACTTCCACAGCAGCGAGTCTTCGCCGAGCCGCAATTCCAGGTCCTCGGGAGCGATCTCGTCGAGGATGCTCGCTTCGGCTTCGCGGACGCCGGTATCGAAATCTGTGCTCATGGGAATCGAGGGTACGCGGTCGGTGAGACAAAATAAACAAAATGTTCCAACACGGGTCGCCGGTGGTGATCGGCGGCAGCAGTACCCTCGGGGCATGGTCTATCAGCCCGGTGCCAACAACCCGTTCGCCATCCCAGGTAAGCGCGGAGAGATGCCGACCTTTGTGGTGCGTGCCAGTAAGCCGCAGCTCCCGCCGGTCGACCTGATCCTGGAGAGCGCGCTGGTGGTGGCCCTGCCGATGCGCACCCGCTTCCGCGGGATCACGGTGCGCGAGGCGATGCTCTTCCGCGGCCTCAAGGGCTGGGGCGAGTTCGCGCCGTTCCCCGAGTACGACGACGTCGAGTCCGCGACCTGGCTCGCCGCGGGTATCGAAGCGGCCTGGCAGGGGCCGCCGCCGGCCGTGCGGGACACCGTCGAGGTGAATGCGACCGTCCCGGCCGTCCCGGCCGAGCAGGTCGCCGCGGTCCTGGAGCGATTCCCCGGTGCGCGCACCGCCAAGGTCAAGGTCGCCGAGGCCGGGCAGAGCCTGCACGACGACGTCGAGCGGGTGGCCGCCGTCCGCGAACTGGTGCCCACGGTGCGGATCGATGCCAACGGCGCCTGGGACGTGCCCACCGCGATCGAGGCGATCGCAGCGATCGGTGACGTCGAATATGTGGAACAGCCCTGCGCCACGGTCAAGGAACTGGCCGCGGTGCGCCGGGTGGTGAACGTGCCCATCGCCGCCGACGAGTCGATCCGCCGCGCCGAGGATCCGCTGCTGGTGGCCAAGGCCGACGCCGCCGACATCGCGGTGCTGAAGGTGGCCCCGCTCGGCGGCATGCGCAAGGTGCTGGCGCTGCGCAGCGGGCTGAACATGGACGTGGTGATCTCCAGCGCCCTGGACACGGCGGTCGGGATGAGCGCCGGCATCGCCGCGGCGGCCGCTCTGCCCATGCTGAATCACGCGTGCGGACTGGGCACCGGCGCCTTGTTCGAGCGCGACGTGGCGCCCTCGTTCATTCCCCGCAAAGGCATGGTGACCCCGCGGTTGCTGCAGCCCGACGACGATCTGCCGCTGGCCTCGCCCGAGCGCACCGCCTGGTGGCACGAGCGGCTGCGCCGCTGTCACGCGATCTTGATGACCCGCTGACGCCGGATTCCCCGCGCGCGGCGGCCGCGGGGATGCGAAACTCGCAGATGTGAACAGATTCGGGCCGGCGGCGCTGCTCGCCGCGGCGATACTGGCGACGGCCATGCCGGCGGCAGCGTGCTCGACCGATTCCGGCCCGGCACCGACCGTCACCGAGATGATCTACGTGGATGCGGACGGAAACACCGTCGCACCTCCCGCCCCTGAGATGCCGGAGGACGGGCCCCGCGGTGCGCCGGCACCCGCCGCCCCCGGTTCCTCGGCTGCCGAGGCTCCCGTGATCGCTCTGCAGTTCTTCACCACACCCGACGGACAGATCTACTGCGGCGTCGAGCCGGCCGGCTCTTTCGGGAACCAGGATGCCCGGCCCGACTTCGCCTGCGTGACCACGACGGCGTCGATCCCGAAACCGGTGATGTCGAACTGCGTACCGAACATCACCCGGCTCGGCGGTGCGGGCGCGCTCGGTCCCGGCTGGGTGGCCACCGGCGTCTGTACCGGCGGCTGGTTCTTCCGGCAGGACTCCTCGCAGATGCAGGCGGCCGAGGTGGGCCAGCGGATCGCCGTCGGCGACGTCACCTGCACCGTCGAAGCCGCCGATGCGGTGCAGTGCAGCCGTGGCGCCGAGGGCTTCCGGCTCTCGTCCTCGGCGATCTCGGTGTCGGGCAACGACGTCACGGTGAGCTGAGGGTGGCGCCGGTCTGCGCGCAACCTGTAGAAACAAATCGGTAAGTCTGTTTCAATTAGGTGAGTTGGTTCACAACGCCCGCTACCCGTCCCCGGGAGGACTCCATGGCCACGCCTCTGCTCGCCCAACCCGCCGCCGGCAGTGATCTGCTTCCGGTGCCCGTCTCCGAACGCAACGGAGTGCTCGAGGTGCTCACGATGCGCCGCGATCCGTTCGACTTCTCGACCAAGCGGCGTGACCAGTACGGCGAGGTCTTCGCGATGAACGCCCTCGGCGTGCGCATGGTGATGGCCTACGGCGCCGAAGCGGCCGGTGAGATCCTGATGAACCGCGACAGGGCCTTCGCCAACGCCCCGGCCTGGAGCTACTTCATCGGGCCGTTCTTCAACCGCGGCATCATGCTGCTGGACTTTGACGAGCACCGCCACCACCGGCACATCATGCAGCAGGCCTTCGCGCCGAACGTGCTCAAAGGCTACTTCGCCGAGATGCAACCGGTGATCGCCGACCGCGTCGCCGCCTTCGACACCGGTCAGGTGAAACTGCTCGAGGTGTTCAAGGAGCTCACCCTGGACATCGCGCTGGAGATCTTCCTGGGCATGGAGCTGTCCAAGGCCGAGGCCGACCGGCTGAACAAGGCCTTCATCGAGACCGTGCGCGCCGGGGTGGCGCTGGTGCGCAAGCCGGTGCCGGGCGGCCGCTGGTGGAAGGGTCTGCGTTCACGCAAGATCCTCGAAGACTTCTTCTACGCCCATATCGACGCCAAGCGCGCGACCCAGACCCCGGACCTGTTCTCGGTGCTGTGTCACGCCGAGAGCGACGATGGCCACCGGTTCACCGACGAGGATGTGGTCAACCACATGATCTTCGTGCTGATGGCCGCCCACGACACCTCGACCATCACGATGACGCAGATGGCGTACCGGATGGCCGAACACCCCAAGTGGCAGGCCAAGGCGCGGGCGCAGTCCCAGGCGCTGGGCCCGATGCTCGAGTACGACGAGTTGTCCGAGCTGACGGTGCTCGACAACATCATGAAGGAGTCGCTGCGCATGTGCCCGCCGGTGCCGGCCCAGCCGCGCATGGCGATCAAAGACACCCAGGTGATGGGGTACTACGTCCCGGAGGGGACCATGGTCGCCATCCCGCAGATGGCCAACCACCGCGATCCGCGCTACTTCACCGATCCGGACGTCTTCGACCCTGAGCGCTTCTTGCCCGAGCGCGCCGAGGACAAGGGACACCGGATGGCGTGGATGCCGTTCGGCGGCGGCGTGCACAAGTGCATCGGCCTGTACTTCGCCGGGATGGAGATCAAGACGATCATGCACAATCTGCTGCGCGACTACGAGTGGTTCGTCCCGGCGGGATACCGTTTCCCCATGGACTACAGTTCCCTCCCGGTCCCCAAGGACGGACTGCCGGTGACCCTGGTGCGGCGCCGATGACGCTTTCCCGGAAAGCACGCGTCACCACCTCGCCACAGGAACAGGAAGCCGCCATCCTGGCCGCGGCGGCCACCGAATTCACCGACGCCGGTGTGCGCCAGGCGAATATGGACACCATCGCCAAGTCCGCCGGGGTGAGCCGCTCCACCCTGTACCGTCGGTTCCCCAGCAAGGACAATCTGCTGATCGCGCTGGCCAATGTCACCTTCGAGCGCGGAATGACCGAGCTGGAGGACGTGATCGAGGGGCGCACGCCGCGGGAGGCGGTGGTGGAGGCCTTCGCCCACGGCGCGCACATGATCGCCACCGATCCGCTGCTGCACCGCATGGTGGTCGACGACACCGAGATCCGCACGCTGACCGCGTCGATGAGTGGAATCTTCATCGATATGGTCGCCGACCGAGTATCCGACTCGCTGCGCCGGGCCGGTGCCACCATGCCCGACGACGAGTTGCGCCGGGCCGTGGAGATCCATGTGCGGTTGGTGATCTCGTACCTGGAGGTGCCCATCGCCGACGAGGCCCAGCGCACCCCCGAGGCGATCCGCGAGTTGGCGGCGTCGTTCCTGGCCCCGATGGTCTACTGACCGTCGACTACATCTGAGCTCAACCGAGGAGACTCCAGCGTGTCTGTTCTTCCCCTGCGCCGTGCCCGCGCCGACCGCCGCCACGCCGCCGTGCGTACGGCCCTGAACGGCAAGGTCGTGGCGATCACCGGCGGTGCCCGCGGCATCGGCCTGCAGACCGCCACCGCCCTGCACGAAGCCGGAGCGATCGTGGCCATCGGCGACATCGACGGTGACGCGGTGGGTAAGGCCGCCGCCGACCTGGGCATCAACGGCATCGAACTGGATGTGACCAAGGCATCGTCGTTCGAACAGTTCCTCGACGAGGTGGAGCTGCGCATCGGCCGGATCGATGTGCTGGTCAACAATGCCGGCATCATGCCGGTCGGGCCGTTCCTGGACTACAGCGAGGACCTGATCCGGCGGACCGTGGAGATCGATCTGATCGGGGTGATGCTCGGCAGCCGTGCGGCCGCGCGCCGCATGGTCGGCGGCCGCGGCGGGCAGATCGTGAACGTGGCCTCGATCGCCGGCCGACTGCCCAATCCCGGGCTGACCATCTACAACGGTGCCAAGGCCGGGGTGATCGAGTTCTCCGAGGCGCTCGACGCCGAACTCGCCCCGCAGGGGGTGCGTGTCTCCACGGTGATGCCCACCTTCACCGAAACCGGTCTGATCGACGGTCTCAAGACCAATGCGCTGGTCGCCACGGTGACTCCCGAGCAGGTCGCCGACGGGGTGGCCGCGATGATCGCCTTCCCGCGGGTGCGTGCGGCCGCACCGCGCTCGATGGGCTGGGTCTCGGTCAACACCGTCCTGCCGCATCCGCTCAAGCAGGCGCTGCGCCGGCTGACCAAGACCGACTCGATCTTCCTGTTCCCAGACTCCTCGCAGCGCGCGGACTACAACGCCCGGATCGGTCAGTAGCGCACCGGACCGCTGGGTAGCCTACGAGGCGTGGAAAGCGGGAACGACGATGCCGTGCGCCGCTGGCGTGCGGCCCGCGCCGCCCGCGATCGGGCCCGCGATCAGCTGACCGAGGCCGAACTCGAAGCCGGGCTGCGGCGGCGACTGCCGGCTGCGCTGCGCCTGACCTTGGTGCTGGTGGCGGTGCTGGCGGTGGCCGGTGCGGCGGTGGCGTGGTGGCAGGTCGTGCGCGGTCCGCAATACAGCGACGATCAGCTGGTCGACGCCGCGGTGAGCCGGGTGCAGCTGGTGCTGTCGGCCGACGCCGACGATCCGGGCCGGGCCCGCAAGATCCTGGCCGGGGCCACCGGTGAGTTCCACGACACCTTCGCCCAGTCGGCGCAGGCCTACACGCGGTACATCGAGCTGCAGGGCACCCGCGGCAGCGCGGCGGTCGACGGGGCGGCACTGGCTTACCGGGACGGTGACCGCGCGATGGTGCTGGTGGCCGCGACGCTGTCGATGGCGGGTGCCGCTGGTGCGGGGGAGTCTGGCGAGGCCGGGGGCAGGCCGCTGCGGTTGCGCGTGGTCGTCGAACCCGACGAGGGGATGCTGAAACTGTCGGGGGTGACCTTTCTGTCGTGAACGCCGAATCTGTCGTGAACACCGACAAGACTTCCGGGGATCCCGGACCTGCCGGGAAGGCCGAGCGCTCGTGGGCCCGGCGGCTGGAGCAGCCGTTGCGGGCACGTGCAGTCGCGGTCTGGGGCGGCGGGGCCGCGGTGCTGCTGGCGGGCGCGGTCGTGG
Organism: Gordonia hirsuta DSM 44140 = NBRC 16056; assembly: GCF_000333015.1. Taxonomy (GTDB): domain Bacteria; phylum Actinomycetota; class Actinomycetes; order Mycobacteriales; family Mycobacteriaceae; genus Gordonia; species Gordonia hirsuta. The sequence continues at coordinate 15,180 of NZ_BANT01000008.1, read as the reverse complement.
CCTTCGTGCTGGTGTCGCTGTGGCGTGCGCCGGTGACCGAACGCCTTGACACCACCGACGAGCTGGCCGACCAGGCCGGGGCGATCGTCGCCGAGGTGTTCACCGCGCAGGCACAGACCTGGCGGTCCGATCGGGCGCGGGCCCGCGAACATGTGACCCCGCAGCTGGCCGCCTCGGCCGCGAGCGGATTGAGCGACGCGCCGCCGGCCGGGGTGCGGGCTGTGCGCTGGGAGCCGCTGTCGGTGGGGGTGGTCGAGGCCTACCGCGACTGGGGCACCGCCCTGGTGGTGGCCGAGGTGGTGGTGACCACCAGCGACGGGCAGCAGCGTACCGAGACCAAATCGGTGAGCGTGGATCTGGTCCGCTCCGGCGACCGGTGGCTGCTGAGCGGATTGGACGAGCTGCAGTGAGTTCTGAGAGTCAACGCGTGACCGCGGCCCGCACCGCCCACGACGATGCGGTCCGGCGGGAACGGCGGGCACGGATCGAGGCTGCACCGAGGTTGCGGCGGCAGGCGCGACGTCGTCGTGCCGGGATCCGGTTGGCGGCACTGGCCGCCGCCGTGGTCGCGGTGCTGTTCGCGCTGGCCGCCGTGGTCGGTGCGGTCGGCCGCTCGTCTGACCAGGACGAACTCGATCGCCTGGCGCAGGCCCGTGTCGCCGCGATCGAGGCGATCTCGGTGATGCTGTCGGCCGATCCGGACGACGCCGATGCCTATGTGGACCGGGTGATCGCCGTCAGCGCCGGCGACCAGCGTGAACGCCTGACCCGGGCCCGCCCCGAACTGCGGGCGGCGATCGCCGAGCTGGGGGCGGTGAGTACCGGGCGGGTGATCTCGGCCGGCGTGCAGCCCGGTGCCGGGGAAGAAGTGCCGGTGCTGGTGGTGGCCCAGGCCAGCGCCCCGGAACTGGTCGGTGGAGGGCCGGGGACGAACCGGGTCGCCGTCCGCGTGCTGATGACCCGGCCGGACCAGCGGTGGCTGGTGGACCGGACCGAGCGTGTCGGATGAGGCGCGCGATGGTGCCGGCGGATCGTCGTCTGCTCACCGGCTGTGCCGTGGTGGCCGTGCTGGCGATCCTGGCTGCGGTCGTGGCCGCGATGGTGTGGTGGCGCGCCGATTCGGGCGTCGGCAGCGAATCCGACCGGGTGACGGTGGAACAGGCCGCCGCCGCAGCGGTCGGGGAACTGATGACCTTCGCTCCCGGCGACGACCAGGCAGGCCGGGCAGCGGTCGCCCAGCGGCTGGCCGGAGCTCTGGCCGCCGACTACCTGAGCCGCGGACCCGATGTGGTCTTTCCCGGGGCGACGGCCTCGAAGATCACCATGACCGGCACGGTCATCGACGCCGGGGTCTCCGAGCTCGCAGCGCACCGGGCGCGGGTGCTGGTCTTCGTGGACCAGTCCGTTGGTCTGGCCGCCGACACCGGGGAACCCGAGCGGTTGGCGCTTGCGCGCTGGGCGACGATGGTGCGCGACGGTGACCGGTGGCTGCTGGCGCGGCTCGAACCGGTCGCGCAGCGGTAGTTCGCAGCGGTAGTTCGCAGCGCCTGGCCGAGCTCGGATCGGTGGTCGCGGCGCCTGGCCGAGCTCGGATCGGTGGTCGCGGCGCTGGTTTTCTGGGTGCGGCATTGGTTCCGCGGCGCGGCGCTTGTTGCGTGGGCGCGGCGTTGGTTCCGCGGTCGTTGCGCAGACGCGGCGCTTGTTGCGTAGGCGCGGCGCTGGTCGGGCAGGCGCGGCGCTGGCTGCGGACGCGGCCTTCGCGGGGGCCGCGAGTGTGGTCGGGGGCCGCGTTCTCCCGAGGACCGCCGCGTTTGGGTGCTGGAGGCCGCGTTTATGGGGCGAGTGCCGCGTTTGTGGTGTGGGCGCCGCGGTCACGGACTGGAGGCCGCGATCGTGTGCTGAGGAGCCGCGGTCACGGACTGAAAGGCACGTTCGTGGTGCTGAAGGGCCGCGTTCGCACCTCTGCCGGGCGACGATGCGACAGAACGCAGCGCGGGCGAGGTCTGCCCCGGCCGAGGACGCGGCGGGGTAATGAGAGACGGGGCAATGAGAGGGCAGGGCAGGAGGGAGCCGGCGCACTAGAATCGCGGACATGGTTGTCGAGCGCATCGCCAAAGCCCTGTCCGGACTGCTGATGGCCATGGGGGTGCTGCACTTCGTGGCACCGAAGCCGTTCGACGAGATCATCCCGAAGGAGATCCCCGGCGACCCCCGGCAGTTGACCTACGCCTCCGGCGTCGCCGAGATCGGCATCGGGGCAGCGCTTCTGCCGCGGCGGACCCGGCGCGGGGCCGCGGCCGCCGCGGCGGCGTTGTTCGTGGCGGTGTTTCCGGCCAACATCAACATGATCCGGCTGTGGGTGGACAAGAGTCCGTTGCTCAAGACCATCGCCTGGGCCCGACTGCCCCTGCAGATCCCGCTCATCGTGGCCGCACTGATCGTCTGGCGAAAGACGCCGCGCCCGGCCCCCGCTGAGCGATAGCGGCTGCCGAGCGCGGAGCGACGGTGGGGCGGCTCAGATGTCGTCGTCGGCGACCGGGCCGCCTTCGCTCTCCCAGTTCTCGATCATCTTCACCCCGGTGCGGGTGAACTTGCGGCGGACGCCGACGCCGCCGACCGAATCCTCGGGGATGAAGACCGCGCCGTAGTGGGCCAGCGACTCGGCCAGCGCATGGATGGAGCGCTCGTCCAGGACGTTGGCGCCCTTCTCGTACTGCTTCAGCTCGAGGGGGTCGATGCCCGCGCGGGCGCCGATGGTGCGCGCCGACACCTTGATCAGATGCCGGGCGGCACGGGCGAGGGAACCGTCGATGTGGATTTCGATGTCAGCCATACCTTGAGTGTGCCAGTTTTCCGGCGGAAGACAGCGAACTCGCGGGCACGTCAGCTGCGAACCTCTGCCCGCTCACCGCGGCGGCGGGGTGTGGGGCCGCGTCACGAGAGCAGTTGCACCACAGGGGTCTTCGTCAGCAGATGCGGCCGGGTCTTCATCAGCTTGCCGATGCGGCCGGCGCCGACCACCCCGGTGAGCACCCCGTCGCGGCTGTAGTAGGCCAGGAATCTGCGGCCGTCGTCGTCGACCACATGCACCTGGTCGGTGGGCAGCGGTGAACCCAGCAGCTGCACCTTGAGGTCGTACTGGTCGCTCCAGAAGTACGGCACCGTCGGCGGCGGGGCCGGCTGCCCGGTGATCTCAGCGGCCACGATCACCGCCTGATCGACGGTGTGGTTCCAGTGCTCCACGCGGCGCCGTTCCCCGTCCGGGCCGGCCCAGTTCGCGGCATCGCCGATCGCGTAGACATCCGGCGCGCTGGTGCGCCCGGCGTCATCGCACGCGATCCCGCCGCCGGTGAGCGGATCGGCCAGGGCGATGCCCGAGCCGTCCAGATAGTCCAGCGCCGGATAGCCGCCGATACCGGCGATCACCAGATCGGCGGCCAGCTCGGTGCCGTCGCCGAGTTCGACGATGCGTGACTGGTCTGTGTCGGTGGTGCGGATCGCGGTGACGGAGGTGCAGGTGCGGATGTCGACACCGGCCTCGGTGTGCAGCCGACCGACGAAACGGCCGATCGTGCCGCCCAGGGCTGCCGCCAGCGGAGCCGGACCCGGTTCGACGACGGTGACCTGCAGACCGCGGCGGGCCAGACTCGCGGCGACCTCGCAGCCGATGAATCCGGCGCCGATCACCACCGCGGTGCGGGCCCCGGGCAGGAGCCGGCGCAGCGCGAGGGCATCGTCGTACGTCCTGAGCAGCTGCGCCAGACCGGGGCCGTCGCCGGGGAACGGGCGCGGGACCAGTCCGGTCGCCAGCACCAGGGTGCCGTAATCGAGCGTCGATTCGGTGCCGTCGTGTTCGACGACGATGCGCTGGTGCGACGGTTCGACGGCGGTGACCCGGCTACTCAGCCGCAGCTCGATGCCCTCTGACGCGTAGAACTCGGCCGGTTTGAGTTCGGTGCGGTCGGCCTCGTCGTCGGTGAGTACCGTCTTGGACAGCGGCGGGCGATCGTATGGCGGATGGTCCTCGGCCGAGACGATGATGATCGGAGCTGGGAAACCGTTGCCGCGCAGCTTCTCGGCGAGCCGGCTGGCGCCCAGGCCGCCGCCGACGATCACGACCGCATCGCGAGAGTCCGGTGTGGTCAACGTCAGAACTCCACTTTCAGGGTGTCGCTGGTCGGTTTGGCCTGGCAGCCGAGGATGTAGCCGTCGGCGATATCGTCCTCGTCGAGGGCGCCGGTGTTGGCCATCTCCACGGTGCCCTCGGTCAGGGTGCAGGCGCAGCTGCCGCAATCACCCTCCCGGCACGAGTACGGCGCATCCAGACCGGCGGCGAGCATGACGTCGACCAGATCGCGCGAGCGGGGCCACAGCAGCACGTGGGTCTGCCCGTCCAGCTCCACCTCCACCTCCGCGGCGGTGGCGGCCTCCTCCTCGGAGACGGCCTCGTGCTCCACGTCGACGAACGGATCGCCGGTCAGCGAGTTGTAGACCTCGGTGTGGACCTCGCGGTGGTCGAACTTGGCCTTGGCCAGCCCCTGGTGGACCGCCTCCATGAACGGGCCCGGCCCGCACAGGTAGGCGCTGTGCGTTCCGGCCATCGGCTTGAACACGGTGGCCAGCGCCTTGGCCGTCGGCAGCCCCTGCAGGGTCTCGAGCCAGTGCACCAGCGTCAGTCGGCCGGGGTGCTTCTGCTGCAGGGCGCGCAGATCCGCGGCGAAGATGACGTCGTTCTCGCTGCGGTTGGCGTAGAAGAAGGTGATCGGCCCGGTGCCGTCGGCCAGCGCCTTCTTCAGGATCGACATCACCGGGGTCACCCCCGAACCGGCGGCGATCAGCAGCAGCGGGGCATGGATATTGGCCGGGGTGAACACCCCCGACGGGGGCAGCACCTCGATCTGCGCGCCGGCGACCAGGTTGTCGCACACCCAGTTGGAGCCGTACCCCTGCGGTGTGCGCTTGACGGTGACCCGGGGCAGTTCGGCCCGGCCCGGTGCCGACGACAACGAGTAGCAGCGGGCCACCGAGCCGGTCTGCTCGCTGGGGATGCGCAGCGTCAGGAACTGTCCGGGCAGATAGTCGACGAATTTGTCGCCGCCGTCGGCGGGGACGTCGAAGACGATGCTGCGCGCATCGGCGGTCTCGTCGATCACCTCGGCGACCGTGAGGATGGTGCTGCGCGTCGAATGCGGGGTCAGTTCCGTCATCGATGGACCCTCCGGGAAACTAGAACGTGTTCTACATAGGGTAGCAATCCCTCGACCACAAGCGAATAGCCCTGATCGAGCAATTCGTCCAGGTCGGTCTCGGGGTGGTCGAGCCACTGCTCGTAGGCGGCCAGTGAGGCGCCCAGGAACTGCCAGGCCACCGATTGCGGCACATGCGAGTGCGGGTCCACCTGCAGGTGAGCGGCGATGTGTTCGGCGATGATCTGGCGCCACTCGCTGTACATGAGCATCGAATGGGCGTGCAGCGCAGGGACTTTCAGTAGCAGGTGCATGCGCCGGCGGTGATGCTCCAGTTCCACCTCGGGCACCCGGTTGAAGGCCACGAGCGCCTCGCGCAGCCCGTCGCCGAGCCCGCTGTCCGGAGGTGTGGACGCCAGCCGGCGGCGCATCTTCTCCAGGTGCGGCTCGAAGTCGCCCCACGGGATCGAGTACTTGGACGGGTAGTAGCGGAACAGTGTGCGCCGGGAGATGCCCGCGGCGGCGGCGACGTCGTCCACGCTGGTCTCGTCGAAACCGCGTTCGGTGAACAGGTCGATCGCCAGTGTGCTCAATTCCCCGCGCGTGGTGGATTGCGGGCGTCCGGCTCGCGTCATCGTCTCCCCCTGAATTCTCGAATTCCCTTTGATATTGCACCGAGTGTCATTACAGTGTGTCCTGAACCACACGACAAGCTCGAAGGAGGTTGGTTCACATGGCCGATCAGGATACTCAGGACCTCGTCACCGAGTCGCTGGTGGAGGAAGTCTCCATCGACGGGATGTGCGGCGTCTACTGATGACCACCGCGTCGACCAGTGCTTCCGGCGACCTCGCGGTCGCCGGAAGCACCCCGTTCTCCCTGGATCTGCCCTGGCGGCTCAACCCGTCGGTCGCACTGCGGCCCGAGCCGTTCGGGGCACTGCTGTACCACTTCGGAACGCGCAAGCTCTCGTTCCTCAAAAACCTCGTCGTCGTCGATCTGGTGCAATCGCTGGCCGGCCAGCCCAGCGCCGAGGCGGCCCTGATCGCCGCCGGGATCGCCGACGATCAACGCCCGCTGTACGTGCAGGCACTGACCGCGCTGGCCGAGTCCGGAATGATCGTTCCCACTCAGGAGTGAGTAGATGACCACCACCGAACCCCGCCTCGACGATCTGCCGTCGACGGCGCCCGCCCTGAACCTGGCGGCCCCCTCCGCCCCGCCCCAGGTCGGCCGGCTCGTGGACCAGTTCGAACGCGGACTGGACGCCCCGATCTGCCTGACCTGGGAGCTGACCTACGCCTGCAACCTGGCCTGCGTGCACTGCCTGTCCAGCTCCGGCAAGCGCGATCCGCGCGAGCTGAACACCGAGCAGTGCAAGGCGATCATCGACGAGCTGCAGCGGATGCAGGTGTTCTACGTGAACATCGGCGGCGGCGAGCCGACGGTGCGCCCGGACTTCTGGGAACTGGTCGACTACGCCGTCGACCATCAGGTGGGCGTCAAGTTCTCCACCAACGGGCTGCGCATCACTCCGGAGGTGGCCCAGCGGCTGGCCGCCACCGACTACGTGGACGTGCAGATCTCGCTCGACGGTGCCACCGCCGAGGTGAACGACGCCGTGCGCGGACCCGGCTCGTTCGATATGGCCGTGCGCGCGCTGGAGAACCTGGCCGCCGCGGGCTTCGCCGACGCGAAGATCAGCGTCGTGGTGACCCGCCAGAACGTCACCCAGCTCGACGAGTTCAAGGCGCTGGCCGACCGCTTCGGGGCCACGCTGCGCATCACGCGGCTGCGCCCGTCCGGACGCGGCGCCGACGTCTGGGACGATCTGCACCCGCTGCCCGAACAGCAGCTGGACCTGTACAACTGGCTCGTCGAACACGGCGACCGCGTCCTGACCGGGGACTCCTTCTTCCACCTGTCGGCCTTCGGCGGCAGCGGCGGCGGACTGCCGGGGCTGAACCTGTGCGGCGCCGGCCGCGTGGTGTGCCTGATCGACCCGGTCGGCGACGTCTACGCCTGCCCGTTCGCGATCCACGAGAACTTCCTGGCCGGCAACATCCTGTCCGACGGCGGCTTCGAGGAGATCTGGCAGCGCAGCGACCTGTTCACCGAGTTGCGGGAGCCGCAGAGCGCCGGCGCCTGCTCCTCGTGCGCCCACTTCGACGCCTGCCGCGGCGGCTGCATGGCCGCCAAGTTCTTCACCGGCCTGCCGCTGGACGGACCCGACCCCGAATGCGTGCAGGGCTACGGTGAGGCACTGCTGGCCGGTGAGCGCACCAAACCCACCGCCAACAAGGACCACTCCCGCGGCGTGCCGCTGACCTTGATGACGCGCCCGCCCAGCCGCGATGCGGCACCGCCGTCGCGCGACTGCGACGAGAACCCGCTGGCCGGCTTCCTGCCGACGACGTCGACCGGCTGCTCGTCGTCGAACTGCTGCTGACCCCGTCAGCTCCGACTGTTTCCACCCGCCGCACCAGTACTTTTCCGACTATCGCACCAGTGAGAGAGCCCCATCATGTCCAAATTCGCCGAGTTCCTGGAGAAGAACCCGTGGCGCCGCAACCCGTGGTTCGAGACCGTCGGTGAGGCGCAGCGCCGGGCCAGCAAGCGGCTGCCCAAGTCGGTGTACTCGTCGCTGATCGCCGGCACCCAGGCCGGGATCACCGTGCACGACAACGTCGAAGCCTTCAACGAGCTGGGTTTCGCCCCGCACGTGGTCGGGGCCACCCCCGACCGCAACCTGACCACCACCGTGATGGGCCAGGAGATCTCGATGCCGGTGATGATCTCGCCGACCGGTGTGCAGGCCGTCGACCCCGACGGTGAGGTGGCCGTATCCCGCGCCGCGGCCGCCCGCGGCACCGCCATGGGACTGTCGAGCTTCGCCTCCAAGCCGGTGGAGGAGGTGACCGCGGTCAACGACAAGATCTTCTTCCAGATCTACTGGCTCGGTGGCCGCGACGAGGTCGCCGCCCGGATCGAGCGCGCCCGCGAGGCCGGCTGCAAGGGCCTGATCGTCACCACCGACTGGGTGTTCAACATCGGCCGCGACTGGGGCAGCCCGGAGATCCCCGAGCAGGTGGACCTGAAGGCGCTGGCCAAGATGGCCCCGGAGATCGCCGTGCGCCCGCGCTATGCGATGGACTGGATCCGCGACGGCAAGGTGATGATCCCGGATCTGTCGGCGCCGAACCTGGTGGACAAGGGTCAGCAGGGGCCGACCTTCTTCGGCGCCTACGGCCAGTGGATGGGCACACCGCCGCCGACCTGGGACGACCTGCAGTGGCTGCGTGAGCAGTGGGGCGGCGAGTTCATGGTCAAGGGCATCACCCGGCTCGACGACGCCAAGCGCGCCGTCGACATCGGGGCCACCGCGATCTCGGTGTCCAACCACGGCGGCAACAACCTCGACGGCACCCCGGCCACCATCCGGGTGCTCGGCCCGATCGCCGATGCCGTCGGCGAGGACCTGGACGTGCTGCTCGACGGCGGTATCCGCCGCGGCAGCGATGTGGTCAAGGCGCTCGCCTTCGGCGCCAAGGCCGTGATGATCGGGCGGGCCTACCTCTTCGGGCTGGCGGCCAACGGGCAGGCCGGAGTGGAGAACGTCCTGGACCTGCTGCGCATGGGCATCGACTCGACGATGATGGGCCTGGGCAAGGACGACATCGCCGACCTGGACCGCAGTGACCTGATCATTCCCGAGGAGTTCGAGCGGGTCTTCGGCGGCTGAGGTCGTCGTGCGGGCATAACCGTCACGCCGGGTCGCCGCCTGTGTGCACAACCCTCACCGATCGCGTCGATCGGTGAGGGTTGTGTTCTGTCGTGACGGTTGTTCGTGACGGCTGTGCTCGGCCGTCCACCGGGGCTGGTGGACGGCAGGGGCTGGGGGCGGCCAGGGTTGATGGCCGGCAAGCTGGGGACTGGGCACGGGCTGTCCACAGCCGCTGCGGCAGGCCTCGCCTGTCCGGCGGTGGTGGGGCAGCCTGAAGTGATGGGGGAGTTCGGGGTCTACACCTATCGGGAACTACGGGCTGCGGGGCGCTCGCGCCGCGGCATCGAGGAGGCGCTAGGCACCGGCGAGCTCCGGCGCCTACGACGATCCTGGTACGCGGTCAAGGAGGCCGACGCCCAGGTGGTCGCCGCTGTCGCCGGCGGCGGGGTGCTCAGCTGCGTCAGCGCGCTGCGCCGCCACCAGGTCTGGGTGCCCGAGGCGGATCCGGAGTCCCCCGAGAGGGTGCACACGCGCGGCAACTCCCAGGCGCATCGGCGGCGGTCGGACTTGTGTACCCAGCACGGCCGCCCCGAACCGGAGGTCTCGGCGGTCGACCAGGTACCCATCGCGCTGCGTCATGCGGTCCGTTGCGTCAACGACGAGACCTTCGTGGTCCTGTGCGATTCGGTCCTCAATCGCGGGCTCATGACGCGGTCTGCACTGACCGGGATGTTCCAGGCGGCGCCCCCGCCGGTCGGGCGGCTGCTGAACCTGGTCGACGCCGGTGCCCAGTCCGGGCTGGAGACGATGGGCCGGCTCCGGCTGAAGGCGATGGGTCTGCGGGTGCGCACCCAGGTACAGATCCCCGGCATCGGCCGGGTGGATGCGCTGGTCGGGGACCGGCTGATCGTCGAGTTCGACGGCCGGACCCATCACAGCGATCAGGAATCCTTCGCCGGGGACCGCCGCCGCGACCGGGTGGCCGTGGTCAACGGCTATCTGGTGCTGCGGCTGACCTACGCCGATGTGGTGCGGGGCTGGCCGGCGGTGGCTCGCGATATCCGGCGCCTGGTCGAACAGTCGGCCCACCTCTGGCCGTAGCCGGCCGTCGCCGGACCCCGGGCACAACCGTCACGCACAATCGTCACCGGCGGGCACAGGTGTCACTGGCGGCGACGATCGGTGACGGTTGTGCACGACGACCGCGACGGTCGGTGACGGTTGTGCACGACCACCACGACAACCACAGCGACCCGGACTCACACCTTGGAGTGCCCCATATCGATCTGGAACTCGGCGCCGGTGACGGCCTTGGCGGTGGCCAGATAGAACACGGCGTCGGTGAGGTCGTCGAGCGAGGCGACCGGGTAGTGGCCTAGCAGCGACGGGAAGTGCATGCCCCACTCCTCGAAGGCCTTCATGGCAGACGTGTCGTTGAGGCCCATCTTGGTGTTCACCGCATACGGGTGGACGGTGTTGACGCGGATCCGCTTGGGGCCCAGCTCCTTGGCGGCGGTCTGTGCCAGGCCGCGGAGGCCGAACTTCGACGCCGAGTACGAGGCCTGCGCGGGCATCGCCTTGAGGCCGGCCACCGACGACATGATGGTGATGGAGCCGCCGTCCTTGTTCTTCAGCAGGTGGGGGATGGTGGCTTTGAGGGTCTTCCAGGTGCCGACCAGGTTCACGTCGACCACATCGGAGAACTGCTCCTCGGACAGCTCCCAGGTGAGACCCCAGGTCAGGATGCCCGCGTTGGCGACCACGTGGTCGAGCCGGCCGAAGCGTTCGACGCCCTCGGCGGCGACCTCGGTCTGGAAGGCCAGGTCGCGGATGTCGCCCTGGCGGGCCAGGATCTGGCCGCCCTCGGCCTCGACCAGCGTGATGGTCTCGGCGAAGTCGTCGGCGGTGGCCGGTGGATAGGTGGCATGGTCGACGACGGGGCCGGCCGCGTCGATGCCGATGATCGACGCGCCCTCGCGCGCGAAACGGATCGCGTGATTGCGGCCCTGACCGCGGGCGATCCCGGTGATATAGACGACCTGACCGTCGAACTGGCCCATGACACCCCTTCGTAGACTGACCGTCGAACTGTAACACGTTCTAGTTTGGGGTGTTCGGGTGCCGAGCCGTCAGAACACGGGACGACGGCGCCGCAGACGGCTCGGGCCCCGCCGGCGCACCAGGTCGTCGACGGGGCCCGAAGAGAGCGGAGCCCGGGGTCAGTCGGTCCAGAGCGTCGCCGGATCGGTGGCGGCGCGGGCCGGGGCCTCCGGGGTCTGGGTGGCCGACCGGGTGAAGCGCGGAGCCACCTGGGCCTGCATGACGCCGTCGATCTCGATCAGCGTGCCGCGGGCGGCCAGGTGCGGATCGCTGGGGGCCTCGGTGAAGTCCAGGACCGGGGAGACGCAGGCGTCGGTGCCCTCGAAGATCGCGGCCCACTCGTCGCGGGTCTTGGTCTTGAAGGTCTCGGCGAAGGTCTCCTTGAGTTCGGCCCAGCGGGAGAAGTCGAGCTGGTGCGGCAGCGACTCGGCATCCAGCGCCAGACCCTCGATCAGCTGGGCGTAGAACTGCGGCTCGATCGAGCCCACGGCCATCCACTTGCCGTCGGAGGTCTCGTACACCTCGTAGAACGGTGCGCCGGTGTCGAGCAGATTGACTCCGCGGCGGTCCTGCCACAGGCCGGTGCCGCGGAAGGCCCACATCATCTGGCCGAGCACCGAGGCGCCGTCGACCATGGCCGCGTCGACCACCTCGCCCTTCCCGGACACCGAACGCTCCACGAGCGCGGCCAGGATACCGACCACCAGGAACATCGAGCCGCCGCCGAAGTCGCCGACCAGGTTCAGCGGCGGAGTCGGCTTCTCGTCGGCGCGGCCGATGGCGTGCAGCATGCCGGTCAGCGAGATGTAGTTCATATCGTGGCCGGCCAGCTCGGCGCGCGGGCCGTCCTGGCCCCAGCCGGTCATCCGGCCGTAGATCAGGCGCGGGTTCACCGCTTCGAGGTCGTCGGGGCCGAAGCCCAGACGCTCCATCACGCCGGGGCGGAAGCCCTCGATCACGACGTCGGCCTTGGCGATCAGATTCAGGATGGTCTCGCGTTCGGCCGGGTTCTTCAGGTTGGCCTCGACCACCCGGCGTCCGCGCAGCAGCGCGTCGGCCTTGGCGCCCTCCTTGGGCAGCTCACCGGGCCGCTGGATGCGGACCACATCGGCGCCCAGGTCGGCCAGCAGCATGGCCGCATGCGGGCCCGGGCCGATGCCGGCGAACTCGATGACGCGGATGCTGGAGAGGGGGCCGGGCCGGCCGCTGGACGATGTACTGGGCGTGGTCACTGCAGGAACCTCCGGGTCGGGACCAAACGTGGCGGGGATCTCACCCTGGGGTTCAGCATTACATATGCGACTTCCGGTGACGGCTGTGGTGTCTGGTTCGGCAGTGGCACGCGGGTGCCTGTTCGGCCGAATCTGCTCGACGACCATGTACCCGGCGCCGCTCCCTCGGTAGAGTCTGCGCAATGGAATCCGTCCCCCGGCTCGCTGCGGCGGTGTGGCCCGAGCTGGGCCGCGCCCCGGTGACGCTGGTGGTCCCGGTCGGTTCGGTGGAGCAGCACGGTCCGCATCTGCCGCTGGACACCGACTCGCGGATCGGCCGGGAGGTGGCCGCCCGGGCGGTCGAGGCCTTGAACGACGACGACGCTGCCCCGCCGCGGTGGCTGCTGGCCCCGACGATCGAGTACGGCGCCTCGGGGGAGCACGAGGGCTTTCCCGGCACCGTGTCCATCGGCACCGCGGCGCTGAGTCTGCTGCTGCTGGAGCTGGGCCGCAGTGCCTGCCGCTGGGCCGACCGGCTGCTGGTGGTCAATGCGCACGGCGGCAATGCGGCCGCGGTGATCGAGGCGGTGACCACGCTGCGCGCCGAAAGTCGCGATGCGGCCTGGTTCCCGTGCGCCTTCCCCGGTGCCGACGCCCACGCCGGCCACACCGAGACCTCGGTGCTGCTGGCGATCGCCCCGGCGCAGGTGCGGATGGACCAGGCCGCCCCCGGCAACACCGCACCCATCGGGCAGCTGCTGGACGTGCTGCGGCGCGACGGGGTGGCCGCGGTCAGCCCCAACGGTGTGCTGGGCGATCCCAGCGGCGCCGATGCGGCCAGCGGCGCGCGGAGTCTGCACTCGACGACGACGGCGCTGACCGGTGCGGCCCGGCGCTGGTCCGTCGGCGCGGACGGACGACTGGCATGACCCCACCGCGCACCGAACCCGGCTCCCCGCACGACCACGCCGCCGCGGGCGAGACGACCGCCCCGCACGACCCGGCCGAGGGTCCCGCCGACACCACCCTGCCCGACGGTTTCCAGGTGCAGATCGATCCGCGCTGCATCTCCGGCGGGAACCTGAAGTACCTGTTCGGCGGGTCACCGGCCCGCCTGCTCAAACTCTCCGATGCGGCGCTGGGCATGATGTCGGCCGACGGCCGCACCGCCGTGCACGACCGCGCCACCGGGGCCCTGGCCCGGCGGCTGCTGGACACCGGCATCGGCCGACCGCGGCCGATGAACGGTCCGGGACCGGATCAGGTGACTGCGGTGATCCCGGTGCGCGACAACCAGGCCGGCGTCGACCAGCTGCTGCAGGCGCTGACCGGGTGCGCGGTGATCGTCGTCGACGACGGCTCGGCCGACCCGATCCGCGCCACCGGCGAGCAGGTGCAGCTGATCCGCTTCGAGGACAACCGCGGTCCGGCGGCGGCCCGCAATGCCGGACTGGCCGCGGCGACGACCGACTTCGTGGCCTTCCTCGATTCGGACACCGTGCCCTCGCGGGACTGGCTGACGATCCTGCTGGGGCACTTCTCCGATCCGGCCGTGGCCATCGTCGCGCCACGCATCGTCGGACGGCCGCTCTACGGGGGCGCCTCGATCGTGGCCCGGTATGCGAATGTGCACTCGTCCCTGGACATGGGGCCGGCCGAGGCGCTGGTGGCCCCCGGCAGCGCCCTGGCCTATGTGCCCAGTGCCGCGATGGTGGTGCGCCGGACGGCCTTCCTCGGCTTCGACGAATCCCTGCGGGTGGCCGAGGACGTCGACCTGTGCTGGCGCACCCATGCCGCGGGCTGGCGCATCTACTACGACCCCATCGCCCATGTCCGGCACGACCACCGGGAGAGCCTGCGGGCGCTGCTGGGCCGGCACCGCTACTACGGCACCGGGGCCGCCCAGCTGGCCGGCCGGCACGGCGCCACCGCCGCACCGGTGCGGTCGACGATCCCGGTGGCCGCGGCGGTGGTGGCGCTGCTCAGCCGCACCCGGCTGGGCGTGCTGGTCGCCGCGGTGCTGGCGCTGCACACCGCCTACCGCACCCGCCGGCTGCTGCGGGAGGTGCCCGGCAGCACCGGGATCGCCGTCTCGGTGACCGGCCGGGCCCTGGGCTGGGGTCTGCTGCAGGGCACGCAGGCGCTGCTGCGGCACTACTGGCCGCTGACCCTGCTGGCGGTGGTCACGATCCCGGCCATGCGCCGCTATGTGCTGCAGCTGGCCGTGGCCGAGGGCGTCGCGCTGTGGGTGCGCCACGAGGTGCTGCAGGACCGCTCGCCGGGGGTGGGACCGGTCGGCTATGTGCTGATGCGCCGGCTCGACGACCTCGCCTACGGGGCGGGGCTGTGGCAGGGCGCCCTGGCCGCCGCCAGCCCGGCCGCGCTGCGGCCGATTCTGACGCGGAAGTGACCGGGGTGCTGCCGGCGCGGGCCGACATCGTGGTGATCGGTGCAGGTACCGCCGGCGCACTGGTGGCCCACCGGCTGGCGGCCCGTGCAGACCGCGAGGTCCTGCTGCTCGAGCAGGGACCGGGTGTGCCGCCGGGGGAGGTCGCGGCCCTGTCCCGGCTGCCGATTGCCGACGGTCACCGGGTGCAGCAGTGGCCGGAACGACGAGGCCGGCACGTGCTGCGCGGACGGGGGCTGGGCGGCAGCGCCGCGATCAACGGCGGCTACTTTCTGCGCGGGCGGCCCGGCGACTATGCGCACTGGCCGTCGTGGTGGACTCCCGAACGCATCGCCGCCGGTTTCGACGAGGTGGAGCAACTGCTGCACGTCACAGCGTTCGCCGACGACGAGCTCGGCGATGCCGCGCGGGCCTTCGAGCGGTACTGGGCGGGCGTGCCCGGTCTGCGGCGGGTCCGGAGCAACCGCCGCCGCGGCCGCCGGTTCACCGCGGCGCAACTGCTGCGCCCGGCCGCCGACGTCGGTCCGGCGGTGCTCGGCGAGGCCCGGGTCG
>NZ_BANT01000009.1 GCF_000333015.1 Gordonia hirsuta DSM 44140 = NBRC 16056 | reverse complement strand
TCGTTCGGCGACTCAGAAGCGCTCGACGATCTTCGCGTAGATCGTCCGCAGCTCTTTGAGGGGCTCGGTCTGCAGATCCGTGGCCGCGAAGGCGTTGTCGAACAGCTCGCCCATCTCCTTGAAGCAAGTAACACCCAGATGCTGGAAAAACTCGGGCCCCAGCTTCTGGGCACCTTCGGTGTAGTTCTTCGCCGTTTCGACCGCGGTGGCTGCGGCAACCGAGGGCAGCTCCACCCGGGAGCCGTCGTCGAGGCCGAGGTTGATCCGGAAGGCGATGAGGTCCACGAACAGGTGACTCTGGCTCTCCGGTCCGACCGTGATCACCATCCGGTCGGTCTGCTGCGGCGCGACGGTGAACTCGGCGGGAGCGGTGACGGGACCGAGCTTCAGCTGGTAGTCCGGCCCGATCGGCAGGCGTACCGAATACGACGCCGTGATCCGTCCGGGTCCGGCGCCAGCGGCGTGGCACTGTCGGATCCGGTCGCCCTGGAGGAGGTCGACGTTGATCGACGTCACCCGCACCGGCTGGTCTCCGGTGTTCTTCAGAGTGACGTCGATAGGCACCGCACCGACCTCTTGGCTCTGGGGAGGGCCGGCGCCGGGGCCGCCCCGTTCGCCGGTCAATTCGATCACCGGGCCCAGAGTGGCTGCGGCGAGCTGAACGCGGCCCGTGGGCCCCGCTCCTGGCCGCGACCAGGCGAAGAGTGCGACGATCACGGCCAGCGCCGTTACGACGGTGGTGACCGATGCCCAGACGCGGTGCCGGAGAATTCCGGTGAGGGTGCCGGTGCGTCTGCCGGTCGGCGCCGTCCGGGCGTACGGCGGAACCGTCGCGGCAGGCGGTGCTGTGGTCTCGGGTATCCACAGCTGCCAGCCGGCGGGCACCGGACCCCAGCTTGGGTCGGGCCGCCAGCCGGGCGGCGGGGTCCAACCCGGACTGGGCGGTGGGGGCCAGTTGGGCGGTGGATTGAAGCGCATTGTCCGACCATAACCGCCGGATTCGGTCAGCTCAGGCCGACGGCTAGCCCGGTGGCGATCGCCCAGACGAGCATGGCCAGCCCGGTGGTCGCCAGCGTCGGGATCAGGGCGCGGCCCTTGGCCCCGGAGGCGACCGGCCGGACGGCCAGCACCGCCAGCGGCAGGGCCAGCAGACCGAAGAATCCCCACCAGTCGTGGAACGCGCCGAGCCACAGGGTGATCAGCATCGGGATCGATACGAGGATGACGAACAGGGTGCGTGTCTGCTGATCGCCGAGGCGAACGGCCAGAGTCAGCTTGCCGGACTCGGTATCGGTCGGGATGTCGCGCAGGTTGTTGGCCACCAGTACCGCGCTGGAAAAACTGCCGATCGCGACCGCGCACACCAGGCCGATCGCGTCGACCTTCCCGGCCACCACGAATTGGGTTCCCAGGACTGCCACCAGTCCGAAGAACACGAATACGGCCACCTCGCCGAACCCGGCGTAACCGTAGGGCCGGCTTCCGCCGGTGTAATACCAGGCGCCCAGGAGGCAGAGGGCCCCGATCACCAGAAGCCACCAGGCGGTGGTCACCGACAACACGACACCGGCCACCCCGGCGATGCCCAGGCAGGTCAACGCCGCGGCCTTGACTGCAGCCGGACTGGCCGCACCGGAGCCGACCAGGCGCAGCGGGCCGACGCGGTCGTCGTCGGTGCCGCGGATGCCGTCGGAGTAGTCGTTGGCGAAGTTCACCCCGATGATCAGCGCGAGTGCCACCAGCAGGGCCAGTGCTGCCTTCCACCAGTTGACCTCGCCGACGTGCGCCGCGGCACCCGTACCGACGACGACGGGAGCGATCGCATTGGGAAGGGTGCGCGGGCGTGCGCCCTCGATCCACTGACTCACAGTTGCCACGCTTGTCATCCTTGCACCCGCGATATCGCGCGCCGAGTATGGCCCTAATTCTGGTGACAGTCGTTCGGTGGAATCTGTTCGGTTCCCCCTTTCGCCCGACGCCGATGCAGGCCCCGACGTGGTTTTCTGAAGGGCGTGCCCGGACCTGTCGACGGCCGTTCTGTGTCGACGTCTGCCCTGTCCGGACCTCATCGAAGGACCCACTTGTGACTTCCCGGTCGACTACTGTCCGTACCCGTCTGGCTGCGACTGCTCTTGCGTGCGGCCTCTGCGTTGGGGCGGTCGCCCCGTACGCGATGGCCGCGACGCCGGTTCCGTCGGCCGCTCGTAACGCGACCGCTTCGCTTCCGGTCACCTGGGCCGACGGTGTGGCCGCGACCGATACGCGTGACGACCTCCTAGGTCAGCTCATCGCCGACAATGGTCTGGACGCGATCGTGATCGTTACCCCCGGCACCGGTGACACCGGCCTGCATCCACGGGTCGACCGCCTCGTGGGGAGTCGCGAGGCCGGGTACGTTCAATACCCCGAATCGTTCTGGCCAATCATCGGCGGCAAATCCGACGCGGCGCTGGGCCTGCCGTTCCTGGCGCCGACCTACAAGGCCTCGCGCACCGTCGCTGAGACCGGCAACCTTGATGTCATGCGGGCGCTCAACGGCAAAGGGCCCTACAACGGAGAAGAGCCCTACAACGGCGTCGTCGTCTACACCGGGTACTCGCAGGGTGCCGAGGCTCTCGGTAACGCCGCAGAGGAGGTCGGTGAAGGAGTCCTCGGTACCAATAGCCTGATCCTGCTGGTCTCCGATCCCCGCAGCCCCTGGGGCATCAAGAGTTTCGGCAAGAACCTGCCGCTGAGCGATCTGTGGGTGACCCCGCTGCTCGGTCTGATCGGCATCGACAACAACGGCGCCCGTGATCCGGAGGATTCCGGCAGCGTTCAGGTGGTCTCGGTGATCGTGCAGGGCGACCCGGTCGCCGACTGGCAGTGGAACTGGCTGCGCCCGGGATCGTCGTTGCTGGTCAATGCGGCCGGCTTCCTGGCCATCCACTCCCCGGGCGACGGCCCCTACGGCCACCTCGACGGTTCGGAGAGTGAGAACGAACACACGCTGGTCACCGGTGGTCCGACCATGCTGTCGTCCGTTGACGGTCAGACCACCTACGCCGTCTACGACACCTACCACCCGCTCGCACTGCTGAACGCGATGATCTACGACGCCCTCGGAATCAAGTACCGCGCAACCGATCTGGAGCGCTGGGACAGACAGGCCGAGCTCTTCTATCCGATGACCGACATCGCCGATAAACAATCGGCTAGCCCGTTCCCGGTTGAGGGCGGTACCGGCAAACTCACCCCGATCGCCCCGAATGTCTCTCCCGACGGCTCCGCCGCGGACACATCCGGCACCCCGCCGTCGGCGTTCTCACTCGTCACCGATCAGACGTCCACGGACAAGGACCGCACTGTCCGGAATCATCGCCGCCTCGACACCGAGGGGCAGTGGGCCGAACCGAAGCGGCAATGGAGCGGTAATGCTCCCCGCCATGCGCAGCCGGAGCGGAGTGAATCGACTCAGGTGCCTTCGGACGTCACCCAGGAAGACCTCTCCAACACCGAGAGCCCGGCGGATCCGCCGGCAGGTGAGGGCTCCGGCCCGGCTACCGGGCTCGGCACCGGCGAGACGACCACCACCGAGACGACCACCACCGAGACGCCGGTGCTCCAGACCGAACTGAGTCCGGCGAGCTGAGCGCGGCACTGTTGATCCAGGCCGTTCGGCCGCTCTCTAGTTAGGTAATGGTAAGAGGCGGACAGACCGGACACGACCGTATGGTGGGCGCATGGATGTAGTACTCCGCCACATAGTCCTCGTCATTCACCTCATCGGTTTCGCCATGACCCTGGGCGCGCTGCTGGATGCGGCGATGCGCCGCCGGTACGAGTTCAACATGACCATGAACTTGGGCATCGTCGTCTCGCTGATCACCGGAGTCGTCCTGTCGGCGCCCTTCGGCGAATTCGATCCCAACTACGCCAAGATCGGCACCAAACTGGTGCTGCTGGTGCTGCTGGGTGGTGTCCTCGGTATGGGCAGCGCGAAGACCCGCAAGGGCGGCGATCCGGTGCCCGTGCCGGTCTTCTGGTCGGCCGTGGCACTGTCGGTGGCTGCCGCCGGCGTCGCGGTCCTCTGGACCTGACCCGGCTGCATCGCACGAACAGAAGGGGCTCCGCCGATCGGCGGAGCCCCTTCTGCACGTCGTACCGGTCAGGTCAGCGGCGAACCGTCGTACAGGATGTCGAAGAACTGCGCGGCCATCAGCTGCTCCTTGGCGCGCTCCTTACCGGCTGCCTTGCGATAGGCCAGCACGTGCCGCAGGCTCAGCGCCGAGTAGATCAGCGGCATGTGATCCTTGCGCTGGTCGTAGACGCCCTTGGCGCCCTTGGCCGCGGCGAAGTCGCTCTTGGCCCGGCGCGGATGCATCAGCGCGTCCCGCAGGACGGCGGCCTTGATCATCTTCTTGCGGCCACCCGGCACCACGACCAGCCCGTCCGGGTTGAACAGCGCGGTGTCCAGCTCTTCGGCCGTGGCCACGGTGCAGCCGGCGGTCGGGCGCGGGTTGCACTCGACCATGTAGTGCGTGCCGTCCTCGGTGGCCAGGTAGTCCATGCTGATCTGGCCGGTCCAGTTCAGTTCCTTGGCGATCTTCTGCACCGCAGCCAGCGACTCGGGCGAGTCGACCGACTCGAAGACGATGCCGCCGCGGTCGTCGATGGCCAGCGGGTGGCGATAGCACGAGTGCAGCACCACTTCGCCCTCGTGCACGACGCTCCAGCTGCAGCGGTCCTCGCCGACGAGGAACTCCTGCACCAGCCAGGGATCGCTCTCGGTGGGTTTGATGTCCTCGACCTTGGTCTCCCCGGCGAGCGGACCGTAGTTGGTGATCACGTCCAGTCCGCCGCGGCCGAACGTGGCGCGAGCGAACCAATGCTCCCACTTCTGCGTGGCAGCCACGAACTCCTCGGGGGTGGTGCAGATGATGGTCTCGGCCACCGGCAGGCCCACGCGCTGGCACAGGTCGATGAAGGTGGACTTGTCGTTCACCTCGAGCAGTGCGTCCAGGCTGGGCCAGAAGAGCTTCGCCTCAGGGTGTGCCGATTCGATGCGCTCCCGATTGGCCGCGAGGTAGAACACCTCCTCGAACATCGGCAGCACCCAGTCGATCTGCTCGGCGCCGATCGCGTCGATCACATCGGTGACGAACTGGTCGGGCTCCTGGGTCGGGGGCGCGGTCAGAATGCGCTTATCGACACCCTTCGAGTGCAGGCCGGGAGATTCCCGGAACGAGTCGGTGGCGGCGACATAGCGGCCCATCTCCTCGCCGAGTTTGTGGATCTCGTCGACGGCGAACGGCATGCGTGCGCTGGTTATCAGCAGGCGGGGATTGTCGGCAGACATGGGTACAACCTAGCAGCCTCGGAGCGCGATCCCGGAGTCTTGGCGCAGCTGATCGTGCCGGTGATTCGCTCAATTTGTGCCGTCGGTGAAACGGCTGGTCAGCGCCCGGCGGTCGAGCTTCCCCGGCCCCCGGACCGGGAGCTGATCGACGACGAGCAGGTGCCGGGGGGCGGCGTAGCGACTCAGCTGTTCGGTGACCGCTTTCTGCAGTATGTCCAGATGGACCACGGCGCCGGTCGCCGGAACCACCGCCACCGCCACCGCCTGACCCAGCCGCTCGTCCGGCACTCCGAACACCGCGCACGCCTCGATGCCGTCGAGGTGCTCCAGGACCGACTCGACCACCTGCGGGACCACGGTCAGTCCGCCGCACGAGATGGCTTCGTCGGCGCGTCCCACAATGCGCAGCACGCCGCCGTCGATCGCGCCCAGATCATCGGTGCCGAACCAGCCGGGCACCGCGAACGCGGGATGCTCGGGCAGGTCGCGATAGCCCAGCGCTGTGGTGTCCCCGCCCAGTTCCACGCGGCCCACACCGTCGGAGCCCGGGTTCATGATCCGCATCCGGGTCCCCGGCAGCGCGCGCCCGTCGTACACGCAGCCGCCGGCGGTCTCACTCATCCCGTAGGTCGTGACGATGCGCAGTCCGGCCGCCCGGGCCTGCTCGGCCAGCGCCGGCGGGGTCGCCGCCCCGCCGACCAGAATCGCATCGAGCGCCGCCAGTGCCTCGCAGGCCCGGGGATCGGCCAGCGCCTTGCGTAACTGCAACGGCACCAGCGAGGTGTACCGGCGTCTACCGGGCATCGCGGCCACCGCTGCCGGCAGTACCGCCGGATCGAATCCGGTCGAGACGTCGACGACGACGGGATCGTGCCCGGCTGCCAGGGACCGGAGCAGCACCTGCAGTCCGGCGATGTGGTGCGGGGGCAGGGTCAGCAGCCAGCTGCCCGGTCCGCCCAGTACCTCGGCGGTGCCGGCCGCCGAGGCCGCCAGCGCCG
>NZ_BANT01000010.1 GCF_000333015.1 Gordonia hirsuta DSM 44140 = NBRC 16056 | reverse complement strand
CCCGCCGAGCCCGACGACGGCGTCGACCACCAGATCGCAGCCCGGATCCAGTGCCGGCACCACGGTCCCGCCGGCAGCACGCAAAGCCGCCAGTCCGCCGGGATGGGCGGCATCGGGGGCCAGCAGGACCGCCTGCACGGCGACCCCGCGGCGGGCCAGCGTCGCCCCGGCGTAGAGCGCATCGCCGCCGTTGTTCCCGGCGCCGACCACCAGGCCCACGCGGCGGGAATAGACGCCGCCGCAGCGGTCCCGCAATTCGGCCAGCACCACCTGGGCGACCCCGCGGGCGGCCCGCGCCATCAGCACGCCGCCGGTGAGCAGATCCCCGGTGGCCTCCTCGGCCGCGCGGATCTGATCGGCGGTGTAGTAGCCGGGCACGGGTTACTCCACCGTGACCGATTTCGCGAGGTTGCGCGGCTTGTCGACGTCGTAGCCGCGTTCCTGGGCGACGGTGGCCGCGAACACCTGCAGCGGCACCGTCGAGACCAGCGGCTGCAGCAGTGTCGGGGTGTGCGGGATCGGGACCAGATGGTCGGCGATCGCGGCGGCCGCGGCGTCATCGGGTTCGGCGATGATGATGGTGCGCGCACCCCGCGCCTGGATCTCGCGGACATTGCTGACCATCTTCGAGTGCAGGACCGGCCGGCCCTCCGGCGACGGCATCACCACGATCACCGGCAGCCCGTCTTCGATCAGCGCGATCGGGCCGTGCTTGAGTTCACCGGCGGCGAAGCCTTCGGCGTGGATGTAGGCCAGCTCCTTGAGTTTGAGCGCCCCCTCCAGTGCCACCGGGTAGCCCACGTGCCGGCCGAGGAACAGCACGGTGTCGCTCGACGCATAGCGGCGGGCGAGCTCGCGCACCGGTTCCATCTGCTCGAGAACCTTCGCCACCGCGGCCGGGGTCTCCTCCAGCGAACGGAACTCGGCCACCACCTCATCGGGGTACTTGGTGCCCACGGCCTGGGCCAGCGCCAGCCCCACCATGTAGGCGGCGGCGATCTGCGCCAGGAAGCACTTGGTCGAGGCCACCCCGATCTCCGGGCCGGCGTGCGTGTAGAGCACCGCATCGGATTCACGCGGAATCTGGGCGCCGTTGGTGTTGCAGATGGCCAGGACCCGGGCCTTCTGGCCCTTGGCGTGCCGGACGGCTTCGAGGGTGTCGGCGGTCTCCCCCGACTGGCTGATCGCCACCACCAGCGTCGACCGGTCCAGCACCGGATCGCGGTAGCGGAACTCGCTGGCCAGCTCCACCTCGACCGGCAGCCGGGTCCAGTGTTCGATCGCGTATTTGGCGATCATGCCCGCGTGATAGGCGGTACCGCAGGCCACGACGAAGACCTTGTCCACATCCCGCAGATCCTGGTCGCTCATCCGCTGCTCGTCGAGCACGATGCGCCCGTTCTCCAGATGACCGAGCAACGTGCTGGCCAGTGCCTCGGGCTGCTCGGCGATCTCCTTGAGCATGAAGTACTCGTAGCCGCCCTTCTCCGCGGCGGCCAGATCCCAGTCGATGTGGAACGGGGTTCCGCCGGTGGGGGTGCCGTCGAAGTCGGTGATCGTGTGGCTGTCGGCGGTGATCACCACCACCTGGTCCTGGCCGAGTTCGACGGCCTCGCGGGTGTGCTCGATGAAGGCGGTGACATCCGAAGCCAGGAACCGCTCGCCGTCGCCGACGCCCACCACCAACGGGGTGCTGCGGCGCGCGGCGACGATGGTGCCCGGCTGATCGGCGGACATGAAGACGACGGTGAAGGCGCCCTCCAGTCGGCGCAGCACCGCATAGGCGCTGGCCACGAAGTCACCGGCGGTCGCACCGGCGGCGTATTCGCGGGCCAGCAGGTGCACGGCGGTCTCGGTGTCGGTGTCCGAGGAGAATTCGACGCCGGCGGCCTCGAGTTCGTCCCGCAGCGGCGCATAGTTCTCGATGATGCCGTTGTGCACCACCGCGAACTTCGCATCGTCGGACACGTGCGGGTGGGCGTTCCGGTCGGTCGGCTGCCCGTGCGTGGCCCACCGGGTGTGCCCCATTCCGGTGGTCCCGGTCAGGGCGCCCGGGCCGACGTCGTCGATCAGCGTCTCCAGATTGCCCAGCCGACCGGCCTTCTTCTCCACCGTCAGGTGCCCGGCGCCGTCGGCGACGGCCACTCCGGCCGAGTCGTAGCCGCGGTACTCCATGCGGCGCAGCGCTTCGACGACGATCTCCAGCGCCTGCCGCTTACCCACGTATCCGACGATTCCGCACATGGTCGCCGAGTTTACCTGCCGATCAGCGGCACACCCTTCGTAGACGTGCCCTCGTCGGGACGGTACGGGGCGATGCCCAGCAGCTGGGAGAAGTGATCGGCGTCGGCCGGGCGCGCAGAGGTCGTCTCGATGACCGTCGTATCGCCCATCGAAACGTCCGGATCAGCGAACTCACGGTACCGCTCATCACCGGTCAGCCCATGGAGCAGATACCCGGTGACCTGGGCGCGAACCGCCGCGTGCGTCTTGCGTTCGG
The DNA here is from genome assembly GCF_000333015.1 of Gordonia hirsuta DSM 44140 = NBRC 16056. Lineage (GTDB taxonomy): Bacteria > Actinomycetota > Actinomycetes > Mycobacteriales > Mycobacteriaceae > Gordonia > Gordonia hirsuta. The sequence goes on along the minus strand of NZ_BANT01000010.1, from coordinate 1,161 downwards.
CACCGTTGAAACCGATCAGCTTCTTGACCGTCAGCGTCTCCAGGAGAGCTTTGCCATCGACACCGGCCAATGTGCGCAAAACCACCTCACCGCTGAGTGCTTTCGCCAGCGAGATCGCGTTTCCGGTCATCGAGTCGACGTCATCGGCAGCGGCGATCACCAGCGCCGGCGCGCGCACGGTGGCGGCCGCCTCGGTCAGGTCCGATGTGGTCGGCGCCGGGAACAGCGGCACGAGGGCGCGCACCGGGATCGTCGGGCGCCCCAGTAACGTGCTCGTCGATGCCGCCCGTACCGCGGCGGCCGCACCGAAACCGTGCCCGATCAGGGCCAGCCGATCGGGATCGACCGTGACCGCCCCGGAGGTCCCCAGCTGCACACTGGTGCACACGGTCAGTGCCGCACGCAGGTCGGTGGCCAGTTCGATGTCCGAGGCCAGCGGGCCCCGTTCGGAGTCGGGGGCCGCGACCACGAAACCCCACGAGGCCAGGTGGAACAGCAGATCACGGTAGGCCTTGCTGCCGCGCATCCAGCCGTGGGCGAAGGCGACGGCGGGCAGATCGGTGCCGCTGACCGGCGCGAACACCTGTCCGGCCAGCCCCACGATGCCCAGGTCGCCCCGGTTCACCTTGTGCGGGCCCCGGCGCGCCAGCTCTTTCATCAGCTTCGCCGGCGGCGGGGGCGCTACGACCTTCTTCTTCCCGAACACGGCTCTACCCTATCCAGTCGGACCGGCACCATCAGCCGGGGCAGCGAATCGGCGTCGTCCATCGGCTCGACGCCCGGCGCGGTCCGCCGGTACACCCCGTGCGCGGCCGCGAAGTCCGCGCGTGCCTGCGCACCGACCGCTTCCAGCGCAGCGGCGATGTTCACCGCTCACCAGCCAGCACCAGCTCACCGGTCGACGCTCCGCGCCAGGAGTCGTGGAGAACGACCACGGTCTCCCCGACCGCCTGCGAGGCGATGCGGCCCGCCGCCGCGGCCAGCTCCAGGCGCGCGTGAATCTCCTGGCGCGCCTGTCCGTCGCCCAAACCCGGGGCCAGCGGCCCGGTGACCACCGCCATGGCGGCTCGGTAGTCGGTCAGGACCTCACCGAGGACCTGGTGCGCGGTGGCTGCCGTCGCCGCATGTGCGGCCAGCTCGGCGGCGGCCGGGCGCAGTTCG
>NZ_BANT01000011.1 GCF_000333015.1 Gordonia hirsuta DSM 44140 = NBRC 16056 | reverse complement strand
AGTGCGGCGGCCACGGCGTGCGCGCGGGCGGCGGCCGCCCCGGCCAGGAGTGGGGGCAGGCCCGCGGCGAGCAGGGCCCCGGCCATTCCCGACAGCACATCACCGGCACCGGCGGTGGCGGCCCAGGAGCTGCCCGCGTCGTTGCCCAGCACCTGCCCGTCCGGATCGGCGACCAGGGTCACCCGGCCTTTGAGTAGCACGGTGCCCCCCAAACGCGCGGCCAGGTCCCGGACCGCACCCAGGCGATCATCGCCGATCGGGCGGCCGGCCAGCCGGGCGAATTCCCCGGCGTGGGGAGTGAGCAGGGTCGGTGCGGTGCGGCCGGTCAGCAGGTGCGGGCGGGCAGCCAGGACGGTCAGCGCATCGGCGTCGACCAGAACCGGCACCGGCCTCTCCAGGACCTGGGCGAGCAGGTGTTCGGCGCGGGCGTCGGTGCCCGACCCCGGACCCACCACCCAGGCCTGCACGGTGCCGGCCTCGGCGAACTCGGACACCGCCACGACTTCGGGACGTTGTTCCAGGACCGGACCGGCGGCCGCACCGACGAAACGGGTCATTCCGGAGGTGGCCGCGACCGCGCCGCCGGTGCTCAGCACCGCCGCTCCCGGATACCGGGCACTACCGGCGACGATGCCGACCACCCCCTGGGTGTACTTGTCGTCACCGGGTCCGGGCACCGGCCAGACCTGCCCCACCTGCGCGTCGGTCAGCGAGGCCACGGTCGGCGGCGGCAGCGTCAGACCCAGGTCGATCACCTCCACGCGACCGCAGACGGGTGCGGCCAGCAGGTGCGCCAGCCGCGGCCGGCCGAAGGTGACGCTCACCGCGGCCTGCACCGAGGGCTCGTGCACGACGCCGGTATCGGGGTCGACACCCGAGGGCAGGTCCACGGCCAGGATCGGCACACCGGCCACGGCGTCGAATGCGGCGGCGGCCTCCGGGCGCAGCGGTCC
>NZ_BANT01000012.1 GCF_000333015.1 Gordonia hirsuta DSM 44140 = NBRC 16056 | reverse complement strand
CGCCCCGGCCCCGGCCAAGGAGGCCGCCGCCACCAAGGCGGCCGCCGGTGTCAGCCGCAGCACCGCGGTGGCCAAGCCCGCCGCCGAACAGACCGCCGACGAGACGACCGTGTTGCGTGGTCCGGCCGCAGCGATCGTGCGCAACATGTCCGCTTCCCTGGACGTGCCGACCGCCACCAGCGTGCGCGCGATCCCCGTCAAGCTGATGATCGACAACCGGACCGTCATCAACAATCACCTGGCCCGCACCCGCGGCGGCAAGGTCAGCTTCACCCATCTGCTCGGCTATGCGATCGTGCAGGCGGTCAAGGCCTTCCCAGGGATGAACCGGCACTTCGCTGAGATCGACGGCAAGCCCAATGTCGTCACCCCCGCCCACACGAACCTGGGTCTGGCCATCGACCTGCCCGGCAAGGGCGGCAACCGCACCCTCGTCGTCGCCGCGATCAAAGAGGCCGAGAAGATGGGCTTCGCCCAGTTCTGGGCCGCCTACGAGGACATCGTGCGCCGGGCTCGCGACGGCAAGCTGACCGCCGACGACTTCGCCGGCGTCACCATGTCGCTGACCAACCCCGGCACCATCGGTACCGTCCACTCGGTACCGCGCCTGATGCCCGGCCAGGGTGCGATCATCGGCGTGGGCGCCATGGAGTACCCGGCCGAGTTCCAGGGCTCCTCCGACGAGCAACTGGCCAATATGGGCGTCGGCAAGCTGATGACGCTCACCTCGACCTACGACCACCGGATCATTCAGGGCGCCGAATCCGGCGACTTCCTGCGGACCATCCACCAGCTGCTACTCAGCGACGACTTCTGGGATGAGCTGTTCATCGCGCTGAACATCCCCTACGAGCCGGTCCGCTGGCGCCGGGACATCCCGGAGGGACTGGTCGACAAGAACACCCGCGTCCTGGAACTGATCGCCGCCTACCGCAGCCGCGGTCATCTGATGGCCGATACCGATCCGCTGATGATGCAGATCGACAGCCGCTCGGCTCACCCGGACCTGGACGTGCTGACCTACGGGTTGACCCTGTGGGATCTGGACCGCACCTTCAACGTCGGTGGATTCCACGGCGAAGAGAAGATGAAGCTGCGCGATGTGCTGGCGATCCTGCGCGATGCGTACTGCCGTCACATCGGTGTGGAGTACACCCACATCCTCGACCCCGATCAGCAGCGTTGGCTGCAGGAACGGGTCGAGATCAAGCATGTGAAGCCGTCGGTGGCCGAGCAGAAGTACATCCTGTCCAAGCTCAATGCGGCCGAGGCCTTCGAGACGTTCCTGCAGACCAAGTACGTCGGTCAAAAGCGCTTCTCCCTGGAGGGCGCCGAGTCGGTGATCCCGATGATGGACTCGGTCCTGGACCGGGCCGCCGAGCACTCGCTGCACGAGGTCATCATCGGCATGCCACACCGCGGCCGCCTCAATGTGCTGGCCAACATCGTCGGCAAGCCGTACTCGAAGATCTTCACCGAATTCGAAGGTGATCTGGGCACCTCCCAGATGCACGGCTCCGGTGACGTGAAGTACCACCTGGGCGCCGAGGGCAAGTACTACCAGATGTTCGGCGACAACGAGATCGATGTCTCGCTCACCGCCAACCCCAGCCACCTCGAGGCCGTCGACCCGGTCCTGGAGGGCATCGTCCGCGCCAAGCAGGACATGCTCGACGAGGATCAGCGTTTCGGCATCCTGCCGCTCATGCTGCACGGCGATGCCGCTTTCGCCGGCCAGGGCGTGGTCTGGGAAACGCTGAACCTGTCGATGCTCAACGGCTACCGCACCGGCGGCACCGTGCACATCGTGGTCAACAACCAGGTCGGCTTCACCACCGCCCCGGAGTACTCGCGGTCCACGCGCTACTGCACCGACCTGGCCAAGGCCGTCGACGCCCCGATCTTCCACGTCAACGGCGACGACCCGGAGGCCTGCGTGTGGGCAGCTCAGCTGGCGGTGGACTACCGCGAGGCGTTCCACCGCGATGTGGTGATCGATCTGGTCTGCTACCGCCGCCGCGGCCACAACGAGGGCGACGACCCCTCGATGACCCAGCCGGCCATGTATGACGTGATCGACAGCCTGCGCAGCGTCCGCAAGAGCTACACCGAATCGCTGATCGGCCGCGGCGACATCTCCACCAAGGAGGCCGAGGACGCCCTGCGCGACTACCAGGGCCAGCTCGAGCGCGTCTTCGTGGAGGTCAAGGAGCTCGACCGCTTCACGCCGGAGGCGTCGCCGCCGATCACCGAAGACCAGCAGCTCCCGGTGCAGCTGGTCACCTCGGTGCCGGCCGCAGCGCTGACCAAGATCGGCGACGCCTTCGTGGAACTGCCCGAGGGCTTCACCCCGCATCCCCGGGTCAAGCCGGTCCTGGAACGCCGCCGGGACATGAGCCGCAACGGCGATGTGGACTGGGCTTTCGCCGAGCTGCTGGCCTTCGGCACACTGGTCGAGGAGGGACTGACGGTCCGGCTCTCCGGCCAGGACTCACGTCGAGGCACCTTCACGCAGCGCCACTCGGTCCTGATCGACCGGGAGAACGGTTCGGAGTACACCCCGCTGAACGCCCTGGTCCCCGAGGGCCCGGGCCGCTTCATGGTCTACGACTCGCCCCTCAGCGAGTTCGCCGTGCTCGGTTTCGAATACGGTTACGCGATCGGCAACCCCGATGCGCTGGTTCTGTGGGAGGCGCAGTTCGGTGACTTCGTCAACGGCGCCCAGTCGATCATCGACGAATTCATCAGCTCGGGTGAAGCCAAGTGGGGCCAGCGGTCGGATGTGGTCCTGCTGCTGCCGCACGGACACGAAGGCCAGGGTCCCGACCACACCTCCGGACGCATCGAGCGCTTCCTGCAACTGTGTGCCGAGGGTTCGATGACCGTGGCGCTGCCGTCCACGCCGGCCAGCTACTTCCACCTGCTGCGCCGCCACGTGCACGATGGCATCAGCCGCCCGCTGGTGGTGTTCACCCCCAAGTCCATGCTGCGCAACAAGGCCGCGGTCTCCCCGATCGAGGAGTTCACCGAGGGCAAGTTCCTGTCGGTGCGCGACGACCCCTACTACGCCGGCGACTTCAACGGTCAGGGCGCAGTGGGCGATCGCGCAAAGGTGACCCGCATCCTGCTGGTCTCAGGCAAGCTCTACTACGAGCTGGCGGCCAAGCAGGCCAAGGACGGCCGCGACGACATCGCGATCATCCGGTTGGAGCAGCTGTACCCGGTACCCCACCGCCGGCTGGCCCGCACGCTGGATCAGTACCCGAACGCAACCGACTTCGTGTGGGTCCAGGAGGAGCCTGCCAACCAGGGGCCGTGGCCGTTCCTGGGGCTGTGGCTACCGGATCTGCTGCCCAACAAGCTGTCGGGACTGCGCCGGATCTCCCGCCGGGCGATGGCGGCGCCGTCCTCCGGTTCACCGAAGGTCCACGCCGTCGAACAGGCCGAGATCATCAATTCGGCCTTCAGCTGACCCTCGCTGACCATTCGCGCCCCGCAGCACTGCTGCGGGGCGCGAGTCGTCTGAGCGGCCGCCGCCGCGTCGGGACGGACGACCCTATACGTCGACCAGCGCAGCGGCACCGGCCACGGCCAGCAGTGACGTGGTCAGCAGCCCCAGCACCTGCTCGCGGCTCAGCTCCCGTTCGGTCAGCCAGCGGATCATCACGTCCTCGGTGAAAGCGATCCAGCCCATCACCGCTGCGCGGACCGTGGCGTTGACCGTCAGCCCCAGCGCGGGGGCGAAGGAGATCACTCGGGCGGCGACCTCGTTGCGGGTCGCCTCGGTCACCTCGCGCAGACCCGCCTCGGCGCTGAGCGCCCCCCGCAGCACGGAAGCATAGGCCGCCGGATGCTCCTCGACGTAGTCGACATACGCACCGATAGCCGCCAGTGCCGCTTCGTTGGGGTCGTCGATCCCCTCCGGCGGCCGCGTACGCTCGAGCATGTCGGCGGCCTGTGCACGCATGATCGCCAGGTGAAAGTCATGGGTGGATTCGAAGTAGTGGAAGACCAGACCGCGCGAGACCCCCGCGGCCTCGGCCACCGCCTCCATGGTCACCTCCTCCGGCGGCATGTCCCGGGACATCGCCAGACCGATGTCCAGCAGCTGTTGCCGGCGCTGCTCCGGACTCATCCGGCGGCGCCGCTCCGGGGTGCCGGCAGCGTTCTCGGTGACCGTCATGCGCCCAGCCTAAGGCACCGCCATCGGCGTTTCAACGAGTTGTTGACGCTTGATCAATAACTATTGACGTCGGGTCAGTAACTGTTTTAGGCTGACATCATGACAACACACGATGTAGAGATCGCGATCGTCGGAGCCGGCTTCTCCGGCCTGGGTGCGGCGATCCGGCTCGCCCAGAACGGCTTCGACGACTACGTGGTCCTCGACCGCGGTGCAGACTTCGGCGGTACGTGGCGAGACAACACCTACCCCGGTGCGGCCTGCGATGTCCCCTCGCATCTGTACTCGTACTCCTTCGCCCAGAATCCGGGCTGGTCGCGGTCCTACTCCCACCAGCCGGAGATCCACCGATACATCAATGGTGTCGCCGACGAGTACGGCATCGGTGCCAAGACCTGGTTCGGCACCGAGGTGACCAAGGCGGCCTGGAACGAGGAGGAGCGGCGCTGGATCCTCGACATCGAACGCGACGGCACCCCCGGCCAGGTCCGCGCCCGCCACCTGGTCGGCGGCGTCGGACCGCTATGCGAGCCGAACCTGCCCGATATCGACGGCATCGAGGACTTCGCCGGCAAGATGGTGCACTCGGCCCGGTGGGACGACGACTACGACTACGCCGGTAAGCGCATCGCGGTGATCGGCACCGGCGCTTCGGCGATCCAGATCGTGCCGCAGCTGGGGAAGATCGCCGGCCACCTGGACGTCTACCAGCGCACCGCCCCGTGGATCGTGCCGCGCACCGAGCGCCCGTACCTGCCGGTGGAGAACTGGGCCTTCAAGAACATCCCCGGTCTGCAGACGCTGATCCGCGGCGGGATCTACACCGCCAACGAGTCGATCGCCGCCGGAATGACCTACGCACCCAAGGCGCTCAAGCCCGTCGAAGCGCTCTCGCGGGCGAACATCTTCAAGGGCATCCGCGACCCGCAGCTGCGCGCCAAGGTCACCCCGACCTTCGCCGTGGGCTGCAAGCGCATCCTCAAGTCGAACGAGTGGTATCCGACCCTGGACCGCGACAACGTCGATCTGATCACCGACCCGATCAGCAAGATCACCGCCGACGCGATCGTCACCGCCGACGGCCAGGAGCATCCGGTCGACGTCATCGTCGTGGCGACCGGCTTCCACGTCACCGACTCCCCGGTATTCGAAACCATCCACGGCGTCGGCGGCCGGACCCTCAAGGACGTCTGGGACGAGGGCGGCATGACCGGGTACAAGGGCACCTTCATCCACGGCTTCCCGAACATGGCGTTGCTGATCGGCCCGTCGACCGGTCTGGGCCACACCTCGATGGTCTACATGATCGAGTCCCAGCTGAACTACCTGATCGACTACCTCAAGAAGACCACCCGGGCCGGGGTCACGCGTACCGAGGTGCGCCAGGACGTCCAGGACCGGTACACCGCCGACCTGCAGGACAAACTCAGGCGCTCGGTCTGGGTCAACGGCGGCTGCTCCTCCTGGTACAAGGACGCCAACGGCAACATCACCGTGCTGTGGCCGGGATTCACCTTCAACTTCCGTAACACCACCCGCCGGTTCGACATCGCCGCCTACGACGTGTCGACCGATCCGGCCCCCGCCGACGGGCATACCGACGCCGACCGGACCGCCGTCGCCGCCGGCGTCTGACCACCCCATCTGCACCCACTTCAAGCTTCTCGAGGATAAGGACACATTCATGAAGGATTTTCGTGGCAAGGTCGTCGTCGTCACCGGCGCAGGCTCCGGCATCGGTCGCGCATTGGCGGTCAAACTTGCTCAGCGCGGCGCCAAGGTCGCCATCTCCGACGTCGACCCGGCGGGCCTGAGCACCACCGAACAGCTGGTCCAGGAAGCCGGCGGCGACGTCCACGCCCAGCTCCTCAACGTCGTCGAACGCGAGGCGTTCATGGAGTACGCCGACGCCGTGGTCGCTCACTTCGGCAAGGTCAACGCCATCATCAACAACGCCGGCATCGCCCACCACGGTGAGGTCGAGACGATGGAGTTCAAGGACATCGAACGGATCATGGACGTGGACTACTGGGGCGTAGTCAACGGCACCAAGATCTTCCTGCCGCACGTGATCGCCTCGGGTGACGGTGCGATCGTGAACGTCTCCTCACTGTTCGGGCTGCTGTCCGAACCCGGGCAGTCGGCCTACAACTCGGCCAAGTTCGCCGTACGCGGCTTCACCGAGGCGCTGCGCCAGGAGATGCTGATCGCCAAGAACAACGTGGCCGTCACCTGTGTGCACCCCGGCGGCATCAAGACCGCCATCGCCCGCAACTCGACGGCCTCCGGCGATCACGATGCCGCCAAGACCGCCGAGCTGTTCGACAAGTATCTGGCGCGCACCTCACCGGAGAAGGCCGCCGACATCATCCTGCGCGCCGTGGAGAAGGAGCATGCCCGCGTCCTGGTCGGCGCCGACGCCAAACTGCTCGATCTGGGTGTGCGCCTGGTCGGCTCGTACTATCAGGGGATCGCCGCCCGCGCCACCAACTGGGCACTCTCCCGCGTGTCCTGAGCGCTCTTCCAACGACTCCACCCCGGCAGTTCCGCGTGATCGCGGTGCCGGGGTGGTCTCGTCTGCGCGGCCGGTCCGCTGCGGGTCCGGTCAGTGGCGACCGCTGAGCCAGTCGGCGGCGACGTCGCGCGGGTCCTCCCCGGCCGCCACTCGCGCGCCGAGTTCTGCCAGGTCGGCAGTGCTCAGTTCGCCGGCGATCCGGCTCAGCTGCTTCAGTGCGGACCGATTGAGCGCGGCACTGCGATAGACCGGCACCAGGTCCTGGGCGCGCGGCGCTCCGTCGGCCGGAATCGTCCGGACCTGCCCCAGATCCCCCAGGCTCGCCACCTGCAGCGCAGGCAGCACCCCCAGCGCCTGTCCGGTGGCCACACGCTCGAGCAGCGCCCGCTTGTCCCTGACGTGCTCCACCGGACCGGGCCGGCAGTCGGCGAAAGCGGCCAGATCTGCCGGCGACGGCGCCGCCGCACCGGCACCGGTCACCACCAGAGGCAGTCCGGCGGGCACGGCTGAACACTGGACCAGATTGTCGACGCCGTAGCGTTCACGCAGCTCGGCCGACATCAGCAGTTGCGGCCGGTCGCTCACCCCGGTCGGGTCGCCGACAGCGACCCCTTGGGGCAGCGACCTCGCCACCTCGGCCTGCAGTTCTTCTCCGCCCAGCGCCTGCGGCGTGGCCGAGAGCTGTTCCAGCAGCTGCCCGGTGAAGGCCGGGAACAGATCGGCCCGGCCGGTGGCCAGCGCTTCGAGCAGTTCGGTGTCCGGGTCGACGGGCGCACCGTCGGTGGTAGCGGGGATACCGGCTCGGGTCAGCGCCACCGCGTAGAGCGCGGCGGCGGCCCGCATCTCCGGCTGGTCGGAGGAGGAAATCAGCAGCGGCGGCGGCGTGTCGTCGCCGCACGCAGTGACCGCGGCCAGGGTGGTGATCAACGCCAGCAGGCCGGTCAGGACACGCATCGTGGAGTTCTGCATCCTCGGTAACGGTAGTCGACGTGCCCGGCGCCCGGTACCGTCACCGCCGTTCAGGCCGGGGTGACCCCGCCGCGTGTCGGGTCGGCCACATCCACTCCGGCCTCGGTCCAGGCATCGCGCAGTGCCTGCGCACCCTTCAGCCGCACCCAGGCGGCTTCGTTGGCGGTGATCGGGGTGGCACGCAGGAAGCGCACCGGTTCGGCCGGATCCGGCAGCGTCAGATCGGTGATCCCGGAATCTTCCGACAGCAGCAGCGCCGAACAGATGGCCCCGCCCCACAGCGGCTCCTGCAGATCGACCAGGGAGTCCTCGCCCAGAATCAGCCCTTCGACGGCCGGAGCGGCGGCGACGGTGGCCAGCGTCTTGTGCAAGCCCGGCAGCGGAACGCTCGCCCGCAGCCGCAACACCAACTCGGCGCGCGGTCCTTTGTCCGGGTCAGGCATCAGCTCGCTCGGATCCTGCATCGGGTGGCGGGCACAGCCGACGGTGGCCAGCACCACCTCGCCGGCCGCGAGGTCGGCGAACCGGAGCACCTCGATCGGTTCCACCCCGAGGAAGGTCACACTGGCGCGCTGGGGTGCATCACCGAGCGCCTGGGTCAGATGCGTGGTGACGAGGTCGACGATGGACGGTACGGGGCTCACCGTGGTGAGTATGGTCGCCGCTCTATCGCAGCGCCACTCCGGTGTCGGTGTCGAAGACGTGCAGCAGCCGCGGGTCCATCGCCAGATTCAGTGTCCCGCCGCGCGGGACCTGCGTCGACGGCAGCAGCCGGGCCACCTTCTGACCCCCGGCGGTCGACGCCCCCAGATCTTCGGCGAGCTGATGGAGCAGCTGTGCGCTCTGTCCGCGGTGGTCCAGGGCGAAGTAGTAATACTTGTCCGAGCCCATCGATTCGACGATGTCGACCCTCGCCTGAAAAGTCGTCATCGCCGGCAGGAGGGCCGGATCCATCTGATCGGCGTCGGCCAGGTGTTCAGGACGGACTCCGATGAGCACTTCACCGCTGGCTCCGGCCGCCTGTGCGTTGGCGGCGACCTGGGAATAGTCCGGTAGTTCGATCGGCCCGATGACCGTGTCGATGCCGGTCGGGGTCAGCTGACCGGGAATGAAGTTCATCGCGGGCGAACCGATGAACCCGGCGACGAACAAGTTGGCCGGCCGGTCGTACAGCTCCTGCGGAGCCCCGACCTGCTGCACCACTCCGGCGCGCATCACCACGACGCGATCGCCCAGCGTCATGGCCTCGGTCTGGTCGTGGGTCACATACACGGTCGTGACCCCCAGGCGTTGCTGCAGTTCGGCGATCTCGGTGCGCATCTGCACGCGCAGTTTGGCGTCCAGGTTCGACAGCGGCTCGTCCATGAGGAACGCCTTGGGATGACGCACGATGGCCCGACCCATCGCGACCCGCTGGCGCTGACCACCCGACAGGTTGGCCGGCTTGCGGTCCAGGTACTCCCCCAGATCCAGGATGCGCGCGGCCTCCTCCACCTTCGCGGCGATCTGCTCCTTGGGCAGCTTCTGCAGCGTCAGCGGGAATGCGATGTTCTGCCGCACCGTCATGTGCGGATACAGCGCGTAGCTCTGGAAGACCATCGCGATGTCGCGGTCCTTCGGGGCGACGTCGTTCATCCGCTGACCGCCGATGCTCAGCGTCCCAGCGGAGATGTCCTCCAGTCCGGCGATCATGTTCAGCGTCGTCGACTTTCCGCAGCCGGAGGGGCCGACCAGGATGACGAACTCGCCGTCGGCGATGTGCAGATTCACATCCTGCACCGCCGTCGAGCCGTCCGGATACTGCTTGGAGACGTTCTCCAGAACGATGTCGGCCATGGAATTATCCCTTCACCGCGCCGGAGGTCAGACCGGCGACGATACGACGTTGGAAGAAGAGTACGAAGACGATGATCGGAATGGTGATCACCACGGCGGCTGCCGCGATGGACCCGGTGGGTTCCTCGAACTGACTGGAACCGGTGAAGTTCGCGATCGCCACCGGTGCGGTGATGGCCCGCTGGGTGGAGGTCAGCGACAGTGCCAGCAGCAGATCGTTCCAGGCGAAGATGAACACCAGGATCGCAGCGGTCACCACGCCCGGGGCGGCCAGCGGCACGATCACCCGGCGGAAGGCCTGCGAGGGTGTGGCACCGTCCATCATCGCCGCCTTCTCCAGATCCCAGGGGATCTCACGGAAGAACGCCGATAGCGTGTAGATCGCCAGCGGCAGTGCGAACGCGGTGTACGGGATGATCAGACCCAGCCAGGTATCGAACAGGCCGAGCTTGCGTTCGATATTGAACAGCGGTGTCACCAGCGAGATCTGCGGGAACATCGCGATCAGCAGGGCCGCACCGATCAGCGCCTTCTTCCCGCGGAAGTCCAGGCGGGCGACCGCATAGGCCGCCATGGTGCCCAGCACCACGGCCACCAGGGTGGTGATCAGGCCCACGCCGATGGAGTTGAGCAGCGGCCGGCCGAAGTTGCCGCCGTCGGTCAGCGGAACGATGACGCCCACGATCAGTGCCACCACCATGCCGATGCCGAGCACCCATCGACCGACGCGGGCGCCGGTGGCCAGCGCGTGATTCCCAGCGGTCTGCGCGCGCCGTCCGACCAGGGTCGCCACCCCCAGCAGCGCCGCACCGATCACCAGCACCAGCACCGTCCACAGCAGTTCGCTGAGCACACCGTCGGCGAACAGGCTGCGGTAGTTGGCCAGTGTCCACTGCCGCGGAATGAAGTTGCCGTCGGTCACGCTGCCGACCGGCTTCAGGGACAGGCTGATGATCCACCACAGCGGGATGATCGCGTAGAGGATCACCACGATGTTGGCGATGGTCCAGCCGATCCGCTTGTTCATGTGGTTCATATCGCCCTACCGCCCCTCGTCGTCGGAACCGGGCGCCGAGGCGCCGAAGATCTTGATGAACACGAAGGCGATGATCGCCACGCACAGGAAGATCAGCACGCTGATCGCCGAGCCGACACCGAGGTTGAAGGCCTTGAACAGGTTGTTGTAGCCCAGCATGGACACCGAACCGGTGCCGTTGTTGCCTTTGGTCAGGATGTAGATGTTGTCGAAGATCCGGAAGGCGTCGAGGGTACGGAACAGCAGCGCCACCAGGATGGCCGCCTTCATCATCGGGATGATGATCTTCCACAGCCGTGTCCAGGCTCCGGCCCCGTCGATCTGTGCGGCCTTGAGCAGATCGTCGGGCACCAGCGCCAGACCTGCCAGCAGCAGCAACGCCATGAACGGGGTGGTCTTCCAGACCTCGGCCAGGATGATGATGAAGATCGACGGCCACTGCTGGGTCAGCAGGTCGGTGCCGTCGGGCACCAGGTTCGCCAGATATCCGGTGCCGGGGGTCCACGCGTAGTACCAGGAGAACGCCGCGGCCACCGTGACGATGCCGTACGGGATCAGCACGACGGTGCGGATGGTGCCCTTACCGAACAGTGTCCGGTGCATGACCAGGGCGATCATCATGCCCAGGATCAGTTCGATCACCACCGAGACCACGGTGATGAAGGCCGTGACCCACAGCGCACTCCACCAGTACCCGTCCGAGAGCACCGTCACGTAATTCGACAGACCGATGAATTCGTTCTCATCGGGTGCGGTCAGCGTGGCCCGGTTCAGGGAGAGCCAGAAAGCGTAGACGATCGGATAGCCGGTGACCAGCAACATCACGATCGCGGCCGGCGCCACCAGCCAGTAGGCCAGCCTGCGTTCACTGGACTTGCGGGCGGTGGCCCGCGAACGCTTCGGTGCCGTAGTCGCGGCGACCGGAGCCGGCGCGGTGGCGACCGCAGACCCGGGAACCACAGACTCGGGAACCGCAGCCCCGGGCAGCGTTGCCGCGTAGACCTCAGCCCCGGGGCCGTCGTGCGGATAGTCCGCCGGGTACTCGGCCGGCGGCGGGGCAGCCAGCGGCTGGCCGGTGAGCGGGCGTTCGCTGCCGGGTGCCGGTGCCATGGCCTCGGGCGGTACCCAGAGGTCGGAGTGAATCGGGGCGACCGGTTCCGGCGGGATGGCCTCGATGTCGTCGGAGCTGACCGGATCGGGAGCCGACAGGTCGGAAGTCGGTGCGTCCGTGTTCGGTTCCTCTGGGGTCAGCTCGTCGTCTTCGCTGGTCATGGGATGATCCCTTCCCCGTCGATGGCCTTTTGGACCTGGGTGGCCAGGGTGTCGACCATGGTCTCCGGATCCCAGCGGCCGACCGGGCTCAGCGTCGCCGTCAGCAGCGTCGACACCGCCTGGTACTGGGGTGTGGCCGGTCGCGGTGCGACATGCTCCTCCTCCAGCTGCTTGCGGATCTCATCACCCATCGGATAGGCGGTCTTGAAGTCCTTTTCCTCGTACAGCGCTGTGACCGTCGGCGGCAGCGCTCCCTCGAGCGCGTAGACACGCTGCGCGTCCCGACTGGTCAGGCAGGCGGCCACCTCCGCAGCCAGCTCCTGCTGCGGCGAGGTCGCGGCCACGGCCACGTTCAGTCCGCCCAGTGTCGATTTCGCCGGTCGATCGGCGGTCACACCCGGGTACGGTGCGAAATCGAACGACCGGCGCAGCACCCGGTTGATCGGGGTCAGCTCCTGCGCGGTCGGCGGATTCTTCTCATCGAGGATGCGCGCGGCGTACGGCGCCATCGCATCCTTCAGGAAGGAGACGTCACCGGAGGCGCCGTTCTGCCGGGCCGACTGGAAGACGAACGGCCAGTTGATTTCGAACGAGGCGATCCCCCGCTCCATCCCGTCCCGCGCGGTGCCCTCGTCGGAGTTGCTGATCGACGGATCGGCACCCGGATAGCTGGTGACCGCCTTGAGGATCTGCAGCGCCTTGAGGGTCGCCGCACGATGCTCGGGCGTGTCGTTGAGCGCCTGTTTGGAGGGGTCCTCCGGGTCCAGGATGTGGCCGCCGGCGCTCTGGAGCACCGAGTTGAACCACACCATCAGTCCCTCGTACTGCGCACCCTGGACCAGGATCTGTGTCGGGCCCTTGGGGTCCTTGGCGTGGATGGCAGTGGACTGCTCGATCATCTCGTCCCAGGTGGTCGGCACCTGGGCCCGCGGGCCCAGGAAGCTCCGGAGCACATCGGGGCGGTACCAGAGCAGCTGGGTGTTGGTCCAGATCGGCAACGCATACAGCACCGGTGCGGCGTCGTCGGGCCTCTTCCACATCGCCGTCTCCACCGGACCGGCCAGGTTGGTGCGGGCAACGTCGGCGGCCTGTGCGGCCGGCACCGGCACCAGCCAGCCGGCATTGGCGAACTCGGCCGTCCAGACCACGTCGATGGCCATCACGTCGAGCTCTTTGTCGTTACCGGCCAGGCGGCGAGCCAACTGCAGACGCTGACCGTCGGCGTCCTTGGGCAGGATGGTCACCCGCGCGTCGTAGCGTCCACCGGATGCGGCGCTGCACACCGCGGCCTGACTGGTGATCTCGCCGGCACCGTCGGCGGGGGCGTAGATGTTGATCACGCCGGGGGTGTAGCCGGCAGTGCACGCCACCAGCGCCGGCGCCAGCGCGGTGGCCGCGACCGCGGCGGCGGCGACCCGAGTACGCAGACGGCGTCGCCGGCGTCTGCCGGGAAATTCCTTGGGGACCATCGCGCTGGACGCCTCCTACCTGAGGATCACCTGTGGATCGTGTCGTGTCGCTTAGGGTAACGCACCCACAGTGACTCACTGCACACCTCGGTGCCCGGCGTGGGAGATCTTTTGTCGGGCCGCAAACGACGGCCGCCCCACCTCCCCGAGGGCCGGGAAGGTGGGGCGGCCGGGTTGGAATCGGCGCGCGGCGTCGGTCAGATGGCCAGCTTGGCCAGCATGTCGCGGGCTTGTTCGGCGCTACCGGGATCGCACAGTACGTCGTAGCGCCCGGCGACCAGTTGCATGGTCGAGGCGAAGTCGCGCTGGCCTCGGGTGGCGGCGTACGGGATCGCCGCACTGATCAGTCCGAAGACCATGCCGGCCACAACACAGAAGACGATCGGGACCCAGAAGTCCGACCCGGTGACGAAGATGCTGATGATCAGGCCGACGAACAGACCGAACCAGGCCCCCGAGACGAGGCCGCCGCCGAGGACCTTGCCCCAGGTGAGCCGCCCCAGGACCCGTTCGACCTGCATCAGGTCGACGCCGACGATCGTCAGCTTTTCGACGTGGAAGTGGTTGTCCGACAGGTAGTCGACGGCACGCTGCGCGTTTTCGTAGGTCTCGTACGAGCCGACCGGCCACCCGGTCGGCTTGGTCGGCAGGCCCGGAGCCTGCCGCATCGGCTGGGTCATGTTTACACCTCTCGTCGCGGCGACACCCGAACGGTGCGGGCATGCTTCTACCCTTAGTACCATGACGCAAACGCTCAAGGTCTTCGTCGCCAGACTCGTGGGTCTGGTGGTCCTGGGCCCCGACGGTGAATCCATCGGCCGCGTTCGCGATGTGGTGCTGGCCATGCACCTGCCCGGCCAGCGCTCCCGGGCACTGGGCCTGGCAGTGGAGCTGGCGGCCAGCCGCCGCCGCATCTTCGTCCCGATGGGGCGGGTGACCAACATCGACGCCGATGCGGTCACTCTGACCACCGGGCGGGTGAACGTGCGCAACCTGCAGCTGCGGCCCAACGAGGCATTGGCCGTCGGTCAGGTGCTCGAGAGCCCGGTGCACACCGACGATCCGGAATTCCCCGAACTGCACGAGACCGAGTTGTCGGTAGTCGACATGGAGATCGAACGCACCCGATCACTGGACTGGGTGGTCAGCCGCGTCGCGCTGCGGACCGGTCGCCGCGGGCTGCGCCGCCGCGGCGAGACGCGCGTGGTTCCGTGGAATCACGTGGTCGGGCTGAGCAAGCTGAACCTCAACCACCCAGGCCACGGCGTCGAGCTGGCACTGACCCAATTCGAGGGGATGCGGCCGGCCGACGTGGCCAATGCCTTCCGGGAACTGCCCGAGCAACGCCGTCAGCAATTGGCCGCCGCCCTCGACGACGAACGGCTGGCCGACATCGTGCAGGAGATGACCACCGACGAACAGACCGCCCTGCTGGCCTCGCTCAACCGGGCCCGGGTCGCCGCGGTCCTCGAAGCGATGGATCCCGACGACGTCGCCGACCTTCTGGGCGTCATGCCCGCAGCCGAGGCCGAAGCACTCCTGGCCCGGATGGCCCCGGAGGATTCGGCGCCGGTGCGCCGGCTGCTGCTGCACTCCCCCGACACCGCCGGCGGTGTGATGACGCCCGAACCGATCATCGTCTCGGCCGGGACCACGGTCTCGGAGGCCCTGGCCCGGGTGGCCAACCCCGATGTCGGTCCGGCCACAGCCACCATGGTCATGGTGGTGCGACCTCCGACCAGCACCCCGACCGGCACTTTCCTCGGCGTCGTACATACCCAGGCGCTGCTGCGCGAACCACCGGCCAACCTGGTCGCCGGGATCCTCGACGATGACATCCCCCGGCTCCGGCCGGAGGATTCGCTGGAGGCCATGACACGCTTCTTTGCGACCTATAACCTGTCGCTGGCGCCGGTGGTGGACGAGTCGGCACATCTGCTGGGGGCGGTGGCCGTCGACGACCTCCTGGATGCGGTGCTGCCCCGAGACTGGCGCGAACAGGAACCGGAGGGTCTTCCGCGATGACTCCACGCCGCCTCGACACCCCCAGCGACGGCCGGCGCCGGGTCTCCGACCGGTTCGACGCCGATGTGGTCGGCGTGTACGCCGAACGGGTCGCCCGCTTTCTGGGCACCGGCTCGTACCTGGCCATCCAGTCCATCGTGGTGGTGGTGTGGATCTTCCTGAACATCGGCGTCTTCGCCTTCGAATGGGATCCCTATCCGTTCATCCTGCTCAATCTGGCCTTCTCCACCCAGGCCGCCTACGCCGCCCCGCTGATCCTGCTGGCCCAGAACCGGCAGGAGAACCGCGACAAGGTCTCCCTGGACGAAGACCGCCGGCGGGCCGCTCAAACAAAATCCGATACCGAATTCCTGGCCCGCGAGCTGGCTGCGGTCCGGCTGGCCGTCGGCGAGACGGTGACCCGCGACTATCTGCGCCGCGAGCTCGACGGCCTGCTCGACGAACTGCTCGACCGCCTCGCCGCCGGTCCTGCCGAACGGGGCGCCAGCAGCGCTGTCCCCCCGGAGCTGACCTCGTTGCACCGGGATCGGACGTAGCCTGCTCGGCCCGCCTTACCGCAGGGTATGCTGGCTCACAGTTTGCACTACGGAGCCGCTCGGCTCACCGGTGGCGAACGCTGTCCAGCACGTGGAATGACACGTGAACGTGATCAGAACTGATGGGGATGAGTTTCTGATGGGTATCAAATCGCGCCGCAGCCCGGCGGCTCGGTCCGCCGGCCGGTCCGCGCTGCGCGGGGCCGTCGTGACCACCGGAGTCGCCGCCGTGGGCGCCGCGATGCTCGTCGGAGCCACCGCCAGCACTTCCGCCGGGACGGCCGCACCGACCGGGGTCGCCAGCGTCACCGTGGTGTCCGGCGACGGCGAGACGGCCGTGGCCGCCGCCGTCCCCGCGTCCTCCCCCACCCTTTACGGTTTCGCACCGCCCGCCGAGAACACGGCCGCCTCGGCCAATCCGCAGTTCCGTATCGCCGCCAACCTGCCCAACGGTCCGCTCGGAATCCCCGGGGTGGTCCTGCAGGCGTACAAACTCGGTGCCACCCGCGTCGCCGCCGAGAGTCCCCAGTGCCAGCTGCCCTGGTTCCTGCTGGCCGGGATCGGCCGGATCGAGTCCGGACACGCCGGCGGCGGCAACGTCGATGAATACGGGAACACCCGCACCAAGATCCGTGGGCCGGTGCTCGACGGTTCGCTGGCAGGCAACGAGGTCATCACCGACACCGACGGCGGCGTCTTGGACGGCGACCCCCGCCACGACCGCGCCATGGGCCCCATGCAGTTCATCCCGAGCACCTGGAAGGCCTGGGGCGCCGACGCCAACGGCGACGGAAAGGCCGATCCGGACAACATCTTCGACGCCGCCTATTCGGCGGGCCGGTACCTGTGCGCCGGGGTCACCAACATCATGGCCGACGCCCACAAGGTGAACAACATCCTGCGTTACAACCGCTCGGTCGCCTACGCCAACAACGTCCTGGGTTGGGCCGCGGCCTACGCCACCGGCGTGATCCCCACCGGTGGCATCCCCGAAATGCACTCCGCGCCCGCCGATCCGGTCAAGAAGGACCAGAAGGATAAGGACAACAAGGACAAGGGCAAGAAGGACAAGAAAGACAAGAAAGACGCACCCGGCCAGGAGGGCCCGGAGAGCTCGGCGCCGTCGACCAGGAAGGCCAAACCGACGCTGCACCAGAACTGCCTGGGTGCGATCTGTCTACCCCCGGGGGTGGGGCCGGCCCCGGCGCCTGCGCCGGAACCGAAGAAGGCTGCCCCCAAGTCCGGCGCTCCCAAGGCCACCACGAACAAGCCTGCCGCCCCTAGCCGCTGAGCGCCGCACTTGCGCTTAGTCCTAGGCTGGGAGATGTGAACACCGCAGCAGCCCCTACTGAATCCGCCGTTCGCTCCGCGCTCAGCAAGGTCCACGACCCCGAGATCGGCAAACCGATCACCGACTTGAACATGGTCAAGTCGGTCGAGATCGCCGCCAACGGCACCGTGGACGTGGGCATCTTCTTGACCACCGCGGGCTGTCCGCTCAAGGACAAGATCAGCAGCAGTGTCAAGAGCGCCGTCGCCGACGTTCCCGGAGTCGGTGAGGTCCGCGTCGAACTCGATGTGATGAACGACGAGCAGCGGACCGCACTGCGCAAGCAGCTGCGCGGCGATCGTGCCGAGCCGGAGATCCCGTTCGCTAAGCCCGGCAATCTGACCCGCGTGTACGCGATCGCCTCGGGTAAGGGCGGTGTCGGCAAGTCCAGTGTGACGGTGAATCTGGCCGCAGCCCTGGCCGCACGCGGGCTCTCGGTCGGTGTCCTGGACGCTGACATCTACGGGCACAGCGTTCCGCGCATGCTCGGCAGCGATGCCAAGCCGACGCAGGTCGAGTCGATGATCATGCCGCCGATGAGCCACGACGTGAAATTCATCTCCATCGGCCAGTTCACTGACGGCAACACACCGGTCACCTGGCGTGGTCCGATGCTGCACCGTGCGCTCCAGCAGTTCCTGGCCGACGTCTACTGGGGCGATCTGGACGTGCTGCTGCTCGATCTGCCGCCGGGCACCGGCGATGTGGCGATCTCTATCGCTCAGCTGATCCCGGGTGCGGAGATCCTGGTGGTCACCACTCCCCAGCAGGCCGCCGCCGAGGTCGCAGAACGCGCCGGGTCGATCGCGCTGCAGACCAAACAGAAGATCCTGGGCGTGGTGGAGAACATGTCGTGGATGGAGCTGCCCGACGGCAGCCGAATGGAGCCCTTCGGTTCCGGTGGTGGCGCGCAGGTCGCCGAAAGCCTGACCCGTCTGGTCGGCGCCAAGGTGGAACTGCTCGGTCAGGTCCCGCTGGAGCAGCAGCTCCGCGAGGGCGGGGACACCGGCGAGCCGGTCGTCCTGTCGGCTCCCGATTCGGTCTCCGGGCGGGCACTGCGGGAGATCGCCGACAAGCTGGCGGTCCGCAAACGCGGTCTGGCCGGCATGAGCCTGGGGATCGATACCGTCCGCCGCTGACCCTCGGCACGCTCACCGAGCCCCGGGCCACCGGCCGCTCAGGTGACGTCGGTCAGGTGGCGTCCCAGTCGGCAGCGTCCAGTCGCCGGGGCTTGGGCGTCGGCTCCGCCGGCGGCGCCGCTGTCTCCTGGTCGGTGCCGGCCAAGCGGGTCAGATCCACCTGGGTCCCGGGCCCGATCGGCGGCTGACTTCCCGGAGTGGCACCGCCGGGCGGGTGCGGGTTCGACGGGGCGGGGCCGGAGATGCTCAGCGAATCGCGCACCGAGGTCTCGATCTCGTCCAGGGTCGAGGAGTCTCCGTCGAACAGATGCTTGGTCACCATGGCCCGCGGCGACATCTGGCGCAGCTCGTTGAGCTGCTGCAGGGGTTCGCGAAGTGAATCGAAGTCGGTCCCCATCTGCTCCTGCAGATCCTTCGAGGCACCGGTCGCGTAGTCGCGGACCTTGCGCAGCGACTGCATCACCCAGGTGATCGCATCCGGCAGCCGCTCAGGTCCCAGAATGATCAGCGCCAGGACGATCAGCACCAAGATCTCGCCCCATCCCACACTGCTGAACATCAGGCCGCTTCCTAGTCGCTCACCGGAGTGATCTTGCCGTCGAAGGTCCGGCCGTCACGCCAGTAGGTGTACTTCACCTCTTCATCGATCTTCGACATCCGCACGGCCACGGTCAACTCGTCGGCCCCCTCGATGGGTCTGCCGTCGAAAGAGGTGATGACGTCGTTCTCTTTGAGGCCGGCGCGCGCGGCCGGGCTTCCCGAGGCGATGTCTTTGACGCGCGCACCGAAGACCTTGTCGTTGCGGACCGTTGCCGCGGAGACTCCGATCTGCGGGTGGGTCACCTTGCCGTCGGCGATCAGCCGTTCGGTGATCGGTTTGGCCTCGTCGATGGGAATCGCGAAACCCAGGCCGATCGATCCTCCGCCGGTGGCGGCGATCGCGGTATTGACGCCGACGACGCGGCCGGCGGCGTCGACCAGCGGCCCGCCAGAGTTGCCCGGGTTGATGGCCGCGTCCGTCTGAATCGCGTTGATCACCGCGTCGGTGTCGGAGACTGCATCCGGACGCAGCGGCACCGGCCGGTCGACGGCGCTGACGATGCCGGTGGTGACGGTGCGATCCAGGCCCAGCGGCGCACCGAAAGCGATGACCGGCTGGCCGATCTCCAGCTTCGAGGAGTCGCCGAGGGTGCTGACCGTCAGGTTCTCTACACCGTCGACCTTGAGGACGGCCAGATCTGTCTTGACGTCCCGGCCGGCGATGCGGGCCGGCACCCGCTTGTGATCGTCGAAGACCACTTCGAGTTTGGCGTTCTTATCGTTGGCCGCCAGCGAGATCACGTGGTTGTTGGTGACGATGTAACCCAGTTTGTCCACCACGAAACCCGAGCCCGAACCGCCGCCGCCAGCGGTGCGTACTTCGATCACCACCACGGTCGGGGCCACCGCTTTGGCGACCTTGGCGATATCGCTGCTCGCCGCTGCCGAGTCGTCGACGTTCAGGGAGACCGAATGGGAGTTCAGCGGTGGAATCGCCTCGGCAGTCCAGCGGCCGATCAGACCGCCGCCGACACCGACCAGCAGTGCGACGATGCCCAGGGAGACCAGCGCCCACCAGTGCACGCGGCCGCCGAAGAGCAGCTCACGCACGCCCAGTTTCGGTCCCGCCTCGGTCGGCTGCTCCGGAGCTTCTTCGGTCAGTGCCGGACCGTCCAGGTGGGCAGCCGAGGCAGGATCGCGCCACGGGTCGGCCGGTGCCGGCTCCTGACGGTCCCGACCGTATTGGGCGTACGGATCGCGCTGCAGTCCCCCGGATCCGCCGGCCGGGCGGCCGAAGGCCTCGGCGAGCACCGGATCGGGCGCGGCGATCTGCGGTTGCGGCGCGGCCTCGGGTCTGGTGCCGAACGACCCGTCCACCCCGGTCGGCCTGCCGAAGACGGCGGCGGTCTGCGGGGAGACCGGCGCACCGCCGCGGCGAACGGGCAGGGCAGGGCGAGGGGCGTCGGCACCGTCACGGTCCGACCAGTCGGGGGTGTCGGTCACGGGTCAGCGGCTCCGCCGGTCGAGGTCGCGCACATGGTATTCGCGCGTCGGAATCTGGCTGAGTTCGCCGACCAGATCGGACGGCGCACTCACATCGCAACTACCGCGCAGCAGGGCCGCCGCGGTGGCCTGGGCATCGATATCGGCGGCACACGCGGCGCACAAGCGCAGGTGGTCTTCGACCCGGGCGCATGCGTCCGGACGCAGAACACCGTCGACGTAGGCGACGACGGCATCGGCAGCCAGATGATCGGTCGAGGCGAAGTCGCGGCCGGCCCTATATTCGGGATTCGGCGCGAACATCGCACCGATCGGCGCCCAGCGCCGAGGGCGCGGTGAACCCTGGTGAGTCACGCGCTTCACCCCTTCCTCAGCGTGCCGACCGACACCGCCGCCCGTGCGGTGCGATGAGTCCAAGCGTAGCCGAACCCCGGGGCCAGGGCGGCTCAGCCGGCACCGCCGACGGCCACCGACCGGCTGTCGGTGTGCCCGCGGGCGGCGAGAAACTCTCGGATCCCCTGCCTCCCACGGTGAATGCGGCTGCGCACGGTGCCCATCTTGACTCCCAGCGTGGCCGCCACTTCCTCGTAGGACAGACCCTCGATATCGCACAAGACGACGGCGGCGCGAAAATCCGGCGCCAGCGAATCGAGCGCCTGCTGTAGATCCGGGTCCAGACTCGCCTCGGCATAGGCCTGCTGGGGATCGGGGGTGTCGGCGCGGATCCGCTCATACCCGGTGTCGAGTGCTTCCATCCGGATCTTGCTGCGGCGCCGCACCATGTCTAGGAACAGATTCGTGGTGATGCGGTGCAGCCAGCCTTCGAAGGTGCCGGGCTTGTAGCTGGTCAGCGAACGGAAGACCCGGATGAAGGTCTCCTGGGTGAGGTCTTCGGCATCGTGCTGGTTACCGCTGAGCCGATAGGCGAGGCGGTAGACGCGGTCGGCGTGTTCGGCCACCAACTCCTCCCAGGAGGGCATCATCGCCACGTTGCCGGTGGCATCGAAGCCAGCCGTGCCCGTCGACGACGTCTGCCCGTCGTTGCTCTGAGGTGCCGTCACTGCGTTCGCCGATCCCTTCGGTTGGCTGCCATGTTCTGTCCGCTCGCCTACTGAGCCTGTCCTATGCCCGTGTGCAGTCGCTGTTACCGCCCTGAGGGTTTACTGAGGATCCCGGCCGGTGATCTGCCTCCGCCCCGGCGCGCCACCGGCGCGCCCGGATGATCGGCGTGGCACGCTTGCGGTCATGAGTGACACGCCCGCCGACCGCACGCCCCGGTCACCGGCGGCCGACCTGGCCGCCTACGCCGATGCCGCGATCCTGGAAGACGAGACCCTGCGGTCGGCCCGGATGCGGGCCGAGGAGCTGGGTGCCGCGACCATCAGCCCGGCCGCCGGAGCCCTGCTCTCCCTCTTCACGCGGATCGCCGACGCCCAGCACGTGGTGGAGATCGGGACCGGCGTCGGAGTCAGCGGTCTGTGGCTGCTGGCCGGTATGCCCGAAAGCGGTGTGCTGACCACGATCGATCCCGAGCCCGAACATCACAGCGCCGCCCGGCTGGCGTTTCGCGATGCGGGGATCGCACCGGGGCGGACCCGGCTGATCACCGGCGCCCCGACCGATGTGCTGACCCGGCTGGCCGACGACTCCTACGACGTGGTCTTCGTCGACGGGCCGCTCCTGAGCTACCCGGTGTTCGTCACCGAGTCGGTGCGCATCCTGCGCCCCGGCGGCGTGGTGATCTTGAACAATGCGTCGGCCGGGGGCACGATCGCCGACCGGGATGCCGACGATCCGCGAACCCTGGCGGCCCGGGAGGCCGCGACCCTGATCGCCGAGGACGATCGGCTTCTGCCTGCGGTGGTCCCGGTCGGCTCGGGCCTGCTGGCCGCGGCGAAAGCGCGCTGACCGCGCGTTCCCCCGTCGCGCCCTCCATGAGACCGGCGCACTCCGGGCCGGTGCGAGGCCGTGACTCAGACGTCGGTGGAGAAGCGGATCCCGTTCTCCGGCAACTGCACACCCGGCCAGACCCGGGCACCGCGCAGCAGTTCACAGCGGGCGCCCACATGTGCGCCGTCGCCGACCACCGTGTCCCGGATCAGGGCGCCGCGGCCGATGCGCGCCCCGAAACCGATGATGCTGCGTTCGATCACCGCACCGGCCTCGACGATGGCGCCGTCGAAGATCACCGCACCGTCGAGCCTGGCCGTCGGGCCGATCATCGCGTCGGCACCGACGACGGTGCCGCCGATCAGAACCGCACCGGCGGCCACATGGGCGCCGGCCTTCACCAGCGACTCCCCCTTGGCTCCGGCCAGCGCCGGCGACGGTGCGATACCGCGCACCAGATCGGCCGAACCCCGGACGAAGTCCTCGGGGGTGCCCATATCGCGCCAGTACGCGCTGTCCACGTGTCCCTGCAGGTGCCGTCCCTCGGCGAGGAGTTTCGGGAACACTTCCCGCTCCACCGAGACCGCGCGTCCGGCGGGGATCTCGGCGATCACGTCGCGGTTGAACACGTAGGTGCCGGCGTTGATCTGGTTGGTCGGCGGATCCTGGGTCTTCTCCAGGAAGGCGGTGACCCGGCCGTCGTCGTCGGTGGGCACACAGCCGAAGGCGCGCGGATCACCGACCCGCACCAGGTGCAGGGTGACCTCGGCTCCGGAGTCACGGTGGGTGTCCAGGACCTCCCGGATGTCGGTGCCGCCCAGGACATCACCGTTGAAGACCAGGACGGTGTCGGCGACCAGGCTGTCGTAGACGTTCCGGATGCCGCCGCCGGTACCGAGTGCTTCCTCCTCGGTGACATAGGTCAGTGTGACGCCCAGGTCGGAACCGTCGCCGTAGTGCTCGTTGAAGACCTCGGCCTTGAACGAGGTGCCCAGCACGATGTCGGTGATCCCGGCGTCGCGGATCCGCGAGATCAAGTGCGTCAGGAAAGGTACCCCGGCGGTGGGCAGCATCGGTTTGGGCGCCGACAGCGTCAGGGGCCGCAGGCGGGTTCCCTTGCCGCCCACCAGGATCAGGGCTTGTACATCGGGGGCAGCCGTCTCGGTCGTGGTCACTGCGGTCACCTTCTCGCTTCGGGGGTCGGTGGCGTTGGGGAGGTCGGTGGCGTCGGGGCGGAGGTGCCCTGCTGCGCGCGCAGGGCTGCCGAGATCGCGATCCGGCGCCGGGCGGCCAGACCGGCGCGCAGTCCCCAGCGCACCGGCGCCCACCCGGGTCCGCGGTGGCGATCGGCCAGGAACCGGTAGGCGCTGTCGTGGTGAGCGGTGATCATCCGCTCCGGGAACTTGGAGACCGAGTGGCTCTTGGCGTGCATGGCCCGGGCCGTGGGCACATAGACGTTCAGCCACCCCGCCCGCGCCAGGCGATCGCCCAGATCCACGTCCTCCATGAACATGAAGTAGCGCGAATCGAAACCGTCGATGCCGTCGAAGGCGGCGCGCCGTACCAGCAGGCAGGAGCCGGACAACCAGCCCACGGGGCGTTCGACCAGCTCGGCGGCGTCGTTGCGGTAGGCAGCAGTCCACGGATTGGACTTCCACACCGCGCCCAGAACGGCGTGACCGGTCCCGGAGACCAGGTCGGGGACGCGACGGGCTGAGGGATAGACGCTGCCGTCGGGTTCGGTGATCAGCGGCCCCAGCGCACCGGCGCGCGGCCACCGGGCGGCTGCCGCGAGCAGTTCGTCGAGGCTGCCCGGCGCCCACTCGATGTCCGGGTTGGCGATGACGACGAATTCGATGTTCGGATCCAGCTCGGCGACCCCGCGATTCATCCCGCCGCCGTAACCGAGGTTGCCGCCGGTGTGCACCAGCGTCACGTTGTCGTGGTCGGCTGCCGCCTGTTCCGGGGCGCCGTCGACCGAACCGTTGTCGGCGATCACCACCTGCACCGGTGCGGTGGTGGCCGCGGCCAGGGTGCGCAGGAAATTATGCAGGTAGTCGCCGGACGAGTACGTCACGGTGACCACGCCGACGGTCGGCGGGTTCTGGCGGGAACCGGGTTCCTCGGGCAGAGAAGTCACCGACCCAGACTAGGGCATCGCCTGCACGTCATGGTCGATGCGTCAGGGCGGCTGTCAGCGCCGCCGGCCACGGGCGCAGCGGCGTGAGTCCCGCCGCGGTCCAGGACCGCCCGCCCAGCACCGAGAACGGCGGCCGCGGGGCCGGTCGCGGGAAGTCCGCGGTGGTGCAGGGGTGCACCCGATCGGGGTCGGCCCCTATCCCGGCGAAAACCGCACGCGCCAACCGGTACCAGGTGGCCTCCCCTGCGCCCGCTGCGTGCAGAACGGCTCCGGCGGTGATCGACGGGTCCGCCCAGACCTGCTCGACCAGCTCGACGAGTCCGTCTGCCAGATCGGCGACGTAGGTCGGCGATCCGCGCTGATCGTCGACCACCATGACCTGTGGTCGGCTGGCCTCCAGCCGGCGCATGGTCCCGACGAAATCCGGCGACTCGGCGGCGCCGGTGTACAGCCACGAGGTGCGCACGATCGTTGCCGCGGGGTCGGCGGCCTGCGCGGCGCGTTCACCGGCCAATTTGCTCGCCCCGTACACGGTGGCCGGCGCCTGTCGGGGATCTAAGTCGGCCGGTTCGAAGGGTGCGGTGCGACCGGGGTCGCCGGTGAACACGTAGTCGGTGGACACGTGAATCAGCCGTGCGCCGGCCGCCGCGGTCACCTCCGCCAGGTGCGCCGGACCACCGGCGTTGACCGCGTAGGCCCCGGCACGGTCTGTTTCGGCGCCGTCGACGTCGGTGTAGGCCGCGGTGTTGAGCACCACGTCACCGGGCTGCAGCGCGGCCAGCACCCGGCGCACCGAGTCGCCGTCGGCGAGGTCCACGTCGGTCGAGGTGTAGCCGATCGGGGCGCCGCCGGCGAAGCTGCGGGCGCTCAGCACGCGGCCGAGCTGACCGCCGGCACCGATGAGATGGACGCTGGGTGCGGACATGACTCCATGGTGCCGCACGCGCGGTCCCCGCAGCCGGGCGAGCGGCATCACACAGATGCGACGCGCCGCCGGTGGAGCCGGGCTGCGCCCGGAATTACCAGTACGGTGGAAACCACACTTGTCACATCTGCACCACCGGCACATCAGCCGGACGACACCGAGGGGACGCACGAGGGTGGATTCACCTCGCCAGGGGCGCGCTCGCCGGCCCGACGCCTCCGCACCGAGGTCCGGTGATCCCGGGCGCAGGGTTCGTCGCGTCTCCCCGATGGAAGAGGCCGAGCAGCGGCGGAGCCGAACCAGCCGGCAGGAACAGCCGGGCCCGCGGCAGGACCGGTCGAGCGCACAGCCTCGGCCGCGTCGCACCCGGCCGGTCACCACCGGCCAGGGACCGGCCGCCCGCACCAGCTCCTCAGAGATCCACACTCGCAAGCGGACCGCACAGACCAGCGCCCGGCCGAACCCGCCGTCCCGCACCTCACCGTCCAGTCGACCCGCACCGTCCCGTCGACCCGCACCGTCCCGGCGGCCCGCACCGTCGTCCGGCCCTGCGCGCAGGCCGGCCGCCCTGCTGCGTGCCGTGGCCGGCCGCGGTCCGGCTGCGCTGCTGCCGTTCGGGCGCGGACTGACCGCGCTGCTGACCGTCGTCGTCCTGCTGATCACCGGCTACAGCTGGAACCGGGTCACCAGCCTGAACTCGTCGGTCACCATGCTCGGCGGCCTGGGGCTGGGCGGCGCCGCCGACGGCGCCCTGGACATCCTGCTGGTGGGCACCGACTCCCGCCAGGACGCCAAGGGGCAACCGCTCAGCGAGGACGAGCTCACCTGGCTGCGCGTCGGCGACGAGGTCACCACCTCCACCGACACCATCCTGCTGATCCGCATCCCCAACGACGGCGCCGCCGCCACGGCCATCTCCATTCCCCGCGATGCCTACGTGGACGTGCCCGGTCTAGGCAAGAGCAAGATCAACGCCGCCTACGGCGCCACACGCGAGGGCGTGCGGCGCCGCGCCGTGGAAGCCGGTACCGACGAGGCGACCGCCGAGGCCGAGGGCACCAAGGCCGGACGCAAAGCACTGATCGAATCGGTGTCCAATCTCACCGGAGTCACCGTCGACCACTACGCCGAGGTCGGCCTCCTGGGTTTCGCTCTGCTCACCGACGCCGTCGACGGGGTGGACGTATGCCTGAAGAACCGGGTACGCGAACCCATGTCGGGGGCGCGGTTCCGCAAGGGGCGCCAGACACTGAACGGTCCGCAGGCCCTGAGCTTTGTGCGGCAGCGCCACGGTCTTCCCCGCGGCGACCTGGACCGGATCACCCGGCAGCAGGTCTACATGGCGTCGCTGGCCGGCAAGATCCTGTCCACCCAGACGCTGACCAATCCCACCAAACTGCAGGAACTGGAGAACGCGGTCTCCCGTTCGGTCGTGATCGACGACGGCTGGGACGTGGTGAAGCTGGCCGAGCAGATGAAGGATCTCACCGGCGGCAGCGTCAAATTCACCACCATCCCGGTGGTGGCCGAGGACGGCTGGAGCGACGACGGTATGCAAAGCGTCGTCGAGATCGACCCCGATCAGGTCAAGACCTTCGTCGACCGGCAGCTCGGCCCGTCCGCCGACAAGAACGCCTCCGGCGGCCGCGCGGGCTACTCGGTCGAGGTGATCAACGCTGGAACGGTCGACGGCCTGGCCTCCAATGTGTCCGGGCTGCTGACCGCCAAGGGCTACCGCGAGGGCGAGACCGCGACCAAGCCGATCAACGAGTTCCATTCGATCGTCTTCGCCCGGTCCGCCGACAGCGCCGCCGCCAAACAGCTCGTCACCGACCTCGGCGGGAACATCGAGATCCGGGCGGACGCCTCCCTGCCCGACGATAAACTGCGGGCCGTGCTGACCAATACCTATACCGGCCTGGGCGCCATCTGGAACACCGGCCCGCAGGGCGAGAACGCCAACGACAGCAGCGCCGCAGCGGGCAGCAGCCAGAGCCGCACTCCGGCGGCCCCGGCCATCAAGGCCGACACCGACGGGCCGGTGTGTGTGAACTGATGAGCACTCTCACCGCAGCGGTCCTGGCAGCAGTCGACGACACGGCACGCCCCTTGCTGACCTACTACGGCCCCGATCAGCGCGTGGGCCTGTCCGGGGCGACCCTGGAGAACTGGGCGGCCAAGATCGCGAACTACCTGCGCGACGAAGCCGGTCTGCTGCCCGGAGACACGGTGACGGTGGATCTGCCCGAACACTGGCAGAGCGCCGCCGTGCTGCTGGGCCTGTGGTGGGCGGGACTGGGCGTCGCCGGGCACGACGACGATGCCCGGGTCGTCTTCACCACTCGGGACCGCCTCGAGGAGCACCCCGGCGCCGAAGAACTCATCGTCGTCCCCCTGGATCCGTTCGGCGGGCGGGTTCCCGATCTGCCGGCGTTCGCCGGCGACTTCGGCGACACCGTCCGCCCGCACGGGGATCGCTTCTTCCCGTCCGGTGGCGCCGGGGAGGCACTGCCCGGACACACCGTCGAGGCGGTCCGGGAACGGGCCCGGGCCGCGGCGACCGCCGACGGAGTGACCGCCGGGATGCGGGTGCTGTCCACCCGGCCCTGGCGCACCGCCGACGAGATCGTCGCCCACCTGCTCGGCCCGCTGCTGAGCGGAGCCGCACTGGTGTGGGTCGATCCGGCCACCGGAGCCGACCTGTCGGCCGTCGCCGCCACCGAGAACACCGATCTGATCCTGGACTGAGACCTGCTCCTCGGCTGCCGGTCCGCTGCGATCGGTCACCGGCAGACAACAGACGGGTGAACACAAACGGGTCCGCGATCGGGGACTGCTCGTCCCGTATCGCGGACCCGCCGGTGTTCCGGGGAGGTCAGCGCAGCAGCGCGCGCGCCATCACCATCCGCTGGATCTGGTTGGTGCCCTCGTAGATCTGCGTGATCTTGGCATCGCGCATCATGCGTTCCACCGGGAAGTCGGTGGTGTAGCCGGCGCCACCGAACAGCTGGACGGCATCGGTGGTGACCTCCATCGCCACATCCGAGGCCAGGCACTTGGACGCCGAGCTGATGAAGCCCAGGTTCTTCTCGCCGCGTTCGGCGCGGGCGGCGGCGGTATAGACCATCAGCCGGGCGGCTTCGACCTTCATCGCCATATCGGCGATCATGAACTCCACGCCCTGGAACTGGCTGATCGTCTTACCGAACTGCTTGCGATCCTTGACGTAGGCGATGGCCTGGTCGAGCGCACCCTGGGCGACGCCGACGGCCTGCGCACCGATGGTGGGACGGGTGTGGTCGAGGGTGGCCAATGCGGTCTTGAAGCCGGTGCCCTCCTCGCCGATGATGCGATCGGCCGGGATGGTGCAGTTCTCGAAGTACAGCTCGGCAGTGGGGCTGCCCTTGATGCCGAGCTTGTGCTCCAGCGGTCCGACGACGAAGCCCTCGTCGTCCTTGTGGACCATGAACGCCGAGATGCCGTTGGCGCCCTTATCCGGATCGGTGACGGCCATCACGGTGTACCAGGTGGACTGGCCGCCGTTGGTGATCCAGCACTTGGAGCCGTTGAGCACCCAGCTGTCGCCCTCCTTGCGGGCACGGGTCTTCATCGCCGCGGCGTCACTGCCGGCCTCCCGCTCGGAGAGGGCGTAGGAGGCCATGGCCTCGCCGGAGGCGATCGACGGCAGCACCTGTGCCTTGAGCTCGTCGGAACCGGCCAGGATCAGGCCCATCGTGCCGAGCTTGTTGACCGCCGGGATCAGCGAGGCCGAGACGTCGACGCGCGCGACCTCCTCGATCACGATGCAGGCCGCGACCGAGTCGGCACCCTGCCCGTCGAACTGCTCGGGCACGTGGATGGCGTTGAAGCCGCTGGCGACCAGCGCCTCCCGGGCCTCCTCCGGGAAGCGCGCCTTCTCGTCGACCTCCTTGGCGTAGGGAGCGATCGCCTTTTCGGAGAGATCGCGGATCGCCTCGCGCAGAGCCTCATGCTCCTCGGGAAGCTGGAACAGATCGAAGTCGGGGTTGCCGAAAGCCATGTCATCTCCTCCTGGCACTGCGTGCCACCATTGTTCGCAATCCAGTGCACCACGTCGCCGGTGGCTGGTCAACCGCTCCGGGACGGTTCACCGGTCCGGTCACTCCTGAGTCAGGGTCCGGTGCAGCCGCTGCAGCTCCTCGTCCAGGACCTGCGCGGTGGCCGCGGTATCACCGCGGCTCATCCGCCGCAGCAGGTAGTTGTGCAGCCCGGTCACCGCGGCGGCATAAGCGACGATCCGGGTGCGCGGCACATCCGGCCGGCGCGCCCGCAGGTAGTCCTCGAACAGCCGCTGATAGCGCGAGGCCATCACCAGTTCACGATCGCGCAGGGCCGGCACCTGCGAGACCACCTCGTAGCGGCGGGCCGCCACATCGACGTTGGCGGCGAAGTGCGCGAAGACGAGCTGGGCTCCCTGGCAGACCGCCCACCACGGGTCGCCGTCGGCCGCAGTCAACTGCGCTGCCACGGTCGTCAGCAGCGTCTCGTGATCACCGAAGATCAAGCCTTCTTTGGAACCGAACTGCCGGTACAGGGTGCGGCGCGAGCTACCGGTCGCAGCGGCGACGTCGTCGACGGTGGTCGCCTCGTATCCCTGCTCGGCGAACAGCCGGATCGATTCGGCGACGACGCGCTGCCGGAACTGCTCCGGATCGTCGTGCGGCAATTCGGTCATGGGCATGTGAGCAAGTATTGCCTATCGGGCCACCGCCGGCGCGCCGGGACCGGACCGCCCTACCATCGGTGGCGTGGATCTGCTGCTGCTGTCGTGGGGTGCGGATGCGCTGCCGGAATTCCTCAGCCGGCAGGTCGGCAAGGAGCCCGCCGAGACGGTCGTGGGGGTGCTCGACGACGCCTCGATCCCGTTCGGCGATCGGGGCTTCGTGGTCTACGAGCGCGAACGTCTGACCGGTTTCGGCTATCGCGTGCGCACGCTGCGGGCCCGCGATTTCACCGACGCCGCGCAGTTCGCTGCCGCCCTCGACCGGCTGGACGCGGTCTACGTCTGCGCCGGAGAGACCTTTGTCCTGCTGGAGTCGTTGGACCAGCACGGCCTGCGCCGGGTTCTGGCACAGAAGGTCCGCGCCGGCCTGCCCTACGTGGGGCTGTCGGCCGGGGCGGTGATCGCCGGCCCCAGCGCCGAACCGGTCAGCCTGATGGACGACGCCGCCCTGGCTCCCGGACTGACCGATCATCGCGGACTCGGGCTGATCGACACCGTCCCGATCCCGCACGCCGACGGGCGGATCCCCGGCTATCCGCCCGCACTGATCGACACTGTTCGCCGCCGTTACCAGGATCGGTACCGGCTCACCTTCCTCGACGACGACCAGGCACTCCTGGTGCGCGGCGCCGCACAGCGCATCGTCTCGTCGCCGGACCGCCTGGGCTGAACCGGCGAGCGGCTGTGCCCGTGCCTGTCCCGCCGCCGGCGTCGATGGTCCACTATGGAGGGGTGAGAGTTCCACGTTTCGTCGCCCGCGCCAACAAGTACATCACCAACCCGATCCAGGGCCTCTGGGCACCACGCCTGGCTCCGTGGGCCGTCGTCGAACACGTCGGCCGCACCTCCGGTACCGCCTACTCCACACCGGTGCTGGGCTGGATGGAAGACGATCGGATCGCGATCCCCCTGGTCTACGGCACCGACAGCGACTGGGTCCGCAATGTGCTGGCCGCCGGTGAATTCACTCTGATCCGCGGCGGTCAGCGCTATCAGATCGCCGGACCGCGCATCGTGCCGCCGGACTCCCCGGACATCGTCGGCGCGGCCCGGTTCGTCGGACGGCCCTTCGAGGGCGTGCTCTTCGGCCGGGTCGCCGGTACCCACTCGTGATCGGCCAGCGCGACGGCTTCTCGGTCCACGAGTTCAGCCACGACGGAATGACGCACCGCTACTACCGGCGCGGGACCGGCCCGGCGGTGATCGTGATGCCCGAGATCCCCGGCATCACCCCGAAGGTGATCGACTTCGCCCACCGGGTCTCCCGCGCCGGCCTGACCGTCTACCTGGCCTCCCTGTTCGGCGAGGACGGTGCGGCTCCCACGCCCGCCGGGGTCACCGACTACCCGCGGCTGGCCGCCACCATGACCAAATCCCTGGGCAAGGTCTGCGTCTCCCGCGAGTTCACCATCTTCGCCACCGGGAAGAGCTCACCGGTGGTCGGCTGGCTGCGGGCGCTGGCCGCCAAGGCGCACGGTGAGTGCGGCGGCCCGGGAGTCGGTGCGGTCGGCATGTGCGTCACCGGCGGCTTCGCCCTGGCGATGGCCGTCGACGACCGCATGCTCGCTCCGGTGTTGTCGCAGCCGTCGCTGCCGTTCGCGTTCACCGCGCGACGCCGGCGGACCATCGACATCAGCCCGCAGGAACTGGAGACGGTCAAGGTGCGCTGCGCCAACGGCCTGCAGGTGCTCGGTGCCCGTTTCGACGGTGACCGGCTGGTGCCCGGCACCCGCTTCGAGTTCCTGCGCGAACAGCTCGGAGACGCCTTCATCAGTGTGGAACTGCCCGATTCCTCGGCCAATCCCGATGCTCTGATCCCGCCGCATTCGGTCCTGACCGAGCATCTGATCGACCGCCCGGGCGAACCCACCCGCGACACCCTCGACCAGGTGATCGACTTCTTCCGGACCAAGCTGGACGTCGCCGGGTGACTCCGGCGCCCGCACGCCCGGTCGTCACCGCCGATCCGGCCGTCCTGGACGATCCTTTCGGTTCGGCGCTGCGCGGACGCCACCGCCGCTTCGCGCGCCGTCACGGCACCGCGATCGCCTACCACCCGGACGTCTCCGTCTTCTACGCGCATCCGCCTGAGCTCACCGCCCAGGCCTACGCCGATCTGGCCGCGCTGGCCGGACCCGGTGGCACCATCGGGTTGCGTGAGCGCACCACGGATCTGCCGCCGGACTGGCAGATCCTGCAGACCCTCGGCCTGGTGCAATACACCGGAGAGTCCGTCGCGGGGCTCGCCGATCCGCAGTTGACCGTCCTCGGGCCCGCCGACGTCCCCGAGATGACCGAGTTGATCGAACTGACCCGCCCCGGCCCGTTCGGCCCGCGCACCATCGAACTGGGCACCTACCTGGGGTATCGCGATCCCGCGACCGGGCGGCTGCTGGCGATGGCCGGCGAACGCGCCCAACCCGACGGCTGGACCGAGATCAGTGCCGTGTGCACCCGTCCGCAGGCCCGCGGCCGGGGGCTGGCACGACGGCTGATCGCCGCGGTGACCGCGGGTATCGGCGCCCGCGGAGATGCTCCGTTCCTGCACACGACCACCGATAATCCGGCGCGAGCATTGTACGAGTCGATGGGCTTTGCCCATCGGTCCACCGTCCCCTTGGAGATCGTGCAGGTGCCCGGCCACTAGCAGCCGCCCGCACCCGACACACCTCCGTGCCCAGACCACCTCGGAGCCGGGCACCGGGTATGCATAGAAAGACCCGTACCGCTCCGTTCGGCCCGACACTTCTGGAGGAGTCTTGTTCGATCCGGCATCCCTGCTCGCCCCGATCGTGGGTGCACCGATGGCCGGCGGGCCCTCCACACCCGAACTCACCGCAGCGATCAGCGACGCCGGCGGTTTCGGAATCCTGGCTGGCGCCTATCTGTCACCGGCACAGTTGCGCGAGCAGATCGCCGCAGTCCGGTCACGCACCGGAGCGCCGTTCGGCGTCAACCTCTTCGTCCCCGAAGAGATCCCGTTCGACGCCGAATCCTTCCTCCGCTTCCGGGACGAGCTGCTGCCGCTGGCCGCACGCTTCGGCGCAACACTGCCGCAGAACATCTGCTATTCCGACGACGCCTTCGAGGCCAAGACTCAGGTCCTCCTGGACGAAGGCGTGCACGCGGTCTCTTTCACCTTCGGGGTGCCGGCACCGGAGGTCTTCGCCGCCTGCACCGCTCGCGGGATCGCCACCATCACGACCGTCACCGACCGGCTGGAGGCCGAGATCGCGGTCGCGGCCGGCACCGCTGTGTTGTGCGCGCAAGGGGTGGAGGCCGGCGGGCACCGGTCGACCTTCCACATCCTCGACGACGACCGCGAGACCCCGGTCCTGGAACTGCTCGGCCGCACCGCCGGACTCGGCGTCCCGGTGATCGGGGCCGGTGGCATCGGATCGGTCACCGATGTGCAGGCCATGCTCGACGCCGGCGCCGTGGCCGCCCAGGTCGGCACCCTGTTCCTGCGCACCCCGGAGGCCGGTACCCGCGCCGCCCACCGCGCCGCGCTGGCCGATCCGCGGTTCACCGAGACCCGCACCACGCGCGCCTACTCCGGGCGCCCGGCCCGGGCGCTGGTCAACGACTACGTGCGCAGGTACAGCCGCACCGCTCCCCCGGTCTACCCGCAGATCAACGGGCTCACCGGACCGTTGCGCCAGGCCGCCGCCGACGATCCGCAGGTGATCAATCTCTGGGCGGGAACCGGCTGGCGCGGCGCCCAGGCCGCGCCCGCCGCGCAGGTCGTCGCCGCACTGACTCCGCCGGGCTGAGCCCCAGCCGGTCTCGCGGACCGGATCAGCGCGCGGCCACCAGATCCCGGCAGACCTGCAATTGCCCGGTGTGCTGGGTCAACTCCCGCAGCAGATGCGCGACCACGAATTCGGGTGTCGACGAGGCGGCGCCGCTCCGGGTCGAGGAGATCGCTCGGCGATCGGCGATCCCCTCGGTCAGCGCCAGGTGCACATACCGTGGCAGCCGGTCCCGCATTCGGTCGACCAGTTCGCGGGCCTGCGCGAGCGTGCCGGCGGCGGTGAACTCCGCCGCCCGGTCCCGGGCGATGTCCTCACCGGCGACCAGGTTTCCGCCCCAGTCGGCGATCACCCCGTCCAGGTGCGTCACGAGGGCGAACACCGAGTTGACCGTCCCGGGCAGTGGAGTGGCGTTGACCGTGCGGTCATCGCAATCGTCGAGGACCGCGGTGATCGTGTCCAGGGTTTCGGCCGCCACCTCCAGGCAGGCGCGCTGCCACGCCTCTCGAGCAGCCGCCGGGTCCGCCGGCATCGGCGCCTCGGCGGGCCGTGCGGGATCGGCAGGCATCGCTCAGTCCTCGAAGAGGCTGCGGCGCAGCTTCTCGTCCTTCTCCAGGACCAGTGCTTCCAGATCGGCCTGGAACTCTGCCATCTCCCCGCGCAGGTGCGCATCGCTGACACCGAGCATCCGGATCGCCAACAGACCGGCGTTGCGGCCCCCGCCGATGGAGACCGTGGCGACCGGGACCCCCGCGGGCATCTGCACGATCGACAGCAGCGAATCCATGCCGTCGAGGTACTTCAGTGGCACCGGAACACCGATCACCGGCAGCGGGGTCGCTGCGGCCACCATCCCCGGCAGGTGCGCGGCCCCGCCGGCACCGGCGATGATCACGCCGATGCCGCGTTCGGCCGCCCCGCGAGCGTAGTCGAGCATGCGTTGCGGGGTCCGGTGCGCCGAGACCACCCCCACCTCGAAGGGCACACCGAATTCGGCGAGCGCCTCGGCCGCCGGTTTCATCACCGGCCAATCCGAATCGCTGCCCATGATCAGGCCGACGCGCGGCGCAGGTGCGGTCATCAGTTCGTCTCTTTCTCGTGCGGATCCCAGCCGT
Organism: Gordonia hirsuta DSM 44140 = NBRC 16056; assembly: GCF_000333015.1. Lineage (GTDB taxonomy): Bacteria > Actinomycetota > Actinomycetes > Mycobacteriales > Mycobacteriaceae > Gordonia > Gordonia hirsuta. Next base: position 151,082 of record NZ_BANT01000012.1, on the reverse strand, counting down.
CGGTCCAGACACCGTGGCTCATCCAGTGTGCCGCGCGCTCGGCGCGTTCACGGACATGGTCCATCGACTGCCCGGGCAGTCCGATGATGTTGATGTGCCCCACCTTGCGGTCCGGTCGCTCACTCTTGCCGTACAGGTGCACCTTGGCTTCGGGCATTCGGGCCATCAGATGATGCAGCCGCTCATCCATGCTCATCGCCGGCGCCTGCGGTGCCCCCAGGATGTTCGCCATCACCGCCGCGCCGGTCCGGGCGGTGGTGTCCCCGAGTGGATAGTCCAGCACCGCACGCAGATGCTGCTCGAACTGGGAGGTGACGGCACCGTCCATGGTCCAGTGGCCGGTATTGTGCGGCCGCATCGCCAACTCGTTGACCATCAGGCCGCCGTCGGCGGTCTCGAACAGTTCCATCGCCATATTGCCCACGACGCCCAGTTCGTCGGCCAGCCGCAGCGCCATCTGCTGTGCGCGCTGGGCGGTCTGCTCGTCCAGATCCGGAGCCGGAGCCAGCACCACGGCGCATTGCCCGTTGCGCTGAATGCTCTCCACCACCGGCCAGGCCGCACCCTGTCCGTGCGGGGACCGGGCGATCAGCGCCGAGAGTTCGCGGGCCATCGGCACCTTCTGTTCCGCCATGAGTACCGTGTCGCCGCGGCGCTGCTCATCGAAGACCGCCAGCGCCTGCTGTTCGTCGCCGTCGATCAGCCAGACGCCGCGGCCATCGTAACCGCCACGCACCGCCTTGAGCACGATCTGCCAGTCCTGCTCCCGACCGAAAGCGATCAGCGCCTCGCGCGCGGCGGCCACGTCACCGGACAGATCGACGAACTCGGGCACCGGCAGCCCGAGCTCGGCCAGCCGGTGCCGCATCAGAAGCTTGTCCTGCGCATACTGCAAAGCCGTGGACGGTGGCCGGACCACCACGCCGCGCTGCTCCATCGCCGTCAGCAACTCCAGCGGCACCCCCTCGTGATCGAAGGTCACCGTGACCGCCCCGTCGGCGGCGGCGAGCAGATCGTCCAGATCGTCATGGGAACCCAGCACGATATCGGCGCTGACCTGCGCCGCCGGCTCGGACGGCGAGGCCGCGAGCACCCGCAGACACTGGCCCAGCGCGATCGCCGACTGGTGGGTCATCCGGGCCAGCTGGCCCCCGCCGATCATCGTCACCGTCGGCATTCCGGTACTGGGCGGGGCGGGCGTCGGGGTGACCGAAGCAGATCCTGACATGAAAACAATCCTGACACGTGGCACCGACTCGCTCACAATGCGCACTGTTGCACTGTGGGGCGCGGCATGCACCCGGGTAAGATGTGCGCTTGTGCCATTCCTCGACGGGCTCGTCTCGCTGCTGCCCGGCCCGCTGCATCGCCTGGCACTCAAGCACAGCGAATTCCTCAAGTTCGCCGCCGTGGGCGGCACCACCTTCGTGGTCGACACGTTCATCTACTACGGCCTGGTTTTCACCGTTCTGCACGAGAAACCGGTGGTGGCCCGCATCATCTCCGGCGTGATCGCCACGATTCTGAGCTACATCCTCAACCGCGAATGGGCGTTCAAGAACCGGGGCGGACGCGAAACCCACCACGAAGCCCTGTTGTTCTTCGGGATCAGCGGCATCGGGGTGCTGCTGGCGGCCGCGCCGTTGTGGCTGGGCAACAACGTCTTCGATATGCGGCACAACCTGGCCGGTGTGGAACTGGTCGTGGTGGACTTCCTGCTCGCCTTCGTCCTGGGCAATCTGCTGCAGATGGCGTTCCGGTTCTGGGCCCTGCGCCGCTTCGCGTTTCCGCACGAGCAACCGCCCGGCGGGCACGGCGGCTCCACCGATCTGGATGCCACCGGCGACGAGCTCACCGATGAGGAACTCGGTCACGCCTGAGCTGCGGACCGGCTGAACCGTCGTCGCGCGCCACGGGAACGACGACGGCGAACACCGCCGGACGCCGCGACACCAGATCCAGGCGCCCGCCATCGGACTCGATCAGCGCCCGCGCCATACTCAGCCCGATTCCGCTGCTGTGCCCGGCGGAGAAGCCCCGCCGGAAGATCTGGTCGGCCAGGCGGTCAGGCACCCCGCGTCCACGATCTGCCACCGTGAAGCGCAGCACATCGGCCGAACCGAGATCCTCGACGCCCACCGTCGTCTCCCCCGCCCCGTGATGCAGGGCATTGTCCAGCAGTGCGCTGAGGGTCTCCCGCAGTCGGCCCGGGCGCCCGTGCACGGCACGGATCTGCGGCGGTGAGTGGACCCGCAGCGTGCGTCCGTGGGCGGCGAAGGCGACCGCGAAGTCGTCGGTGAGCGAGTCGATCAGCTCGGCGACGGCGATCGCCGTCAGCTCGCCGCCCTCGGCCCGCGAAGCCGAGACCAGCTCGTCGAGTTCGGTCGCCAGCCGCTCCACCTGTGCCACGCCGGCCTGCGCTTCGGTGACCACCGCCGGATCCGGATGCAGCGTCAACTCGTCCAGGCGCAGTCCGATCGCGGTCAGCCGGCTCCGCAGCTGATGGGAGACGTCGCCGATGATCTGGCCCTCCCGTTCCAGTCGGCGGGCGATCTCGGCGTTGGCCTCCGACAGCGCCGCGGTGACCCGGTCCAGCTCGTCGATGTCCTGGTACGGCCACGGGCTGCGCAGATCGCCGCGGGCCATCGCCGCGGCCCGGTGAGCCACCCGGATCAGCGGTTCGGTCAGCCGACGCGCGGTCAGCAGCGCCACCAGCGCACCGGCCGCCACCGACGCGCCGATCACCACGCCGAGAACACCCACTGCCACCCACTGCGAGGTCCGCATCTCCCGGCTCGGCACCGACAGGGTGAGCGTGTATCCCGGCCCCAGGGTGACCGATTCGGCGAGCAGGTCATCGGCCACCGGCGGTCCCAGCTGCTGCACACCGTCGGGTTTCTGCAGGATCAGCGTGCCCCCGGACGGCAGCAACAGCCGCAACTGGTCCAGTTCCAGGGCCTGCGGTCCGGGCAGGCGGCCGGCCGCCTCCTCTGCCAGCACATATTCCGACATCGTCTTGAGCCGGCCGGCCAAGTCCTCGTGGGCGCTGCGGTCGATCCATCGCCAGGTGATCACCGTCAGCGGCAGCCCGAGCAGGATCGCCATGGCCACCAGGACCGCGATCATGGTCCGCAGGATGCGCTGTCGCATGGGCTTAGGGGTCGAACCGGAAGCCGACACCGCGCACCGTCGCGATGTGCTTGCGGCGCCCCGGCTGATCCTCGCCGAGTTTCCGGCGCACCCAGGAGATATGCATATCGAGGGTCTTGGACGAGCGCAGATCGGTCGAGCCCCACACCTCGGTCATGATCTCGTCACGGGTGCGCACCTGCCCGGGGGTCTCCATCAGACAGCGCAGCAGATCGAACTCGCGGTTGGCCAGCGTCAGTTCGGCGCCGTCGACCACGACCCGCCGGGCCCGCGCATCCAACTGGATGTCGCCGCTGTCGAGGACCACCTCGTCGGATCCGGAGCTGCGGCGCAGCAGGGCGCGGACCCGGGCCAGCAGTTCGGCCAGCCGGAACGGCTTTCCCACATAGTCGTCGGCCCCGGCATCGAGGCCGACGACGAAGTCCACCTCATCGGTCCGGGCGGTCAGCATCAGGACCGCCAGTTGTGGCCGCTCCCGGCGGATCCGCCGGCACACTTCGAGCCCGTCCATGCCGGGCAGACCCAGATCCAGGATCACCAGTGCGTAGACGCCGGTGAGTGCAGCCTCCAGTGCGGCGGGCCCGGTGTCCACCACCACGCACTCGTTGCCCTCGCGGGTCAATGAACGCGCCAAAGGCTCGGCGATGGCCGGATCGTCCTCTGCCAGCAGAACCGCGCGGCTGCCGATCATCGACGGCCCCGATCGGTGCTGTGTCCTGCGCGCGGGTGTCCACTCCACATCGGGGCCGACATCTCGTAGCCGATCGCCTCGTAGCGATCGAGTACCTGCCGATACAGCAGCGCATGCACCGACTCCACCCGCGGGATATCGGCGAAGGTGAGCGGCTCCTCGGACGCCGACTGCACCTCCAGTGAGCCGGTCCGCAGGATCCGGTCGACAAGCCCGTGCTGGAACTCGACGGTGTTGATCCGACTGATCGGGATGTCGATTCCGGTCCGTCTGATCAGCCCACGGCGGTGGATCAGGCGGCGATCGGTCACCACGAAGTGCGTCGACCCCCAGCTCAGCAGCGGCCGCACCAGCCACCACACCGCGGCGAGCAGCCACAGGGCCGCGACCACGCCGAACGCCCAGCCGCGGGCCTGCTCCAGTGACTCGGTCCCCCAGATCAGTCCCAGGACCAGTCCCGCCGCCGCGGTGACCACCCAGAACATCATGATGGGCGCGGTCAGGCTCTTCCAGTGCGGATGGCGGTGCACCACCACCGTCTCACCGGGCGCCAGATTTTCCCGCGGATACGCCATGGTCCAAGAGTACGGGTAGCGACCCCGGCCAGACAGGCTCACCGCGCCACCATCGCGGGCATGCGCCAGTACACTGAAGAATCGACAGCGAGCCACACCCGACCATGCGCCGGTGCCGACCCGCACCGGCCGACCAGACCGGGCCCCTCTGAGCGGGCCGGCCAGAAGCCAGGGGCGAGATGACCTACTCCGATCCGCGAGATCCCCGTCGGCAGACGCCGCAGACGCGGGCGTACACCAACAATCCCGAGTTCACCGATCGGTCCGGTAGCGGCGCGTACTCCCAGTCCGCCTCCTACCCGGCCGATTCGGGTCCTCCGTCGTCGTACCCTGCGTCCGGCGCCTACCCGCAGGGGCAGGGAAGTGCCCAGGGCGGCGGCTACGCGGCGGCTCCGGCCGCACGCGCCCCGCGCCGCGGCCCCGACCTGGATCCGGTGATGTTCGCCGGCGGCGTGGTCATGACCGGTGTGGTCACCGGGCTGGCCGCCTGGCTGGTGTCCTGGATCATCGGCCTGATCTCCCGGGCGGCCAATGCCACCGGGAACCTGGGCACCTGGAGTCCACTCGACCCCGGCGGTGAGTACTGGTTCGCGCTGGCCGGGTTCCTGGCCGCCCTGGTCGGCGGTGCGCTGTGGTACGTACTGCAACTGATCACCCCGACCCCCGACAGCTTCTATCGGTGGATCGTCGGCCTGCTGATCATCGCCGCCTTCGTGGTACCGCTGGCCGCCGACGCCGACATCTGGCGTGGACTCACCTCCGGGGTGATCCACGTGTGCATCGGCATCCCGGTTCTGTCGCTGATCCCCACCATGGGCAACCGCAGCAAGAACCGGAGCTGATCGGGCGCCTCAACGCAGGCGCAGATGAGTGACGTCGCCCGCGGACGCGGCGACCGGACCGTCGGGTCCGGCCACGACGATGCGTCCCTGCGCGTCGACATCGACCGCCTCGCCGATCACTTCGGTGTCGCCGGGCAGGATCAGCCGCACCTGCCGACCCAGTGTCGCGCAGGCCCGGCGGTAGTCGGCCGACAACTCCTGCAGTCCGTCCGGCCAGCGGTCCAGGAGCGCCGAGAGCTCACGCAGATAAGCGACCACCACCGCCGTGGGATCCACCGGTGCGCCGGTCATCGACCGCAGGCAGGCGGCCGTCTCGATGGGCGGCTCAGCCGCGGTCAGGTCCAGGTTCAGCCCCGTCCCGATCACCGCAGTACCGCCGCCGCGGCGAGCCGGCGCGAACTCGCACAGGATCCCCGACAGTTTGCGTCCGGCGCCCGGCAGACCGTCGGGCACCAGAACATCATTGGGCCATTTCAGGTCGACCTCGATCCCGGTGACCCGCGCGACCGCCGAGCGCACCGCCAGCCCGGTCAGCAGCGACAGCCAGCCGATCGCGGATGCCTGACCGGTGTCGACCGCCAGCGCCGCCGACACCGCCAACTGTCCCGGCGGCGTCTGCCAGACCCGCGCATGGCGGCCCCGGCCCGACCGCTGATGTCCGGCGATCAGCACCACCCCGTCCAGGTGCCCGCCGGGTTCCTCAGCGGCCCGGGCCACCAGGTCGGCGTTGGTCGAGCCGGTGGCCTCCACCACCGACACCTCCCGCCACCGGCTCGGCCGGAGCTCGCGGATCAACACATCTGGCTCGGGCAGCGCTACATCGGTCACATCCGCCAGCCTAGGGAACGGTGCCGGAACCGCCGCAGGCTACCGGCCAGTACCCGTGTCAGTGCGTCCACCGCTCGCGGCGGTGGATAGCATGAACTCTCATGACGACTCCCGACATCCATACGACGGTCGGCAAACTGGCCGATCTGAAGAACCGGCTCGCCGATGCCGAGCACCCGGTCGGAGCGGCCGCGGTCGAAAAGACCCACGCCAAAGGCAAGCTGACCGCTCGTGAGCGCATCCTCGGCCTGCTCGACGAAGGGTCCTTCGTCGAGCTCGACGCGCTGGCTCGGCATCGCAGCACCAACTTCGGTCTGGCTGACAAGCGCCCGGTCGGCGACGGCGTCGTCGTCGGCTACGGCACCATCGACGACCGCGAGGTCTGCGTCTTCAGCCAGGACGTCACCGTCTTCGGCGGCAGCCTCGGCGAGGTCTACGGCGAGAAGATCGTCAAGGTGATGGACCTGGCGCTCAAGACCGGCCGCCCGCTGATCGGTATCAACGAGGGGGCCGGAGCTCGTATCCAGGAGGGCGTCGTCTCCCTCGGCCTGTACGGCGAGATCTTCCACCGCAACGTCCGCGCTTCCGGTGTCATCCCGCAGATCTCCCTGATCATGGGCCCGGCCGCCGGCGGCCACGTCTACTCCCCGGCGCTGACCGACTTCGTGGTGATGGTCGACCAGACGAGCCAGATGTTCGTCACCGGTCCCGACGTGATCAAAACCGTCACCGGCGAGGACGTCACCATGGAGGACCTGGGCGGCGCCAACACGCATATGACCAAGTCCGGTGTAGCCCACTACGTCGCCAGCGACGAGCAGGATGCGCTGGAGTATGTCCGGGATCTGCTCAGCTACCTGCCGAGCAACAACCGGGCCGACGCCCCCCGGCTGCCGGTGCCCGAGCGCTCGGGATCGATCGAAGACAACCTCACCGACACCGACCTGGATCTGGACACGCTGATCCCGGATTCGCCCAACCAGCCCTACGACATGCACGAGGTGATCGTCCGTCTGCTCGACGACGATGAATTCCTCGAGGTCCAGGCCGAGCGGGCGATGAACGTGATCGTCGGCTTCGGACGCGTCGACGGCCGCAGCGTCGGCATCGTCGCCAACCAGCCCACCCAGTTCGCCGGCTGCCTGGACATCGACGCCTCGGAGAAGGCCGCCCGTTTCGTCCGCACCTGCGACGCCTTCAACGTCCCGATCATCACCCTGGTCGACGTTCCCGGCTTCCTGCCGGGCACCGACCAGGAGTACAACGGCATCATCCGCCGCGGCGCCAAACTACTGTACGCCTACGGTGAGGCCACCGTCGGCAAGATCACCGTGATCACCCGCAAGGCCTACGGCGGCGCCTACGACGTGATGGGTTCCAAGCACATGGGCGCCGATGTGAACCTGGCCTGGCCCACTGCGCAGATCGCCGTCATGGGTGCCTCCGGTGCGGTCGGCTTCGTCTACCGCGGCCGCCTCAAGGAGGCCGAGGCCAACGGCGAGGATGTGGACGCGCTGCGGCTGGAGCTGCAGCAGGAATACGAGACCACCCTGGTCAACCCGTACGTGGCCGCCGAACGCGGTTACGTCGACGCGGTGATTCCGCCAAGCCATACCCGCGGGCAGATCGCCAACGCGCTGCGGCTGCTCGAGCGCAAGTTCGTTCAGCTGCCGCCCAAGAAGCACGGGAACATTCCGCTATGAGCACCGCCGACGCACAGCAACCGGCCGAACCGTTCGTCACGGTGGTCAAGGGCGCGCCGACCGATCAGGAGCTGGCCGCACTGGTGGTGGTGCTGCAGGCCGCACGCGGCGGTGGCGGGCCGGCGGTGAGCAAGCCGGCCGACCGCTGGGGCGCGCCCCAGGACCGGCTGCGGTCGGACTGGGGCATGCCCACCAGCTATCCGCACCGCCACTGACGTGACCCGGGTCCTGCTGGGCTCGGCGTCTCCGGCTCGCCGCGGTGTGCTGCGGGCCGCCGGCATCGACCCGCTGGTGCTGGTGTCCGACCTCGACGAAGACGCCCTGGCGGCCGGGCTGGCCGATCGACCGGCCGCCGAGGTGGTGACCGAGCTGGCGAAAGCGAAGGGTGCGGCGATCGTCGCCCAGGTGCTGGCCTCGGCCGACCCGGAGCTCGCGCAGGTCGCCGCCGACGGTGTCGTCCTCACCTGTGATTCGATGCTGCTGCTGGACGGAGAGCTCGCCGGCAAGCCGAAGACACCGGCGGTCGCCCGCGAGCGGTGGCGGCGGATGCGCGGGCACACCGGGGAACTGCTGACCGGGCACACCGTCACCCGGATGCGCGACGGCGCCGTCGCACAGGTGTCCGCGGGCACCCGCGGCACGCGTATCTCATTCTCCGACGTCTCCGACGAGGTGATCGACGCCTACGTCGCCACCGGCGAGCCGCTGCAGGTCGCCGGGGCCTTCACCCTCGACGGTCTGGGCGGCTGGCTGCTCGACGGCATCGACGGCGATCCGTCGAGCGTGATCGGGATCAGCCTGCCGTTGACACGCGAACTGCTCGGCGAGGTCGGGGTGTCGGTCACCGACCTATGGCGCCGCTAGACCGTGACGCCGCTCGGCGGGGGCGCCGCCGGGATGTGGCACACTCCGCCCATGATCGGCGAAACCCTGTCCCCGCGTCCGAGCGACCTGGACCTGAGGTCCCGCCTGCTGGCCGAGGGCGCGATCTTCACCAGCGAATGGCCGGTCCGCGGCGACGACATCAGCCACGATCGCCGGCTCAAACTCGACGGGGTGGCCCGCTGTCTGCAGGACGTCGGTCAGGATCACCTGGAGCACATCGGCCACTCGATGATCCACCCGCACTGGGTGCTGCGCCGCACCGTGATCGAGGTTCATGCGGTCGGCGAGCAGCCCGATCGGCTCACGGTCGAGCGGTGGGCCGGCCGGACCGGTTCGCGCTGGTTCACCGCCCGGGTCGACATCGACGGCCGGTACGGCACACGGATCGCGACCGAGGGGTTCTGGATCAACTTCAACGTCGACACGCTGACGCCCTCCGCGTTGAGCGAGGGCTTCCTGCAGCGGGTCGGCGGCGAGGCGATCCCGGGGCGGCTGCGCTGGAAGAAGTGGCTCGATCCGGTACCGCCGGCCACCTCCGAAGCGGTCCCCTTTCTGCTGCGGGTCTGTGATCTCGACCTCAACGAGCACGTCAACAACGCCGTGTACTGGGCCGCGCTGGAGGAGGTGCTGGCCACCCAGTCCGACCTCGCGCACCGGGCGCCGCTGCGGGCCGTCATCGAGCACGATTCACCGTTGCAGCTCGCCGATGCGCCCCGGCTGCTGGCCCATCGCGACGGCGACGTGCTGTCGGCCTGGCTGACGGTCGGCGATCGCACCGCGGCGACGATGCTCGTCCAGACGCTGCCCGGATCGCCCTAGCGGCGCCGCCGAACCAGGCCGCTGCCCCCGCGGCCCGGCGGGGCCGGGACCGGCCCCGTATGCTTAAGTGCGATCGAAACCGCCGGCGGCGGCGGCGCGCATTTTCCCGAACATCCGTTTCGTGATCAGGAGACCCCAGTGACTGTCGAATTCGATCCGAACCCGGCCTTCGCTTCCTATGCCCACCCGGAGCGGCTGGTCAGCACCGAATGGCTGTCGGCTCACCTGGGTGCCCCCGGACTCAAGATCATCGAGTCCGACGAGGACGTGCTGCTCTACGATGTCGGGCACATCCCGACGGCCCAGAAGATCGACTGGCATCTGCACCTGAACGATCCGGTGACCCGCGACTACATCGACGGCGAGGCATTCGCCGAACTGATGCGCAGCAAGGGCATCGAACGCGACGACACCATCGTCGTCTACGGCGACAAGAACAACTGGTGGGCGGCCTACGCGATGTGGGTCTTCACCCTGTTCGGTCACCCGGATGTGCGTCTGCTCGACGGCGGGCGCACGGCCTGGATGGACGAGCAGCGCGAGACCTCGTTCAGCGTTCCGGAATACCCGCGCAGCGACTATCCGGTCATCGAGCGTGACGACACGGTGATCCGCGCCTTCGCCGAGGAGGTCCGCGACGCGATCGGGCAGCAGCCGCTGGTCGATGTGCGCTCACCCGAGGAGTACACCGGCGCCCGCACCCACATGCCCGACTATCCGGAGGAGGGTGCGCTGCGCGGCGGCCACATCCCCACCGCGGTGTCGATCCCGTGGGCACGGGCCGCCGCCGGTGACGGCCGGTTCCGCACCCGCGCCGAACTTGACGAGATCTACGCCGGACTGGACCCGGCGACCCCGACAATCGCCTACTGCCGCATCGGCGAGCGCTCCAGCCACACCTGGTTCGTGCTGACCCACCTGCTCGGTTTCGATGCGGTCCGTAACTACGACGGGTCCTGGACCGAATGGGGCAATGCGGTGCGCGCACCGATCGTCGTCGGCGACGAACCGGGCAGCGCCTGACCGATGGAGATGACCTCCGCTCTGGCCGAACTCGTCGACGACTTCCAGTCCCTCGGCGATACGGACCGGACCATCCTGCTACTGGAGCTGGCCGACGAGCTGCCGGAGCTGCCCGCGCACCTGGAAGCCGCGGCGATGGAACCGGTGCCCGAATGCCAGTCGCCGATCTTCCTCCAGGTCGATGCCAGCGACCCGGCCGCCGTCCGCCTCTACTTCAGCGCTCCTCGGGAAGCCCCGACCACCAGGGGATTCGCCGCGATCCTGCACCAGGGACTCGACGGCGCCAGCGCCGAACAGATCGCCGCGGTTCCGTTGGACTTCGTCGACGACCTGCGTCTGGATTCGGTGGTCTCCCCGCTGCGGCTGCGCGGAATGACAGGCATGCTCACCCGCATCAAGCGCCAGGTGGCACAGCAGACTGCCTGATGGAGTTCCTGCAGATCCTCGACGCCCACGTCGAACCCGGCGCGCTGGTCGAGTGGATACCCGCCGCTGCCGGCGGTATGGGCGCCTGGCGGCGCGATCCCCGCCAGACCTCCCACAATCACGAGCAGCATCTCCGGTCGGCGCTGGACTACCGGCTGCGCACGCAGCGCGAAGGCGGCCGGGAGGCGTGGCTCGGCGTGTCGGTGGACTTCGACGAGCAGATCTCGCTGCCGGCCGTGCGCAAAGCGATCCTGGCCTGGATCGACCGGCACGAGGTGCTGCGCACCCACGTGGCACTCACCGAGCAGGGCACCGACCGCTACACCACCGAACCGGGCGCGGTGCATCTGCGCGATGCCCGCGTCGGCTGGTACTCCGATCCGACCCTGCTGATCGAACAGATCGCCGGTTCCTTCGACCGGGCCACCGCCCCGCTGCACTGGCCCGCCTACCGTTTCGCCACCGTGGCCCGCGCCCACAGCTTCACCCTGCTCTTCGCCGCCGACCACTCCCTGGTCGACGGCTATTCGCTGGTCAATGCGCACGGCGAGCTGCGCGAGCTCTACCGGGCCGCGGCGGCCGGTCGCGCCCCGCGGCTCCCACCGACCGGCAGCTACGTCGACTTCTCCGGGAGCGAACGGCTGGCCGCCGACGCCGCCGACGATCGGCACACCGCGGCCGCCGAATGGCGCGAATTCCTCGACGGCCGACCCACTCTGCCCGGTTTCGCCCTCGTCCCCGAGCCGCCCGCCTCGGCGGCACCCGGGGGCCCCCAGCCCCCGGCGCAACCGTCGTACAACGATCTGCTACTGGACGACGACGCGACCCGGCGCCTGGAACAACGTTGCGCCGACCTCGGCGGTTCCCTCATCGGCGGTCTGCTCGCCGTGACCGCGCTGACCTACCGGCGGCACAGCGGCGCCACCCGGTTCGCCACCGTGATGCCACGGCACACCCGCACCCAGGCCGACTACCACGGCTCCCTGGGCTGGTTCGTGGCGCTGGCACCGGTCTTCCTCGACATCGGCGACGATCCCGACTTCGTCCAGGCCCTGGAACGGGTGATGATCTCCCTGGACCGGGCCCGCGAGGGCGCCTCGCTCCCGATCCGCCGGGTGGCCGAACTGCTGTCGTTCCCGCCGGACCCCAAATTCGTCGTCTCGTTCATGGACACCCGGGCGCTGCCGCACGCGGAACTGGCAGATGCCGGCGGAGCCCACGCCCTGCGCAGCCACACCTATTCCGACGATGAGGTGTATGTCTGGTTCACCCGCACCCCCGGCGGTCTGCGGATCCACGCCCGGTTCCCGGCCGATACCCCCGGCCACCCGACCGCCACCGTTCTCCAGGCGTTTTTCGCCGACTTCACCCGGCTACTCGCGAGTATCGCCGCTGGTGGGTAAACCTCTATAGCGGCACACCACCGCTGACCCGGAACCGCCCGTCCGGTGGGTTAGTGTGAGTGCCGATGATCACGACGCCTAAAGTCAACGGTGGCGTTACCCAGCAAGCCGTTGTCCGGTGACAACTTCCCGCCGACCGCGGGCCCAGTCAGGAGAGCCAGTGTCCAACACCGAGATCCCCCAGAAGACCATCGCTAAGGTCCTCATCGCCAACCGCGGTGAGATCGCCGTCCGCGTGATCCGGGCGGCCCGCGACGCCGGCATCACCAGCGTCGCCGTCTACGCCGAGCCCGACGCCGACGCGATGTTCGTACAGCTGGCCGACGAGGCCTTCGCCCTGGGCGGCACCACGTCGGCCGAAAGCTACCTGGTGTTCGACAAGATCCTCGACGCTGCGGCCCGCTCCGGCGCCGATGCCATCCACCCCGGCTACGGCTTCCTGTCCGAGAACGCCGACTTCGCCCAGGCTGTCATCGACGCCGGGCTGACCTGGATCGGCCCCTCCCCCGAATCGATCCGCGCCCTCGGTGACAAGGTGACCGCCCGGCACATCGCCGAGCGCGCCCAGGCCCCGATGGCCGCAGGCACCAAGGATCCCGTCGCCGACGCCGACGAGGTCCTCGCCTTCGCCAAGGAGCACGGCGTCCCGGTCGCGATCAAGGCCGCCTTCGGCGGCGGCGGCCGCGGAATGAAGGTCGCCCACACCATCGAAGAGATCCCCGAGCTGTTCGACTCGGCCACCCGCGAGGCCGTCGCCGCCTTCGGTCGCGGTGAGTGCTTCGTCGAGCAGTACCTGGACAAGGCCCGGCACGTGGAGGCCCAGGTGATCGCCGACCAGCACGGCAACGTCGTGGTCGCCGGCACCCGCGACTGCTCGCTGCAGCGCCGTTTCCAGAAGCTCGTGGAGGAGGCACCGGCACCGTTCCTCACCGAGGCCCAGCGCGAGATGATCCATTCCTCCGCCAAGCAGATCTGCCGGGAGGCCGGCTACTACGGCGCCGGCACTGTGGAGTACCTGGTGCAGGGCGAGACCGTCTCGTTCCTCGAGGTGAACACCCGCCTGCAGGTGGAGCATCCGGTCACCGAGGAGACCGCCGGGCTGGACCTGGTGCGCCAGCAGTTCCGCATCGCCGAGGGCAAGGAACTGGAGATCACCGAGGATCCCACTCCGCGCGGTCACTCCTTCGAGTTCCGGATCAACGGCGAGGACGCCGGCCGCGGCTTCCTGCCCGCCCCCGGCCCGATCGTCGTCTACCGCGAGCCGGCCGGTCCGGGCGTGCGCGTGGACTCGGGCGTCCGGCAGGGCGATGTGATCAGCGGACAGTTCGACTCGATGCTGGCCAAGCTGATCGTCACCGGTGAGACCCGCGAGCAGGCGCTGCAGCGCAGCGCCCGCGCACTCGCCGAGTTCGAGATCGACGGTCTGGCGACCGTGCTCCCGTTCCACCGTCACATCGTCGAGAATCCCGCATTCATCGGTGACGGCGAGTCCTTCGAGGTCTACACCAAATGGATCGAGACCGACTGGGACAACCCGATCGAGCCCTACAGCGGCATCGGTGCGCAGACCGACGAGGAGGAGTCCCTGCCCCGGCAGAGTGTCGTCGTCGAGGTCGGCGGTCGCCGCGTCGAGGTGTCGCTGCCGGGCGATCTGAACCTGGGCGGTGGCGGCAACGGAGGCGGCGCCCTGCGGCGCAAGCCCAAGCCGCGCACCCGCAACAAGGGCGGCGGCAAGGCGGTCTCCGGTGACGCCGTGGCCGCACCCATGCAGGGCACCGTGGTCAAGGTGGCCGTCGCCGAGGGCGACACCGTGGCCGCCGGCGATCTGGTCGTCGTCCTGGAGGCGATGAAGATGGAGAACCCGGTCACCGCCCACAAGGACGGCGTCGTCACCGGTCTGTCTGTGGAGCCGGGTGCCGCCGTCACCCAGGGCACCGTCCTGCTGGAACTCAAGTAGACCGTCCGCGCGGCGTGACTCCCGTCGAGATCAACGCCGGCGCCTGGTACCTGCGGGCACTGCGCGCCGACGACCGGCTCTCGGATCTGCCGGCACTGACCGATCTGTCGCTGGCCGACTCCGCCGGATATCTGGCGCAGGTTCTGGCCGCCGACGATGCGGATCTGGCCGACGTCCCGGAGGCGGCCGACGATCCAGCCCGGCTACCGGTGCGGTGCGTGTGGGCGGTGTGCATTCCGACCACCGGCGAACTGGCCGCGGTGATCGGCGTGCGCGGCACCCCCGAGCGGAGCGAACTGCGCGGTCTGCACCGCCCCGGAATGGGCGCGGCGCTGGCCGAATCGGCGCCCGCGGTGCTGCGGTATGCGCAGCAGGCGCTGGGGCTGACGCCGGGGAGCCTGCAGTCGGCGCCGCCGTAGTCACCGGTCCGTCGCGGCCCGAACGGCACCCGACTGGCCAGTAGGTGTGTCCTTCGTCGCTTCCAGGGTAGTTACGTGAGAGTAGGTACTACCGAGAGCCGGGTCCGCCCCTTACCGTGGACCAACGAGCTCGAAACGAGCCGAGCGCCGCCCGCCCGCAGCCCGGGGACCGCGGCGGCCACCCGTACATCGGCACCCGCCGAACCACTGCCGACGCAGAACCGCTGCCGACGCAGGACGTAAGAAGACAGAGAAGGGCGTATGTTCCGTCGTATCGCGATTGTCAACCGTGGAGAAGCTGCGATGCGGCTCATCAACGCCGTCCGGGACCTGAACGCCGAGACCGGCGACGATGTGCAGACCATCGCATTGCACACCGACGTCGACGCCGGCGCCACGTTCGTCCGCGAAGCGGATGTCGCCTACGACCTCGGGCCGGCCTCGGCCCGCCCCTACATCGACCTGGCGGTCCTCGAACGCGCCCTGGTCGAGACCGAAGCCGACGCCGCCTGGGTGGGCTGGGGATTCGTCGCCGAAGACCCGGCCTTCGCCGAACTGTGCGGCCGGATCGGGGTCAATTTCATCGGTCCCTCCCCCGAGGCGATGCGCCAGCTCGGTGACAAGATCGGCGCCAAGCTCATCGCCGAAGAGGTCGGCGTCCCGGTCGCCCCGTGGAGCGGCGGCGAGGTCCGCACCCAGGCTGAGGCCGTCGACGCGGCCAAACGCATCGGCTATCCGTTGATGCTCAAGGCCACCGCCGGCGGCGGCGGCCGCGGCATCCGCCGGGTCGACGACGAGGCCGATCTGGTCGACGCCTATCAGCGCACCCGCGACGAGGCCGAGCGCGCCTTCGGTTCCGGCGTGGTCTTCCTCGAACGACTGGTGACCGGTGCCCGGCACGTGGAGGTCCAGGTGATCTCCGACGGTGAGACCGCCTGGGCGTTGGGCGTGCGCGACTGCTCGGTCCAGCGCCGCAACCAGAAGGTCATCGAGGAGTCGGCCTCCCCGGTGCTGGGTCCCGAGCAGGTCGCCGAGGTCAAGGCCGCCGCCGAACGGCTGGCCGTGCGCGTGGGTTACCGCGGTGCGGCGACCGTGGAGTTCCTGTATCACCCCGGAGAGAAGCTGTTCGCCTTCCTGGAAGTGAACACCCGCCTGCAGGTGGAGCATCCCATCACCGAGGTCACCACCGACTTCGACCTGGTGCGCGCCCAGCTGCACGTCGCCGACGGCGGCAAGCTCACCGGCGAGCGCCCGACCGAACGCGGGCACGCCGTCGAAGCACGCCTGAACGCCGAGGACCCCGACCGCGACTTCGCGCCGTCGCCGGGATATATCGCCCGACTGGAGCTGCCCAGCGGCCCGGGCGTGCGCGTGGACACCGGCGTCAGCGAGGGCGACACCATCCCGGCCGACTTCGACTCGATGATCGCCAAGATCATCGCCTACGGCAGCGATCGCGACCAGGCCCTGGCCCGGCTGCGACGGGCCATGAGCCGGACCCGCGTGGTGATCGAGGGCGGCGCCACCAACTCCAGCTTCATCATCGATCTGCTCGATCAGCCCGAGGTGATCGACGGCAGCGCCGACACCGGCTGGATCGACCGGGTCCGGGCGCAGGGCCGCCTGGTCAGCCACCGGCATTCGTCGATCGCGCTGGCCACCGCCGCCATCGATGCCTACGAGGAGGAGGAGGCGGCCGAACGCAACCGGCTGTTCGCCACCGCTCGCGGCGGACGCCCGCAGGTGATGCACGAGAGCGGACGCCCCGTCGACTTCAAACTGCGCGGCATCGGATACCGGGTCCGGGTGGCCCGCGTCGACGCCGATCGGTTCCGGGTGGTCATCGAATCGGGCAGCGCCTCCCAGACCGCGGATGTGACGATCGAACGGTTCGACGAGCACACCGGCCGCATCACCGTCAACGGACAGCGCTTCCGGGTGCTCACCGACACTCACGGGCCGATCCACCTGGTCGACGTCGACGGCGTGACCCACCGGGTCAGCCGGGACGAGGGCGGTGTGGTCCGCTCCCCGGCCCCCGCGCTGGTGATCGCCACCCCGCTGGAGGTCGGCGCCGAAGTGGCGGCCGGTGATCCGGTGCTGGTTCTGGAGAGCATGAAGATGGAGACGGTGCTGCGTGCCCCGTTCGCCGCCCGGCTCAAGGAATGCGTCGTCTCGGTCGGCGCCCAGGTCGAGACCGGCGCCCCGCTCCTGCGGTTGGAGCCGATCGACGACGAGGAGGGCGAAGAGGCCGTCGCCGAGACCGAGGAGGCGATCCTGGATCTGCCGACGGCCCCGGCCGAGAACGATCCGTCGGTGATCGCCGATCGCGACCGCAGAGATCTGCGCAGTCTGCTGCTGGGTTTCGATGTCGAACCCGAGAACAGCGCCGCGCTGCTGGAGGATTACCTCGAGCGCCGGCGCGCCGAGATCGACGCCGGCACGCGCCCGCTGGCCGCCGAAACCGAAGTGATCGGCGTGTTCGCCGACCTGGCAGAACTGGCCCGCCGTCGTCCCTCCGACGACGACGTCCACGAGCGGGTGCACAGCGCCCGCGAGCACCTGCACACCTACCTGCAGAGCCTCGACCTGGAGTTGGCCGGCTCGCCCGAACAGTTCCGCGCCAAGCTCGCCGCAGCGCTGGCCCACTACGGAGTCGAGGACCTCGAGGAGCGCACCGCTGAACTGGAGGCCGGCGTCTTCCGGATCTTCCTGGCGGTCCAGCGGCTCGACGAGGTGGTCGCCGGAATCGCCGCGCTGCTGCGCCGCTGGATGAAGGAGCCCCCGCCCCCGCCGGAACTGCGCGAGCACGTCGGTCAGATGCTCGAGCATCTGGTCGGCTCCACCCAGCTGCGGTTCCCGCCGATCGCCGACCTGGCCCGCGGGGTGCTGTACGCCTGGTACGGACAGCCCCGCCTGCGCCGCACCCGCGAGCGCGTCTACGCCGCCATCGACAGCGACCTGACCTATCTGGACGAACATCCCGAGGCCTCCGACCGGGCCGAGCGGATCGCCGAGATGGTCAAGAGCACCGAACCGCTGGTGCGGGTGCTCAGCCGGCGACTGGCCGACGACTCCCTCGACAACGCCGTCATGCTCGAGGTGCTGACCCGCCGCTACTATGGGAACAAGGGACTGAGCGCGGTGTCCGCCCACCGCGCGGGCGGCGTCACCTTCGTGATGGCCCAGCGCGGCGTCTCGGTGCTGGTCTCGGCCGCCACCGCCTTCCCCGGCCTGGACACCGCCATGCTGGGACTGGCCGAGCTGTCCGACGGTGCCGCGTCCATCGACGCCGATGTCTATGTGCGTTGGGACGACCAGCCCGAGGACCTCGACGAGATGGCCGCGCAGCTGCACGAGGTGGTCAGCGCCCGGGCCCTGCCCAACCAGGTTCACCGCGTCACCATCACCGTCGCCGGCCTCGATGACGAGGTGATGCATCATCACTTCACCTTCCGGCCCTCGGCGACCGGAATGGCCGAGGACCGGCTGATCCGCGGACTGCATCCCTACATCGCCCAGCGCATGCAGATGGAACGGCTGCGTAAATTCGACGTCACCCGGCTGCGCTCGTCCGACGACGAAGAGGTCTACCTCTACCGCGCCGTAGCCAAGGCGAATCCGGCCGACGACCGGCTGATCGCCTTCACCCAGGTCCGAGACCTGACCGCGGTGGCCCAGGACGGCAGTCTGCTGACTCTGCCGACCGCCGAGCGGGCCTTCGAGGCGAGCGTGGACTCGATCCGCCGCGCCCAGGCCAAGCGGCCGTCGTCCAAACGCTTCAACACCAACCGCATCGTCATGTACATCTGGCCGCCGCTGGATGTGACCGAGAAGCAGGTCGCCGCGGTGGTGCGCCACACGCTGGGCACCGCCGCCTCGGTCGACGGCGCCGGCCTGGAGGAGATCGAGCTGATCGCCCGGCACCGCGATCAGGAGACCGGCGAGCTGACCAAGGTCTCGGTGCGCGTCACCTTCGATGCCGCCGGCGAAACCAAGATCACGGTCGGTGAGCCCGACGAGTCGCCGATCGAGCCGGTCGACGAATACCGCCAGAAGGTCCTGCGGGCCGCGCGCCGCAACACCGTCTACCCCTATGAGCTCACCGACCTGCTCGGCGATTTCACCGAGTACGACCTGGACGAGAACGGTGTACTGGTGCCGGTCGAGCGCCCCAAGGGCCGCAATACCGCCGCGGTGGTGGTCGGTGTGGTCAGCACCCCGACCCTCAAGTACCCCGAAGGCGTCCGCCGCGTGGTGATGCTGGGCGACCCGACCAAGTCCCTGGGTGCGCTGACCGAACCGGAATGCCGGCGCTACATCGCCGCACTGGACCTGGCCGAGCAGCAGTCGCTGCCCGTCGAGTGGTACGCACTGTCCTCCGGTGCCGCGGTCAAGATGGATTCGGGCACCGAGAACCTGGACTGGGTGGCCGCCGCACTGAAGCGGATCGTCGAATTCACCCAGGACGGCGGCGAAATCAACATCGTCGTCTCCGGCATCAACGTCGGCGGCCAGGCCTACTGGAACGCCGAGGCCACCATGCTGATGCACACCAAGGGCATCCTGGTGATGACCCCGGACTCGTCGATGGTGCTCACCGGCAAACAGGCCCTGGACTTCTCCGGCGGCGTCTCGGCCGAGGACAACTTCGGGATCGGCGGCTACGACCGGGTGATGGGCCCCAACGGCGAGGCGCAGTACTGGGCGCCGAACCTGACCGCGGCCATCGGTGTGGTGATGAGCCACTACGATCACACCTACGTGGTACCCGGCGAGGACGGTCCGCGGCTGGCCGAGACCGCTGACCCCGCCGACCGTGACATCTCCGATTACCCGCACCAGCTCGACGGCAGCGAATTCGCCACGGTCGGTGAGATCTTCTCCGCCAAGGCCAATCCGGACCGCAAGAAGCCGTTCGACATCCGGTCGGTGATGCGGGCGGTGGCCGACCAGGACCTGCCCGCGCTCGAACGCTGGGCGGGTATGCACGACGCCGAAACCGTCGTCTCCTGGGACACCCACCTGGGCGGTCATCCGGTGACCCTGATCGGTATCGAATCCACCCCGATCGCCCGCCGCGGCTTCCTGCCGACCGACGGTCCCGATACGTT
Source organism: Gordonia hirsuta DSM 44140 = NBRC 16056 (assembly GCF_000333015.1). Taxonomy (GTDB): domain Bacteria; phylum Actinomycetota; class Actinomycetes; order Mycobacteriales; family Mycobacteriaceae; genus Gordonia; species Gordonia hirsuta. Next base: position 131,247 of record NZ_BANT01000012.1, on the reverse strand, counting down.
CAGCGCCGGCACGCTGTTCCCGCAGTCGTCGAAGAAGGCGGCCCGCGCGATCAACGCGGCCAGCGGCAACCGCCCGGTGGTCGTGCTGGCGAACCTGTCGGGCTTCGATGGTTCACCCGAATCGCTGCGCAAGCTGCAGCTGGAGTACGGCGCCGAAATCGGCCGCGCGATCATCAACTTCGACGGTCCGATCGTCTTCTGCGTCATCTCCCGGTACCACGGGGGTGCGTTCGTGGTCTTCTCCAAGGCGCTGAACCCGAATATGACGGTGCTGGCCATCGAAGGCTCGTTCGCCTCGGTACTCGGCGGTGCTCCGGCTGCGGCGGTGGTCTTCGCCGGTGAGGTCCGGACCCGGACCGAAACCGATCCGCGGGTGCAGGCGCTGCACACACGGCTGGAAAACGCCTCGGACTCCGACCACGCCACCATCGCCGCCGAGCTCGAAGAGGTACGGGCCACCGTGCGTTCGGAGAAGCTGGCCGAGGTGGCCGCCGAATTCGATGCGGTGCACAGTATCGAGCGCGCCGTCCAGGTCGGCTCGGCCGATGCGATCATCACCGCCGGTGAACTGCGTCCGCGGATCATCGAGGTGATCGCCGCTAAACGCTGAGCCGGTCGCCGCACCCGGCCCGACTGTGCGCCCCTGAGTTCGTTCTGGCCCCCTCACCTGAGGGCGCCAGAACGAACTCAGGGTGCCCGGCACCCTTACTCAGGGTGTACCCGCGGAAGATTCGGCAGAACTCGGCCGCACACGACGACCAGTGTGCTCACGACAGGGATCTGGCAGTGCAGTCGCCGCAACCGCTGGGCCGCGGAGGCCCGGGGCGCAGCCTTACAGGAGGGCTTCGGTGGCCGGACCGGCCAGATCGCTGCAGTCGACGGTGACCACGTCGCCGGCGTGATCCCCGAGATAGCGGATCGCACCCCCGGACGCGGTCAGCAGCGCATCGGCGTCGCCGAGCAGATCCGCACCGATGTAGACCGGCTGAGCCCAGTGCTCGCAATTGGTGACACGAACCACCACATCGCTGCGTCCCGCGGCGGTCTCCAGCAGTCGCGCGACCCCGACATCGCCCACATCCGGACTGTCGACCGTCTGCAGGACCACGCCGGCGATGTCGTGCAGACCGGCCGCGTGCGCCAGCGCAGCGCTGACCGTCGCGTCGAGGCCGTTGTACCACTCGGGCAGATAGAAGGTGGTCGAGGAATCCGTCGGCGCGGCCACCACCCGGCTGCCCAGTGCGACGTAGAGGTCGTCGCACCCACCGGCGCCGAAACTGGCCAGAAGAATCCGCAGCCGTTCCAGTTGCGGGACGTCGTGCGGCTCCTCGCGCTCATCACCGCGTGCGACGAGCAGGATTCCGGCAATCCGGGAGATCCGGTCGCCGGTATCGAATTCACCCCGAGACGCCATGATGACCTCAGTCTACGCGTGGCCCGGCCAACCGGCAGCCGACCAGTGCCGACTACTCTCCGGCGCGTACACCGGCCCCAATTAAAATCACGCCGCGCTGCGGCCGTGACAGCCGACCGGTGCGCTGCTTACACTGGGCCTCGCAATTGGTTCGTCCGCTGCGTCGTCATTCAGGAGCCCCTGCGACCGCGCGGACGCCGAGCGAAACCTTCGCTGACGCAAGGGATTTCGTGAAGAGGGAATCCGGTGAGACTCCGGAGCTGACCCGCAGCGGTATACCGGAACGACCGCCGTCACCATGCACTGGCTGCCTTCGCAGCGGCTGGGAAGCGACGGCCAGTAGGGGCACGACGGATCGCAGACGACGATCTTTTCGGCACGCCGGTGAGCCCGAAGACCTGCCTGTTGTGCCGGGTGCGCCGCAGCCGGTGGCGTACGCCGCGTGGATCGCGGCGGAGTCGGAGCAGTTCTATCCGTGGGCTCTTCGTCTTCGCTTCGAGTACGGCGTCTGCCGTTGCCAAATCGATTTTCGGAGAACACGAACAAATGGGTTTCACCACCACTGTCCCGGGGACCGCGCGTATCGGCGCGGACCGCGAACTCAAGCGCGCCGTCGAGGGCTACTGGGCCGGCCTCCTCGACGCCACCGAACTGGAGGCCGTCGCCGAGCAGCTGCGCCGCACCGACCGTGAGCAGCTCATCGCCGCCGGACTGGACTCGATCCCGGTCAACACCTTCAGCTACTACGACCAGATGCTCGACGCCGCCGTCATGCTGGGCGCGCTCCCGCCCCGGGTGGCCGGCATCGCCGATCCGCTGGATCGCTACTTCGCCGCCGCCCGCGGCGCCGAGGGCGTCACCCCGCTGGAGATGACCAAGTGGTTCGACACCAACTACCACTACCTGGTGCCAGAGATCGGGCCGGCGACGTCGTTCGCCCTCGATACCAGCAAGGTACTGGCCGAACTGGCCGAGGCGACGGATGCCGGCGCTGCGGCCCGGCCCGTCGTGATCGGTCCGGTCACCTTCCTGGGCCTGTCGAAGGCCGTCGACGGCGGCGCGCAGCCGCTGAGCCGGATCGACGAACTGCTCCCCCTGTACGAGCAGCTGCTGACCGAACTGGCCACCACCGGTGCGCAGTGGGTTCAGCTCGACGAGCCGATCCTGGTCACCGATGCGCACGACGGCCTGCCCGAGCTGGCCGAACGCGTCTACACCCGGATCGCCGGCGCCACCGACCGCCCGAAGATCCTGGTACAGACCTACTTCGGAGACGCCGGTGCGGCACTGGCCGCCCTGGGCCGCACCGGGGTCGAGGGCATCGGTGCCGACCTGGTCGAGGGTTCAGTCGAAACGATCAAGGCCGCCGGACTCGGCGACAAGCTCGTCGTCGCCGGTGTGGTCGACGGCCACAACGTCTGGCGCACCGACCTGGATGCGGCTCTGGCGACGCTGACCGACCTGCGCGAGCACGTCGGCGAGCTGGCGGTGGGCACCTCCTGCTCCACCCTGCACGTGCCGTACACCCTGGCCGCCGAGGACGACCTGGATCCGGCGCTGCGCGGTTGGCTGGCCTTCGCCGCCGAGAAGTTCGACGAGGTCGCCGCGCTGGCCGGCGCCCTGGCCGCCGGGCGCGAGTCGCAGGCCACCGCTTTCGATGCGGCCCGCGATGCCCTGGCCAGCCGGGCCACCGATCCGCGCCTGCACGTGGCCGCGGTCCGCGACCGCCTCGGCGCCCTTACCGCCGCCGACCGGGCCCGCGGTGAGGCCACGGCTCGCCGCGCCGCCCAGCACGAGGCGCTAGCACTGCCGCCGCTGCCGACCACCACCATCGGCTCGTTCCCGCAGACCGGCGACATCCGCAAGGCCCGCCAGCAGCTGCGCCAGGGCCAGATCACCGCCGAGCAGTACCGCGAGCAGATGGAGACCGAGATCGCCGAGGTCATCGCGCTGCAGGAACAGATCGGCCTGGATGTGCTGGTGCACGGTGAACCCGAGCGCAACGACATGGTGCAGTACTTCGCCGAGCAGCTCACCGGGTTCTTCGCCACGGCCAACGGCTGGGTGCAGTCGTACGGCTCGCGCTGCGTGCGGCCGCCGATCCTGTTCGGCGACGTCGCCCGTCCCACCCCGATGACCGTCGGCTGGATCACCCACGCCCAGTCGCTGACGGGCAAGATCGTCAAGGGGATGCTCACCGGACCGGTCACGATCCTGGCGTGGAGCTTCGTGCGCGACGATCAGCCGCTGGCACAGACCGCCGACCAGGTGGCTCTGGCCATCCGCGACGAGACCGTCGATCTCGAGCGCGCCGGAGTGGGCATCATCCAGGTCGACGAGCCCGCACTGCGCGAGCTGCTGCCGCTACGGTCGGCCGATCGCCAGGCCTACCTGGACTGGGCCGTCGGCGCGTTCAAGCTGTCGACCTCCGGTGTCGCCGATGAGACGCAGATCCACACGCACCTGTGCTACTCGGAGTTCGGCGATGTGATCGGTGCGATCGCCGACCTGGATGCCGATGTCACCTCCATCGAGGCGGCCCGCTCGCACATGGAGGTGCTCGACGACCTCAACGCGATCGGCTTCAGCAACGAGGTCGGCCCGGGCGTCTACGATATCCACTCCCCGCGCATTCCCGGCGCCGAGGAGATGACGACGCTGCTGCGCGAGGCACTGGCAGCGGTCCCCGCCGAGCGCGTGTGGGTGAACCCGGACTGCGGCCTCAAGACCCGCACCACCGAGCAGGTCACCGCGGCCCTGACCGCGATGGTCGAGGCCGCCAAGGCCGCTCGCGCGCAGGTCGAGGCCTCCGCCTGATCACCTCGCCCGCACGCCTCCGCCTGATCGGCCTCTGACGCCCTTGACTTCGTTCTCGCCCCTTCTGCCGAGGGGGCGAGAACGAAGTCGGGGTGCCGGGCACCCTGAGTAAGGGCGTCGAACACGGACGGCGCCGAACGACGAGGCGTCCTCCGGCTGAGCAGGAGTCGTCATCCGACGAGAACCCCCACATTCCGCAGCCACGCGCGCAACAGTGGAATCATTGTGCCGGCGACCAGCATCCGCCACGTCCAGCGGACCACCTCCAGACCGGCCCGCCGCAGCCGGTCCTCCCGCTCCTTCTCTCTGATAACGGCCTCGTGTGGCGGCTCTCCCGGCCGCAGCAGCCCCTGGTACTTGACCAGGCCGTCGAACTCCCCGACCAGGACCCCGTCCCAGTCGAAGTCCGGCCGGTACTCGTGCCCCTCCAGCACATATGCGCGCTGCAGTGCCGGAAGCGGGAGGTCCGCATCGATCATCTGGGCCCGGCTCCACGATTCACCGACCGACTCCGCCAGCCCCGAGCCATGGGCGATCGCCCGGCGGGCCGTCCGGATGCCCTCCGGCCTTCGGCCCTCGAGCACGGCGACGAGGTCTTCGCGGGACACCCCGCGCCGCAGCACCGCGTCCACGACGGTCAACGCCTGAGCGAAGCTGCCGGTCAAGGCGACGTCGATCGCGGTCCGGCGCAGACTCGTCACCCGGATACCGTCGATCTCGACGATGTCCTCCGCCGGCACGGTGCCCGCATGCCGATAGCGGCCCCCGCGCAGCGAACTGCCTCCCCGGCCTCCGCGGATCACGTGCACCAGGGTGCGGTCGGGTCCCAGCAGTGGAATCCGGTGCAGCGCCGCCGCCGACTCGTGGCTCAAGGGTGCATCGCCGGCGCGTTCAGTCGTCGCCGCGGCGATACAGGCCAGACGGTAGCGGGCGTCCTTTCCCGCCTCCGACCGCGCCACCTCCGGTGCCTGTGCGGGCATCAGGACACCCCGGCCCAGCCGTACCAGCCGGCCGGTCTTCACCTCGGCCGCCAGTTGGTCGTCGGAGAACCCCGCCCGGAGGGCCTTCGTGCGGCGGATCAGTCCGTGGCGGTCCAGCGGGAGGTCGGCGAGGCAGATACTCATGGTCTTCAGCAGAATCCACCGGGCACGCGCCGTCGACCCCGATGTCCACAGGGTCGTCGCACCGGTCCCCACTTGTGCACAAGCACGACCACCGCGGCCGCGCCGGCCTCGGTTCTGCCCCCGATTTCGTTCTCGCCCCCTCAGCCGAAGGGGCGAGAACGAAGTCAGGGTGCCGGGCACCCGTGTCCAGGGTGCCCCGTGGAGACTGCGGCGAGATCACCCGCCCGACGGTCCGCCGCGCAGAGCGGAACCGTCGCCGGAGACGACCTAGCGCCAGGCGAACAGCGGCTGCTCCAGCTGATCGACGCGGGTATCACGACCGGCCACGACCACCTCGGCGAACTGATAGATCACCGCGGCCGTGGGTGCGTGCACCCAGGTCCCCATCAGCGGAAGGCGCACCACCGGCCGCGGTGATTCAGCGATGGTGTCGAACGCCGGCGGGGCACTGACCTCGCCGAGCGAGACGAAGTAGAGCTCGTCGACCTCATCGGGACTCGGATCGGGAACAACGACCTCGTCGGACCAGCACACCACCGGGGTGATCACATACCCCGACCGTGTCGGGTAGTCGTCGAGCAGACCCAGGACCGTGCTCGCATCCAGGTCGATCCCCAACTCTTCGTCGAGTTCCCGCAGGGCCGCCTGCACGGCGGTCTCCCCCGGATCGAGCCGGCCGCCGGGCAGGGCGAACTGGTTGGCGTGACTGCGCAACGTCGACGGTCGCCGCGCCACCCAGATTCCGCGCCGGCCGACCGGGTCGGGCACCACCGTCAGCGCCACCGCGGCCGGGCGCAGACCGGTACCGCGGGCACTGCGCCGTTCCCAGGCTGCCAGCCGCGCCGCCGCGGTCGCTCGATCCAGGTCCATGCCCACCGGTCTACCCCATCGCTCACTCGAGTTCGACCAGCAGGTCCCCCGCCCCCACTTCGGTCCCCGGACCGACGACGACACGTTTGACCGTGCCGCCGCGCGGAGCGGTGATCGACGCCTCCATCTTCATCGCCTCGATGGTGCCGACGACGCCGCCGGGCTCCACGCGATCGCCGACGCCCACCGACACCGTGACGACACCGGTGAACGGGGCGGCCACCTGGTGCGGATTGTCCTTCTCGGCACGCTCGCGCACCTGGACCGAGACCTCGGCTCCAGCGTCGCGGACCGGCACCGGTCGCAGCTCCCCGTTCAGGGTGCACATCACCGTGCGGATTCCGGCGGCATCGGGTTCACTGATCGCCTCCAAGGTGATCAGCAGCTGCACGCCGTCGCGCAGCCGGACCTTGTGTTCCAGACCCTGCTGCAGTCCGTAGAAGAACTGATACGCCGGCAGGCGCGAGGTGTCACCGAACTCTTCGCGGTGTGCCAGGTACTCGGCGGTCGGCCCGGGGAACAGCAGGCGGTTCAGGGTCGCCTGCCGCTGCTCACCCGGCACCGTCAGCGCCGCCAGATCCGCGGCCGAGAGCTGCTCCTCGGTCTGATCCGCGGCCCGGCCCGCCAGAATCTGCTCGCGCAGCGGCTCGGGCCAGCCGGCCGCAGGCTCACCGAGTTCACCGGCCAGGAATCCCACCACCGAGTCGGGGATGTCGTAGGCGGTGGGGTCGGCGGCGAACTCTTCGGCGGTGATGCCCTGTGCGACGAAGGCCAGCGCCAGGTCACCGACCACCTTGGACGACGGGGTCACCTTGACCGGCCGCCCCAGCAGCCTGTTGGCACCGGCATAGGCGGTCTCGACCGCTTCGAATCGGTCGCCGACGCCGATGGAGATCGCCTGCTGGCGCAGGTTCGACAGCTGGCCGCCGGGGATCTCGTGGTCGTACACCCGCCCGGTCGGTGCGGGGATCCCCGATTCGAAGGTGCCGTACATCTTGCGCAGCGTCTCCCAGTACGGCTCCAGCGAGGTGACCTTGTCCAGATCCAGGCCGGTGTCGTATTCGGTGTGCGCGGCCGCGGCCACGATCGCCGACAGCGACGGCTGACTCGTCGTACCCGACAGCGGCGCGCTGGCCCCGTCGACCGCATCGGCTCCGGCCTCCCAGGCCGCCAGATAGGTGGCCAGCTGACCGCCGGGGGTGTCGTGGGTGTGCACGTGGATCGGCAGATCGAACTCCGCGCGCAGCGCGCCGACGAGTTTACGAGCCGCGGCCGGACGCAGCAGACCCGCCATATCCTTGATCGCCAGGATGTGGGCACCGGCATCCACGATCTGTTCGGCCAGCCGCAGGTAGTAATCCAGCGTGTACAGCTCTTCGGCCGGATCGGCCAGATCGCCGGTGTAGCTCAGTGCCACCTCGGCGACCGTCGTGCCGGTCGTGCGAACCGCGTCGATGGCCGGGCGCATCGCCTCGACGCTGTTGAGCGCGTCGAAGATCCGGAAGATGTCGACGCCGGTCCGGGCGGCCTCCTCCACGAAGGCGGTGGTCACCTCGGTCGGATAGGGCGTGTAGCCGACGGTGTTCTTGCCGCGCAGCAGCATCTGCAGGCAGATGTTGGGCATGGCCGCGCGTAACCGGGACAGCCGCTCCCACGGATCCTCCTTGAGGAAACGCAGGGCCACATCGAAGGTCGCTCCGCCCCAGCATTCCACCGACAGCAGCTCGGGGGTCTGGGCAGCGATGTACGGGGCCACCGACACCAGTCCCGAGGTGCGCACCCGGGTGGCCAGCAGCGACTGGTGCGCATCCCGGAAGGTGGTGTCGGTCACCGCCAGCGCGGACTGCTCCCGTAATGCCCGGGCGAAACCCTCGGGGCCGAGCTCGGTGAGGCGCTGTTTGGAGCCGGCCGGCGGCGCGGCCAGCAGCTCCGGAGCGATGTCGGGCAGTTTGGTGTGCGGGTGTACCGCCGTGGGCACCAGCCCGTGCGGGCGGTGAACCGTCACATCGGCCAGGTAGTTCAGCAGCTTCGAGCCGCGTTCAGAGGACTGCATCGCGGTGAGCAGTTCGGGCCGGGCATCGATGAACGAGGTGGTGATGCGGCCGGCCTGGAATTCGGGATCGGCCAGGACTGCCTTGAGGTAGTCGATGTTGGTGTGCACGCCCCGGATCTTGAATTCAGCCAGGGCGCGCTGGGCTCGCCTGACCGCGGTAGGGAAATCCCGGCCGCGGCAGGTCAGTTTGACCAGCATCGAGTCGAAGTGCCCGGTGATCTCGCTGCCGAGGGCGGCGGCACCGTCCAGGCGCACGCCGGTGCCTCCCGGAGCACGGTAGACGTTGATGCGGCCGGTATCCGGACGGAACCCGTCGGCCGGGTTCTCGGTGGTGATGCGGCACTGCAGGGCCGCCCCGTGTACCGCGATCGCGTCCTGGGTCAGCCCCAGCTCGGCCAGCGTCTCCCCGGCGGCGATCCGCAGCTGCGCGCTGACCAGGTCGACGTCGGTGATCTCCTCGGTGACGGTGTGCTCGACCTGAATCCGCGGATTCATCTCGATGAAGTAGTACCGCCCGTTCTCGTCGAGCAGGAATTCGACGGTGCCGGCGCACGTGTATCCGATGTGCCGCGCGAAGGCCACCGCATCGTCACACATCCGCTGGCGCAGAGCCGGATCCAGGTTCGGGGCCGGTGCCAGCTCGACCACCTTCTGATGCCGGCGCTGCAGCGAGCAGTCCCGTTCGTACAGGTGGATCACCTCGCCGGCCGCATCGGCGAGGATCTGGACCTCGATGTGACGGGGATTGACCACCGCCTGTTCCAGGAACACGGTGGCATTGCCGAACGCCGACTCCGCCTCGCGGGAGGCCGCCGCGATCGCCTCGGCCAGATCCGCCGGATCGTCGACCCGGCGCATACCGCGGCCGCCGCCCCCCGCGACGGCTTTGACGAAGAGCGGGAAGGTCATCTCGGCCGCAGCCGCCAGCAGCTCGTCGAGGTCGGCCGAGGGGTCGCTGCCGCTCAGCACCGGCAGCCCGGCCTCGCGGGCGGCCTGCACCGAGTGTTTCTTATCGCCGGTCAGCTCCAGCACCCGCGCGCTGGGCCCGACGAAGGTGATTCCGGCCGCCTCACACGCCGCAGCTAGTTCGGGATTCTCCGAAGCGAAGCCGTACCCGGGATAGATGGCGTCGGCACCCGACAGCTGCGCCGCGGCCAGCAGTTCGCTGACCGACAGGTAGGCCTGCACCGGCCGTCCCACCTCGCCGATCTGGTACGACTCGTCGGCCTTCCCACGGTGGACGCAGTTGCGGTCCTCGTAGGGGTACACCGCAACGGTCTGCGCCCCCAGCTCGAAGGCCGCGCGGAAGGCGCGGACGGCGATCTCGCCGCGGTTGGCCACCAGAACTTTGTTGAACATCAATCCATCCTCATTCTTATCGGTCGGCCGCGGGGCGAGATCGCCGCGATCAGGCCGGGATCGGTCGCTGTTGCGGACCGTCGTACGCCGAGAGCGGCCGGATCAGCGCATTGGAGCGGGTCTGCTCGATGATGTGCGCGGTCCAGCCGGTGATGCGACTCATCACGAACAGCGGAGTGAACATCGGGATGTCGAAACCCATCAGGTAGTAGGCCGGGCCCGTCGGGAAGTCCAGGTTCGGCTTGATCCCGGTGCGCCGGTCCATCGCCGTCGCCAACTCCCGGTAGATCTGCAGCCATCGGGTCTCCCCCAGGTGTTCGGAGACCTGCACCAGTGCCTGGTACATGGTGGGGACCCGCGAATCGCCCTGCTTGTACACCCGGTGCCCGAAGCCCATCACCTTGTCTTTGGCATCGAGTTTGGCGTTCAGCCAGGACTCGGCCCGCTCGGGAACGTCGATCTCGATCATGTCGTGCATGACGGCCTCGTTGGCGCCGCCGTGCAGCGAGCCCTTGAGTGCCCCGATGGCCGCGGTGACCGCACTGTAGAGGTCGGACTGGGTGGAGGTGACCACCCGGGCTGCGAAGGTGGAGGCGTTGAAGCTGTGTTCGGCGTACAGCACCATCGACTGGTTGAAGGCGTCCACGATCACCGGATCCGGCACGGTTCCGAAACACATGTTCAGGAAGTTCTCGGCGTAGCCGAGGCCGTGATGGGGTTCGATCGGCTCCAGGCCCCGCCGCCGGCGGAAGTCCGCGGCGACGATGGTCGGCAGCACTGCGAGCAGTCGCAGCGACTTGTCGAGGTTGGCCTCGACCGTGGGCACGTCCTCGTCGGGGTCCTCGCTGCCCAGATAGCTGACCATCGTGCGCATCACATCCATCGGATGGCAGGTCTCGGGGATGCGGGCCAGCACTGCTTGCGCGGACCGGTTGAGCCGCCGGTTGGCCCGCTCACGCTGACTGAACAGCGCCAGCTGGGCGACGGTCGGCAGCTCACCGTGCCACAGCAGGTAGGCGACCTCCTCGAAACTCTTCTGCGTCGCCAGGTCCTGCACCGCATACCCGCGGTAGGTCAGGCTGTTGGTCTCCGGCACCACCTTCGAGACGGCGGTGGTGTCGACGACGACCCCTGCCAGGCCTTTGTAAATCTGCTGATCGGACATGTGTCACTCCCCGGTCGGGCTTCCGGCGCCGTCGGCGCGGTAGGTGAAGACGGACGAATCGAAGTCGTTGTAGTCGGCGTACTGCAGGAACTCGTAGAGCCGCGCACGGTGCTGCATCCGGTCGACGACGCCGGCCTGGGTGCCGGCGGCCGCGATCTGCGTCAGCCCGTCTTCGACCGCCCCCATCGCCAGCCGCAGCGTGGTGACCGGGTAGATCACCGCGTTGTAGCCGATCGCCGAGAGCTGTTCGACGGTGAACAGCTCCGATTTGCCGAACTCGGTCATATTGGCCAGCAGCGGCGCGTCGACCGCGTCGCGGAACCGGGCGAATTCGTCCAGATCGGCCAGGGCCTCGGTGAAGATCAGGTCGGCACCGGCGGCCACATACTGGCGGGTGCGGGCGATGGCCGCGTCGAGCCCTTCCACCCCGCGCGCGTCGGTGCGCGCACAGATCACGAAGTCCTCGTCGCGCCGGGCGCTGACGGCGGCGCCGAGCCGGCGGACCATCTGCTCGACGGGCACCACCTCTTTGCCGTCGAGGTGGCCGCACCGCTTGGGGTTGACCTGGTCCTCCAGGTGGCAGCCGGCCAGGCCGGCGTCCTCGAGGGTGGCCACGGTGCGGGCCGCACTCATGGGCTCGCCGAAGCCGGTGTCGGCATCGATCAGGGTCGGCAGATCGGTGGCGCGGGCGATCGCCCCGCCACGGGCGGCGACCTCGGTGAGGGTGGTCAGCCCGATGTCGGGCAGACCCAGATCGGCCGAGAGTGCGGCGCCGGAGACGTAGACGCCCTCGAAGCCGGTCTCGGCGACGATCTTGGCGACCAGCGGAGAGAAGGCACCCGGCCAGCGCTGCAGCGCGCCCGAGTTCAGACCCGCGCGCAAAGCGCGGCGTTTAGCGGAGTCACTGACCCCCGAAGAAAACAGGGCCATGGTCTACAGAATCCCCTCACCGGTCGCCGGCGCCGAGGCCAGCACATCGTCGAGGACCCGCAGGTTCAGCGCATCCAGACCGCCGGCCGGAATGGTCGCCAGATCGGTGACCGCGGCCAGGAAGCGCTCCTGCTCGGCACCGTCGATGACGCCGTCGGCCATGCGGGTGAACTTGCCGACGTACTGTTCGCGAGCGAACGGGCGCGCACCGAGCGGGTGGGCATCGGCGACGGCCAGCTCGTCCTCGATCACGTCCCCGTTCTTCAGGGTGATCACCGCGCGGGCACCGAAGGCCTTCTCCTTCGGGTCGGCCGAGTGGTAGCGGCGCGTCCACTCCGGATCCTCGACGGTGGAGATCTTCTGCCACAGTTCGACGGTGTCGGCGCGGCCGGCACGCTCAGGAGCGTACGACAGTTCGTGGTCCCAGTCGCCGTCCTGCAGTGCCACGGCGAAGATGTACATCACCGAATGGTCCAGGGTCTCGCGGCTGGCCTTCGGGTCGAACTTCTGCGGGTCGCCCGAGCCGGTGCCGATGACGTAGTGGGTGTGGTGGCTGGTGTGCAGGACGATCGACTCGATCTCGGCGGTGTCCCCGACGCGCTCGCGCATGCGGCGGGCCAGATCGATCGGCGCCTGACTCTGGTATTCGGCCGAGTGCTCCTTGGTGTAGGTGTCCAGGATGCCGCGCTTGGCCTCGCCCGGACCCGGCAGCGGTACGGTGTAGCGCGCTTTCGGTCCGCCCAGCAGCCAGGCGATCACACCGTCTTCGCCTTCCCAGATCGGCGACGGTGCACCCTCTCCACGCATGGCGCGGTCGACGGCCTCGACCGCGACCTTGCCGGCGTACGCCGGGGCGTAGGCCTTCCAGCTGGAGATCTCGCCCTTGCGGGACTGGCGGGTGGCGGTGGTCAGGTGCAGCGCCTGGCCGATCGCCTGATAGATGGTCTCGATCTCCAGCCCGAGCATGGTGCCCAGGCCGGCGGCCGCCGACGGACCGAGGTGGGCGACATGGTCGATCTTGTGCTCGTGCAGGCAGATGCCGCGTACCAGATCGACCTGGACCTCGTAGGCGGTGGCCAGCCCGCGGATCAGATCGCGACCGCTGGCACCGACGCGCTGCCCCACGGCCAGCAGCGCCGGAATGTTGTCGCCGGGGTGCGAGTAGTCCGCGGCCAGGAAGGTGTCGTGGAAGTCCAGTTCCCGCACGGCGACGCCGTTGGCCCAGGCGGCCCACTCGGGCGCATAGGTGCCGTCGATGCCGAACACCCCCGAGCCGCCGGTCAGCGGCCGGGTCTGCGCCTGGCGCCGGGCACTGGTCACCGGCCGACGCGCCACCGAAGCAGCGCTCACCGCGGCGTTGTCGATGATTCGGTTGATGATCATCTCGGCCGATTCGGTCGGCACCTCCACCGGATCGACCGCCATCTGGGCGATCTTGTAGGCCAGATGGCCCTGCTTCGGGAAGGTCTCAGAACTGCGACGTGTGTACACCTCGTGATTGATCATGTTTGCACCGTACGCAGACGCCAGCACCTTGCGAAAGGCCTGGCAAATGCGTATTTCTGCAAATTCCTCCCGGTCGTCTTGCAAACTTTGCGTACGACGATGCGGGTACGCTTCTCCCATGGCGAAGACCTATGTCGGTGCACGTTTGCGACGCCTGCGCGAGGTGCGGGGCATCTCTCAGGCCGAACTCGCCCGCCGCCTGCAGCTGTCGACCAGCTACGTCAACCAGCTGGAGAACGACGCCCGCCCGGTCACGGTGCCGGTACTGCTGCGGCTGACCCGCGAATTCGAGCTCACCCCGGACTTCTTCGCCGCCGACGGGGATGCCCGACTGACCGCCGATCTGGCCGAGGTCTTCCTCGAACACGGCCAGGGCGAACTCTCTCAATCCGAGGTGACCGAGCTGGTGACCCGGATGCCCGATGTCGGGCACACTCTGGTGGCCCTGCATCGCCGGCTGGCCGCGGCCACCGGCGAACTGGAGAGCTACCGCGACGGTCTCACCGCCACCCCGACCGACGAGACCGCCACCGCCGGGACCCCGTTCGAGCAGGTGCGCGACTACTTCTACGATCGCCGCAATCACATCCCCGAATTGGATGCGGCTGCCGAGGACCTGTTCGACCGCGCCGGACTGCGGGTCGGCGGTCTGGACCTGCAGCTGGCCCGGGTCCTGGAACACGATTACAGCATCGGCGTACAGATCAGCAGCGCCGCGCCCGGCGTGCCGTCCGGTGCCGTCCCCAAGCGCAGGTTCGACGCCGCTACCGCGACCGTCTTTCTGGCCCGGCGGCTCAGCCCCGGCCAGCGCGCCTTCCAGCTGGCCACGCAGCTGGCCCTGCTCAGCCAGCGGGGGCTGATCGACCGGCTGATCGCCGATGCCCCCGAACTCGACCCGGGGTCGCTGCCGGTGGCCCGCACCGGCCTGGCGAACTACTTCGCCGGCGCCCTGCTGCTGCCGTACACCCAGTTCGCCGCCGCAGCCCGCCGACTCCGATACGACATCGATCTGCTCAGCCGCGACTTCGAGGTCGGCTTCGAAACCGCCTGCCACCGGCTGTCGACATTGCAGCGGCCCGGCGATCGGGGTATCCCGTTCATCTTCGTGCGCGTCGACAAGGCCGGAAACATCTCCAAAAGGCAGTCCGCGACCGCCTTCCATTTCTCCCGCGTGGGCGGCAGCTGCCCGCTGTGGGTGGTGCACGACGCCTTCTCGATGCCCGGAAGGATCCACACTCAGGTCGCCGAGATGCCCGACGGGCGCAACTACTTCTGGCTCGCCCGCACCACCGATTCCCCGCAGCAGGGGTATCTGGCCACGCCGTCGGACTTCGCCGTTGGACTGGGCTGCGATCTGGCCCACGCCGAGGAACTGGTTTACGCCACCGGTATCGATCTGGGCGAGCACCGGACCGTGGTGCCCATCGGTGCCGGCTGCAAGGTCTGTGCCCGCCCGGCCTGTCCCCAGCGCGCGTTCCCGCTGCTGGGCGCACCGATCGCGCACGACGAGACGGTCAGCGCCGCGGTCCCCTATCAGCCTGTGCTCTGAGACCCCCGGCCGCGCCAGTGCACGATCTCCAGCGCCGCGGCCACCGCCACCGCGTGGTCGGCCAACGAGACCGGCAGCAGTTCTTCGGCGCGCGCCAGCCGTCGCACCACGGTGTTGCGGTGGGTGTACAACCGTTCGGCTGTCGCGCTGGCGTTGCACCGCTGAGCGAACCACGTGTGCAGACACTGGGCGATCTCCGGGTCGGCGGTCAGCAGATCCCCGAGCGTCGCGACGACGAAGTCGTCGATCTTCGCATCGTCGTCGGTCAGCACATCGAGCAAGCGCACCTGCGCGTAACCGGCGATCCGCCGGACCCAGCCCATCCGCGCCAGCAGCCGATGCACCATCAGCGCCTGGAAATGGCTGCGCCGGAATCCTTCCCGCCCGATCCCCGGGGCGCCCAGAGCCACCCTGATGTCCGGGTCCAGTCGCGCCGGATCCACCGTGAGTGTTTCGACCGGAAACCACACCCACAGCTGCGTGATCCCGGCCAGCACGGTCAGGCGGCTGGTGATGCCCGATGCGGTCATGAGCGCTTCGCACGCCGCCTCGAGCCGGTCGGCGCTGACCTGGGTGCCGCCGGAGATCACCGCGGCCAGTTGCGTTCCCTCCAGCCGGTAGCCGAGCTGGGCGCGGGCACGCGCGTCGGAGACCGGTGCGCCCTCCAAGATCAGGGCCACCGCGGCGCGGCGTTCGGCGTGAGTGTCCCCGGCCAGTTCGGCCCGGGCCACATCGATCATCTCGGCCAGCATGCTCACGATGTCGTCGATGTAGGTGGCGATCGACCGCGAGATCACCGCGAGCAATTCGCGCAACAGGACCACATCATCGGTCAATTCGAAGCAGATCTGCATGCTCAACTGCCAGGCGACATTCTGCGCCGTGCGGAACGAGTCGAGGGCGCCGGTATCCAGCCCGCGGCGGACCAGCTCCCGCACAAAGCCGACGCTCTGTTCGTTCACCGGAACGCTAACCCGCTCACCGGGAGATTCCAGTTGGGCTGCCGCCCAGTGCGTGATGTTGGCGGCATTGGTCTGCAGTGCCATCTCGAGCAGTTCCGGGTCATCGGCGATGGCCGCCATTCCGGCGCCACGCAGCACGCTTTCGTCGAGGGCATCGATCCATTCCGGAGGCGGATCGAGCATCATCTGCACCCCGGTGCGGATGAGTTCGGCCACCTCGGGGCGGACCGGGGGACTTGCCGCGGTCGCGGCCACTGAGACATCGTCGTCGACCATCAAGGACATTCTGCACCATGTACCGGCTACATAGGGTGCAGAACGGACTTGCACTCGCCGACGATGACAACGATCATTGGTATCAACAGCGGTCTCGGATCCTCCCGGATGATCGCCAGCCCACCGAATGGAAGGCCACCATGACCACCACGACCGACGTCCTGGACGTTCTGATCATCGGCGCCGGAATCTCCGGCATCGGCGCGGCCCACTACCTGACGACCGAGCACCCGGCCAAGAGCTTCGAGATCATCGAGTCCCGGCACACGGTCGGCGGCACCTGGGACCTGTTCAAGTACCCGGGTCTGCGCTCGGATTCGGATCTACACACCTTCGGGTTCGCCTTCAAACCCTGGACGGACAACCAGGCGATCGCCGACGCGCCCCGCATCCTCGACTACCTGAACGAGGCCGTCGACGACGACGATCTGCGCGACAAGATCCGCTTCAACCGCCGGGTCACCGCGGTGGACTGGAACAGCGCCGAACAGGTGTGGGTCGCCACGCTCACCCACACCGATTCGGCCGACGCCGACCCGGAGACCGAGACCGTCAAGGCCCGGTGGATCTTCGCCGGCACCGGTTACTACAACTACGACGAGGGCTTCTCCCCCGAATTCCCGGGCCGGGACGATTTCCAGGGACTGATCGTGCACCCGCAGCACTGGCCCGAGGACCTGGACTACGCCGGCAAGAAGGTCGTGGTGATCGGCTCGGGCGCCACCGCCGTGACCCTGGTGCCGTCGATGACCGGCGAGGCCGAGCACGTCACCATGCTCCAGCGCACGCCCACCTACGTGATTCCGCTGCCGCGCGAGGACGTGATCGCCAATGTGCTGAAGAAGGTGCTGGGCCCCAAGCTCGGCTACCGGCTGAGTCGGGAGAAGAACGTGCTGCAGCAGCGTGTCGTCTACGAGCTCAGCCAGCGCTTCCCCACTCCGATGCGGGCGGTCATCCGCGGCACCAACAAAGCGATGCTCGGCCGCAACTACCCGCTCGACCCGAACTTCAATCCGCCCTACAACCCGTGGGATCAGCGACTGTGCGTGGTGCCCGACGGCGATATGTTCAAAGCCCTCAAGCGCGGTGAGGCCACGATCGTCACCGATCGCATCAAGACCTTCACCAAGACCGGCATCCTGCTCGAGAGCGGCACGGAACTGGAGGCCGACATCATCGTCACGGCCACCGGGCTGAACCTGCAGCTGCTCGGCGGCATGGACGTGGCCCTCGACGGCGAGCCCGTCGATCTGACCCAGTCCATCTCCTACCGCGGCATGATGCTCTCGGGACTGCCCAACTTCGCCATGGCTATCGGATACACGAACTCGTCGTGGACGCTGAAGGTCGACATGCTCTGCAGTTACTTCACCCGGCTGCTCAGCCACATGGATGCCAAGGGTTACACCAGCGTCGTGGCGACGCCGGACCCGGGGATGCAGACCCGCCCGCTCCTCGACTTCGGCGCCGGCTACGTTCAGCGCGCCCTGGACCGTCTGCCGCGCCAAGGCACCGAAGAGCCGTGGAAGATGTCGATGAGCGTCTACCACGACCGCAAGGCCATTCTGAAAGCTCCGGTGGACGACGAATTCCTGGTGTACCAGAAGGCTGTTCCCGCCGAGGTTCTCGATGGAGAACCCGCGGCCGTCTGATCGACGCGGGCAGAACGAACCGGGTACCTGCGGGTGCCCGGTTCGTTAGGTTCAGGGGATGACCGACAAGAGCTGGCAACTGGCCGCAGTGGTCCTGTACTTCGCGTGCATGCTGGGGATCGGTTACTACGCGTTCCGCCGCACCCGCGACGACCTCGACGGCTACATGCTCGCCGACCGCGGCCTCAAACCGTGGGTGGCTGCGCTGTCGGCGGGCGCCTCGGACATGTCGGGCTGGCTGCTGATGGGTCTGCCGGGCGCCGTCTACGCCACCGGTCTGGTCGAATCCTGGATCTTCATCGGGCTGATCGTCGGCGCGTGGCTGAACTGGAAGGTCTGCGCTCCGCGGCTGCGCGCCTACACCGAGGTGGCCGGCGATGCGATCACCATCCCCAGTTTCCTGGAACGGCGGCTACACGATGACTCGCACGTGCTGCGCATCGTCTGCGGTGTGATCATCCTGCTGTTCTTCACCTTCTACGTCTCCAGTGGGATGGTCGCCTCCGGCAAGTT
Source organism: Gordonia hirsuta DSM 44140 = NBRC 16056 (assembly GCF_000333015.1). Taxonomy (GTDB): domain Bacteria; phylum Actinomycetota; class Actinomycetes; order Mycobacteriales; family Mycobacteriaceae; genus Gordonia; species Gordonia hirsuta. The sequence continues at coordinate 113,057 of NZ_BANT01000012.1, read as the reverse complement.
CTTCGACGAGTCCTTCGGTGTCGACTACACCGCCGGCATGCTGCTCGTCGCGTCGATCACGATGCTGTACACCCTGTTCGGCGGCTTCCTGGGCGCCTCGCTGACCGATGTGGCGCAGGGTCTGCTAGTCGTCGCGGCGCTGATCGCCGTGCCAATCATCGGCATCGTCGAGATCGGCGGGCTGGAGGCCACCCTCGACGGGGTACGCGCGGTGGACCCGCAGCGGCTGAGCTTCTTTGCCGGCGGCAGCACCCTGGCGATCGTCTCGGCCGCCGCCTGGGGCCTGGGCTACTTCGGCCAGCCGCACATCATCGTCCGGTTCATGGCCCTGCGAGCACCCAGTGATGCGCCGACCGCCCGGCGGATCGGTATCGGCTGGATGTTCCTGTGCGGCGTCGGCGCGGTCGGTACCGCCCTGGTCGGACTGGCGTACTACGGCACAGCAGCCGAGCTCAGCGACCCTGAGACTGTCTTCCTGGCGCTGTCGAAGGTCCTGTTCCACCCGTTCGTCGCCGGCCTGGTGCTGGCTGCGGTCCTCGCGGCGATCATGTCGACCATCTCCTCGCAGCTGATCGTGTGCTCGTCGGCGGTGGTCGAGGATCTCTACAAGCTGATTGCGGCCCGCACCGGCTGGCAAGAGCTGTCCCCGGCGGCCTACGTGCGCTTCGGCCGGGGCGGTGTCCTGGCGATCGCGGTGATCGCCGTCCTGCTGGCACTGTCGCCGTCCAACAGCATTCTGGCGCTCGTCGCCTTCGCCTGGGCCGGTTTCGGCTCGGCGTTCGGACCGGCGATCATTCTGGCGCTGTGGTGGCGCCGCCTGACCACGGCGGGGGCGCTGGCCGGGATCCTCACCGGAGCAGCCGTCGCCTACATCTGGGGGCAGAGTTCCCTGCACGAGACCCTCTACGAGATCATCCCCGGCTTCACCGCCAGCTTCGCCGTCGCGATCGCGGTCAGTCTGCTGACCAGCCGCCGTGATGCCGAAGCGATCGACGCCGAATTCACCGCCGCCGTGGCGCTGGCGGGGGAACGTCGCGGCGTCGAGCATCCGGTACCGCTGAACACCTGACCGCGCCTACTTCGGGGAACCTCGCGCGCGTTGGCACAGCCGGACCTAAGTTGGAGACATTCGCCCACTATCGATCGTTCAGGAGCCCGCCGTGACAGGCCTCAGCAGTTGGATCACCCGTCGTGCCGTCCGCACACCCGATGCCCTCGCGCTGGTCGATGCGACCACCGGAGCCTCGAGCACCTACGCGCAGATGGCAGCGACGTGTGCCCGGCGGGCGGCGGCTCTCCGCACCCGCGGAGTCCGTCGCGGCGACCGGGTGATGGTCATCGGGCTCAACTCCACCGCTCAGCTGGAGACGCTGTTCGCCGCCGCCCGGCTAGGAGCCATCACCGTTCCGGTCAACTTCCGGCTCTCACCGGATGAGATCGCCTACCTGATCTCCGACTCCACGCCGACCCTGCTGCTGCACGACGACATGTTCGCCGAGTTGGCTGCCGGAGCCGCCGACGCCGCTCCGCACCATGTCGACCTGGTGCACCTGGATGCTCTCGACGAACCAGAAGCCGCCTTCGGCGACGAGGAACCGGTTCGCGACGACGACGTCGCACTGATCATGTACACCTCGGGAACCACCGGAAAACCCAAGGGCGCCATGCTCACTCACGGCAATCTGGAAGCCAATGCCGTCAACATCCTCACCGCCGGAGAGGGGCTGACGCCGAAGGACAGCACGCTGGCGGTGGCACCGCTGTTCCACATCGGCGGCCTGGCCCTGTACGTCCTGCCGATGCTTTTCACCGGCGGTGCGGTGGTGGTGGCTCCGGCGTTCGATCCGGCTGGAACGCTGCAGTTGCTGGCCAAACACCGCATCACGGTGCATTTCATGGTTCCGGCGATGTGGGACGCGATGTCGAAAGTGCCCGACTTCGACGATGCCGACCTGTCGGCGCTGCGCTGCCTGCTCTGCGGCGGTGCACCGTGCCCGCTGCCGGTCATCGACTTCTATCAGGACAAAGGCCTGACGTTCATGGAGGGCTTCGGCATGACCGAGCTGTCTCCGGCCGCAGCGATCCTGGAAGCCCAGTACGTTCGCAGCCACGCCGGATCGGTCGGCCGCGCGGTACCGCTGAGCGACGTTCGGATCGTCGACGGCGACGATCGGGAGGTCCTGGCCGGTGAGGTCGGCGAACTGCTGATCTCCGGACCCAACGTCTTCGTCGGCTACTGGGGTCTGCCAGCGGTCACCGCACAGGAGAAGCGCGGCGGTTGGTTCCACACCGGTGACCTGGCCCGCATGGACGAGGACGGATTCATCACGCTGGTGGACCGCAAGAAGGACATGATCGTCACCGGCGGCGAGAACGTCTACCCGATCGAGGTGGAACAGGTGCTGTACACGCACCCCGATGTCGACGATGCCGCCGTCATCGGTCTGCCCGATGAGACCTGGGGCGAGGGGGTCACGGCCGTGATCGCCCTGCGCGAGGGTGCCTCGACCACCGCGGAGGACCTGATCACCTACTGCCGCGAAAGGATCGCGCACTTCAAGAGCCCGCGCCGGGTGGAGTTCGTGGACGTGCTGCCACGCAACGCCACCGGCAAGCTCCTCAAGCGCGATCTGCGGGAGAGGTACGGATCCTCCGCGTCGGCCGTGACCCGCTGACCGGTCAGTCGCGCAGCAGGCCCTTGGCCACGTGCGTCACCTGGATCTCGTTGGAACCGGCGTAGATCATCAGGGACTTGGCGTCACGGGCCAGCTGCTCGACCCGGTATTCGGCCATGTAGCCGTTGCCGCCGAACAGCTGCACCGCCTCCATCGCCACCTCGGTCGCCGCACGCGAGGAGTACAGCTTCATCGCCGAGGCCTCCGCCAGACTCGGGGGCTTGCCGGCATTCGATGCTTCGATCGCGTTGAACAGCATGTTCTGCACATTGATTCGCGCGATCTCCATCTCGGCGAGCTTGAGCTGGATCAGCTGGAACTGGGCGATCTCGGTGCCCCACAGCTTCCGTGTCTTCGCATAGTCGATGCTCAGCCGCTGACATTCGTTGATGATGCCCAGGCTCAAAGCCGCGATGCCGATGCGCTCGGCGGTGAAGCCGGCCTTGGCACCTTCGCCGCCGCGCGAATCCGATCCGGTGTCCTCGGTCTCACCGAGCAGCCTGTCCTTGCTCACTCGCACGTTGTCGAAGAACAGCTCCCCGGTCGGCGAGCTCATCATGCCCATCTTCTTGAACGGAGGACCCTGTGTCAGGCCTTCCATCCCCTTGTCCAGGACGAAGGTCAGCACCTTGCGTTCGCGCATCGGGGTGCCGTCACCCTCGTCCAGCTTGGCGAAGACGACGATCGTGTCGGCGTACGGGCCGTTGGTGATGAAGGTCTTGTTGCCGTTGAGGATGTAGTCCTCACCGTCACGCCGGACGGTGGTCTTCATGCCGCCGAGTGCATCGGAGCCGCTGTCGGGTTCGGTGATCGCCCACGCACCGACGCTCTCCATGGTGACTAGCCCGGGCAGCCAGCGGCGCTTCTGCGCCAGGGTGCCACGGCTGCGAATGGTCGAGACCGTCAGACCCATCGATACGCCGAGGGAGGCGATCAGGCCCAGACTCACCCCGGCCATCTCCATGTTCAGGATCAGGAACATCGAGTTCGCCAGCGAAGTGGATCCGCCGCGATCCTTCTTCTCGCCCGCCTCTTCGGCGGCGAGTTCCTTCTCCAGTGACTCGCGCGCCATGGTGTCCATCCCGAAGGCGGCCAGCATCTTGCGGGTGATGTCGTACGGCGGGAGTTCACCGGACTCGAGCTGGTCGATGTTGGGGCGCACCTCCTTCTCGATGAATCCGCGCACCGCATCGCGCACCATCAGGTCTTCTTCGGACCATTCGAACAACTCGGCCTCCCGGCGCTAGAACACGTTCCATTTCTTTTCAGACAGTAGCGTGAACTGCGTGACTGCGACAGACCCCGCGCCCATCGGGCGGATTCATGCTCCCGACAGTCTGACTCCGGACCTGCTCGATGGCCTCACCGACATCGGTGAGGAGGCCGGCGATGCCGCCGATGCTCAAGCGGCGCAACAGATCTGGTCGGCCGCTCAGCACTGGTATCAGGCCGGAACCCAGCCGGGCATCAGCGTCTGTATCCGCCGCCGCGGCGAGGTGATCGTGAACCGGGCGATCGGTCACGCACGCGGTAACGGCCCCGACGACGTCGCACGCCGCGCTGTGGGCGAGACGGTCGCCACCGAGCCGCTGCGCACCGACACTCCGGTGTGCGTCTTCTCCACTGCCAAGGCGATGGCCTCCACGGTGGTGCACTTGCTGATCGAGCGCGGAGAACTGCGGCTCTCAGATCGGATCGACGATCTACTGCCCGGTTACGGTGCACATGGCAAGGCCCGAACGACCCTCGACCACGTGATGACCCATCGGGCCGGGGTACCGATCCCCACCGGGCCGCGCCCGGATCTGAGTCGCAGCGAGGACAGCGCCTACGCCCGCGATATGTTGTCGAATCTGCGCCCGGTCTACCCGCCCGGAACCCTGCACGTCTACCACGCCCTGACCTGGGGGCCGCTCATCCGGGAGGTCGTGGCGGCGGCGACCGGCCGCAGTATCCGGGACATCCTGGCCGCCGAGATCCTCGCCCCTCTCGGCTTCGAATGGACCAACTTCGGGGTCTCCCCCCGCGACGTGGCCCGGGTGGCGCCGAGCTACGCCACCGGACCGCCGACGTCGGGAATCGGCGACGCCCTCTTCACCCGGGTCGTCGGCGGCACACTAGCCAAAACCGTCCAGCGCGCCAACTCCGCGGCCTTCCTCACCGGCGTGGTGCCGTCGTCCAATGCCGTCTCCACCGCCGAGGAGCTCTCCCGGTTCGCCGAACTGCTGCGCCTGGGCGGTGAACTCGACGGCACCCGGGTGCTATGGCCCGCCACGGTGCGGGCGGCCACCCGGCAACGGCGCCGGCTGCGCCCGGACGTCGCGACCGGCGGAGTACCGCTGCGCTGGGGCACCGGTTTCATGCTCGGCTCGCAGCGCTTCGGCCCCTTCGGCCGGGATGCCCCCGCCGCCTTCGGGCACACCGGCCTGACCCAGATCGCGATGTGGGCCGATCCGCAACGCGACCTGGCCGCTGCCGTGGTCTCCACCGGAAAACCCAGCGCTCACCCCGAGGCCGGCCGCTACGGCGACCTGCTCGATACGATCAGCACAGTCCTCCCGAGAAGGCACTGATGCCGTCAGAGCCACTCCGGACCTGGGGTGCGATAGCCGCGCCGGACGCCACATCCATGCGGTCGATTCTCACCCGGGTCGCGGGCGATTCGCACCCGTGCCCCGGGGTGCTGCAGACCGTAAGAGCGCCGGTGCCGTAGCCGCCGCGGCCGATATGAAATTCTCAAAAAACGCATTGCGCCGGAACCACTCCGACACTCGGGCTGCCCGCCGTGCGGCGGGATCAAGGTGCTGCGGGATCAAAGTGCTGCGGAATCAAAGTGCTGCGGGATCGAGGCGAGAACGCACGACGACAGACCGGTCGGGCTTGCGCGCGCACCGGCGCGCCACGGTCCGGAGCGTAGGGGGTCCGGTGGCGGCACCGCGCCGGCGATAGCCCTCGCGGCCATAGTGCTCGCGACCGTGGTGATCGCGGCGGTGGTGATCCGATCGTCGGCCGGACGGTCGGTGAAAACAGTCGCTTCCAGAGCATTCATCTCTATCCCCCAGAGACGTGTCGCAAGCTCGTATGTGATGTCAGGTGCCCGACCTATCGACTCCAGAAAGAGCCGATCGTGGCTGCTCAGCGCAGGTTTTCAAGTTGCGCCGTCACTGTACCGCGACCCTACGACAAGATGAGTTCCCCGCGGCATCGCGGCAGCGCGCACTCACCGCGAGACGACAGACCCCCCCGGTCACAACTCCCCGAGGATCCGGGAGCGCGCACTCTCCCTTTCGGCGCTGCTGATCAGCTGGCGGACATGCAGATCGTCCACCTCTGCCAGGCGTTGCTCGACCGACTTCGCCGCCGATGTCCCCGATGCCGCCAGCAGATCACTCTGAATCAGCCGGGTCTTCAACTCGGTGTCAGCGGTCAGCGGGTCGATGCCCCGCTGCTTGGCGACCCGGTAGCTCCGGATCGCCGCGTAGATCGAGAATCCGAGGAGCAGCAGAATCAGCAACGGCACCGTGGCGAACACGACGTCCCACCACATCGGTATCAAAGGAGACATCCCCCGCGGGTTCCTTCCCAATAAGGCAGCTCGACGGGAGGAACGGTCCCCGGGCAGCTGTCGTCGCCGGTCACGGTAGCCGGGCCGCGCTGCCGTCCGCTGTCCGGCAGATCACAGCCGATGCAGCGAGGCAGGCTTCACCTCGGTAGCGAAGTATTCCTCGGGCCGCGGACACAGAAGAGCCTGCGCCACGGCCTTGGCGACCACCAGAGTCACCGACGGATCCAGGGTCGAGACATGGGCCACGATCCGTTCGACGAACCCCGACACCGATTCTCCGCCGTGCGGAGTCGCCGCCGGGTCAGCGAACCAGGCGCCGAGGTCATGCGCGGGAATCTGTTCGGGGGTCAGGCCGCGCCAGGAACCTATATCCAGGGTCGCCAACCGCGGGTCGACGGCGAGGCCGGCGGGTACTCCAGACCCGGGCCGGCCAGCCGGGAGGGCGGTGACCAGTTCTGCGGACTGCCGCACCGACGGTTCCGGGCCGACCCGCAGTACGGATCGGCCCGGAAGTCGCGAAAGCTCCGGCCGCCGGCCCGGTATGAGTGCGACGTCGCGGCGACCGCGGTCGTCGAGGTCGTCGTGCTCACCGCCGAAAACGACTGCCCGGTTGGGGGCGGTACGGCCGGCGACGATCAGCAGCATGCGGCCATCAGGCCTCGGCCAGCTCGGACTGCGGCTCCCGGCGACGGGCGCCGCGCTGCATGAAGATGCCGAGCATCAGTGCGAACACGGCCACCAGCACGGCCCACAGCACCACCTGGTTGGCGATCGCGTAGACGCGGTAGTCGGCGATCACCTGCCCGGGGAAACCGGCCCCGTAGATGGTGCCGTTCGCCTCCAGCGGACCCGGTACCTCCTGGAAGGTCGGCAGCAGCGCCGCGGTCACGGCCATCACGCCCAGGTAGGCGAGCGACGCGGCGACGGTCGACACCAGGCCGCCGAGCCGGGCCCACAGCGCCATGACCAGCCAGACCGCGAGGATCATCGCCACCACCGAGACGACGGTGAGCGTCAGGTAGGCGCTCGAGCGGGCACCGATGGAGTCCTCCTCACCGACGGCGGGCGGATTGGGCGGGTAGACGAAGAACGGTACGCCGCTCACGGCGACGAAGCCGATCAGCCCGAGCACCGAGGCCACCACGCGCGGGTCGGCTTCTGCCCAGCGTCGCCCCACATAGGCCCACAGGAAGGTGAAGGCCACGGCGAAGAAGGCCCCGATGCAGAGCGCGAAGATCACCGTGCCCACACCGGCGCCGATGTTCTCCTGCACGCTGCGGCTGAACAGCTCGTGCTCGTGGCTGTGGCCGCCCGTGCCGCCGAGGGCGATCTCCATCTCCTCTTCGGCGTGGCTGCGGTATTCCTCGTAGTCGATGGCCTTGGCGACCTGCGGCTCGATGAAGATGCGCGCATACAGAAAGGCCACGAGTCCGGCGATCAGGCCCGAGAGCAGGCCGGCGCCGACGAATTTACGTTCCATGATTCTGTTGTCCTCCGCTTCGGATCAGTGGCAGGGGAAGCCGAGGAAGTGGCGGGCGTCGTGCACGAACTCGTGGATGTGGGTGTCGGAGCCGAACACCGAGACCGCACCCTGGTCGTACCCGAGGAAGTAGTAGGCCAGTGCGGCAACGAGCACGGTGGCGGTCAGAAACAGCGCGCTCGAGGCGGTGTCCAGGTGCGGCACCGCCAGGCTGCGGGCGCCGGCGGCCAGGTCTTTGGGCGCCGCGCCGGAGGCGGAATGAGTCGATGCGGTCATCAGAGTTACCTGCTCCTGGGATTCTGCGTCCCGTCGTGGTGGCCGCCGCATCGGACGACGCAACGGCAGCCCGACCGGTGCTCTGACTCGCCCGCCGTCACGGCGGCCTCACAGTGGCGCGACCGTTCCGGATTCTCACCGGATTCCCCGCGTCGGACTGGGGTCAGCTTATCGCGAACACCTGCTTGCCAGCGACTGAAGTGTCACCCTCCTGCGGTTCAATGGAGTCATGGCCGACGGCACCGATGTCCTCGAGCGGTTCGGGCCGGCTACCCGGCGCTGGTTCACCGGTGCCTTCACCGAACCGACTTCCGCTCAGATCGGTGCCTGGAAGTCGATCGCCGCGGGTGCGAACACCCTGGTGATCGCGCCGACCGGATCGGGCAAGACGCTGGCGGCCTTCCTCTGGGCCATCGACGAGCTCGCTGCTCGGGCCGAATCTCCGCCGGAGGAATCCTCCGGCGTGAAGGTTCTGTACATCTCGCCACTCAAAGCCCTGGCCGTCGACGTGGAGCGCAACCTGTCGGCACCGCTGGTCGGCATCGGCCATGCCGCCGCCGATCTCGGCCGTCCCGCTCCTGCGGTCAGCGTCGGTGTGCGTTCGGGCGATACACCCGCGGCCGCGCGGCGCGCACTGGTCAGCACCCCTCCCGACATTTTGATCACCACCCCCGAATCGCTGTATCTGATGCTGACCTCGGCGGCGCGCGAGACGCTGCGAGACGTGCAGACGGTCATCATCGACGAGATCCACGCGCTGGCCCCGACTAAACGCGGCAGCCATCTGGCTCTGTCGCTGGAGCGGCTGGATCGTCTCACCGCGGCGCCGGCTCAACGGATCGGCCTGTCAGCGACGGTCCGCCCGCCCGAGCGGATCGCCCACTTCCTGTCCGGCACGGCGCCGGTCAGCATCGTCGCTCCACCGGCGGACAAGAATTTCGATCTGCGTGTGGACGTGCCCGTGGAAGACATGACCAACCTTCCGGTACCGACCACCGTCGCCGAAACCGAGTCCGACGATGCCTTCTCCCCCACCGCTGGTTCGCTGTGGCCGTTCATCGAAGAGGCCATCGTCGACCTGATCGAACAGAACCGGTCGACGATCGTCTTCGCCAACTCACGCCGCCTGGCTGAGCGACTGACCGCCCGGCTGAATCAGATCGCGGCCGAACGTGCCGGAGTAGACCTGGAGACCGGGCCCAACCCCGACGTCCCCGGTGGTATGCCTTCCTCGTTCAACGTCGGGGTCGTCGCCGCCGGTGCACCTCCACTGCTGGCCCGCGCACATCACGGTTCGGTCAGTAAGGAGCAGCGTGCGCAGATCGAGGACGATCTGAAGTCCGGGCTGCTGCGCTGTGTGGTCGCGACCAGTTCCCTGGAACTGGGGATCGATATGGGCGCGGTGGACCTGGTGATCCAGGTCGAGACCCCTCCGTCGGTCGCCTCGGGGCTGCAGCGCATCGGACGGGCCGGTCATCAGGTCGGCCAGACCAGCACCGGCGTGGTCTTTCCGAAACACCGCACCGATCTGATCGGGGCGACCGTGAGCGTGGCCCGGATGCTCGACGGGCAGATCGAGGAGTTGAGCGTTCCGCGGAATCCGCTCGACATCTTGGCGCAGCAGACCGTCGCCGCCACCGCGGTCGAGGACCTGCCTGTCGACGAGTGGTTCGACGCGGTGCGGCGCGCAGCCCCGTACCGGGATCTGACCCGTGATGTCTACGACGCCGTCCTCGACCTGATCTCCGGGCGGTACCCGTCCGACGAGTTCGCCGGGCTGGCCGCCCGGGTCGACTACGACCGGGCCGCCGGGGTCCTGACCGCCCGGCGCGGCACGCTGCGGATCGCGGTCACCTCCGGCGGCACCATTCCCGATCGCGGACTGTTCGGCGTCTTCCTGGCCGCCGACGAGGCCAGCGGCGGGAAGCGGGTCGGCGAACTCGACGAGGAGATGGTCTACGAGTCGCGGGTCGGCGATGTCTTCGCCCTGGGCGCCAGCAGCTGGCGGATCGTCGAGATCACCCACGACCGTGTCCTGGTGATCCCGGCTTTCGGTCAGCCCGGCCGCCTGCCGTTCTGGGTCGGTGACGCGGTCGGGCGCCCGGCCGAACTCGGTGCGGCGATGGGCGCGTTCGTCGGCGCGGTCGGCGATCCGGCCCGACTCGAGGAGTCCGCCGACGCGATCGGGCTCAGCCCGAACGCACGCGCGAATCTGGCCGCCCTGATCGCCGACCAGCGCCAGGCCACCGGTGTTCTGCCGACCGATCGCACCCTGGTGATCGAGCGGTTCCGCGACGAGCTCGGCGACTGGCGGTTGATCCTGCACTCCCCGTACGGGTTGCGGGTGCACGCTCCGTGGGCCAGCGCCATCGCCGCCCAGTTGAGCCAGCGACTGGGTCTGGACGGCGCCACCACGGCCACCGACGACGGCATCATCGTCCGGCTCCCCGATACCGACGACGACCCGCCCGGCGCGGAGGTCTTCGACGTCGATCCCGACCACATCGAAGACCTCGCCACCCGGGCGCTGGCCGATTCGGCGCTGTTCGCCGCACGGTTCCGCGAATGTGCGGCCCGAGCACTGCTGCTGCCCCGCCGCGATCCCGGCCGGCGTGCACCGCTGTGGCAGCAGCGTCAGCGCGCCGCACAGCTGCTGGCGGTGGCCGCGCAGTTCCCCGACTTCCCGATCATCCTGGAAGCGGCGCGCGAATGCCTGGAAGACGTCTACGACCTGCCCGCCCTCACCGACGTCCTGACCCGGATCGCCCGGCGCCGGATCCGCACCGTGGAGGTGGAGACCGCCTCGCCGTCGCCGTTCGCCGCCGGCATGCTGCTGGGCTACACCGGCTCGTTCATCTACGACGACGATGCGCCCCTGGCCGAACGCCGGGCCACCGCGCTGGCCCTGGACACCGCGCTGCTGGCGCAGCTTCTCGGCCGCGTGGACCTGCGTGAACTCCTGGATCCGGTGGTCATCGCCGACACCATCGCCCGGCTGCAGCGCACTGCACCGGAGCGACGGGCCCGCGACGGTCAGGACGTCATCGATCTGCTGCGCTGGCTGGGCCCGCTGACCACCGAGCAACTCGCCGAAAGATACGGCGGCCCCGACCCCCTGGGCGACGTCCTGGCGGACACGCAGCGCACCGGCCGAGTCGTGACCGTGATGATGGGTGGAGCCCAGCGGCTGGCCGCCGTCGACGACCTCGCGCGACTGCGCGACGGCCTGGGGATCCCGCCTCCGCCGGGGGTTCCAGCGGCCTACCTGATCGGCCCGGACGATCCCGTGGGAGATCTGGTGCACCGCTATGCGCGCACCCACGGGCCGTTCACCGTCGCCGAGGCAGCCGCCGACCTGGGGATGGGTGTCGCGGTGGTCGCCGACACCCTGATCCGGCTGGCCGGGCGGCGTACGGTGATCGAAGGCGAGTTCGTGGTCCGCGACGATGCCGAGCGCGCCCAGTGGTGCCACAGCGATGTGCTGGGCCAATTGCGTCGTGGTTCGCTGGCGGCCGGCCGCGCCGAGGTCGAACCGGTCAGCCACGAAACCTACGCACGGTTCCTGATGTCCTGGCACCACGTCGGCGGACCCGGGGAGGCCGAACGTGATCCGCGGCTGCGCGGTGTCCACGGACTGATGTCGGTGATCGAGCAACTCGCCGGACAGCCGATCCCGGCTTCGGCCTGGGAGTCGCTGGTGCTGCCGTCCCGGGTCGCCGACTACCGGCCGGCGATGCTCGACGAACTGCTCTCGAGCGGCGACGTCCTCTGGTCCGGGCACGGGCGGATCGGCAGTTCCGACGGCTGGATCAGTCTGCATCCGGCCGAATCGGCACCGCTGACCCTGCGGCCGGTCGACGAGGTGCAGACCACGCAGGTGCACCGGCTGTTACTCGATGAATTCGGGGGCGGCGCGGTCCGCTACGGGCGTCTGGCGCAGGCCCTCGATGCGGCCGGCTGCGCGATCGGCGACGACACCCAGCGCCACACCGCACTGTGGGATCTGGTGTGGTCGGGCGCGGTCACCAACGACTCCTTCGCCCCCGTGCGGGCACTGCTGTCGCCGGGCCGTTCCCGATCCGTAGGCTCCCCTTCGGCACCGTCGCACCGCGTCCGCGGCGGACCTGCCCGGGCACCGCGGCTGCGGAGCGCCCGGTTGTCGAGCCGGTATCTGGCCGGCACCGACGGTCTGCCGGTGCCGCCGCTGGTCGGCGGGCGCTGGGCCGTGCTCGCGAGGACCGCTCTGGAGCCCACGTCCGCTGCCGCAGCGACCTGCGAGATCCTGCTGGACCGCTACGGGGTGGTCACCAAGGGCGCCGTCGCAGCAGAAGAGGTGCCCGGCGGCTTCGCTCGGATCTACAAGGCGCTGAACGTATTCGAGGATTCCGGTCAGGCGCGCCGCGGGTATTTCATCGACGGTCTGGGTGGTGCGCAGTTCGCTGCCGGACACACGGTGGACACGCTGCGCGAGTCGGCGACGGTGCCGCGCGGGCAGGCGTTGACCGCACACGTGTTGGCCGCCACCGATCCGGCCAATCCGTACGGCGCCGCCCTGGCCTGGCCCGCCGACGACGTCCGGGGCGGCCACCGTCCCGGACGCAAACCCGGTGCCCTGGTGGTTCTGGTGGACGGGCATCTGACCCTGTTCATCGAACGCGGCGGCAAACGGATCCTCACCTTCACCGATGACGCCGTCCGCCTGGAGTCGGCCGGCGCGGCCCTGGCCGGCGCGGTCCAGCGCGGGCGAGTAGCGCGAATACACATCGACCTCGTCGACGGCGATCCTGTTCTGCGCACGGAGTTGGGGACGATCCTGACCGCGCAGGGCTTCTCCTCCACTCCGCGGGGCCTGCGGATGAACTACGCCCCCGGGACCGGCCGTGCCTGAGGGTGACACCGTGTTCCGCGCTGCGTACCGACTGCACGCAGCACTGGCGGACAAGACTTTGGTCCGCAGCGACTTCCGCATTCCCTCGCTGGCGACCAAAGACCTCTCCGGCGGGCGGATCGATCGAGTACGCGCCGCGGGTAAGCATCTGTTCGTCGACCTGACCGGCGACGGCGGCCGGGCTCTGTCGATCCACTCGCACCTGATGATGGACGGCGCGTGGCACGTCTATCGGCCGGGACAGAAGTGGCGCCGCCCCGGACACCGGGCTCGGGTGGTCCTGCGCACCGCCGACACCGAAGCCGTCGGCTTCGATCTGGGGGTTCTGCAGCTGACCGCCGATCCGGCCGGCGTCGTCGCCCATCTGGGCCCGGATCTCCTCGGCGCGCAGTGGGATCCCGCTGTCGCCGCCGCGAATCTCGCGGCCGCACCGGAGTGTCCGCTGGGGCCGGCGCTGCTGGATCAGCGGCTGCTGGCCGGGATCGGCAACATCTACAGCAACGAACTCTGTTTCATCGCCGGTGTGCATCCGGCCACGCCGGTCTCCGCGGCCGGCGATCTGGACCGGTTGGTCGACATCGCCCACCGACTTCTCACCCAGAACGCACTGCGCACCGTCCGGGTGACCACCGGCGATCGCCGACGGGGCCGGGAGCTCTGGGTATACGGGCGCGAGCATCGCCCCTGCCGCCGTTGTAGCACCATCGTTCGCCGCAGCGCGATCACGATACCCCCAGTGACCACCGATCGAGTGATCTTCTACTGCCCCTCCTGTCAGCCGGCACGGACTGTCTCGCCGAGTTTCTGACGCGCGGGAACCTTTTGTGGTTCTGCACTCTCCTACCTCGTAACCGCATCTGCCAGAGCTCGTTCGCGCACGTCTGCGTCCGGGCGGCTTCGACATGCCGGTGTCCACCTCGATCGAAAGGCAACGATGACCTATCCGCAGGGACCACATGTCCAGGGGCCGCAACCGCACCGGTTCGGTGGGCACAGCCCCACTCCCGGCGACAATCCGCCGATACCGCAGGCAGCCGGGCCGGCTCCGGCCGACCATGTCCGTCGTCTCATCGGCTGGGGAGACAACCCGCCCAGCCCGCGCGAACGGCTGGCCCTGCAGCAGGCCGGGATCTTCGAGGACTCCCTGCAACGTCTCCTGGTGTGGCGCCGCAGCGTATTGATCATCGTCATGCCCGCGGCGCTGGTGACGTTGACACTGTCCCTGGCGACCTCGATCCGGGACACCGTCACCGACTCCGAGCAGTTCACCGGATTCGGTCTGCTCGTGCGCTGGCTTTCGCTGCTCTCGCTCCTGGTCTTGCCGATCGGCATCGCCGTGGCGATCGCCCGCTGGACGCAGATCCGGCAGTCGACTCGTGTGCTGTTCGGCAGCTGGCTGGTGGCGACGACGGTTCCCCTGGTCACCTCCTTGCTTCCGCTGTCCTGGATCTTCGACTTCGAGGCCGCCGTCGGTTCGGTGCTCGATGCGGAAGGTGTTCGCGTCACCCGGAACGAGATGGAGATGCTGACCCAAAGCCTCACCCACTCGTACAGCATGTACGCCGTGGTGATCCTGGCCGTGATGCTGCTCCCGGTCATCATCGGTCTGGCCGGTGGCGTTCTGCGGGGTGCGAGAAGAATCAAGGGGCTCTATCCGGCGGCGGTCGCTCCGGGGTGGTTCGTCATCGTGGTCGCCCCGTTCGCATCGATCGTGATGCTCACCATGTTCGCGGTGATCTCGCCTGCGCTGGGTGACGGTCTTCTGCTGGTCGGCGTCTTCGTCCTCGCATCGGCACCGTTGGTTCACCTGTACTACCGGCGCGGCTACACCCGCCTGAGCACTCCGGCCGAGGCGGCACCATTCCTGTTCAAAACCTCGGTGATGGCGGTGATCCTGTCCGGTGTCGGGGGCCTGCTCATCGTGGTCTACGCTTTCACCGCCGAACCCTACGGCCGCAGCATTCTGGGCGGCGGCGACGACTCGGACAAGTGGTTCTCGTACATGCAGGCTGCCGAGATCGCGGTGAGCGCCTTCGCCCGCTACCACGTCACCTCGGTGGTGCTGTGCTTCTTCTTCGCCACCGTCGTCTTCCGCGAGTGGCGCGAAGCCACCTCGATGAGCGCACTCGCCAAACAGACTCACGATGCGGAGATGCGCGGTCTGAGCGTGTTCGACGAGAAGTTGTCGGCCGCGACGCCCGCGCAGGCGATGCCCCCGCACCCGGCTCCGCAGCAATACTCGGCTCCGCAGCAGTACCCGGCTCCGCAGCAATACCCGGCGCCGCAGCAATACCCGGCGCCCCCGCAGTACCCGGTTCCGCCCACCGGCCCTGCCTCGGCACCGGGCCGGGAGTCCGGTGCACACGGATGGTCGCCGCAGCCGAATCGAAGCGCGCAGCAGTGAACCGATCCCCTGGGAACTTTCCCGGGGCGGCCGCACTCCTACCTGTTGTCCACATCCGGTACCAACCGGCCCACCGAAAGGAGCCTTCAGTGGCTACCAAGCGAATCTTCGGCATTCTCGGCGCAGGCCTGGCAGCAGCAGTGCTGGCGGCCGGCGGCATGGCAGGCGTCGCCGACGCCGCCCCATTCGGCGATGCGCCCGGCCAAGTGGAGCAGGACGGCAACAAGGTCAAGAAGCGGGAGATCCTGCGAGACAGCAGCAGCTACCAGTACCTGTCTGCACCGCAGCGTCTGGAACCCGGTGCGAAATACCATGTCGCCCGCAACGGCAAGCTCACCAGCTCGTGTTCATTGGGCTGGACGGTGCGCCAGAAGTCCGATCCGAACCGGCTGTTCAACCTCACCGCCGGCCACTGCGGCAACAAGGGCGATGATGTCTACCTCGACCCGAAGGGCGCCGGGAACCCCTCCGACATGGTCAAGATCGGCCGGTTCGCCTGGAGCAAGTACGACGGCGACTCCAAGATCACCACCGGCGACGACTACGCCCTGATCGAACTGCTCCCCGAAATGAAGCAGTACTTGACCGGCACACCGAATATGACTCTGTTCGACCAGAAGCAGTCCGTTGTCCTCCAGGGCTGGCAGAGCGCCGAATGGCTGGCTCAGGCCAAGCCGTACATGTGTCGCCTGGGCTACCGTTCCGGCATCACCTGCGGCCAGTTCCAGGACCTCGAGCACGGCACCAACGTCTCCTTCGACGGGATCACCGACCAGGGCGACTCCGGGGGCGTCATCTGGGCGTTCGACCCGGCCGACACCGGCAGAACCAAGATCTACGCGGTCGCCGTCACCAGCTGGGTCAACTTCGGCCAGGACGCGGCCACGTCCAACGGCAAGACGATCGACCGGGCCATGAAGGGCCTGGACCTGCAGATCCTCCGGTAGGTCTGCCACTGCGAGGCGGCAGGCTGCAAGGCGGCAGGCTCTGCGCCGGCCGAGCGACGACACGGCCCCGCGATCCGCACGCGATGCGGTTCACGGGGCCGTGTCGTGTCGCGCCTGTGGAGTCACACCGGATAGCGGTCGGGTTCGGGACCGAACGCGAACCGCCGGCCGGAGATCTCGGTGACGTCGATCTCGACGTAGTTCATCTTCAGCGTCGGCACCCACGGCTTGAGCGGCAACTGGTCGGCTTCCTGGATCTCCTTGGTGCCGGTGAGGATCCGGGCATGCCCCTTGGCCACCACACTCCAGCCGATCTTGCTGGTGAAGCCGTCGGTCTCGAACGCCACCCGGCTGTTCACCGCGAGCTCGGACAGTTTGGTGCCCTCGCCGGTCCGGAAGAGGATCTTGCCGTTGTGCGCGTAGGCGTTGATCGGGAAGATCTCCGGTTCACCGTCAGCACTGAGCGCCAACCGCCCCATGACGCTCTCGCTCAGCAGGTTCCAGCATTGGTCTGCATCCAGAACGGTGATCGCTTCCATGTTCTCCTCATTCCTCTCCATGCTCGACCGCGCCGGGTCTGCGATGTCGATGTCCTTCCAGCCTATGCCGACCGGCGCCGCCAACCCAGGTTCATCGTGCCCCAGGGACCTTGGTCCTCCGGTGAGACGGCCCACCTGAGCCGAGTCGCCCGTGCAGCCGACCTCTGGCCGATACTCTGACCTCATGCGGAATCTCGTGCTGTCGGTGATCGGTGACGACCGGCCGGGACTGGTCTCGGCGCTGGCCGATGCGGTCGCCGGACACGGCGGGAACTGGGAACAGAGTCAGCTGGCGCACCTTGCGGGAAAGTTCGCCGGCATCGTGGCCGTGGCCGTCCCGGCCGACGGTGCCCAGCAGTTGATCGACGCGGTCACCAGCCTCGACGGCCTCCTGGAAGTCGCGGTCCATTCGGCCGACGGCCCCGTCGAGCGTGCGACGGCCACCGCCCTGACCATCGGTCTACTGGGCAACGACCGTCCCGGGATCGTCCAGGAGATCTCGGCAGCGTTGAATCGCAGCGGCGTGTCGATCGAGAAGATGACCACCGCGACCCGGGAAGCACCGATGGCCGGGGGCACTCTGTTCGAGGCGACCATGGAGGTCCTGGTTCCTGCCGATGCCGATCTGGGGGCGGTGCGCACTGAACTGGAGGCCATCGCCGCCGAGCTCCTGGTGGACCTGGGGATCGGCGGCAGCTGAACCGGACGGTCCGCTCCCCCTCCGGCGCGGGCTACCGGCCGGTCGGCTCGGCGGGCGGCAGTGGCTCGAGGATCTCCCGGCGTGCTTCCGGTGCGGCCACGCGCAGCGCATCAGCGGCCTCGTCGTCCGGCTGCCGCTGCGATTCGATCTCCGCACGTACCCGCGCCTGATAGTTCTCGACCTCCCAGTCCGTCTTTTCGGCGGACCAGCCGAGGATCGGCGCCATCAGCTCGGCGGCTTCGCGAGCGCAGTCCGCACCGCGGTGGCTGTACTCGATGGAGATGCGGGTGCGTCGCGCCATCACATCGTCCAGGTGCAGGGCGCCTTCGCGACGTGCGGCGTAGGCGACTTCGGCCCGCAGATACTGCGGTGCGGCCTCCAGTGGCTGCAGCAGCGACGGATCTGCGGCGGCCGGCGAAAGGACCTCGTCAAGCAGTGATCCGTAGCGGTTGAGCAGGCGGCGGACCCGGTACGGGTGCAGACCGTACTGCTCACCGAGGTGATCGCACTGATTGATCAGGGCGAAGTAGCCGTCCGCACCCAGCAGCGGTACACGCTCGGTCACTGAATCACCGATGCGATCCGGGATGAACTCGGCGGCCGCGTCGACGGCATCGGCGCCCATCACCCGGTAGGTGGTGTATTTGCCGCCGGCGATGGAGATCAGGCCCGGGGCGACGGTGGCGACGGCGTGCTCGCGCGAAAGCGCCGAGGTACTCTCGTCCTCGCCGGCCAGCAGCGGGCGCAGTCCGGCGTAGACGCCTTCGATGTCGTCGTGCGTCAGTTCGGTGACCAGTTCGGCGTTGACGCGCTCGAGGATGTAGTCGATATCGGCGCGGGTGGCCGCCGGATGGGCCAGATCCAGGTTCCAGTCGGTGTCGGTGGTGCCGATGATCCAGTGCGTTTCCCACGGGATGACGAACAGGACCGAGCTGGGCGTCCGCAGGATGATCGCCACCTCGCTGACGATCCGGTCGCGGGGCACCACGATATGCACACCCTTGGAGGCTCGCACGGTGAATGCGCCGCGTTCGCCGGAGAGCTGCTGCACCTCGTCGGTCCAGACTCCGGCGGCGTTGACCACGCACTGCGCTCGCACCGTCGTCGTGGCCCCGGTCTCGCTGTCACGCAGGTGCACTCCGGTGATGCGGCCGCCGGTCTTGTCGAAGCCGACGGCCTGCGTCGACGTGCGGATCACCGCGCCGTATTGGGCCGCGGTGCGCGCCAGGGTCAGGCTGTGCCGAGCGTCGTCGACGACGGTGTCGTGGTACCGGATGCCTCCGACGAGCGCATCCGGCTTGAGGCTCGGTGCGATCCGCAATGCCTTGCGGCGGGAGACGTGTTTCTGGCCGGGCACCGACTTCGCTCCGCCCATCTGATCGTAGAGGAACAGACCCGCGGCGATGTAGGGACGCTCCCACACGCGCTTGGTCAGTGGGAACAGGAACGGCAGCGGCCGGACCAGGTGCGGCGCCAGCAGCCGCAGGGACAGCTCTCGCTCCCGCAGCGCCTCGCGGACCAGTCCGAACTCGAGTTGTTCCAGGTAGCGCAGCCCACCGTGGAACATCTTGGACGAGCGACTCGAGGTACCCGAAGCGATATCGCGTGCCTCCACCAGCGCCACGCGCAGGCCCCGGGTGGCGGCATCCAGCGCGGTTCCGACACCGACCACGCCTCCGCCGATCACGACGAGATCGAACTCCTCGGTGGACAGTCGCTCCCACGCCTCGTTCCGCTGTGCGGGAGACAGATCCGCAGGCCGGTCTTGCTCATTCACACTGGACACGAGTTAGACTTTAGCCGAGTACGACCGCGTCTCTGGCAGACTGTCTCGAGTGACCGACGACACTGTGACCCACGACCGCACCTACGTCGCCGCCATCGACCAGGGCACCACCTCCACCCGCGCGATGATCTTCGACCACAGCGGCCAGGTGGTGGCCTCCGAACAGCTGGAACACCGGCAGATCTTTCCACGGGCCGGCTGGGTGGAACACGATCCGATGGAGATCTGGCGCAACACCCGCCGGGTCGCCGGTGCGGTCCTGGCGGCCAGCGAATTGCAGCCGCATCAGGTCGTCGCCTGCGGGATCACCAATCAGCGCGAGACCACCATCGTCTGGGACCGCACCACCGGCCTGCCGGTGTACAACGCCATCGTCTGGCAGGACACCCGGACCGACGAGCTCTGCGAATACTTCGCCGGCGATGCCGGGGTGGACCGCTACAAATCCCGCACGGGACTACCGCTGGCCTCCTATTTCGCCGGTCCGAAGATCCGGTGGATTCTGGACAACGTCGACGGGGCCCGCGAGCGGGCGCAGCGCGGTGAACTGTGCTTCGGCACCGTCGACAGCTGGCTGGCCTGGAATATGACCGGTGGCGTGGACGGCGGGCAGCACATCACCGATGTCACGAACGCCTCGCGCACCATGCTGATGGATCTGCGCACCCTGGCGTGGGATGAGCAGATCTGCGCCGAGGTGGGCATCCCGATGTCGATGCTGCCGCAGATCCGGTCCTCCTCCGAGGTCATCGGTCCGTTGCGCGCAGCCGGGTCGTTCGCTGATGTACCGCTCGCCGGCATCCTGGGTGACCAGCAGGCCGCCACCTTCGGTCAGGCCTGCCTGGAGCCCGGGGATGCGAAGAACACCTATGGCACCGGGAACTTCCTCCTGCTCAATACCGGTACCGAACCGGTCTTCTCCGACCACGGCCTCCTCACCACGGTCTGCTACCGGCTGGGTGATCAGCCCGCCCGCTATGCCCTGGAGGGATCGATCGCGGTCACCGGCTCGTTGGTGCAGTGGCTGCGCGACAACCTCGGGCTGATCCCGACCGCCGCGGATGTGGAGACACTGGCCGCACAGGCCGACGACAACGGCGGAGTCTATTTCGTTCCCGCCTTCTCCGGCCTGTTCGCCCCGCGCTGGCGTCCGGATGCGCGCGGAGTGATCGTCGGCCTGACCCGCTTCGCCGATAAGCGTCATCTCGCCCGATCGGTACTGGAAGCCAGCGCCTACCAGACCCGTGAGGTGATCGAGGCGATGCAGGCCGACTCCGGTGTCGCCCTGACCACCCTCAAAGTGGACGGCGGCATGGTGGTCAACGATCTGCTGATGCAATTCCAGTCCGACATCCTCGGGGTACCGGTGGTGCGGCCGGTGGTCAACGAGACCACCGCGCTGGGGGCCGCCTACGCCGCCGGTCTGGCCGTCGGCTTCTGGGAGTCCACCGACGACATCCGGGCCAACTGGGCCGAGGGCGGCCGCTGGTCACCGGCGATGGCATCGGGTGAACGCGAACGTCTCTATGCCGGCTGGAATCGCGCCGTCATCCATTCGTTCGATCTGGCGTGATGCCAGCCGCACCACCGGATCCCCGCGCCATCGCGCGGACCACGGCGAATTCGCGTAGTGCGGCACCGACCGCGAGAACGCCGACCAGTACGTAGCTGAAACTGAGTACCCGGGCCGATCCCAGCAGGGAGGGTCCGCCGACGGCCACCAGCAATCCCGCCAGCGCCGAGCCGAACGCGGTCGCGATCAGCTGGGTGGTGTTCATCCCCGCCGACACCTGCGCCGCTTCGCCGGTGCCCGGACCGGAGGCCACCTGCAGGCCGGCGGTCAGCCAGTGCGCCATCGCCATGCCGATCCCGCAACCGGCCACGAACAGCGACACCACCCAGCCCAGAATCACCGGCCAGGGCGCCGAGTCGGTCTGCAGCAAACCCAGACTGAGGAAACCGGCGGAGATGAACAGCGGGCCGAGGACCCGGACGATCCGCTTGCCGCGGGCCGACGCCACATTCGAGCTGATGACCGCCGAGACCGTCCAGCCCCACGAGATCGCCGCTCCGTAGAAGCCGGCCATCAACGGCGACATGCCGCCGAGTTCCTGCCCGAACAGGGGGATGAAGGTCTCGATCGTGACCGCCAGGGTCAGCAGCAGGATCGACAGATAGATCCATCGCAGCGGCGAGGAGCCGTGATACACCAGCGACGGCAGGACCCGGACCTGCGCCGTCCGTTCGCGGAGAACGAAGGCACCCGCGGCGACGACGGCACCGCCCATCATGACTGCGACCATGATCGGGTCGGTCTCGATCGACGCCACGCTGATCGCCAGGGCGGCCACCGCCAGCAGGGCCAGCGCCGTCCACGGGATCGGTTCGACGGCTTCGGCGGCTCCGGCGCGAGGCGGTAGCACCCGCGCCGACAACCACCCCAGCAGTACGGCGATGCCGGCCAGCATCACGAAGGCGCCCCGCCACAGCCCGACCTGGGCGAAGACACCGCCGATCAGCGGACCGCTGAGGTTCCCCACCCCCCACATCGCCGACATCAGGGCCACCGCCCGCTGCCACAGGGAGCGCGGCAGCACCAGCCGCACCACCGCGAACCCGAGCCCGGCCAGCAGCCCGGCGGCCAGTCCCTGGATCCCGCGGCCGACCAGCATCACCGGCATCGTCGGAGCGATCGCCGCGATGGCGGTGCCGCCGGCGAACACGGCGAAACCGCCCACATAGGAGGTTCGGCTCCCTAGAAGGGCCAGAGACCGCGCCACCAGCATCGACGACACCACCGCGGCGACGACGAAGACCGTCATGGTCCAGGCGTACAGCTCAACTCCACCGATATCGTCGATCGCGCTGGGCATCAGCGAGGTGGTCACGTAGGTGTTGGTCGCGAACAGTCCGACACCACCGGCCAGGACGATCACCGCCGACCGATGTCCGGGAGAGAACAGTTCCCGCCAGGTACCGACGCGCTCAGCCGGCGCCGAAGAGTCCACCAACGAGGTCAGTCGAGATCGTCGTGGCGCACCAACTGCCGGGCGGCTTCGGTGATCGAGCCGCTCAGCGACGGGTACACCGAGAAGGTGTTCGCCAGATCCGACACCTGCAGTTTGTTCTCCACCGCCAGCGCAATCGGCAGGATCAGCTCCGAGGCGTTCGGGGAGACGATGACCCCGCCGATCACCACTCCGGTGGCCGGCCGGCAGAAGATCTTGACGAAACCGCGGCGCACCCCGCTCATCTTGGCGCGCGGATTGGTCGACAGCGGCAGCATCACCGTTCGCGCCGGGTATTCGCCCCGGTCGATCGCGCTCTGCGAGACACCGACGGCGGCGATCTCGGGGCTGGTGAAGATGGACGCGGCGACGGTCTTGAGCCGGATCGGGCTGACACCCTCGCCGAGCGAATGGTACATCGCGATGCGGCCCTGCATGGCGGCCACCGAAGCCAGCAGCAGCACCCCGGTGCAGTCGCCGGCGGCGTAGATCCCGGAGACCGAGGTCCGCGACACCCGGTCGACGGTGATGTACCCGTTCCGGTCGACGGCCACCCCGGCCTCCTCCAGGCCCAGATCGCCGGTGTTGGGCAGCGAACCCACGGTCATCAGCACATGGGAGCCTTCGACGGTCTTGCCGTCGGCCAGTTCCACCACGACTCCCTCGTCGGTGCGGGAGACCCGATCGGCCCGGGCATGTTTGATCAGGGTCACCCCGCGCTCGGCGAAGGCCTCCTCGAGCACGCGGGCGGCGTCCTCGTCCTCGTGCGGCAGCACGCGGTCGCGGCTGGACACCAGGGTCACCCGGACACCCAGTTCAGTGTAGGCATGCACGAACTCGGCGCCGGTGACGCCCGAACCGACCACCACCAGGTGGTCGGGAAGAACCTCCAGGTCGTAGAGCTGGCGCCAGGTCAGGATGCGGTCGCCGTCGGGGGTGGCGTCGGGCAGCTCCCGCGGGGAGGCCCCGGTGGCGATCAGCACGACGTCGCCGACCACGGTTTCGGTGGCACCGTCGGGGAAGGTCGCGGTCACCTCATGGGCACCGGTGTCGTCGGTGCCGGCCAGGCAGCCGCGGGCGTTGACGATCCGCACCCCTTCGCTGCTCAGTCGCGCCCGGATGTCGGCGGACTGAGCGAACGCCAGATCTTTGACGCGCTGGTTGATATCGGTCACCGTGACCGACGACGCCTCCGAGCCGACACCGATCCCCAATTCAGCGGCCTTGCCGACCTCGGTGCGCACACCGGTGGTGGCGATGAAGGCTTTGCTGGGCACGCAGTCCCACAGGACGCAGGCTCCGCCGATACCGTCGGAGTCCAGCAGCGTGATGTCGGCACCGTAGGCCGCGCCCGCCAGCGCCGCCTCGTATCCGGCCGGTCCTCCACCGATGATCACGATCCGCGCCACACGCCACTCCTCGTCCACAGGGCTGTTGTCCTCCCCAACCTATCCGCATCTCGACCGCCGTGTGCAGTTCCCTCCGTCGCGGCAAACGCATAGGCTTTGCGCCGTGCCCCTCTATGCCGCCTATGCGTCGAACATGGATCCCGCCCAGATGCTGGAGCGGGCTCCGCACTCGCCGATGGAATCCACCGGCTGGCTGCACGGGTGGCGCTTGACCTTCGCCGGCGACGACATCGGCTGGGAGGGATCGCTGGCCACCGTCACCGAGGATCGGGAGAACCCCGACTCCAAGGTCTTCGTCGTGCTGTACGACGTGCCCACCGAGGACGAGGCGAACCTGGACCGCTGGGAAGGGACCGAACTGGGTGTGCACCGGAAGGTGCGGGCGCGGGTCCATACCCCCGACGGGCCGCGACTGGTGTGGCTGTATGTGGTCGACGGTTACGAGGGCGGCCTGCCGTCGGCCCGGTACATCGGAGTGATCGCCGATGCGGCCGAGGTCGCCGGCGCCCCGGCCGACTACATCGAACGACTGCGGCTGCACGAGGCCCGCAATGTGGGCCCCGGACCCGACGAGCCGATGGACAACCAGCCCTGAGCTCGGTGATCGGCCGCGGACAGCCGCGATCCGGTCAGAGGAGTTCGGCCTCGAGTTCACCGTGCAGCACCACGCCGGCCAGGGTCGCCACACCCACACCGATGGCACGTTCGTCGATATCGAAGTTGGGCTGATGCAGATCGCACTGCGGTCCCAGTCCCGACCAGACGCCCAACCGCGCCATCGCCCCGGGCACCTGCTCCAGGTACCACGCGAAATCTTCGCCACCGGGCGACTGCGGAGTGTCCACTTCGGCCGCCGGATCGATCGCTGAGACGCTGCGCCGCAGCATGCCGATGGAGTCCTCGTCGTTGATCACCGGCGGCACACCCCGCACATAGTTGAGGTGGTAGCTCACCCCCAGTGGTGAGACGAGTTCGCCGACGATGCCGCGCACCAGCGGCTCCAGTTCCGCCCACACCTGGTGATCTCCGGTACGGACGGTGCCGCGCAGTCGGCCCTCCTGGGGGATGGCGTTGGGTGCGTCACCCGAGTGTGCGGCACCCCAGCCCATGATCGTGCCCGATCGCGGGTCCAGCCGGCGGGCCAGGACGCCGGGCAGGCCGGTGATCAGCGCACCCATCGCGTAGATCAGATCGGCGGTCAGATGGGGCCGCGAAGTGTGTCCGCCCGGCCCCTGCAACTGCACGTCGATGCGGTCGGCCGCCGAGGTCAGTGCCCCGGCGCGCAGTCCGACGGTACCCACCGGCAGGTGCGGATCGCAGTGCAGCGCGAAGATCCGGGCCAGTCCGTCGGTGACTCCGGCCTCGATCGCATCCAGGGCGCCGCCTGGCATCACCTCTTCGGCCGCCTGGAAGATCAGCCGCACGCCGTAGGGAAGCCCCGAGCCCGGTGTGGGCGGACCCGGTGCCTCGTCGTCGACGACACCGGCCAGCAGGGACCCGACGGCCATCAGGATCGCGGTGTGCGCATCGTGTCCGCACGCGTGCGCCACCCCCTCGACCCGCGAGGTGAACGGCAGTCCGGTCTGTTCGGGGATCGGCAGCGCGTCCAGGTCGGCGCGCAAACCGATACGCGGCCGGTCCACCGGACCGAGATCGCAGACCACACCGGTGCCTTTGGGCAGCACCACCGGCTTCAGACCGGCCGCGGTGAGGACTTCGACCACCTTGGCGGTGGTGGCGAACTCCTCCATCGACAGCTCAGGCCACGCATGGATCTCGCGACGCCAGCCGATCACCTGGTCCAGGTTCTCGGCGAGCCAGTCGTCGATGACCGTCGACATCAGAGCAGCGTCGGCGGAGTCGGAGTGCGCAGATCCTCCAGCAGCGGCAGTCGCAGACCCCGCTTGATGACGGTCTGGTTGTCGTTGACGAGGCCGGTCCGCTCCCGAGCCACGGCACGGGCCGCCTCGATCAGTTCCGGCTCGTCGGCGGTCTGGTCGACGATGCCTGCGCGCAGCGCGTCATCGGCGTTGTAGCGCCGGCTGGTCAGCATGGCCTCGGTGGCGGTGGCATCCGGGATCCGGGTGCGCACCAGCGCCGCCATCCCGCGGGTGAAAGGCATGTTGAGCGCGGCCTCGGGCAGCGACCAGAAGCCGCGTTCGGTGCGCATGATGCGGTGGTCGGCGCACAGCGCCAGCATCGCGCCGGCACCGAAGGCGTGGCCGTTGATCGCGGCGATCGTCGGCGCCGGCAGGGTGAGCACCCGCGCGTACAGCTGGTGCACCCGGTCGAGGTACCCGGGCAGTTCGGCGAACGAGGCGGCGATGTGGTCGGTGTCCAGACCGTTGGAGAAGAATTTACCGGTCGCGGTCAGCACGATCGGCTTCTTCGCGGCGACGGCC
The DNA here is from genome assembly GCF_000333015.1 of Gordonia hirsuta DSM 44140 = NBRC 16056. Taxonomy (GTDB): domain Bacteria; phylum Actinomycetota; class Actinomycetes; order Mycobacteriales; family Mycobacteriaceae; genus Gordonia; species Gordonia hirsuta. The sequence goes on along the minus strand of NZ_BANT01000012.1, from coordinate 86,978 downwards.
TCATCGAGCACGACGTTCACCGCGTCGAGCCAGTCCAGTGCGAACCTGTTCTCCGGGTTGGTCTCGTCGAGTTCCAGGCCCTGCGTACCGAGGAAGACCTCAGCGGCGTCGTCGGTCAAAGAGAGATACGGCATGGGACAGACTCTATCGCTGCGGTCCGCGGTCGCGGGCCCCGGTAGGCTGACTTCCGCGCGGATCGGCGCTGACCCTGCCGGTCGGTGCCCGCGCAGGGGAGGACGCACTATGACGAAGCCGCACGAGCCCGATCAGCATCGACCGGACGAAGCCCGACCACCGGGTTTCGAGACCGCCGAGCAGTCCGGCTCGCACGCCGACACCGCCCCGCAGACGTCGCCGGAATACGCACCGACCGGATTCGCGCCGACTCAGTTCGGGGTTCCCCAGTTCGACAGCGCTCAGTTCGGGGGTGCCCCGCCCGGGTATCCCCCGGCCGGATATCCGCCGCCCGGGTATCCGCCCGCACCGCCGCCGAACCGGACCCCACAGATCCTGGCCGCCATCCTGGTGCCCATCGTGATCGCCACCCTGGTCGCGGTCAGCGTCGTGGTGATCCGCCACAACAACCAGCAGAACGACGAGGCATCGCCGCCCCCGACCGAGGTCACCGTCGTGGAGCCGGGGGCACCGGCGCCCCAGGAGCCCGATGCGGCCGGACAGATCCCGGCACCCGCCCCATCGGTGGCGCAGTCCCCCGAACCCAGCCCGTCTCCGTCGGCACCGCCGGTCAGCGGCGCCGATGCCCGCGGTTTCGCCTCCGGTCCGCGCTGCAATGCACCCGAGGATCCGCTGGTGTTCATCGGCTACACCGCGCGTTCGCGGGTGGTGATCTGTCAGGTCGGCAGCCAGGTGGGCCGCAATTACTACAAGGGGCTGGCCAACGGCAATGCGATCGAAATCGGTTATCCGTCCCGTTCGGGGTCGACGTTCACCGCGGTCAACGGTTCGGTGCGGTACGTGGTGTCCCCCTCATCGCTGGTCATCACCGAGAACGGCCGGACGCTGAGCACCGAGCCGATGATCCAGGCGTGGGTCGACTGAGTCCGCGGGCTCTCCGCAGCTGCGGCGGCCCTCACGGCAACGGCTGGATCTGCCGCTTGATCTCCTGGTAGCCGCGCACCCGTGCGATCACCCGGTCGGCAGCCGAATCGACGTGATCGGTCTGCGGGGCCGCCTCGATGCCGTAGAGCATGGCGTTGAGCTGACCGTGCAGCGTGGCCCGCTCCTCGGCGGTGCGCGCATCCTCGCGCTCCTTCCGCAGGGACTCGTCGATGCTCGCGGCCTCAACAGCACACTGCTCGATCAACGCCACATTGCGATTGGCCGCCTCTTCCAGCGCCTCTGCTGCGGCCTGCGCCTCGGCGAGGATCCGGCGGTCGTCCTGGTTGGGCGCATCCAGTCCTGACAGCCTGATCGCCGTGGCCCGCAAGGCACGGGCCCGCCGGTAGCGGTCGGTGATGCCGGTGATGTCGGCGGAGAAGTCGGTGTCACCGAGCCAGCCCTCCCGTGCGGCCTCTGAACCGGAGACCCGGTGCACCGCCGCCACAGCCGCATCGAGTCGCCGGACGTTCTCGATACCGAGCTCGTTGACGAAGGCCTGTCGCTGCTGGTGCGCCTCCCACTTGCGCTTGGCTTCGGCGGCCTGCTCGTCGGCCAGCCGTTTGGCCTGGCGCTGCCGATTGAGCCGGGACAGGCCCCAGATCAGCACGCCGGCACTCGCCGCCACGAGGATCCCGATCCACACCTCACCGGGTATCGAGGCGAGCAGCCCGATCAGGAAGACCACTCCGATCGCGGTCAGACACCCGCTGTTGCCACCCTTCGCGGCCATGATCGTCACCTCCCTGTCCTGAACCGTCGCCGTACCGTACCGCGCACCCCCGACATCGCCGGGTTCCCCGCACACCCGCACCAGCCCCGGCCGGACGGTCCTAGAAGTTCCGGGGACCGAAGAGCCGGTCGCCCGCATCACCGAGGCCGGGCACGATGTAGGAGTCCTCGTTCAAACCGTCGTCGATGCCGCCGATCACCAACCGCAGCCGGTGCGGCGACGCCTGGAGGGCGGCCACCCCCTGCGGGGCGCCGACCACGCAGACGGCGGTGACGTCGTCGGCACCGTGACGGGCCAGGACGTCGAGGGTGTGACACATCGATCCGGCGGTGGCCAGCATCGGATCAAGGACGAAGACCGTCCGGCCGGCCAGCTCGCGCGGCAGCGACACCAGATATTCGTTCGGTCGAGCGGTCGCCTCATCGCGAGCCACCCCCACGAAGCCGATCTGCGCTTCGGGCAGCAGCGTCATGGCGGCATCGAGCATGCCCAGTCCGGCCCGCAGGACCGGCACCAGCAGCGGCGGCTGGGCGATCCGGACTCCGGTGCACGGACCGATGGGCGTGCGCACCGTGGTCTCGTCGACGTCGATCCCGGCCAGCGCCTCGTACATGAGCATCGTGGTCAGTTGCGCCAGCAGAGTGCGGAACGCCGGTGTATCGGTCTCGGCGTCACGCAGGCTGGTCAGCCGAGCCCGGACCATCGGATGGCTGAGCACCTGCACCTGTACCGAACCGTCGTCCATGGCGGTTGACCTTAGCTGCCGACGGGCCCGGCGCGTCGGGGAACCGGATCGGGATCCGGTGCGTCTAATCGGTATGAAGCCCGTCACAGTCTCCACACCGTCCCTGTCCACCATCGCCGGTCAGCACGCGACGGCCGCCGAAACCGTCGGCGAACGAGCCGCGGCAGAACGGTTCGACGCCGCCCTGCTGGCCCCGGCCTTCGGGTTGATCGGGGCCCCGTTCCTGTCCGCCCTGGCCGCATCCATGGCCGCACGGGCCGCCCGCCTCGACGGTCTGACCGCTGCCCACAGGGGGCAGACGACCGCCACCGCCGCTGCGGCCACCGCCTACGGGGCCGCCGAGGCCGCCAACGCGGCGGAGGTGTCGGCGTGATGTACGAGTTCCTGATCGTCCCGTTGCGCCTGCTCATCGCCGCACTGGGCACCGGCGAACTGCCCCCGGCGGGTCCGGCCTCCACCCTGACCGCCTCGGCGGCGGCGCTGAACCAATCGGCGACGCTGACCGGCCGGGCCGCTGCCGAGGCCGCATCGTCGTGGACCGGATCGGGCGGTTCAGCGGCCGCGGCACTGGCGACCCGGACCGCCCACAGCGACACCGTCGAGGCCGCCGCCGGCACCGACATCAGCGCCCTGGTGCAGACCGCCGCCGGCCGGGTCAAGCAGGCCAACACCGAGCTGAACCGGCTCGCCGACTCCTTCGTGGCCGCAGCCGCGGTCGCCGCGCCGACGCTGTCCCCGGCCGCACTGGCCGTGCTGATCCCGCTGGCCGCCCAGCACATCGGGCAGGGGCTGGCGGTGGTGACCCGGACCCAGTCGGAACTGGCCGGCGATGCGCAGGGGCTCGGCCGGCACCCGTCACCGGCCGAGGTCGCCTCGACCACACCCGGCCGTATCCCGATCACGCTGCCGGACGGATCGGTCGCCTATGCCCCCAACGAACGGGCCGCCACCGCCGTGCGCGCGGCCCTCAGTCAGCGCGGGGTGCCCTACGTGTGGGGCGGCACCACCCCGGCCGGGTTCGACTGCAGCGGTTTCACCCAATGGGCCTACCGGCAGGCCGGACTGGAACTGCCGCGGCTGGCCCAGGATCAGGACACCGCCGGGTTCCAGGTGTCCCAGTCCCAGCTGATGCCCGGTGACCTGGCAGTTTGGAGCGGTCACGTGGCGATGTACGTGGGCAATGGACAGTTGGTGGAGGCCGGGGATCCGGTCCAGGTCGGACCGGTGCGCACCACCAATCTGGATCAGACGTTCGAGGGTTTCTATCGGCCCCGGTAGAGGATCGGCGCCGCAGACACTCTCGGCACCGGCCCGACCTGCACAGGGCCGCCCCGGTGCCGGTACGCTCTAGCCCATGGCTGGAGACATCGTCCCCATCGAGCTCGGACTCACCGATGGCAATCTGTTCACCCTGTGGGCTCCTCGCTGGCGCGAGGGCGATGACGAGTGGGAGGCGTTCCTGGGTCTCGGCGACGACCTCTACGGTTTCGACTCGGTCGCCGAACTGGCCGCGTTCGTCCGCGACGACGACGAGAACGATCTCGCCGACCACCCCCAGTGGCCCACCATCCAGGCGCTATCGGCCGGCGAACTGGTCCCCGACGACAAGCACAGCTACGACCTGATCGGCGTACCCGAGCTGGCCGCCGAAGATCCGCGCGGCGAGGTCGTCGCCGAACTCGAAGACGCCCTCGAGATCACCCGCATCATCGGCGAGGTCTGCGAGCTGACCCCGATCACCAAATTCTTCACCGCGAACCCGATCCTGGGTGCGGTCACCGTCGGCACCGAGAACTTCCACGGTCGCGATGGTGTGGACCTGTGGGTCCGCATCGGCCGACTCATCGCCAAGCACTGGGACGATGTCATCGATGCCCTCGACGACGTGGTGGCCACCCCGAAGGTCAAGGAGGCCACCCTGGCCATCGCGATCGCCGAACTCGATGCCGCCGCCTCCGCCGAAGACGAGGACGAACCCGAATTCGATCCGGTCGATCCGCTCGACGACTCCGCCTCCGAGGACGACGACCACGAGGACGACGAAGACGACGAAGACGAGGGTTTCTGGGGCGAGGTGGGGATCGATCCGATCCGCATTTACACCGACGCCGGGGAATTCCTGTCGCTGCGCTGTTACGTCGGCGCCGACAGCCGTCCGGTCTTCCTCGGCAGCAAGGGCACCATCTACGGGTTCGCCTCCGAACGGAGCCTGACCCGGTTCCTGGCCGAGCACAACGACCACGCCCTGGCCCGCGTCTCGACCTACGACCAGGTGCAGTCGATGGCCAACGCAGGCGAGCTGAGCTACGAGGTCCTGCGGGAGAACACCTACGCGCTGCCCGGGATCGATGAGGACATCCTCGACGGCCCGCGACAGGTGGACAGCCGGCAACTCGATCTGGCCGTCGAGCTGCTTTCCGATGCGGCCGAGTTCGCCGGCGTCGACACCGTCGACGAGGCCTTGGGCACGACCACCCCGCTGGGCTGGTTCGTCGACTACGCGGTGAAGCCGGACCCGAACCGACTCGCTCCGTCGGGGCCGTTCGACAATGAGTCCGAGGCCTGGCGGGCACTGGTCAGCGACTTCGAGGAGCGCCTGGTCCGTCGCGGCTGAGCCGCCCGGAAAGCCACTGAAAGTGATCTCCGCCACTTTCGGAACTGCTTGACACGGCCTGCTAAACTCAAAAGCTGCATCTCAAGTGAACATCCCCGGGGACCCGTATCCTTGAATGCCTGAGTTTAGATCGTCGACCTGCGTTTTCTGCACTGTTGCCGGGTGCCGATCCCGTTCTTATCGTGGCGTCCATGACCGCTGCAGACGACTATCCGACCGACCGGAACGATGACGGCCAGGAGCTCTCCGACGTCGCCGGACTCTTCGCAGACCTGGGCCTGACGACGATCTGCGATCCTCCCGAATCGACGGCCCTGCGCGGCACCCGCACGGTGGCGCCCGCGGCCAGGGTGCACCGGCTCGACCAGAGCCGGGACGTGGCCGCCGCGCTCCTGCGGCCGTCTGCGGGCATCGTCGTGGTGACCGGCAGCCCCGGATCCGGGCGGACCGGCTTCCTCGCCGAGGTGGCCGCCGCCCTGGCCGCCGCCGAGGACGCACCCGTCCTTCGCCTGGTCGAGCCCGATAAGGATGCCGATCCGGTGGCCGTGGCCAACCACCTCGTCGTCAGCGGCCGGGAAGGCGCCGAGGTGCTAGTCTTCGACGACTTCGAGCATCGGGCCCGGCTGCACGCCGACGACAGGGGCACCGGCCTGCTGTCCCAGGTGGTGCTGTGCAATCAGACCTTCGGGCTGCGTTTCCTGCTGGTCCTGGACGAGTCGATGCTCTCCCGGCTGGCCGAACTCGAGCCGGCACTGGCCCGCACGCAACACACCGTCGCCCTCGGGGAGTTCCCGGCCACCGCACTCGCCGGTGCCGTCCGGCCGGTCGTCACCGCCCTGGTACGGCGCAACGGTCTGGACCTGGACGACGAGGTGATCACCGCAGCACTGCGTCCGGCCGGACCGACCGAGAGCTACCGTCACCCGGGCCTGGCGATCGCCCGGATCGACGCGGCGATCGGCCGGGCCCGGGCCACGCGGGCCCCGGCCGTCCTGCTCGAACACCTCGGACTCTCGTGCGGCGGGTTGTCCGGCGGGGCCGGTGCCGCCGGCCTGGCCGCCGCACTGTCGCGGAGTGTGCGCGGGCAGGATCCGGCCGTCGCCGCGGTCGCCGACTGTCTGGCCCCGGCGCTGAGCGGACTGAAACTGCGGCCAGAGCGCCCGCATGCGGTCCTGCTGTTCGCCGGGCCCACCGGTGTCGGGAAGACCGAGCTGGCGACCCGCCTGGCCGCGGCCGCCTACGGCTCCGACGATGCGCTGATCCGGCTGGACATGTCCGAGTACGCCGAGGCCGCCGACGCCCGCGCCAAGCTGATCGGCCATCACCGCTCGTGGCGGAACAGTTCCACGGCCGGTCTGCTCACCACGCGGGTGATCGGCCGGCCCCGCTGTGTCGTCCTGCTCGACGAGTTCGAGAAGTCCGCCCCCGAACTGTGGCCGCTGTTCCTGCAGGTCTTCGACGAAGGCAGGCTGACCGACGGATGGGGGCAGACCGCCTCGTTCAGCGAGACGATCATCATCCTCACCACCAATCTGGGGGTGCGGGAGGGTGCCCGCAGATCAGCGGGCTTCGGTGCGCCCGAAGGCTTTTCGGCCGCACGTCAGCATGCGGCGATCGCCGCGACGTTCCCGCCGGAATTCGCCGGCCGCCTCACCGAGATCATCTGCTTCGCTCCGCTGGACCTGGCGGCCGTGCGCCAGATCGCCGAACTGGAACTGGCGCGGACTGCCACCAGGCTCGCCGGCCAGGGCTGGCGGATCGAGTACGACGAGGCCGTCGTCCACCGACTCGCCGAGGACGGCTACGACCCCGCCTACGGTGCCCGCCACCTGCAACGCAACATCGAGCGCAAGTTCCTGTCGCTCCTGGCCGGTGCCCGGTCTCGGCAGGTGCGGGTGCGGGCCGAAGACAGCCGGCTGCAGGCCGAGAGCCTCGCCTGATCAGCCCAGCAGCACCGCATACCCGGGTTTGATCACCTCGTCGATCAACTCCAGCCGCTGCGGAAAATGCAGGAACGCCGATTTCATCGCGTTGACGGTGAACCGCTCGAAATCGGCCCAGCCGTAGCCGAAGGCCCGGTGCAGTTCCCAGAACTCACGGCTCATGCTGGTCCCGCTCATCAACCGGTTGTCGGTGTTCACGGTGACCCGGAAGCGCAGCCGGGCGAGGACGTTGAACGGGTGCTCGGCGAGGGAGTCGACCGCGCCGGTCTGTACGTTGCTGCTCGGGCACAACTCCAGCGGAATACGCTTATCGCGCACATAGTTCGCGATCGGTCCCAGGATCGCCCCCGGATAGCTGCGCTGGTCGGGCCGGGATCCCGGTGGCAGCACGATGTCGTCGATCACCCGGACCCCGTGCCCGAGCCGGTCGGTCCCGCAGAACGAGATCGCCTCGTGGATCGACGGGAGCCCGAAGGCCTCCCCGGCATGAATCGTGAAGTGTGCATTGGCATCGCGCATCCGATCGAATGCCGCCTGATGGCGACTCGGCGGGTTGCCGGCTTCGGCACCGGCGATATCGAAGCCCACGACGCCGCGGTCCCGGAAGCGCACCGCCAGGTCGGCGATCTCCAGCGAACGCGCCGCGTGCCGCATGGCGGTCACCAGCGCCCGCACCACGATCGGTCGGCCGGTGGCGGCGACGCGCTGCTCCCCGTCGGCGAAACCGGTCAAGACCGCCTCGACCGCCTCATCGAGGGTCATTCCCTGCTCGGTGTGCAGTTCGGGCGCGAACCGGATCTCGGCGTAGACCACGCCGTCGGCGGCCAGGTCCTCCACGGCTTCGCGGGCCACACGGCTGAGCGCCGCGGGGGTCTGCATCACCGCGACGGTGTGACGGAAGGTCTGCAGATAGGTCTCCAGCGAGCCCGAGTCGGCGGCACGGGCGAACCAGTCCCCCAGTTCACCGGCCCCGGCGGCGGGAAGATCGAGGTAGCCGCACTCGCGTGCCAGCTCCGCCACGGTGCCCGGTCGCAATCCGCCGTCCAGATGATCGTGCAACAGCACCTTCGGCGCCAGTCGGCAATCGTCGATGGTGAGAGTGTCGGAAGGTCCCATGGCTCCACGGTAGGGCCCCGCACGCCGCACCGAGCCGTACGACGGGCATCGGGCATGATTGCCGCGTGACGTTCAACGACGGTTGGGAGCCGGTTCCTCCCGAGTTCGGTTCCGGCTCACCGGGCACCGGCCTGCCGCAGTTCGTCGTGCCGACACCGCGGCTCGTGCCGGGTCTGCGCTGGGCGGGCCGGCGGCTGTCGGCGAACGTCGGTCCGCTGGCCAGCGCCGCCCTGCTGTGGGGACTGATGCTGGTGGCCTTCGCGATCGCCTTCTACGCCGTGCTGCTGATCGTGCTGACCGCGACCGCACCGGCCGGCAGCAGTGCCGACGAGTGGCTCACCCCCAGTCCCGCGATCACCGTGGTGATGGACCTGCTTATGATCGTGCCGGTCGCCCTGTTCACCGCGCTGATGACCGCCTGCTGGTTCCACGGCGCCCTCATGATCGCCGACGGCGCCCGGCCCGGGGTCGGTGACTTCTTCACCCCGCTCAACCTGCGGTCGGTCGTGGTTCTGGCGATCATCATCGAGGTGACCGCCACGACCGTGGACCTGACCTTCGCCCTCGGGCTGTCGACGGAATGGGGTGCGGTGATCGCCGGCCTGCTGCTGAGCGTGCTGGTGATGTGGACCTGGTTGTTCGCCACCGATCTGCGGCGGTCTCCCGCCGCGGCCCTCAGCGACGGCCTCAACCTCGCGGTGGCCCGCCTGGGTGCCACCCTGGTGGTCTTCGTGGCCTCGATTCTGCTGGCGATCGTCGGGCTGCTGGCCCTGCTGGTCGGGTTGCTGTTCACCGTGCCGCTGGCGTCACTGCTGACCGTCTATTACTTCCGCGGACTCACCGCACGGCCGGTCGCCGCCTAAGTCGCCGCGCCGATCGCACCGAGGATCCGTCCGGCGGCCTCGGGAGGTCGCTGCGGTGCTATCCGCACCGCCCCGGCCAGGTGCGCGCCGGCCGCGTCGAATCTCTGCGGTTGGTCGGCGTGCAGGGTGAACAGCGGCTGCCCCGCGACGATCCGGTCACCGATCGCGGCGTGCCATTGCACTCCGGCTCCGGCGGAGACCGCTGCACCCGGTACCGCGCGGCCGGCGCCCAGCTCCCAGGCCGCCAGCCCCACCGACAGCGCATCCAGTTCGGTGAGCCATCCCGAGTCGGCGGCCGTGATCACCTCCCGATGGGCTGCGACCGGCAACGCGGCCGCCGGGTCGCCGCCCTGCGCGGCGATCATCGCCCGCCAGGTGTCCATCGCCTGGCCGCCGCTCAGATGCGCGGCCGGATCGACCCCGTCGAGTCCGACAGCGGCCAGCATCTCCCGGGCCAGCGCCAGGGTCACCTCGACCACGTCGTCCGGCCCGCCGCCGGCGAGGACCTCCAGCGCCTCGGCCACCTCAAGCGCATTGCCGGCGCTGCGGCCCAGCGGTGAGGACATATCGGTCAGCAGCGCACTGGTGACCACCCCCGCATCGGACCCCAGTTCCACCATCGTGGCCGCCAGCTCGGCCGCGTCGTCGTACTCACGCATGAAGGCGCCGGAGCCCACCTTCACATCCAGCACCAGCGCACCGGTGCCCTCGGCGATCTTCTTGCTCATGATCGAGGCGGCGATCAGCGGGATGGACGCCACGGTGCCGGTCACATCGCGCAGGGCATAGAGTTTGCGGTCGGCCGGGGCCAGTTCGTCCGAGGCCGCGGCGATCACCGCCCCCACCTGCGCCAGTTGCGATCGCATCCGTTCCGGTGACAGCTGCGCCGAGAAGCCGGGCACCGCGTCCAGCTTGTCCAGCGTGCCCCCGGTATGGCCCAGACCGCGGCCCGACAGCTGCGGGACGGCGACACCGTAGGAGGCGATCAGCGGGGTCAGCGGCAGGGTGACCTTGTCCCCGACCCCGCCGGTGGAATGTTTGTCGACCGTCGGCAGCGACCGGCCGTGGCGACGCAGCTCGGTCAGATCGAGTCGGACGCCCGAATCGATCATCGCCGCGGTCCAGTCGGCGATCTCCCGGCGCACCATTCCGCGCCAGCAGATGGCCATCGCCAGCGCCGACATCTGCTCGGGCGCCACCTGACCGGAGGTGAAGCCGTCCACCACCGCCCGGATCTGCGCCGTGGTCAGCTGGCCGCCGTCACGTTTGACCCCGATGATGCTGACGGGGTCCAGAGCCGCAGTCATCGCGCCTCCCCGACCCGGTCCAGATCCGCCGGCCCGAACGCATCGGGCAGCAACTCGGCCAGCGCCCGGGGACCGTGGACCGTGTCGACGATCATGCCGGGCCCGCCGAACTCGAGCAGCACCTGCCGGCAGCGGCCGCACGGAGTCAGGATCCGCCCGTGCGCATCGCAGACCGAGATCGCCCGTAACTGTCGAACACCGGAAGAAACCGCTGCCGACACAAGGGCGACTTCGGCGCACACACCCAATCCGTATGAGACATTCTCCACATTGCATCCGCGCACGATGTGACCCTCCACACCGACCGCCGCCGCGCCCACCGGAAAGCCCGAGTACGGAGCATACGCCCTGGCCATGACCTCTCGCGCGGCACGGCGCAGCGCCGCGAAGTCGATTTCGCTAGACATGTCTTCTCACTTTCCCGAGTATTTAAAAGGTAAGGCAAACCTAATTCCCGGATCTGTTCTCGGTCACATTGTTACGGAGATTTAGAACAACACTCAGCATGGGTTTAAAGTCGAAGGTCATTGGGTCCTTGGATGCCGCCGTCGCGCCCCCGGGAACCGAGCAAAAAGTCGACATCATGGAGGCGTAGAACGCATGAGCACCCCCACCGAGGTTGCACCGGATCCGGTGCGCAAACGCTCCCTGTATCGCGGCGATCCGGGTATGTGGGCCTGGGTTCTGCAGCGCATCACCGGCGTCACCATCTTCTTCTTCCTGTTCGTGCACGTCCTGGACACCGCGGTGATCCGGGTCAACGAGAACACCTACACCGAGATCATCGCCACCTATCAGACCTGGTACATCGGCCTGATGGAGATCGGGCTGGTCTTCTGCGTGCTCTGGCACGCGATCAACGGGCTGCGCGTCATCCTGATCGACTTCTGGGGCAACGGCCCGAAGTACCAGCGCCAGATGCTCTGGACGGTGCTGGTCGTCTTCGCCGTGCTGTTCATCGCCGGCGCCGTGCGCCTGCTCCAGATCCTGTTCACTCACGTCAACTTCTAGGGAGCGTCGTAAGACATGACTACGGAAGCAAAGATCATCGCGACGGAGTACGACCGTCCGGCCAGTCTTGATGCTCCGCGCGCTCCGCGCGCCGTGAGCCGCAGCAACTTCGAGAAGTGGGCATGGCTGTTCATGCGCTTCTCGGGCATGTTCCTGATCATCCTGGCGGTCGGGCACATCTTCATCATGCTGGCCTGGGACGACGGTGTGCACCGGATCGACGCCACCTTCGTGGCCGACCGCTGGTCGCAGCCGTTCTGGCAGGTCTGGGACCTGCTCATGCTCTGGCTGGCCGAACTGCACGGCGCCAACGGCCTGCGCACCGTGATCTCGGACTACTCGCGCAAGGACCGTACCCGGTTCTGGCTGAACTTCCTGCTCGCGGTCTCCATGATCCTCGTGCTGGTGCTCGGCACCTACGCCATCCTCACCTTCGGCAGCGGCTCCTAAGGAGAACTGAAAACTCATGCAGGAACATCGGTATGACGTCGTCATCGTGGGCGCCGGGGGCGCCGGAATGCGCGCGGCCATCGAGGCCGCCCCGCGCGCTCGCACCGCGGTGCTGACCAAGCTCTACCCCACCCGCAGCCACACCGGCGCGGCCCAGGGCGGCATGTGCGCCGCGCTGGCCAACGTCGAGGAAGACAACTGGGAGTGGCACACCTTCGACACGGTCAAGGGCGGCGACTACATCGTCGACCAGGACGCCGCCGAGCTGATGGCCAAGGAAGCCATCGACGCGGTGCTCGACCTGGAGAAGATGGGTCTGCCCTTCAACCGCACCCCCGAGGGCCGCATCGACCAGCGCCGGTTCGGTGGCCACACCCGCGATCACGGTAAGGCCCCGGTCCGCCGCGCCTGCTACGCCGCCGACCGCACCGGTCACATGATCCTGCAGACGCTGTACCAGAACTGCGTCAAGCACAACGTCGAGTTCTTCAACGAGTTCTACGCCCTCGACCTCAACATGACGACCGACGAGAACGGCGAACCCGTCGCCAACGGTGTCGTCGCCTACGAGCTGGCCACCGGCGAGATCCACGTCTTCCACGCCAAGGCGATCATCTTCGCCACCGGCGGGTCCGGCCGCATGTACAAGACCACCTCCAACGCCCATACCCTCACCGGTGACGGTATGGGCATCGTCTTCCGCAAGGGGCTGCCGCTGGAGGACATGGAGTTCCACCAGTTCCACCCGACCGGTCTGGCCGGGCTGGGCATCCTGATCTCCGAGGCGGTCCGCGGCGAGGGCGGCATCCTGCGCAACGTCGACGGCGAGCGTTTCATGGAGCGCTACGCCCCCACCATCAAAGACCTGGCGCCCCGTGACATCGTGGCCCGGTCGATGGTCCTGGAGGTCCTCGAGGGCCGCGGTGCCGGCCCGAACAAGGACTACGTCTACATCGACGTGCGTCACCTGGGCGAGGACGTCCTCAACGAGAAGCTGCCCGACATCACCGAGTTCTCCCGCACCTACCTGGGTGTGGATCCGGTGACCGAGCTGGTCCCGGTGTACCCGACCTGCCACTACATCATGGGCGGTATCCCGACCAACGTCGACGCACAGGTGCTGGCCAACAACGATCAGGTGGTCCACGGACTGTATGCCGCCGGCGAATGCGCCTGCGTCTCGGTGCACGGCGCCAACCGACTGGGCACCAACTCGCTGCTGGACATCAACGTCTTCGGCCGTCGCGCCGGGCTGGCCGCCGCCGCCTACGCCAACAGCACCGACTTCACCGAGCTGGAGGAGAATCCGACGGCGATGGTCGACGAGTGGCTGGCCGGCCTGCTCTCCGAGCACGGCAACGAGCGCGTCGCCGACATCCGCACCGAGCTGCAGCAGACCATGGACAACAACGCCGCGGTGTTCCGCACCGAGGAGACGCTGACCACGGTTCTGGGCGACATCCACGCCCTCAAGGAGCGGTACAACCACATCCGCGTGCAGGATAAGGGCAAGCGTTTCAACTCCGACCTGCTCGAGGCCGTCGAACTGGGCTTCCTGCTCGAGCTTGCCGAGGTCACCGTGGTCAGTGCCCTCAACCGCAAGGAGTCGCGCGGCGGGCATGCCCGCGAGGACTACCCCGATCGCGACGACGAGAACTTCATGGTTCACACCATGGCGTACAAGATGGGCGACGGGCTCATCGCCGACATCGAACTCGGCTACAAACCCGTGGTCCAGACCCGTTACGAGCCGATGGAGCGGAAGTACTGATGACTGCCCCCCTGGAAACCACGGTCGCCGACCAGCCGCCCCTGCCCCCGGTTCCGCCGGAGGCGACGATGGTCACGCTGAAGATCTACCGCTTCAATCCGGAAGACCCGGACGCGCAGGGCTTCGAGAGCTTCCGCGTCCCGGCGCTCCCGTCGGACCGACTGCTGAACCTGCTGCTGTACGTGAAGGGCTACCTCGACGGCACCCTGACGTTCCGCCGCAGCTGCGCCCACGGCGTGTGCGGCAGCGACGCGATGCGGATCAACGGCGTCAACCGGCTGGCCTGCAAGATCCTGATGAAGGACCTGCTGCCCAAGGATTCGTCCAAGGAGATCACCATCACCATCGAGCCCATCAAGGGCCTGCCGGTGGAGAAGGATCTCGTGGTCGATATGGAGCCCTTCTTCGACGCCTACCGCGCGATCAAGCCGTTCCTGATCACCGACGGCAATACTCCGTCCAAGGAATACCTGCAGTCGCAGGCCGACCGGGCCCGCTTCGACGACACCACCAAGTGCATCCTGTGTGCGTGCTGCACCACCAGCTGCCCGGTGTTCTGGACCGAGGGTTCCTACTACGGTCCGGCGGCGATCGTGAACGCGCACCGCTTCATCTTCGACAGCCGTGACAAGGGCACCATCGAGCGCCTGGACATCCTGAACGACGCCGACGGGGTGTGGCGCTGCCGCACCACCTTCAACTGCACCGACGCCTGCCCCCGCGGCATCCAGGTGACGCAGGCGATCCAGGAAGTCAAGCGCGCGCTGATGTTCTCGCGCTAACGAACCTTCTCTGCAGCCCAGACGGCGCCCCGGCCCTTTCGGACCGGGGCGCCGTCGTCGTTCCTGCCGGACGTAGACTGGTCTGCCAAATGCGCACTACACGTCTGTTCAGGTCCCTGGCCGTCGCCGCAGCCGCCGCGATTCTGGCCACCTCGGTTTCGCCCGCCGTCGCACCGCTGACCGCCGGTGAGGCGGCAGCCGAGCCCACCGTCGTACCGACGCACTCCAGTGCGCCGCCTGCACCGGCGGACTGTCCGCAGCGCGTGGGCACCCCGCCGCCGATCGACGAATCCGAAGTAGTGCCGGCCGGCCGGCCCACACCCACTCCCCTGCCGGTACCCGAACCGCCGATGGGCGGCGACCGCCTGGCCGCCTGCGGGGTGATCGCCGAACCCGACGCCGGCCCCACCCCGGCCGGCCTGACCTCGAAGGCCTGGCTGATCGCCGATCTGGAGTCCGGGGACATCATCGCCGCCCGCGATCCGCACGGCCGCTACCGCCCGGCGTCGACCATCAAGGTGCTGCTGGCACTGGTCGCCCTGGAAAAGCTGGACCTGACCGAGCCGGTGGTGGCGACGGTGAACGACTGGTCGATGGAAGGCGACGCCTGCGGGATGGGTCCGGACGGCACCTACACCGTCGAAGACATGATCACCGGGCTGCTGGTGGTCTCGGGTAACGACTGCGCCAACGCCCTGGCCCGCATGCTCGGCGGTTACGACCAGACGCTGGAACAGATGAACCACAAGGCGCAGTCGCTCGGGGCCCTGGACACCCGGGCGGCCACACCCTCCGGGCTGGACGCGGCCGGCATGTCCACCTCCGCCTACGACCTGGCCGTCATCTTCCGCGCCGCGATGGCCAACGACGAGTTCGCGCGGATGATCGCCCTGCCGAACTATCGCTTCCCCGGCTATCCGCCGCGCAAAGACGTCCCCGGCGATGAGGACCATCCCGCCTATCTGATGGGCACCTCGAACACGCTGCTGCGCGACGGCGTCCCCGGGATGACGGTGCTCGGCGGTAAGACCGGGTACACCGACGATGCACGCAAGACCTTCGTCGGAGCGGCCGAGAAGGACGGCCGCAAGCTGGTGATCGTTCAGCTCGACGGGCTGGGCGTGGAGAACGACACCTACCACCAGCAGGCGGTCCGCATGTTCGAATACGGTTTCGCCGCCCCCGCATCGACGTCGATCGGCAGCCTGAACAACCGCCTCGCCGACCGGTCCGGCGCCGGCATCCTGGCGCCCTCCGGTGCCGATTCACTGGCGATGGGCGCGCTGCCGCTGATCCTGCTGGCCGCCACACTGCTGACGATGGCCGCGCTGGTGGTGCTGTTCCTGCGCCGGCGTCGCCGCTACCGGCGCCGCTGACCTGCCCTGGCCGATCGGCGTGCCCGCCGCGCCGGCTGTTCGGCCGCACGGCCGGCGATACTATCCGCGGCGCAGCCAGGCCCACAGTCCGGCGATCAGCCCGCCGATCCCGGCCGCGGTGAGCAGGCCGGCCGCCTTGGGCGCCGGGGAGGTCTCGTACACCGGGGCCAGAACCACCGGCCGCTCGCCGTCACGCTCGTCGTCGGCGGCCAGGATCTGATCGGTGACGCGGTACTCCTGGTTCTGCGGACCGGCCGCCGACCAGGCCGCCCCGTACAGCACGATCCGCGAGGCGAGATAGGCGAAGGCCATCACGCCCAGGACCGGACCGAACGCCGCCCCGGCCGGACTGGTGAACATCGACTGCAGATAGGCGCTGCCGAGGGTGAACAGCGCTTCGAAGATCAGGGCGATGACCAGTGCGGTCGGCGCCACGACCCGGATCGGGACGTGCTGGATCGGCAGGCGGCCCAGCACGACGGTGAACAGCGCCCACATCGCCAGCACCGCCGCGATCACCGTCCCCCAGCGCAGCACCGTGCTCTCCAGACTCTCCGGCAGCACGTGCACGTGCTCGACGACCCAGTCGGCGACCGGCCCGGTGGCCACCACCGATAGGCCGATCACCAGGGCGAAGGTCAGGCCGAGACCGATGAAGTGCGCCAGGTCCAGGACTTTGGACTTGACCGGATTGCGTTTGATCCGGCCACCCCACATCTCGGTGAGACCGTTGCGGGCAAGCCCCATCCAGCCGATTCCGGTCAGCGCCGCGCTGATCAGACCGATCGTTCCGACGGTGGCACGCGATTCGATCGCCGAGTCGATGACGCCGCTCAGCGTCTCACCGAGCTCGCCGGGAACCGCGTCGACCACGGCATCGGTGATCTGCGTCACCAGCTCGGGGCGGCTGGCCAGGACGAAACCGGCGATGGCGAAGGCGACCATCAGGATCGGCACCATCGCCACGATCCCGCTGAACGCGATGGACGAGGCGTACAGGTTGCCGCGCTGCTGGTTGTAGCGTTCCAGGGTGGCCAGCAGTCGGGTGAGCCACGGCCACTTTTCCTGCGCCTGCTCCCACAACGCCTTGAGACGCTCCACGAGCTCCTTTGCCTTCGCGACGACCGAACCCATGTCGGCCACGTTACCGCCGCGGGGCCAGGAATCCGGTCTTGTCGTAGACCTTGCGCAGGGTATCGGCTGCGACCGCACGCGCCCGGTCGGCGCCGTCGGCCAGGATCGCTTCCAGGGCGGCGCGGTCGTCGAGCAGCTCGTCGACCCGTCCGCGCAGCGGAGTGACGAAGTCGCTGAGTACCTGCGCGGTGTCCACCTTCAGGTGCCCGTACTGCTTGCCCTCGTAGCCGGCCACCAGCTCGTCTACGGTCCGATCCGACAGGGCGGCCTGGATGGTCAGCAGGTTGGCCACTCCGGGCTGCTGCTCGCGGTCGAAGACGATCGTGCTCCCCGAGTCGGTGACCGCCGAACGGATCTTCTTGGCCGACTTCTTGGGATCGTCGAGCAGATTGATCAGCCCGGCGTCGCTCTCGGCGGACTTGCTCATCTTGGCCGTCGGGTTCTGCAGATCGTAGATCTTGGCGTACTCGCCGACGATGCGCGCCTTGGGTACCACGAAGGTCTCCCCGTACCGGCTGTTGAAGCGCTGGGCCAGGTCGCGGGTCAGTTCCAGATGCTGGCGCTGATCCTCCCCGACGGGCACCTCGTGCACATCGAAGGCCAGGATGTCGGCGGCCTGCAGGATCGGGTAGGTGAACAGGCCGACGCTGGCCGACTCCTGCCCGGATCGGGCCGACTTGTCCTTGAACTGGGTCATCCGGCCGGCCTCACCGAAACCGGTCAGGCACTGCAGGACCCAGGTCAGCTGTGCGATCTCCGGGATGTGGCTCTGCACGTAGATCGTCGACCTGGCCGGATCCACACCGATGGCCAGCAGCTGGGCCACACTGCGCAGCGTGCGTTCGCGCAGCACCTCCGGATCCTGCGGCACGGTGATCGCGTGCATGTCCGGGATGAAGTAGTAGGCCTCATCGAAGTCGTCCTGCAGCGCCACCCACTGGCGCAGCGCACCCAGATAGTTGCCCAGATGGAAGGAGTCGCTGGTCGGCTGGATCCCGGACAGGACCCGGCGCACGGAGGGGGTGGGGCTGGTCATGGCTGCCATTGTCGCAAAGTCCCTTTCGGTGGGAGAAGTTCACTCAAGAGAAGACGACGGTCACCGGCGCGTGGTCGGACCAGCGCAGGTCGTACGCATCGGCGCGGTCGACCCAGCTGCGCTGCACGCGTCCGGCCAGCCCGGGGCTGGCCAGGTGGTAGTCGATGCGCCAGCCGGCGTCGTTGTCGAAGGCCTTCCCGCGCCACGACCACCACGCATAGGGTCCGGGGACGTCGCCGTGATGCTGCCGGGCCACATCCACCCAGCCGCCGGCCAGCCGATCGGCCACCCACTGGCGCTCGTGCGGCAGGAATCCGGAGTTCTTCAGATTCCCCTTCCAGTTCTTGATGTCGCGTTCGTCGGGGGCGATGTTCCAGTCCCCGCCGACCACGACGTCCCGGCCCGAAGCCAGCAGGCCGTCCAGGTACGGCCCGAAAGTGTTCAGGAAGCGCAGCTTCTCGTGGTACTTCTCGGCGTCCTTCGGGTTCTCGGTCAGGGCGGCTCCCGAGGGCACGTACACGCTGGCCGCGGTCACCACACCGTCACCGGCGGTGAAGTCGGCCTCCACATAGCGGCCGAGCGGATCGAATTCGTCGTCGCCGTACCCGATCCGCACCTCGGTGGGCTCGGTTTTGGACAGCACACCGACCCCGGAGCGACCGGCCACCGACGATTCGGCCATCGCCAGATGCCAGCCGGCGTCCAGGGCCGGTGCCAGGGCCGTGCGGGCGATCTTCTCCGTGGCCCGGATCTCCTGCAGCAGCACCACATCCGGGTCTGCCCCGTCTAGCCACGGCAGCATGCCGAGGTTGTTGTCGTTGCGCTGCTTCACTGCGGCGCGGATCCCGTTGACATTCAGGCTGACCACGGACATGCTTCTGCTGCTCACGTGGACTCACCCTATCGGCGGCGCCTTCCCGGCGATCGCCCACCCGCCCGGTGTGCTCCCGTTCCCGGCCCCGGCGGTGGGATACTCCGGATATGCCTGAGATCACCGTGCTGCGTGGCCATGCCGTCACCTTCACCGGTGACCCGTTCATCGACCCCGGGGCGTTTGTGGACGTTCCGGACGCGCTGATCGTCGTCACCGACGGCATCATCACGGCCTTCGGCGCATACGACGACGTCGCCGGTCAGCTGCCGGAGGGGGTGCCGGTCACCGACTACCGGCCCGCGCTGATCTCGGCCGGCTTCATCGACACCCACGTCCATTACGTGCAGACCGGGATCATCGGCGCCTACGGGGACCGGCTGCTGGAGTGGCTGAACAACTATTCGTTCGTCGAGGAACAGCGCTTCTCCAGCGCCGAGTACGCCGCGCGGGCCGCCGCACTGTTCTTCGACCAGCTCCTGGCCAACGGCACCACCACCGCGGTCACCTTCGCTGCGGTGTACCCGCAGTCCGCCGAGGCCTTCTTCCAGGAGTCGGCCCGCCGGAACACCCGCATGATCGGCGGCAAGGTCATGATGGACCGCAATGCCCCCGCACCGTTGCTGGACACCCCGGAATCGGCGTACGCACAGAGCAAGGAACTGCTGGAGCGGTGGGACGGCACCGGCCGCAATCACTACGCCATCACCCCGCGTTTCGCGCCCACCTCGTCCCCGGCGCAGCTGGCGATGGCCGGCCGGCTCCGGCAGGAACATCCGACGGCATTCGTGCACACGCACATCTCCGAAACCCTCACCGAGCTCGCCCTGGTCAAGGAGCTGTTCCCCGATCGCACCGGCTACCTGGATGTCTACGGTCACTACGGATTGATCGGCGAGCGAACCGTGCTGGCGCACGGGATCCACCTGACCGCGCCCGAACGCGACCGCATCGCCCAGGCCGGCGCCCTGATCGCGCACTGCCCCACCTCGAACCTGTTCCTGGGTTCGGGGCTGTTCGATCTTCACCAGGCCAAAGACGCTGCCCGGCCCCTGCACGTGGGCCTGGGTACCGATATCGGTGCGGGCACCAGTTTCTCGCTGCTGGCCACCATGAACGAGGCCTACAAGGTCGCCGCTCTGCGGAGCCATCCGCTCAGTGCGCTCAAGTCCTTTTATCTGGCGACGCGCGGCGCGGCGGTGGGACTGGGGCTGGCCGACAAGATCGGCTCGATCGCGGTGGGCGGGGAAGCCGACCTGGTGGTGCTGGATCCGGCGGCCACTCCGCTCCTGGCCTACCGCACGTCCCGGGCGCAGACCACCGAAGAGGTGCTGTTCGCGCTGACCGTCCTGGGCGATGATCGCGCCGTGGCCGCCACCTATGTCGCCGGCGCACTGGCCCACACGCGTTCACCCTGATCCGGCGGGCTGGCGCGTCCGTACGGCGCCGGCCTGTCAGCTGCGGCCGGAACGGCTGTCTGCAGTCGCCTTCTGGTTCGCCTCGTCGATGGCCTCGACCAGCTCCGCCTTGGCCATCGTCGACCGTCCGGCGATGTCCAGGCGCTGGGCGATGCGGTACAGGTGATCCTTGCTGGCCTCGGCATCGACACCCCCGGCCGACCGCCCGGAGGGGTTGGGCCCGCCACTGCGGGCCCGACTGTCCGAGGGCCCCGGCGAATCCTTGCGTTCCCAGTGATCGCCGACCTTTTCGTAGCTGTGTTTGAGGGACGAGTAGGCGACCCGGGCTGCACGCGAGGAGTCACCGTCGTACTCCTCCATCGCGTTGTCGTAGGTCTCGGCGAAGGTCCGCTGGGCCTTGGCCTCCGAGCGAGCGACGGGCGCCGGCAACTCCGACTTTCGCGGGTTGCCCTTGGCGGTCATCATCGGCATGGCGTGCTCCTCTGGATCGAATCGGGCAGGTCCACCCCGGGGTACCCGGCGACGGCCAGCCTCAATCACGCCGCGCCGAGAGCGCCGCCGCACAACAGGTCGTCGTCAACTCGCTGCCGGCAGCTGCGACAGTCCGTCGGTGTCGGTCGGGATCTGCCGCTGGGTCAGTTCTGGCTGCTTGGTCTCCGGCTGCCCAGACTCCGGTTGCCCAGACTCCGGTTGCCCAGACTCCGGTTGACCAGACTCCGGTTGCTTCGTCTCCGGCCGCCCCGTCTCGGGCGGAGTGGAGGTCGGGCGAGTACTGGTCGTCGGGGTCGACTCGACAGTCGACGATTCGGTGGCCGACGACTTGGTGCCGGGCGACTTGGTGCCGGGCGACTTGGTGCCGGGCGATTCGAGGACGGCCTCCTCGGTCGGAGTCTGCGGACGCTTCGTCTCGGTGATCTTCACGTCCGGCCGGCTCTCCTTCGGGTCAGATTTCAGCGACCGGAGCCGCTCCTGCCGGACATCGGAGGTCTTCGCTTCCGGGTCTTGGTCGGACGCATCGCTGTCCAGGCTCGGCAGCAGCGACAGCCGCTGACCCAGCGACTGTGCGGAGGTGTCGTCGAGGACCAGTCCGGTGGTCGACGGGCGGGCCACGGCCAGCGCCTGGCGAACCCAGTAGTCGGCGAAATTGACCGGCATCGCGATGATCGACAGGGCGCTGCCGGCGAGGCCCTTCAGACCGGCGCTGATCTTGTCGACGTCGAATTTGACGACGCCCTCGAGCACGTCGGTGAGCATCAGCAGATCCGGCAGGTAACCGCCGTAGCCGAGTTTGGGCAGTTGCGGCAGCAGCGTCATCACCGGCGCGATGTACTTCTGCAGATCCGACAGGTTGGCGTGCGGGAAGATACCGTTGATGTTCGGCAGCAGACCCCACAGGTCGGCCACCTGGCGCGGTGCCAGACCGAGGGTCTCGCGCACCTTGTCGACCAGATCCTGCCGGAGCCCCGAGATCGCCGACGGCATCTTCACCATGCAGTCGATGTAGGCACCGGTCTGCACTTCGTCGCAGTCCCACGCGTCGACCGGCTTGTACATCTGGAACGGATACAGGCCGTGCTTGGTGAAGTAGCCGACCAGACCGTCGATGGCCCCGAACGGATCGTGCAGCGGATCGGGTAGATCGCAGACCGCATCACCCTGGATGCAGTAGCTGGTGACCGGGATGTCACCGAAGCCGTCCTTGCGCGGGCCCATCATCGTCAGTCCCGGGAGCACCCCGATCATGCCCAGTTCGATGCCGCGGGCGCTCTCGGGCCCGTCGCGGCGCGGATCGGAGTACAGCTCCCCCCGCAGGTTCTCTTTCGGCAGATCGGTGCGCCCGTTGGCGATATCGGACAGCACGTCCCCGGCCACCCGCGCGCCCTGGGAGTATCCGGCAACGACGATCTCGTTGTCCACGCCGCAGTGCTCACGGTATTCGGCGATCGCCGCCTCGGTGGCTGCCTTGCCCCGTTCGACGTCGTCGTTGTACCCGACCGAGCCCAGCGGCCACAGCGTCGTCGGATACTCGGCGACGATCACCTTGTACGGCTCTGCGTTGTACGGGCTGTTCCCATCGGGCTTTCCGTCCGGTCCCAGGCCGGTATACCGCTGCTGCACCCCGACCAGCGCACCCGCACCCGGATCATTGGTCCCGGCGACCAGAATCACCGCGCCGCCGCCGCACTCGTAGGGATCGGCATGGGCCACCCCGCTGCCGACCGGCACCGCACCGAGCGCGCCCACCACGGCCACGGCGGCCACCGACACGGCCCAGCGCCGTGGAGCCCGTCCAGCAAACAACGACTTCATCGATCCATCCCCAGGTGTCAGCACTCTCGGCCGAGCCGAGACGTTCGGTGGCCGGGCTGCGGACACCGAGCCTCGCCATTGTGATCCTAAACACAGCTCGGCGGTAGACCCAGGATAGGGGACACGGACCGGCGGCGGATGTGTTAGCACAGCACCGGGACCCGTCCGGGAGTTTTACTCACGGTGGTCCCAGTCGTTTCTCCGGGCCGACCACGGTGCTATATCCTGAAGCACAGGTCATGAGCATCAGCGCCAAGCCCCGGCTCGCTGATCGGCAACCCTCCAACCGCGGTGGGGTGCTCCGGGTGATGACCTGGTCGCCATAACGCCGGGGCGACAAGCGCGGGTCCGAGGGCCGGACCCCCATCCGGGTATCGCCCGGTCGAGAAGAGAAAGAGATTCTCTCGTCCATGTCTGACGCCAACAACTGGAGCTTTGAGACCCTGCAGGTGCACGCCGGACAGACCGTCGGCGACACCAACGCCCGGGCTCTGCCGATCTACCAGACCACCTCGTACGTGTTCAACGACACCGACCATGCCGCGAATCTGTTCGCGCTGGCCGAGCCGGGCAACATCTACACCCGGATCATGAACCCGACGCAGGACACCGTCGAGCAGCGCATCGCCGCGCTGGAAGGCGGCGTCGCCGCTCTCCTGCTCGCCTCGGGTCAGGCCGCGACCACCTACGCGATCCAGAACCTGATGGATGCCGGCAGCAGCGTGGTCGCCAGCCCGCGGATCTACGGCGGCACCCAGAACCTGTTCGCCCACACCCTGCCCAAGTTCGGGATCGAAGTGATCTTCGTCGAGGACCCGGACGATCCGGAGTCCTGGCGCGCGGCCATCCAGCCCAACACCCGGGCGCTGTTCGGCGAGACCGTCGCCAACCCGCACAACCAGCTGCTCGACGTCGACGCCGTGGCCGCGGTCGCCCACGAGAACGGGCTGCCGCTGATCATCGACAACACCGTGGCGACCCCGTACCTGTACCGCCCGATCGAGCACGGCGCCGATATCGTCGTCGAATCTGCCACCAAGTACCTGGGCGGGCACGGCACGTCCATCGGCGGTGTGATCGTCGACGGCGGCACCTTCGACTGGCGGGTCCAGCGTGACGGCCAGGACCTGTTCCCCGGCTTCACCACCCCGGACCCCAGCTACGGCGGTGTGGTCTACGCCGATCTGGGTGCCCCGGCCTTCGCCCTCAAGGCGCGCGTGCAGCTGCTGCGCGACACCGGTTCGGCCATCTCCCCGTTCAACGCCTTCCTCATCGCCCAGGGCATCGAGACCCTGAGTCTGCGGATGGAACGCCATGTCGAGAACGCCCAGAAGGTCGCCGAATACCTGGAAGCCCACCCACAGGTCGAATCGGTCGCCTTCGCCGGCCTGGAGTCGTCCCCGTACTACGAACTGGGCCGCAAGCACTTCCCGAAGGGCACCGGTGCGGTGATCGGCTTCGAGATCTCCGGCGGCCTGGAGTCGGGCAAGAAGTTCGTCGACGGCCTGGAACTGCACAGCCATGTCGCCAACATCGGCGATGTGCGTTCGCTGGTGATCCACCCCGCATCCACCACCCATGCGCAGCTGAGCCCCGACGCTCAGGCCGCCGCCGGTGTCACCCCGGGCCTGATCCGCCTGGCCGCGGGCATCGAGAACATCGACGACATCCTCGCCGACCTGGACAAGGGCTTCGCGGCCGCCAAGGCCTGAGCGACGATGTCTGTGACCTCCGACCGGACGACGATGGTCCTGGGCGCCGACTGGGCCACCGGCCCCGACGGCGTCCAGGTCGTCGTTCCGATCGGAGATCTACCGCTGGAGTCGGGGCAGCAACTCGACGACGCCACCGTCACCTTCCAGCGCTGGGGCACCCCCAACGCGGCCCGTGACAACATCGTCCTCGCGTTGCACGCCCTGACCGGCAACTCGCACGTCACCGGACCTGCCGATGAGCGTTTCTCGATGGTCGGCTGGTGGGACGGTCTGGTGGGGCCCGGCTGCGCCGTCGACACCGACGAATGGTGCGTCATCGCCCCCAACGCCATCGGCGGCTGCTTCGGCTCCACCGGACCGTGCTGTGTGGCCCCCGACGGCAAGCCGTGGGGATCGCGGTTCCCGCGGTTGACCGTCCGCGATCTGGTCGCCGCCGAATACCGCGCCTTCACCGATCTGGGGATCACCCGGTTCGCCGCGGTGACCGGCGGTTCGATGGGCGGTGCCCGAGCCCTGGAGTGGCTGGTGACCCACCCAGAGATGATCGACACCGGGCTGGTCCTGGCGGTCGGAGCGCGCGCCTCGGCCGATCAGATCGGCACCCAGACCACCCAGATCGCCGCCATCACCGCCGACCCGGACTGGCAGGGCGGCGACTACTACGGCACCGGCCGTGCCCCGATGACCGGGATGGGGATCGCACGGCGGATGGCCCACTTGAGCTACCGGTACGACGTCGAACTCGACGAGCGCTTCCAGAACGCTCCGCAGGGCGACGAGGAACCGTTGCACGGTGGTCGCTATGCGGTGCAGAGCTATCTGGAATACCAGGCCGAAAAACTCAAATCGCGCTTCGACCCGGGCAGCTACGCCGTCCTGTCCGAGGTACTCAACTCCCACGACGTGGGCCGCGGGCGCGGTGGAGTCACCGCCGCTCTCAACTCCTGCCCGGTGCCGACGATGGTGGTCGGCATCGACTCCGATCGCCTGTATCCGCTGTATCAGCAGGCCGAACTGGCCGCCGAACTGGGCAACTGCGTCGGAGAACTGCGGGTGGTGCATTCGGCCGCCGGCCACGACGGCTTCCTCACCGAGCGCCAGGCCGTGGGCGAGCTGCTGGCCGAGACTCTGGAACTGGCACGGCAGCAACGCGCCGCCCGCTGAGCTCAACGCCGGGCGATACCCGGACCGGGGTCCGGGCCCACGTCTTACAACTGGTCGCCGGTGCCCAGCGAGTCGATCGAGACGGCCAGCCAGATCACCAGCACCCCCAGTGAGGTCAGCGCCCCGATATCGAAGGGGCGGCTGCGGACCTGCAGCAGTCCGGCCCGGTCGTTGGGCAGGACGGCGCGGAAGACGGCGCCGACCAGCAGTGCGGCCCCGAACGCCACGCTGCCGCGGCGCCAGCGGTCGAACAGCACCAGGATCGCCGCCAGCAGCACGATCGACATCACGAACAGGAACGGGATCTGCCGCAGGATCCGCTGGCGCAGCTCGGCACGATGCCGCGCGGCCGCCGCAGCGGCGGCCGTCTTGTCGGCGGCGGTCCCGGCAGCGGTCACTGCGCCCGGGCCGCCAACTCGGCTTCGGCCCGTTCGACGACGTTGACCAGCAGGAAGGCCCGGGTCAGCGGACCCACGCCGCCGGGGTTGGGTGAGACCGCACCGGCGACCTCCCAGACGTCCGGGGCGACATCGCCCATCAGACCCTCGTCACCGCGGCTGACGCCGACATCGATCACCGCGGCCCCCGGCTTGACCATGTCCGCGGTGATCAGGTGCGCCACGCCGGCCGCGGCCACCACGATGTCGGCGCGGCGGACCTCCTGCGCCAGATCCCGGGTGCCGGTGTGGCACAGGGTCACCGTGGCGTTCTCGCTGCGCCGGGTCAGCAGCAGACCGATCGGGCGGCCGATGGTGATCCCGCGGCCGACGACGACCACGTGCGCCCCGTCGATCGGGATGTCGTACCGCCGCAGCAGATGCACCACGCCGCGCGGTGTGCACGGGAGGGTGGCCTCTTCACCGAGCACCAGCCGGCCGAGGTTGATCGGGTGCAGACCGTCGGCGTCCTTGGCCGGGTCGATCCGCTCCAGCGCCGCGTTCTCGTCCAGATGCCGCGGCAGGGGCAGCTGCACGATGTAGCCGGTGCAGGCCGGATCGGCGTTGAGCTCGTCGATCGCCGCGTTCAGCTCTTCCTGGCTGGCATCGGCCGGCAGATCTTTGCGGATCGAGGCGACACCGATCCGGGCACAGTCGCCGTGCTTGCCTTTGACGTACGAGTGCGAGCCCGGATCGTCGCCCA
This sequence comes from Gordonia hirsuta DSM 44140 = NBRC 16056, assembly GCF_000333015.1. GTDB lineage: Bacteria > Actinomycetota > Actinomycetes > Mycobacteriales > Mycobacteriaceae > Gordonia > Gordonia hirsuta. The sequence goes on along the minus strand of NZ_BANT01000012.1, from coordinate 60,363 downwards.
CCAGGATGGTGCCCAGGCCGGGCAGCACGCCCGCGCCGCGCAGCCGCTCCACGCGTTGGGCCAGGTCCTCGAAGATCTCGTCGCGAGTGGTCTTGCCGTCCAGTCGAATCGCCGTCACGGCTCCCCATTGTTCCATCACCGAGGCCGATCCCCCACCGTGCCCCGCGCGACCGAGGCCACAATCTAGTGCGATGCATACCCCCTGGGGTATAGTTCGGTCATCCTTCCGTTCATCGACGAGGCCGGCCGACAGGCCCGGCCTCACCCCTATGAGGAGTCCTCATGTCGCTCTCGCGCTACGCCGACAACAAGCTCACCGTCGACCGCCTGGTGCCCGCCCTGGCCTCGCTGATGCTCTTCGTCAGCATCATCCTGGTGGCCACCCTCGGCCCATGGTGGCTGTTCCTGACCGGTTTCATCGCCCTGAACCTGGCGTTCTACGCCTACGCCGGCTGGTGCCCCGCCTCGCTGATCATGGAGAAGGTCGGCCTCGGGCGTTATGCGGTCTGCACGCGCTGACCTGCGGGGGTAGCCTGAAAGGCACCATCTGAGTCGAGAGTCAGGAGCAACCGATGAGCCAGCCGACCGATCTCGCCACGGCATTGACCGCCGAACACCACGAGATCGACGCCGCCATCGAACGTTTCACCCGGACTCCGCCGGCGCAGTCCCTCGGCGAGTGGGCCCGTCCGCTGGTCGACGGCCTGCACGCCCTGCGCCGCCACATCTACCTCGAAGAAGACCTGGTCTTCCCGCCCCTCAAACAGGGCGCGCTGCGCATGCCCATCATGGTGATGGAGAACGAGCACGGACAGATGTGGCGGCGACTGGATGCCCTGGAGGCGCTGCTCGAGCACGACGACGTCGACACCGAACCCAAGCGGACCGCAGCGATCCAGGCGTGCAACGAGCTGCTGGAGCTGCTGTCGGCACACAACTCCAAAGAGGAGCCGGTGATCTACCCACACGTGGATCCCGAGCTCAGCGACGCCGCCAAGGCGCAGCTCGGGGAATTCCTGGTCACCGGCCGGACCCCGGCGGGGTGGACCCCCGCGCGCGCCGAGGGCTGAGCCTGGGAGAATGACCGGGTGCCCGAGCCCGCATCGTTCGACCTGAAAATCGTCTACTACCAGCCCTGCATTCCGCCCAACACCGGCAATGCCATCCGGATCGCAGCCAACACCGGGGTTCAGTTGCACCTGATCGAGCCGCTCGGTTTCACCATGACCGATCAGCAGGTGCGCCGGGCCGGACTGGACTACCACGAGATGGCGCATGTGAGCGTGCATCCGGACTTGCCGACGGCGTGGGCGGCACTGGCGCCGCAGCGGGTCTTCGCCTTCACCGCGCATGCCCGGCGTTTCTACACGCAGGTCGAGTACCGCCGCGGCGACGTCCTGCTCTTCGGTCCCGAGCCGACCGGTCTGCCCGAGGATGTGCTGCGCGACCCGCAGGTGACCGATCAGCTGCGCATTCCGATGCTGCCCGATCGTCGCTCGATGAACCTGGCCAATGCGACCAGCGTCGCGCTCTACGAGGCCTGGCGGCAGCAGGGCTTTCCCGGCGCCGTCTGACCGGGCGGCTGGACGGCGCGGGTCACCGCAGCGGGGTCACGGCAGCGGGGTCACGGCTTGTGGGTGTACGCGTAGCGGTAGTACTCGATGTCCCGGAGCCGGGAGGCGGCGGCCGGATCCAGCACGACGGTGGCGCGCGGATGCCACTGCAGGATCGAGGCCGGGCACGACGCCGACAGCGGGCCCTCCACCGCCGCGGCGATCGCCTCGGCCTTGGTCTCGCCGGTGGCCACCAGCGCCAGATGTGTCGCTTCGCAGATGGTGCCCAGTCCCTGGGTCACCACGTGCAGGGGAACCTGCTCCAGGTCTCCACCGAAGAAGCGCGCATTGTCCCGGCGGGTCTTCTCGGTGAGCGTCTTGATGCGGGTGCGCGAGGTGAGCGAGGAGGAGGGCTCGTTGAAGCCGATGTGACCGTTGCTGCCGATACCGAGCAGCTGGACGTCGACCGGTCCCAGCCGGGCGATCAGCTCGTCGTATTCGGCAGCGGCCCCTTTGGCGTCGGCGGCCATGCCGTCCGGTGAGTGCACCGCATCGAAGTCGACGTGGTCGGTGAAGTTGTCGCGGATGAATCGCGCATAGGCTTCCGGATGGTTCGGGGGCAGACCGACGTATTCGTCGAGCAGGACCGCCTGCATCCCGCGGAACGACAGCCCTTCTTCGCGGTGGCGCCGGATCAGTTCGGTGTAGGTGGGCACCGGTGACGATCCGGTCGCCAGACCCAGGGTCGTCGCCCCCTCACGGACCACCTCGGTGATGATGTCCGCCAGCACCTGTTCGGGGTGATCAGTGATCACGACCTCCATGTCTCACCAGCTCTCTTTCGACTCTCGGCCACCGCCACGCGCGATCGCCCCCCACCATTGTGGCGTGACACTATCGCGGCGACGAACTCGCGGGTAGCCGACCGGTGCGCACTCACCGGATCCGGAACCGCTTGAGCCGCGAGGTGGCGCCGCCGACCAAGACAACGGCACTCTTGGGAACACCGAAGTGTTCGGCCAGCAGCACACCGACGGCCTTGTTGGCCTTGCCTTCGGTCGCCGGCTCACGCACGTACACCGTCAAGGCGCCATCCGGGCCGGTCTGCACCAGCGGGCCCTTCTTACTGTTCGGTTTCACCGTCACGGCGATCTGCTGCGGAGCTGCGGCCATCCTTCGATGATCCCATGCCGAGGCCGGCTGCCCCCGGATTCCGGGCCCCGGACGGTTCAGCACCAGTCACGTGAGCGGGTGCCCACACGCAGATCCAGTTGCTGCAGGCGGTCGGCGACCACGGTCACCGCCCCTTCGGCGTTGCGCACCTTACCGCGGACCAGCAGCGCCGAGGCGGTCTGCGCCAGTTTCCGGTACCGCGTCCACAGCCCGACCGAGCAGACCACGTTCACCATCCCGGTCTCGTCCTCCAGGTTCAGGAAGGTCACCCCCGACGCGGTGGCCGGCCGTTGCCGGTGTGTCACCGCACCGCCGACCATCACCCGCGAACCGTCCGGCACCGAGAGCAACCGGTCGGCCGGAACCACCCCCATCGCCGCCAGCCGGGGCCGCAGATACTGCGTCGGATAGCTGTGCGGGGTGATCCCGGTCGCGGCGGCATCCACCGCGGCCAGTTCGATCTCCGACATCCCCGGCAGGGTCGGTGCCGCCCGGGGGCTGACCACCGGCAACTGATCCTCGCGCAGACCGGCCACCGCTCCGGCCTCCCACAGCGCGGTCCGGCGGTCATGGCCCAGCGATGCGAAGGCCCCGGCGGTGGCCAGCGATTCCAGCTGCGGCGCAGTCAATTCCGTCCGGCGGGACAGGTCGGCGATATCGGCGTAGGGCCCCCGCGCCACACGATCGTCGACGATCCGCCGGGCGGCGTCGACCCCCAGTCCACGGACCGCCCCCAGTCCGATCCGCACGTCCAGGCCCGCATTCTCCAGGCTCGCGTGCGCCAGCGAGGCGTTCACCTCGGGCCGGTGGACGCGCACCCCGTGTCGACGCGCATCGGCCACCAGTGACTGCGGGGAATAGAAGCCCATCGGCTGGGCGCGCAGCAAGGCCGCGCAGAACGCCGCCGGATGGTGCAGTTTGAACCAGGCCGAGTAGAAGACCAGCGAGGCGAAGCTCTGCGAATGGCTCTCCGGGAATCCGAAGTTGGCGAAGGCCGCCATCTTCTCGAAGATCCGGTCGGCGGTCTCCCCGGTGATGCCGTTGACCTGTTCCATCCCCGCATAGAACCGGGCCCGCAGTCGCTGCATCTTCTCCGGAGAGCGTTTGGACCCCATCGCGCGGCGGAGTTGATCGGCCTCGGCCGCATCGAAACCGGCCACATCGACCGCCAGTTGCATCAGCTGCTCCTGGAACAGCGGGATCCCCAGGGTGCGATCGAGCGCCTTGTGCATGGACGGATGTTCGACGGTGGGTTCCTCCAGCCCGTTGCGCCGCCGGATGTACGGGTGCACCGAGCCGCCCTGGATGGGGCCGGGCCGGATCAGTGCGACCTCGACCACCAGATCGTAGAAGTTGCGCGGTTTGAGTCTCGGCAGCGTCGCCATCTGGGCCCGCGATTCCACCTGGAAGACACCGACGGTGTCTGCCCGGCACAGCATGTCGTAGACCGCGGGCTCGGTGAGGTCGATCGTCGCCAGGTCCACCTCGATACCTTTGTGCTCGCGCACCAGATCGATCGCATAGTGCAGCGCCGAGAGCATGCCCAGCCCCAGCAGATCGAACTTCACCAGGCCGATGGCCGCACAGTCGTCCTTATCCCACTGCAGCACGCTGCGCCCGGGCATCCGCGCCCACTCGGTCGGGCAGACATCGGCGATCGGCCGGTCGCAGATCACCATGCCGCCGGAGTGGATCCCCAGGTGCCGGGGCAGCGAGGAGACCTCGGCGGCCATCGCCCGCACATCCGGCGGCGCCGAATCGGGCAGTTTGCTCCAGGCGTCCTGCTGGCCCGGGTCGTAGCCCAGGGCGCGGGCCATATCGCGCACCGCCGAGCGTCCGCGATAGGTGATCACATTGGCCACCTGCGCACTGTGTTCACGTCCGTGCCGGGCGTAGACGTACTGGATCACTTCTTCGCGACGGTCGGATTCGATGTCGATGTCGATGTCCGGCGGCCCGTCACGTTCGGGTGAGAGGAACCGCTCGAACAGCAGTTGCGCGGCGATCGGATCGACACTGGTGACGCCCAGGGCGTAACAGACCGCGGAGTTGGCGGCGCTGCCCCGTCCCTGGCAGAGGATGTCGTTATCGCGGCAGAACGCGACGATGTCGTGCACCACCAGGAAGTACCCGGGAAAGGTCAGGGTCTCGATGATGCCCAGTTCCCGGTCGATCTGCCGATAGGCGTCCGGACGTTGCGCGCGCGTGCCGTAGCGGCGCCGAGCACCGCGTTCGGTCAGCTCCCGCAGCCAGCTGGCCTCGGTGTGCCCGGCCGGGACGTCGAACGGTGGAAGCTCCGGTGCGATCAGCCCCAGGGAGAAGGCGAAGTCGTCGGCCATGTCCGCGGCATTGTCGATCGCATCGCGGTGCGCCGGCAGCAACCGGGCCATCTCGTCGCCGCTGCGCAGATGCGCACCGCCCACCCCGGGCAGCCAGCCGGCGATGGTGTCGATATCGGTGCGGGCGCGCACCGCGGCGACCGCCAGCGCCAGCCGCCGCCGGGCCGGACCGGTGAAGTGCGCGCCGCTGGTTGCCACCGGCGGCACCCCGAACTCCGCAGCCAGCTGTGCCAGTACCGCATTGCGTTCATCGTCGTCGCTGCTCCCGGTGGCGGTCAGTTCCACCGCCACACCGTCCCGGCCGAACCGATCGACGAGCTCCCCCAGCGCACGCCGGGCCGCGGACCGGCCGCCGCGGGCCAGGGCCCGCCGCACCGAGCCCTTCCGGCACCCGGTGAGGATCATCCAGTGACCGGGCGCCGCGGCGGTGATCGCCTCGTCGTCGTAACGCAGCAATCCCTTCTCGCCGCCGCTCATATGCGCCTGGGCGATGGTCCGGGACAGCCGTCGATAGCCTTCCGCATCGCGGGCCAGCACCAGCAGATGTTCGCCCGGCGGATCCACCGCCCCGGCCCGCACCGCGTCGCGGGCCAGCGACAGTTCGGCCCCGAAGACCGTCGGCAACCGGTGTTCGCGAGCAGCCTCGGCGAACCGCACCACCCCGTAGAAGCCGTCGTGGTCGACCAGCGACAGTCCGGTCAGACCCAGCCGGTGCGCCTCGGTGACCATCTCCTCGGGCAGGGCCGCACCGTCGAGAAAGCTGAACGCGCTGTGCGCATGCAGTTCGGCGTAGCGGACCGCGCCGGCGACCGGCTCCACCTCCTGCGCCCGATAGGCCCCCCGCCCGCGTGACCACGCCGGCGCGTCCCCGCCGTCACCGAGTCCAGCGCCGGGCCCGGGTGGCCGCCCGGAAAGCACCCGCTCCATCTCCGCCCAGCTCGGCGGCCCGTTGTCCCATCCCACCCCCCTACAGTAGAACACCTGTTCGACTTTCGGCATGTCATTCGTCCGGCCCGCTGCACGACCGATCGAATGTATGGGAACCTGTTCCAGTGACTCGTTACTTCGTGACCGGCGGCAGCGGCTTCCTCGGCCGCCGCGTCCTGGCACGGCTGCTGGCTCAGGACGGAGCCGAGATCACCGTCCTGGTGCGCGGGGGTTCACTGCCCAAGCTGTCGGCGGCTCTGGAGCGGATCGACGGCGGGGACCGTATCGTCACCGCGGTCGGCGATCTGACCGACGACGGCCTGGGACTGACCGACGGATCGGCTCTGGGCCCCTTCGATCATGTCATCCACCTCGGCGGCATCCACGATTTCGACGCCGACGAGGCAGCGGTGCGGCCGGTGAACGTCGACGGCACCGCGCGGGTCGCCGAATTCGCCGCCGCGCACGGGGCCGTGCTGCACCACGTCTCGTCGACGTTCGTCGCCGGTGATCACGACGGCGATTTCACCGAGGACGATTTCGACCTCGGTCAGGACTTCCCCACCCCCTACCATCGCAGCCGGTTCGACGCCGAACGCATCGTCCGCGACACCGAGGGACTGCGCTGGCGCATCTACCGGCCCTCCTCGATCGTCGGCGATTCGGCGACCGGTGAGGCCGACCGTATCGACGGCCTCTACCACTTCTTCCCGAGTCTGACCGAGATCGGTCAGCTGCCGCTGATCCTGCCGGTCCCCGTCCTCGACATCGGCGATGTGAACGTGGTCCCGGTCGACTACGTCGCCGATGCGCTGGTGGCGCTGCTCCCGCACCGGCCCGACGAGACCGGACTGGTGTTCCACCTGGCCGATCCGGTGCGGCGCACCGTGACCGAACTGTTCAACACCCTCGCACCGGTCCTGGGGGCTCCGCGCGGCTTCGGTGTGATGCCCCGCATCGCCGCGCGCGCCATGATGGCGGCCACCGGCCACAATCCGCTCCGGCCCGGGCGCGATCTACTGGTCCAGCAGCTCGGCATTCCGCCGGTCCTGCTCGACGTGGTCTCGGTACCGGTGCACATCTCCGCCACCGCCACCGTCGAGGTCCTCGAACGACTCGGGGTCAGCCTGCCCGATTTCGGCACCTACCTGCCGACGGTGTGGTCGTACTGGTATCGCCACCTGGATCCGGGCCGGCACCGTCGCACCGATCCGCGGGGCCCGCTGGTGAGCAAGAACATCGTGATCACCGGCGGCTCGTCGGGGATCGGCAAGGCCACCGCACGCATGTGCATCACGCGCGGAGCCAATGTCATCCTGGTCTCCCACGAACCCGAGCAGCTCAGTGCGGTGGCCGAGGAGCTCAATGCCGAGGTGCCCAAACCCGGTCTGCCGCTGGGGCGGGCCTGCGCCTATGTCGCCGATATCACCGACGAATCGCTGGTGCGGACCCTGGTGAAGTCGATCATCGCCGAGCACGATCACATCGATGTGCTGGTGAACAATGCCGGCCGGTCCATCCGCCGCTCCTCGGTGAACGCGCTGGACCGGGCGCACGACTATCAGCGGATGATGGCCGTCAACTACTTCGGTGCGGTCTACCTGACCCTGTCGGTGCTACCGCACATGATCGAGCGCCAGTCCGGGCACATCGTCAACGTCTCCGATGTGCTGGTGCAGAGCCGCGGTGCACGGTTCGGTGCCTACGCCGCCTCCAAGGCCGCACTGGAGGCCTTCGCCGATGCGACGGCAGCCGAGACGCTGTCGGACCACGTCACCTTCACCAATGTGCGCCTGCCGCTGACCCGCACCCGGATGATCGCGCCGACCCGCGCCTACGAGAGCCGGCGCGGGATCTGGGGTGTCGACAAGGCCGCCCACCGGGTCCTCAAGGCCATCGTCGAACGCCCCAAGCAGGTCACCTCGCTGGTGGGCGATCTGGCCGATCTGGGGCATCGCACCGCCCCGCGCCTGACCAACCGGATCAAACATCAGGAGTACCTGTGGTTCGGTGAGTCCGAGGCCGCACTGGGTATGTCCACCGACGTCGGATGACGATGCCGGCCGACCTCGCCGACGAGCCGGACACGCCGTATCTCCTGATCGACGATGCGGTGCTGCGCCGCAATATCGACACGTTGGCCGACTGGGCCGCCGAGCAGGGTCTGCAGGTGCGCCCGCACGCCAAGACCCACAAGTGCGCCCAGGTGGCCCGGCGTCAGCTCGACGCCGGTGCGGCCGGGTTGAGCGTGGCCACCCTCGGCGAAGCGGAAGCCTTCGCCGAGGCCGGTTTCACCGAGCTGTTCATCGCCTATCCGCTCTGGCTGTCACCGGCGAAGACGGCCCGGCTGCGCGCCCTGGCCGGGCGGCTGCCCCCTCATGCCCTGCGGATCGGGGTCGACTCGGCAGCCGGCGCCCGGCAACTGGCACGGGGGCTGGGTGAAGCCGCCGTGGATATCCTGGTGGAAGTGGACTCGGGAATGCATCGCAGCGGGGTCGCACCCGCCGAGGCCGGTGCGGTCGCGGCCGCCGCGCGGGACGCCGGACTGACCGTGATCGGCGTGTTCACCTTTCCCGGACACGGCTACGGCCCCGGAGACGCACGGGAGAGCGCTGCGCGCGAGGAGATGGCGAGCCTGGCGCAGGCGGCCGAATCCTTGCGCATGCACGGGATCGAGCCGGTCGTGGTCAGCGGAGGGTCGTCGCCGACGGTCGCCCTGGCCGCCCGCGCCGGCGCGGACGACACACTGCGGCCCGGTGCGGTGCTCACCGAGATCCGGCCGGGGGTCTATCCGTTCAACGATGCTCAGCAACTCGAGCTCGGCGCCTGCCACTGGCCGGATCTGGCGCTGGTCGCGGTCGCCACCGTGGTCAGCACGGTCGCCGGCGATCGGCAGTCGGGACCGCAACTGATCCTGGATGCAGGCAGCAAGGTCCTCGGCGCCGACCGGCCCGGCTGGGCCACCGGTTTCGGCCGGCTGCCCGACTATCCGCAGGCCCGGCTCACCGCACTGTCCGAACACCACGCCACGGTCCGGTTTCCGCGCGGTGCGGTCGCACCGGGGCTCGGCGAGCAGGTGCGGGTGGTACCCAATCACGTCTGCACCGCGGTGAATCTGGCAGATGAACTGCTCGTCGAGACCACCGGTGGACGCACCCGCTGGCCGATCATCGCCCGCGGCGCCAACCGCTAGCCGGCGGCGAAGCGCGCCAGGGACGATGTCAGAATGTCCCGGGCTTCAGCGACGGTGCGGGTCACCACCTCACCGGCGGTGGGGATGTCGTCGATCAGTCCCTGCACCAGGCCGACAGACCAGATGCCGGCCTGGGCGTCACCAGTCTCGTAGACGGTGCGGCCGCGGGCACCGGCGACCAGCTCGCGCACATCGGGGAAGCTGCCGCCGGCCTCCAGGATCTCGACGACCTCCGTACTGACGGAGTTCTTGGCCACCCGGGCGGTGTTGCGCAGCGGACGGAAGATCAGCTCGGTATCGAGTTCGTCGGCGGCCACGATGGCCTCTTTGATCTGCTGGTGGATCGGGGACTCCACGGTGCACATGAAGCGGGTGCCCATATTGATGCCGTCGGCCCCCAGTGCCAGGGCGGCTGCCAGACCCCGGCCGTCGGCGAAGCCTCCGGAGGCGATCACCGGGATGTTGACCCGCTGCGTGGCGGCCGGAATCAGAATCAACCCGGGGATGTCGTCTTCGCCGGGGTGCCCGGCACATTCGAAGCCGTCGATGCTGACCGCATCCACGCCCACCTGTTCGGCTTTCAGCGCATGCCGGACGCTGGTGCACTTGTGGATCACGGTGACACCGTGCCGTTTGAATTCGTCCAGGTGCGGCGCCGGATTGGAGCCGGCGGTCTCCACGATGGTGATACCCGAGTCGAAGATGGCCCGCCGGTACTCGTCGTAGGGCGGAGGGTCGATCGTCGGCAGGATCGTCAGGTTGACCCCGAGCGGCTTATCGGTCAGCGCACGGGCCCGTTCGATCTCCCGGCGCAGATCGTCGGGGGTGGGCTGAGTCAGTGCGGTGATCATGCCCAGGCCGCCGGCCTCGGAGACCGCGGCGGCCAATTCCGCCCGGCCCACCCACTGCATGCCGCCCTGGACGATCGGGTACGTGATTCCGAGTAGCTCGGTGAACGGTGTGGTCAACATGGTATTCCTCCTCCCGCCAGTCTCCCTGTTCGCGACCGCCTCGGCCAGTGCCCCGCCGACGGGACAGTCTCACTCGTACACTCCCTCGACCGACCAGCGTGCCCGGCGATAACAGAGCAGCATCCCTTTTCCGCTTCCGGAGGCCTCCTGCCGGGTATCTCTGGACCGGGCATCTCCGTACTGGGCACCCACCAGCACCTGTGCCCGGGCCATCACCCCGCCGCCGGCCTCGGGGGCGTCAAGGCCGGCCCCTTCCTCGTCGATCCCGAACGGCCACGGTCCGGCCCACCACTGCACCGGTGCGGACCGGCGGCCGATCCGCACCTGGACCGGCTCGGCGCTGAAGGCACCGCGCGTGGTCACCGCTACGGCGTCACCGGTGGCGTCGAGCAGTTCCACCTCGTCGCTGGTCAGTAAGGCCGGCAGCGGACGGACCAGGGCATCGGGCCAGGCCGCATCGACCGGCCGGGGCGGGTCCGTCCGATCCCCGTAGGGCACCAGGGCGACGCGTTCTGCCGGACCGCGGCCCCCGCTGGCCACCGGAATCGCGACGGCCTCGCCGCCGAGCAGCCCCTGCACCCGCACCAGTGCCCGGCGGGCCCGCTCACCCAGCCCCCCGGCACCTGGATCCGCCGGAAAACCGGCCCCGGTGAGCGGATGCTGCAGGGCACCGGGGTCGACCAGTTCCACCGGTTCCAGCCGCAGCCGGACCAGCGGCGAGTCGGGGGCGTCGGCGGTGCCCCGGGAGGCGGTGAGCCAGCCTTCGAGTTGCCAGCGGATCCGGTCGGCGGTCGCTGCCGGGGTCAACGGTTCAGCACAGCGCCAGGTCCGCGAATGCACTCTGCCGTGTTCGGTGACCGCATGCACCGTCAACCGGGTGCAGGCCAGCGCCGCCGCAGAGAGCCGCCGGTGAAGCTCTTCGGCGAGCCGGCGTCCCAGGAAGGCGGCGGCATCGACCCGGTCGACCGGCGGGTCGCAGTGGTGATCGACCTCCAGCTCCGGCGGGACCGGTGCCCGCGAGGGGCCTCGGCCCGGCGCTCCCGATGCCACTCGGTGCGCCAGCACCGCATCGCGGGAGAAGCGCGAGGCCACATCGGCGGCGTCGAGTTCGGCGAACCGGCCCAGGGTGGAAATGCCCAGGCGTCCCAGCAGGTTCACCAGTTCGTCACGACCGGGGGCGGTGAGCGACGGTTCGATCACCAGATCGGTGATGGGCCGGGCGGCCAGGAAGACCGCGTCCTCCCCCGGCGGCACCACCAGACCCGCGCGCGCGGCCAGCACCGCGGTGAAGAGCTGATCGGCGAGTCCGACCCGAGCGGGCACGGCCAGATCCTCCACGGCCGCCACCACAGATTCGGCCAGCTCATGTTCTCCGCCGAAGTACCGGGCACCGCGATCGGCGGCCACCGCGAGCAGCCCCGGGCGCAGCACCTCGGTCATGGGCACCACGGCACTCACCGCGGTCACGACCGGCTCGAAGAGACGTCCGTCTCGGTGAGGTTCGTCGGCGGCCACCAGCAGTTCCGGACAGATCGCCTGAGCCTGCCGGCGGCGCATTCCGCGCCGCACCCCGATGCGCCGGGCGGTACGCGAACAGGCGATCACCCTGCCGGCGGCGAGCACTGCGATCGGCTCGGCGCCGTCGACCCCCAGCGCCTGCGCCGCGGCCGCCGCCGGCCAGTCCGGACACCACAGGGCCAGCGTCCGGCTCAATTGGCCACCTGCCTGAATTCTGCCGGCCGACCCTGCACGCGGGAATCCCGCGCGGTCAACCGCAGTGCACCGCTCTCCCCGTAGCCGGGGGTCACCAGTTCACACCGGATCTCGCGCGGCGCCACGCCGCTGCCGGCGGCACCGATGTCCACCTGCAGTCCGCCGATCCGGCCGTAGCCGTTGCGCCGTAGCGGCAGGTGCCGGTACCCGGCGATCCGGGCCGACAGTCGCACCGTCGCCCCGGGCCAACTACCGGGTGCCCCGACCGCGACCAGCACCGCCCCCTGTCGTCGCGCACGACCTCCGAGCACCCGCGCCCTCGACGGGGTGACCTGCGAGACGGCGACCAGGACCAGATCGACGCCGTCGAGCAGCACCCCGGCCACCTCCAGCCGGTCCACCCCCGGCTCTTCGACCACTGCGATGCGGCTCAGGTCGGCCCCCAGATCGGCAGCCATCGCCAGATTCAATTGCGGAAGCCCCACCAGCGCCGCGGTGGCCCCGGCAGCGGTGGCCGCGGCCAGCAGTGCTGCCGGCAGCGTCATCGCCCCGCTCACCTCGGTGACCGCGCCGCGCACCAGCCCACGCCGCGGCAGCACGCCGGTCAGCGGTTCGGGCACCGCCAGTACCGCCGGCCCCGGCTGCCCTGCAGAGCCCGACATCGATGCCAGCCGCCGCCGGAGTGCCGCCACGGTGGCTCCGGCATCTTCTTTCTGATCGGACATGCGCTTCCCCTCGCCCGGTACGACCGTCGGATGTGACCGTTCGGGTCGGCGGCAGGGAAGATACCGTCGTTCGAACTCACGTTCGACAATAGCGGTGGGGTCCGACAGCCGTCAACGCCGCGGCTGAGGTGCACCGGGGAGGCGCTACTGCGGAATAGCCATCTTCTGCGGTGTCGTCGCATCGGCGTTGCCGCCGTGAGCCACGCCCCAGCAGTAGGTAGACTCGGTGTCCGCATCACGGGTCCGGGCGCACGTGGTGCTCTTGCCCACGGTGACCGCGAAGACTCTGGACAGACCATCGACCTTGGTCGGAGTCTCTACCTTCACGGTATCTCCGGTACCGATCTGGCCGAATCGGTTGTATCCCCAGCAGTACAGTTCGCCGCCCTCGGTGATGGCGCACGCCGAGGCGACGTCGAATGCGACCTGCCGCGCATCGGTCAGGCCGACAACCTCACCGGGCACCTTGCGGTTCTCCCAGGCGCCCCAGCAGTAGACTTTTCCGTCGGCCACCGCGCAGGCGCTCTGCTGATTGCCTTCCTCGTTATCGGTGCTGTATCCGACCGACACCGACTCCACATTCTCCAAATTCTGGACGACGACCGGCGTATTGCGCTGGTCGACGGTGCCATCGCCCAGCTGACCGTGCTTGTTGTCTCCCCAGCAGTGCAACTTGCCCTGGGCCACGGCGCAGAAGGACCGGCCGTCGCCGCTCAACGCCGTCACTCCGGAGAGCCCCTGCACCTTGGAGGGGGCTTTGGTCGACCTCTCTTCGGTGCCGTCACCGATCTGTCCGAAGGAACCGTAGCCCCAGCAGTAGACCTCCTGCTCGGCCTCGGTCACCGCGCACGAGGTACCGTAGGCCTGCACCACGGTGGCGACCTTGTCCAGCCCGGCCACCTTGGTGGGGGTGTCCCGGTTGGTTTCGGTGCCGTCGCCGATCTCTCCGTAGTTGTTGTTGCCCCAGCAGTACGCTTCGCCGTCGGCGACCGCGCAGGTGGTTCCCAGGATTTCATCGGACTTGGACTTGTAGCTGCCGGTGGAGACGGCCGTGACATTGGTCAGGCCCGGCACCTTGACCGGCGTGTTCCGTTGGGTGTTGCTGCCGTCGCCGAGCTGACCGGAGTTGTTGCGACCCCAGCAGTACAGTTCCTGATCCTGCGAGATGGTGCAGACCACGCCGTACCGGGTGGTGATCTGCTGACCTGCCGCGATCTGCGGACCCGGGTCCTCCTCCTCACCGCCGGACGGCCACCACAGCGGTGCGGTGCCGGCCACGGCGACGAGCGCCACGACTGCCGCGGCCAGCGCGATCCACAGTCCCTTGCGACTCTTGGCCGGTTTCCCGGGGGGACCGTACTGCGGGCCCCCGGCCGTCTGGGGACCGGAGAAGTGCTGAGCTCCGGAGAAGTGCTGGGGACCAGACACGTGCGGGGGTCCCGGTGTCTGCTGGTACCCCGACAGATACGGTTGCTGCCCACCGGTGAACGGCGCGGTTCCCGGCGCCTGCTGCGGACCGGAATAGTGCCCGGGCCCGGCGAACTGCTGCTGCCCGGAGAAGTGCTGCTGCCCGGAAGGCTGGTGCGGACCGGAGAACTGCTGCGGCGCCAGCGGAATCGATGTCATGGTTGCGGCCGCACTACCGGTGGTCTGCGCAAGCGCGGCCCGCAGAGCATCGGCGAAGGCCCGGCAACTCGGATACCGGGCGGCCGGATCCTTGGCCATCGCCCGCTCGATCACCGGGCCCAGCGGAGCCAGATCCGGACGCACATGCGCCAGCGAGGGCACGGGCTGTTGAACGTGCGCCATCATCAGTGCCGTCGCCGACGTCCCCTCGTAGGGCGCCGTGCCGCTGAGCAACTGGTACGCCGTGCAGGCCAGCGAGTACTGGTCCGAGGCCGCAGTGGCCGGTGCGCCGCTGATGATCTCCGGTGCGGTGTAGGCGGCGGTGCCCACCACCGTGTTGACAGCGGTCAGCTGCGGCGAATCAGCCATCTTGACGATGCCGAAGTCCAGGATCACGGCACGCTCGAAGGCACCGTCGGCGTTGCGGGTCACGATGATGTTGGCCGGTTTGATGTCGCGGTGCACCACCTGCCGCGAATGGGCGTAGTCCAGGGCATCGGCGACCTGCGAGATCGCCTCGACCGCTTCGGCCGGGTTCACCCGCGTCTTCGACAGGTCCGGGCCGCGCAGGTGGCTCATGGTGAACCAAGGCAGCTCGTTCTCGACGCCGTAGGCGTAGACGGTGACGATGCTGGGATGGTCCAGAGCCGCCGCCGAACGCGCCTCGTTGGTGAAACGCTGCAGGAAGTCCGGGTTCGACGATCCCCCAGCCGAGATCACCTTCATCGCTTCGCTCCGGTGAAGCTGCGGGTTCTCCACCAGGTAGACATCCCCCATACCGCCGGAGCCGAGTACCTCCAGCACCCGGTAGCCAGCGATCATGGTCCCCGGCGCTACAGCCATGGGTCCTCCCGATTCCATTGGACAGCCGTTACCGTGACTGAGGTTAACCCATTCCGGGTGGTCCGATAGATTCGGTGCGTGCAGCAACACCAGCGTCGTCTCTACTCGTTCGCCATCGGGATGGTCGCGGTTCTCACCATCGGAACCACGCTGCTGCCCTGGGTCGTCCTCACCCCGCTGGGTACTCCGGCGGGCTGGAACGGGCTCGGCAGCACCTCCGACGAGAGCCTCGCGCTACGGGACGTCGGTCCGCATCCGTACGGCTGGTGGGTGATCGCCGCCGCAGTCCTGGCACTGGCGGCGGCGTTGGTTCTGCTGCGGACCGCACCGTCTGCCGGCGGCAGCACGATATGGCTGTTGTGGCTCGCCGCCGTCGCGGCACTGGCCGCCCTGACGGTGCCGATCACGGCGCTGGCCCGACCGAGCTGGCTGATCGGCGACTTCATCACCGAGATCGGCGGACGCAACCTGGCCGATCTGATGGGCCGGGACTTCCTGTCCGTGCCGGTACTGAGTTTCGTGATCGTCGGACTGAGTCTGCTGGCGCTGTTGTGCGCCGGTACCGCACTGACGCTCCGGCCGCTGCGATTGCGGATCCGGATCTCCATCGACCGGGGCCGGCAGCCCGCCCCACGGCCCGAACCGGCCGCGTCCGAGCCGACCGAGCCAGAGCCGACCGAGCCAGAGCCCGAACCCGGCGAGCCCGAACCTGAAGAATCAGAAGACCCTGAAGAATCAGAAGACCCTGAAGAATCAGAAGACGAGGACTGACAGACTGACTCTCCCCATCGCCGCTGATCAGCCGATCTGCCGGTTCACCGCCCATCGGGTCAGGGCGTTGCGATTGGACTGCTGCGTCTTGCGCAGCACGTTGGAGGCATGCGTTTCGACGGTCTTGACCGAGATGAACAGCTCCTCGGCGATCTCCCGGTACGTGTAGCCGCGAGCGAGCAGCCGCAACACCTCCAGTTCCCGCCGGGTCAGCGAGTCCAGTTCCGGGTCCAGCGCAGGTTCGGGCACCGGTGAGCGGCCGGTGAACGAGTCGAGCACGAAGCCGGCCAGCCGCGGGCTGAAGACGGCATCTCCTTCGGCGACCCGGCGCACCGCGTCGGCCAGATCGGTGCCGCTGATGGTCTTGGTGACATAGCCGCGGGCTCCGGCACGGATGGTGGCGATCACGTCGTCGGCGGCATCGGAGACCGACAGCGCCAGGAACACCGGTGCTTGCGAGCCCAGCGCATCGGTCACCCCGCGCAGCACCGCCACCCCGCCGCCGCCGGGCATGTGCACGTCCAGCAGCACCACATCGGGGGTGTGTTCGACGATGCCGGCCACCGCCTCCGGCACGGTCCCCGCATCCCCGATCACCGCGATGCCGTCCTCGGAGGCCAATTCGACCCGGACGCCGGAGCGGAAGACCGCGTGGTCGTCGACCAGATACACCCGATAGGTCATGCCGGTTCCTCCGATCCGGTCCGGGCGCCGTGCCCGACTCCCTGAGTATCCTCGTCGTCGGCCCGGACCGCGCCGAATGTGCGCGGCAGCGTCAACGTCACATTCGTGCCGCGCCCGGGTGCCGAGGCGATCGCGGCCCGGCCGCCCGCCCGCTCCATCCGGCCGCGAATGGAGCCGGTGATGCCCTGCCGGTCGTCGTCGACGGCCTCGGGTTCGAAGCCGCACCCGCGGTCCCGGACGAACACCTCCACCGCCTCGTCGGAGACCTCGGCGTACACGTCCACCGTCTGCACTCCCGAGTGTTTGGCGGCGTTGACCATGGCCTCGCGGGTGGCCGCCAGCAACGACGATGCGGCACGGGCCCACTGGGCATCCCGCAGTTCGTCGGGGCCGATGTCGCCGACGGTGACCGTCTCGAACTCGATGTCGTAGCTCTGTTCCACTTCGGCGGCCAGCGCCGCGATCGCCGCGGCGAACGACTCCCGCCGCTGGGCGGGGTCACCGAACAGCCAGGCGCGCAGCTCGCGTTCCTGCCGCCGGGCCAGCCGCGCGACGGTATCGGGATCGCCGGACTGCTTCTGGATCAGCGCGAGGGTCTGCAGCACCGAGTCGTGCAGATGCGAGGCGATCTCCTCGCGTTCGTCGTTGCGGATGCGGGCCGCGCGTTCGGCGTCCAGGGCGCGCAGCAGCCGCATCCAGAGCGGAACGGTCAGCACCACGACCCCGACCAGCGTTGCCAGCACCGCCAGCACGGTGGTGTTGATACCGGCGAACACCGAGCCGCCGGCCAGCACCATCACCGTCAGGCCGCCGATCACCAGAACCGCTCCGATCAGCAGCCGCAGCCAGGTGGTCACCGAGCGCGCCGAGCCGCCGCCGAGGCCGGTGACGTCGACCTCACGCCACACCAGGGCCGTGCCGCCGAGCACGAAGATCGCCGCGATCAACTGCTGAGCGGGGGCATTGGCCGCCACCGCGAAACTGAGTCCCAGTGCCACCAGCCCGACCAGGATCAGCCCGTAGGCCTGCCGTCGCTCCGCCGGGGCGGACCGGACGGTATCGGTGCCCGCGGGTGTGAAGAAGGCCAGGAGCGCATAGGCCACAGCCCCGGCTCCGGCCAGTGCGGTGAGCACCACGAAGACCGCCCGGACGCGGAACACGTCCACACCGAGATGATCGGCCAGCCCACCGGCGACGCCGTACAGCACCTTGCCGCCGTGGCGGCGGTACAGGGTGGCCCGGCCCGGCCGGGTGATCTCGGTATCCATCACTGTCGATACTGGCATGCACACGCGGGGGCGCACCACGCTCGTGCGCAGAGTTCAGGGCACATCTCAGGGTTGTTCCCGATGTCGCCGACCGGCCGGTGGCGCGACGATGAACTCATGAACTCCACGACACTGTCCGATCTATGGGCGACCAGGCCTGTGCGCCCGCGCCGCGGCCGCAAAGTCGCCGGTGTGTGCGCCGGATTCGGCGCCCGCTACGACGTCGATCCGACGCTGGTGCGGGTCGCGTTCGCCGTGTCCACCCTCTTCGGCGGGGCCGGTCTCGTGTTGTACCTGGCGGCGGCGTTCACGCTGCCGTCGCAGTCACGGCAGGCCGCGGACCGGTCGCCGGATACCGCGGAGACGACCGGGGACCGATCCGGAACGGCGCAGTCGGGAAAGGCGCAGTCAGAAGCGGCGCAGTGGTTCGGGGCGGACGGGGGTGGCTGGACCTGGCCCAAAGTCACCCTGCTGGTCGTACTGACGATCGTCGTGGTGAGCAATCTGGGCAGCGATCGCCTGTGGAGCGGCGGCGGCGTCCTCGGAACGATCCTGATGCTGGCCGGCTGGTGGCTGCTGTACCAGCGCACCCCGATCGCCCCGGACGGAACCGGCGCCGACGCGGCGGTGACGGTGACGGACGACGACGCTCCGCCGACCGCCCCGGTGCCCCCGGCGGCCGCCGCGTCGTCGTCGACTCCCGGTCCGGCCGAGGCAGCCGAGTCCTCGCTCCCACCGCGCTGGGATCCGCTGGGCGTGGCACCGTTCGCCTGGGATCTCCCCGAGCCGCCGCCGGCCCCCGAACCGGTTCCGGCCGGCAAGCCCAAGTCTCCGCTCACCCCGATCGTGACCGGTCTGGCGATCCTGGTGGCCGTGGCCGGCACCCTGGCGAATCTGCTGGGGGCGCAGTGGTTCACCGTCGGACGGATCGCGAGCCTGGCGTTGATCGTGCTGGCTGTCGGCATGCTGGTCGCGGCCTCGCAGCGTCGTTCCGAGGGCACCCACGCCGACGGTCTGATCCCGTTGAGTCTGCTGGTCGGCGCGATCGTCGTCGTCGCCACGCTGATGACGGCGACGGACTGGTCGGTCCCCCGCGGCGGGATCGGCGAGCGGGCCTACGAGATCAGTGCACAGTCGCAGTTGCAGGATCAGTACTCATTGACCATCGGCTCCACCAAACTCGATCTGCGCCGCCTGGACGGGCTGACCCATGACCAGACGATCACGATCGACCAGGGAATCGGCGATATCAAGGTGACCCTCCCCGACCGCGCACGGGTGCAGACCCGCTGTCATACCACCATCGGCGATTTCACCTGCCCCGCCGGAATCGTCGGCGCAGACGAGGACGGACCGATCCTGACCATCGAGGCCCGGCTGGGCCTGGGCACCGTGGAGATGAAGTGATGAACAGCGAAGTCACGCGCCGCTCCCCCGCACTGGCGATCACCGGGCTGATCGCCCTGGGGGTCGCCGGCTGGGGACTGACCGGCGGACCGGATCTGCCGGACCTGCCCGTGCTGCCCTGGATCCTGCTGGCGCTGGGGCTGCTGGCCGGGGTGCTGCTGATCGTCAGCGGTATCCGCCGGGGTTGACCTCTTCCACCGGCGCGGCGACAAGAGTACAACGGAAGTATGAAGATCGTCGTGATCGGTGCAGGTGGGGCCATGGGCCGGCGGGTGGCCGACCGGCTCGAACGACGCGGGGCCCAGGTGGTGCGAGCACATCGGGCCACCGGTGTGGACGCGGCCACCAGTGAGGGGCTGACCGCGGCAGTCGACGGCGCCGATGTGGTGATCGACTGCCTCAACGTGGCCGCCGCCACCGAAGCCAAGGCCGTCGCCTTCTTCGAGCAGACCGCAGCGAACATCGCCGACGCCGCCAAGGCCGCCGGGGCCCGGGTGGTCCTGCTCTCGATCAGCAACGCCAGCGATCCGGCCGTCAACGCCAAGATGGGCTACTACAAGGGCAAGGCCCGGCAGGAACAGGTGTACCGCGAAAAGCTCGGCGAGCAACTCACCATCGTGCACACGACCCAGTGGTTCGAACTGGCCCTGACCATGTCCGAGCAGTTCGCCCTCGGTCCGCTGGCGATGATGCCGCACATGGTCACCGCTCCGCTGGCCGCCGACGACGGCGCCGACGTGATCGTCGACGTCGCTCTGGGCGCCTCCTTCGCCGGTGCGGCGAGCATCCAGGTCCGCGGCCCCGAACGGATGGACCTGCTCGACGTGGCCCGGCAGGCCAGGAAGGCCCTCGGCCGCAAGGGCAAGGTGTTCAGTCTCCGCTTCGGCGGCCCCGGTCTGACCGACGGGAGCCTGATTCCCGACCCGGCCGATGTGATTACCTCTACCACCGTGAAGCGGTGGCTCGCGACCCTGTGACTCGCACTGCCGAAGAACCGATCCCCCGCGTTTCTGCTGGTCAGGGTTCAGGTGATTCGACCAGTTCATCGCCGACTGGGAAGGCCAGTGTGAACTCGTCGCCCACATCGCCGACGGCATCGGTGAGGGCGGTCGTCACGATCACCCGATCGTCGTAGACCTGCCGGATCCGGACCACCTGATCGCGGTAGGCGAATCGGTGCGTCAGGAAGCCTAATCCGATGGCCTCCAGTGCCTCTTCTGCGTCGTTCCAGTCGTTGACCGGCGACAAGGGGCGCCCGAGCCGATCGATCGGCTGGACCGCGGGCCCGGCCGATTCCAGATCGATCCAGCCGATCACTTCGCCGTCTGATCTGCGGTGCGGAATCCAGTGCTCCGGAAGCGCCATGCCCTCAGCCTAGAGAGCCCTCGGCCGGCCGCAACCGGCTCACTCCCATTCGATGGTGCCCGGCGGCTTGCTGGTCACATCCAGCACGACCCGATTCACATCGGGGACCTCGTTGGTGATGCGGGTGGAGATGGTCGCGAGCACCTCATACGGGATCCGGGTCCAGTCGGCGGTCATCGCATCCTCCGACGACACCGGGCGCAGCACGATCGGATGACCGTAGGTGCGGCTGTCGCCCTGAACGCCGACGCTGCGGACGTCGGCCAGCAGCACCACCGGGCACTGCCAGATCTGACCGTCCAGGCCGGCGGCCGACAGTTCCTCGCGCGCGATCAGGTCGGCCTTGCGCAGCAGGTCGAGCCGCTCCTTGGTGATATCACCGACGATGCGGATGCCCAGACCCGGACCCGGGAACGGCTGACGGGCGACGATCTCCTCGGGCAGACCGAGTTCGCGGCCCACCGCGCGGACCTCGTCCTTGAACAGCAGACGCAGCGGTTCGACGAGCTCGAACTCCAGATCCTCGGGCAGACCGCCGACGTTGTGGTGACTCTTGATGTTCGCGGTGCCCGCGCCGCCGCCGGATTCGACGACATCGGGGTACAGGGTGCCCTGGACCAGGAAGTCGACCTTCTGGCCGCTTTCGGCCTTGTCACCGAGGACCTCGGAGACGGCGCCCTCGAACGAGCGGATGAACTCGCGGCCGATGATCTTGCGCTTGGTCTCCGGATCGGAGACACCGGCCAGCTCGGTCAGGAACGTCTCCTCGGCGTCGACGGTCACCAGGCGAGCGCCGGTGGCGGCCACGAAATCGGTCTGCACCTGTTCGCGCTCCCCGGCCCGCAGCAGACCGTGGTCGACGAAGACGCAGGTGAGGCGATCACCGATGGCGCGCTGCACCAGGGCCGCGGCGACGGCGGAGTCGACGCCGCCGGACAGGCCGCAGATCGCCAGGCCGTCGTCGCCCACCTGGGCCTTGATGTCGGCGATCAGCGATTCGGCGATGTTCGCCGCGGTCCAGGTCGGCTTCAGTCCGGCGATCTCGTACAGGAAGCGGGTGAGCACCTCCTGGCCGTGCGGGGTGTGCATCACCTCCGGGTGGTACTGGACGCCGGCCATGCGGCGCTGCACGCTCTCGAAGGCGGCGACCGGGGCCCCCGGGGTGGAGGCGGTGACGGTGAATCCGGCGGGCGCTTCCTGGACGGCGTCGTTGTGGCTCATCCACACCGGCTGCGTCTGCGTCAGACCGTGATGCAGGACGCCGCCGTCGCCGGTCACCTCCAGCATGGTGCGCCCGAATTCGCGGCCGCCGGTGTTGGCGACCGTACCGCCGAGCGCGTCGGTCATCTTCTGAAAGCCGTAGCAGATTCCGAAAACCGGAATGCCCTGTTCCAGCAGCTGCGGGTCCAGTGCCGGGGCGTCCTCGGCGTAGACCGACGACGGTCCGCCGGACAGGATGATCGCCGCCGGATCCTTCGCGAGAAACTCCTCGAGTGCAGCATCGTGGGCGATCACTTCGGAGTAGATGCGCGCCTCGCGCACCCGTCGAGCGATGAGCTGCGAGTACTGAGCTCCGAAGTCGACGACGAGGACAGGGCGCGGGTGGTCAGCCGAGGTTTCCGTCACGCGCGTCAGTCTATCGCCGCGCCGGTCGCGCGCCGCGCGCCGCCCTCACCCCAGTGGGTCGGCGGCAGCGGCGGCCGGTAGCAGCCGTGCTACGACGCCGGTCACCGTCTCGCGCGCGTGGACAGCGCTCTCGTCGTCGTCGTCGATGAATTCGGATGTCTGCGGGAGTTCGGTCGCACCGTCTGAGTACTGCACGTCTTCGGCGACCTGTGCCACGAGGATGTACCGCTCGTCCGGGCCGAAGACGCCGGTGGTCAAGTGGATCCATTGGGCTGCGACGCAGCACATCCAGCCCTGTTTCAGCGCCACCGGCTGCTCGGGGCCCAGCACCGCGGGCAGCCCGAATCCCTGGGCGTATCCGTCGGTACCGGTCGCGGCCCAGTGGCGCAGGTGGTCCAGGATCCGGTCGGCCCAGGAGTCACCGGGTTCGCCCCAGGTACCGGCGCCGCGTTCGTCGAGCAACTGGTTGTAGAAGGCAACGATGTCCGAGGGCGTGGTCTGCGTGTGCCACCACAGCCCATCCCCCGGCGGCTGCGTCCGGGTCAGGCCGTAGCGAGACGCGACCGCCCCGACCAGGTCGGATCCACCCAGCTGCTCCCAGAGCATGGTGGCGGTGAAGTCGTCCGATTCGGACAACATCAGGCTCAGTTGCGCCTCGTCGTCGAGGAAGCCGGCACGCTCACCGTGGACATCACGCAAGGCCAGCTCGGAGGCGATGAAGAGTTTGGCGATCGAAGCGGTCAGAATCGGCTCGTCCTGTCCGACGCCGACCTGACGACCCGTCTGGCGGTCCGTCAGCAGCAGCCAGACCCGTGACCCGCGGTCGGCGGCCCACTCGAGCGCCTCGTCCAGACGGTCCGCGGCCGTCTCGAACTGATCACCGATCTCTGCGCCCTTGCGGTCGGGTAACACTGCCGCCAGTGTCGCCGGCACGCACACAAGCAAGAGCAGGACCAGCAGGACGCTGACGCGACGCCTGCGGCCACCGCCCCTACGGACCGCCGGTGCGTATCCTTTCGACCCGGCCATGGCACCACCGTAAGTGGTCGCACAGAATTCGGCATCACCCGGGAGCGTGCCCTTGCCGGAACGAACCTACCGAGCGGCCGCGTTCCGTTTCGTACTCAGGCGGTCGAGCCCGGAGCACAAGACTGCCGGCAACTCGCCGATCGTCCCGCACACCGGCCTGACTCTTGTCGGTGCCTCATGATTCCATGATCTCTAACGACCGCTTCATCATCAGGGGAGACATCATGGCCGCGCTCGGCGATGTGTACCGGCTCGCCGGATTACGCACCGACGATGCGGCCTGGCGTCTGCTGCGTACCGATCACGCCCCGGTGATCCTAGGACTACTCGGTCGCCACTTTACGCACGGTGCTCGCCCTCTGCCGGCACCGGAACTGTTCGCGCTCCTGGATGCCGATCTTGAAGAACTCCGCGACAACGGCTGGGATCTGCCGCAGACCGGTCGGGGTTACTGCGCGGCCTGGGTCCGCGACGGCTTCTTACTCCGGCGTTCCAGCAGTACCGCGCGCGAGGAATTCCTCGAGCCGACCGAAGGAACTCTGGCTGCACTCGACTTCGCTGGCGCTTTGCAGGCACCGATCCGGGCGGTCACCGAGTCGCGGCTCACCACGCTGGCGAGTCAATTGAGTGCCTTGGCTCGAGACTCCGATCCGAGCGCCCAGTCCCGCCTGGCTCGCCTGCAGGTGGAGCGCGCCGCTCTGGATCGACAGATCGCGGCAGTCGAATCCGGGGACTTCCCGGTACTCGGAGGGGAACGCGCGTTGGAGCGTGGGCGCGAGATCCTCGCGCTGGCCTCGGAAGTGCCCAGCGACTTCGCTCGTGTCCAGAGCGCTTTCGATGAGTTGAACCGCAGTCTGCGCGCACGGATCCTCGACGATGAGAGCGATCGCGGAGACACACTGGGGGATGTCTTCCGCGGGGTCGACCTGATTGCCGACTCCGAAGCCGGCCGCAGTTTCTCCGCCTTCTACGACACCATTCTCGATCCAGCGCGCGCCGCCCAGATCGACGATGCGATCACTGCCGTCCTCGATCGCCCATTCGCCGCCGAGTTCACCGGTGAACAGCACCGCCGGCTCCGCGGCCTCCTGACCGATATGGAGGTCGCCGCTGGTGAGGTGCACGCGGTGATGACATCGCTGTCCCGGTCTCTGCGCCACTTCGTGCAGTCTCGAGCCTACGAGGAACACCGCCGGATCCAGCAGCTCATCCGGTCGACCCAGCAGCAGGCCCGCACCGTGGCCACCGTGCGCCGCCCCTTCGATGTCCTCGATCTCGAGCTGGTTCGGGTCGGGATGGCCATCGAATCGGTCTCCGCGCTCCGTCTGCACGACCCGGCCGACGATCGCGTCACCGACGAGGTGGTGGTGCACCCGGCCGGACATGCCGACCTGGAGTCACTGCGGCAGCTGATTCGCGAGTCCGAGATCGATTTCGACGAGCTCACCGGCAATATCGCTGCCACCCTGACACAGCGGGGCCAGGCGAGCATCGCCGATGTGCTGGTCGAACACCCCGCGACCCAGGGCCTGGCCAGTATCGTCGGACTGCTGGTGCTGGCAGGGCGCCACGGTCATCGAGTCGACGGAACCGAACGGATCGGCTGGACATCGCAGGCCGGACTGACACGCTCGGTCGTCATTCACCGTCACCAGTTCGACCCGACCGCTCCGGAGTTGCAGCCATGAGTTCACCCGAGCCTGGTTTTCCTGACCACGGCGAGCTGGGCGCGGCAGCGTCCGAGTCCGTCGGCCACTACCCCGGCGATCTGGGCACCCTGGCGCCGGCGAGCCGCCGCGCCCTGGTGCAGCTGCTGAAGGGGCCCCTGATCACCTCGGCTAGACATCCGGAGATCTGGAGGACCGTGATCGCCGATCAGCGGCTACTGAGATCGCGACTGGCGGATGTCTTTCTGGACTTGGTGATCGACGATGAGAACGAAATCGCTTTCACCCGCCCGGCTGATACCGGTGATGCTGTGGCTGCACCAGTGGTGCTCCGCACCGAACGACTGACCTTCATGGACACCGTTATGTTGCTGGCCCTGCGCCAACTGCTGCTGCGAGCCCAGCCGGGCGAGCGCGTGATCGTCGACCGTGACGAAATCGCCGAACAACTCGAGATCTACCGGCGCCGCGCCGATACCGATCCGGCAGGCTTCCGCAGACGTATCAACGCCTCGTGGTCCAAACTCACCAAGTATTCGTTGCTGTCGAGTACGACCACCGAAGATCGGATGGAGATTTCACCGGTGGTGCGGCAGTTGTTCGACGCCGATCAGGTCGCGCTGGTCGCTGCCGAATTCGATCGGATCCTCGCCGAGGAGAAACCCGCTGACGGCACCCCCGCCGACGACGTCCCGGACATCGAATGAGCTCCACCGCCGGGCAATACCGGCTGGCCCGCATCCAGGTGGTGAACTGGGGCACCTTCGACGGCTACCACCAGATCCCGGTCGCCCGCGACGGCTATCTGATCACCGGCGGCTCCGGTTCGGGCAAGTCGACGCTCCTCGATGCGATCTCCGCGGTTCTGATGCCCGGTGATCGGGTGAAGTTCAACGCAGCGGCGCAGGAGTCCGACAGATCCGGGCGCAGTCTGGTCAGCTACATCCGCGGCGCCTGGCGCCGGGACACCGACGCCGACTCCGATGTGCTGGTCAGCAGCTATCTGCGCGACGGCGCCACCCGCAGCGCCATTGCGCTGACGTATCGGACGCAGGATCCCCGTATGGCGGTCACCCTGATCAAACTCCTCCATCTGGGACGCGGCAAGAATGCGGCCGGCGAGGTCGTCAGTCTGCATCTTCTGGTCGACGGCGAGTTCGACCTCACCGATGTGCTGCCTTACCTGAGTAACGGCATCGACCGGCGAGGGATCCGTAAGCGCTGGCCGAATGCCGACGTGAACCCGTCATACTCCCCGTTCGCCCGCAAGTTCCGGTCCAGACTCGGCATCTCGTCCGAGGCTGCACAGCGGCTCCTGCACAGGACGCTCTCGGCGAAGAGTCTGGGCAGTCTTGATCGTCTGTTCCGTGATTACATGCTCGATGTTCCGGCGACGTTCGCGCTGGCTGAACGTGCCGTCGAGCAGTTCGAGGACTTACGCGAAGCCCACCGGGTCGTCGTCGATGCGCGAGATCAGGTGCAGACCCTGGATCCGCTTGTCGACCTGGACCGGCTCCGCCAGGAGTCGTTGTCTCTGGTCGAAGCCACCGCGGAGGAGGCCTCGTTCCTCGATATCGCGCACGCGCAGCGAACACTGGAGATACTGCAACGGGAGTTAACCGAGCTGGAAGGCCGAACGCCGCTCATCGAGGAAGCCCAAACCGCTGCTCAGGGCCACGACGAGCGTGCCCGCGATGCCGTCCTGGACGCAAAGGTCGCGATCGAGCACCTCGACGCCGGCCGCCTGTCGGTCCTGAATGCCCAGCACGATGAACAACGACGTGCCGTCGCACGCATCGGCACTCGGCGCGAGCGGATTCAGCAGGCCGTCGCCGTCTGGGACGGGACTGTCCCCACCGATGCCGAAGGTTTCGCCCGATTGCGGGGACAGCTGGAGGATCAGCTCGCCGAATCGACCGGCGGTCACGAGCAGCGACGCGGCGAACAGTATGCGATCTCGGCTCGGCGGGAAGCCGCGCGTACAGAGATCCGCCGGCTCGAAGCCGACCGGGAGGCCCTGGCCAGACGCCGTTCCAATCTTGACCCGGCCCTGCTGCGCGCCCGCGAACTCATCTGCGCAACAGCCTCGCTGACCGAGGATCAACTCCCCTTTGCCGGCGAGCTCCTGCAGGTGCGTGGTGACCAGTCCGACTGGACCGGGCCGATCGAACGTGTACTCGGCGCATTCGGACGCACGCTGCTGGTAACCGATGAGCTCTACCGCCGGGTGTCCGCCGCGGTGGACACACAACACCTGGGCACGCGCCTGGTCTACCGCCGCGTCGTACCGGCCCCAGAGCACCGGACGCGGCGCACCGGTTCGTCGTCACTGGTTC
The DNA here is from genome assembly GCF_000333015.1 of Gordonia hirsuta DSM 44140 = NBRC 16056. Classification (GTDB taxonomy): domain Bacteria; phylum Actinomycetota; class Actinomycetes; order Mycobacteriales; family Mycobacteriaceae; genus Gordonia; species Gordonia hirsuta. Next base: position 33,147 of record NZ_BANT01000012.1, on the reverse strand, counting down.
GCAAACTCGAAGTGGCTCCCGGTCCGTTACACGACTGGCTGCAACAACAGCTTGCCGACCGGTACGACTACGCCTGTATCCCCGATGTGGCCGGTTTCGCCGACCACGAGCGCGCCGTCACCCGAGCCGGTCAGGTCAAGCATTCGGCGCAGCGCCACGAAAAGGATGACCGAAGCAGCGTCGATGATCGACGGCGCTGGGTGCTCGGGTTCGATAACGAAGCCAAACTCAACGATCTGCGACACCGTATCGACCAGTTGCACAGTGAAGTGGACGGTCTTTCGGCACGGCTGGATGCTCTGGACCGCCGTGAACAGCAGATCGCCGCTCAGAACCGTGCCGCACAGTCGGTGCTGGACGTGCAGTGGGCCGAGATCGATGTCGCGACCGCCCAGACCGAACTCGATACCGTCGCAGCCCGGATCGCACGATGGCAGCAAGACCACCCCGAACACGCCGCCCTGGCACTTGCGCTGACGCAGGCACAGCAGGCCGCCGAACAAGCCGCCGGTGCTCTTGCGGCCGCCACGGCTAAAGCCCTGTCGCATCGCAGTGAACTCGATCGGTACCGTGACCTGGTCGCCGCGAGCACTTCCGACGCTCACTCCTCGGTCCCGGAAGCCGTCGCCGAACGACTCGACCGACGTTACCAGGCTCAGACTCGACGGATCACCAGCGCCAACATCGACAAGGTCGTGCACGAGGTGAGCAAGGCGATCACCGGAGAGAATCAACGTGCGGCGCGGGAACTGTCCAAAGCCAACGACGGTATCGTGAGGGTGCTGTCGCGATATCTCGCCCGCTGGGAAGCTCGTGCCGGGGAGCTCCGGGCCGAACCCGAATTCTCCGGTGACGCGCTGGCGGTCCTGCACCGACTTCGAGCCGACGGCCTCCCCGAGTACGAGACACGGTTTTTCGAACTACTGAACGAGCAGTCCACCCGCAACCTCGGTCAGCTGGCGATCAATATCCGACGCGCTCCCGGAGAGATCCGGGCACGCATCGATCCGGTGAACCAATCACTGCGGACCTCACCGTTCGATACCGACCGATGGCTCAAGATCGACGTGCGGGAACGTCGCTCACCGCTGGCGGCCGAATTCCTCGACAGCCTCGCCGAGGTGTCGTCCGGCTCGTGGGCACAGGAGACGCGCGAAGCCGCCGAGGGCAGGTACGTACGGATGGCGCAGCTGCTCGAACGGCTGGGGTCGAGAGAACCCGCTGATGAGCGCTGGCGCAAGCACGTTCTCGATACCCGTCTGCACGTCGGCTTCATCGGCGTCGAATACGACGGTGACGCCGAGCCGCGCAACTATCACGATTCCTCCGCCGGCCTGTCCGGTGGGCAGGCGCAGAAACTGGTTTTCTTCTGCCTGGCTGCTGCTCTGCGCTACCAGCTCAGCCCGGACGGCAGTGGGGTGCCCGGTTACGGCACGGTCATCCTGGACGAGGCATTCGACCGCGCCGACGCCGCCTACACCCGCCGCGCACTTGATGTCTTCGCCCAATTCGGTTTCCACCTGGTTCTGGCCACACCACTCAAGTTGCTACAGACCCTGGAGGATTACATCGGCGGCGCGGCGACGATCAGTATCCGGGAAGGAAAGTACTCGCAGATCGATCTGTTGGAGTGGTCAGACGATGACCCGCAATGAGATCACTCCGGCACAGACCCGCGAGCGTGCTCACGCCGCCGTTCGTTCCCGGCTGCGCGACTGGCTCACCGATCCGGTGGCTGCACAGGCCGATGTGCTGAACATCGCCCTGAAGCCACCGACCGAACGACGCCTCGCCACCCAGTCCGAGAGCGCCCGCGACTGGGTGCGGCTTTGGCACGAGTACCACGGTCCGGGGGCCGTCGACTGGGAACCGCGGCGATGGCCGAGCTTCGGCACACAGAACGTACCGGTACGTCTGCGGCTCAGCGGCGCCGACCAGATCTGCCGTGCAGCCGAGCAGGCGACTCGCTGGCGACGATTGCTGAGCCGCCGCGAGAAGCTCGTGGCGTTGGGCCGGTCCGACGGCCTTCCGGGTGCGGTCGCCGCAACCTTTCCACGATGGGAGACGCTGGACGACGACGATTTCATCCGCCTGATCGCTACCACCGACTGGCTCCTGAAGAATCCTCGTTCCGGACTGCTGATTCGTCAGCTGCCCATCGAAGGCGTCGACACCAAATGGCTCCGCGCGCACCGCCGGCTGGTCGAGAACCTGGTCGACGGTGCCCGCGGCTCCACCGATCTGGGTATCGGCAACCTGCCTTCGCTGCGGGAGATAGTGCTGCTCGACCCCGCACTGCTCCCCGGTATGCCGAAAGTTCTGGCCAGCACCGTCGCCGGACTGGCGGAGCTGCCCATTACCCCGTCGACGGTGCTGATCCTGGAGAACCGGGAGGGAGTGCATGCGCTCCCACCGATTCCCGGGACCGTGGCGATCGCCGGCGGCGGCAATGCGGTCACTGACCTGACCGCAATCGAATGGGTTCGGCACGCCGACATCGTCTACTGGGGCGATCTCGATACCCACGGCGTGGTCATCCTCGACCGGCTACGACGCCGCCTGCCGCAGGTGCGGAGCCTGCTGATGGATCCTGCAACCTTCACTCGCTTCCGGCATCTGTGCGTACCCGAACCGGCACCGGCGACCGAGGATCCCTCCACCCTGACCGACACCGAATTCGCGGCCCTGCTCGCGATCCGCGCGAGCGGGCTTCGCTTGGAGCAGGAACGGATCCCCTGGCCGTATGTGCTGCAGCAATTGGCGGCGGCCGGTCTGCCGGTCGTCCATTCAGATGGGTCCGACCTGATCGCCGGGAACTGAAGTCCGGTTCACCAGGCCCAGTTCAACAGTGTTTTCCGGTCTGGTCGTCGTCACTCCATTCCACGCGAAATCGCTATTGCCATCCACCAGGAGAGAGCGTAAAGTGGAAGTACAAATCGAACATATGTTCTACGCAGAGGAGGGGCGATGGGTCAGCATGACCAACTCCCGCCATCGTCACCCTCCTCGCCACAGCCCGCCGAACCACGCCGCTGGCGCGATGCCGACCTGAGCCCACTGCAACTCGGCGCGAAAGTCACCCTCGACGACGATCCTTCGCCCCGGGAACTGCGCGCTGCACAGCTAGACCGCATCCACCGAGTGCTGTCGACATGCAAGGGAGAGTCGTACCTGATGTGGTTACGCCTGGACGCCGTCGCCGATCTGATCGAACAGCATCAGTGCGGCACCGAGCCGGCCGATCCCGCCGCCGACCCGGCCAGCGCGGCCAACTCCGCCGAGTTCACTCGCCTCCTGGAACCGCGCACACAGCTGGCCGCCGCGCTCGCAACTGCGATGTCGATCAGCAGGTTTCGCGCCGAAGCGCTCCTCGATCAGGGCGAAGCCCTGCGCCACCGCCTCCCCGAATGCGGGCTGCTGCTGCGCGACGGCGTGATCGAACCCCGCACGTTCGCGCGTCTCGTGTTCGAGACCGAAGGCGTCACCGACCCCGCCCTGCTAGCCGAGATCGACCACCGCATCGCCGAGGCGATCCGAGCTTCCGGTCAAGTCGCCCCGCACGCTGCCGGACAGCAGGCCCGCACCATCGTCACACTCATCGATGCCGAGGGCGCCCGCACCGATCGGGAGATCGCCAAAGACCACATCGGCGTCACCGTGTACTCCCGCCGCGGCGGGATGGCCACCCTGGAGATCACCGACAGTGCCGAAACCATCGTCGCGGAAGAAAACGCCATCGACGCCCTGGTCAAGGGAGTCTGTCCCAACGATCCCCGATCGACCCGCCGGCGCCGCGCCGATGCTGCCGCCGCCCACTTCGGCGCCAAGGCCTTCACTTGCCAATGCGATCGCGAGGACTGCACGGCCTGGATCAGCTCCCCGGGCTCCGGGCGGTCGGCGCAGTTGGTGGTACATGTGATCACCGACGGATCCACTCTCGAAGGCGGCGATAAGCCGGGCCATCTCGGCGGATACGGCACCATCGATGCCTCCCAGGTGCGTGATATCGCCGATCGTCCCGGCACCCGGGTGCGGCCACTGAACCTGACCGATCTGACCGGCCGCGCCGCACAACAGGCGAACCCGTACCGCCCCTCGGCCACACTGGATGCCGTGATCCGCGGGCTGTTCCCCACCTGTACCTGGCCCGGCTGCGAACGACCGGCCCATCGCTGCCAACTCGATCACGTCACCGAGTTCAATCACGATCACCCCGAAGCCGGGGGCGCGACCTGCTACTGCAACATCAACCCCAAGTGCTTGTTCCACCACCAGTTGAAGACTTTCGGCGACGACTGGCTCGATGATCAGATCGTCGACGCGCACGGCACCGTGTGGACTGAAGTCACCACCCCGCACGGCGTCACCGTGCGCACCCGGGCCCTGAACACCTGGCTCTTCCCGGGGCTTGGATTGATTCCCTGCGGTCACGGCCCGCCGATCGCACCCGGCCCCGGCGATCCGGGCGCCGAACCCACTCGCACCCTCACCCGGACCGAAGCCAAGCACGCCTACCGGCAGCGTCTGCGTGCTCGCAACCGTATGGAAGATCCGCCGTATTAGAGCGGGCCCCGGACCGTCTGCAGTGCTCCCGAATCAACGGTCGAATAGCCGCAAACCAGCAAAAAAGGGCACCGCCGGCCCTAGGCTGGCGATACGCGGAAAGGCGGTCGATTCTCGATGTCGTCCCACCTGACACCCGGGGGTGCGCCACACAAGGTCAACCACTGGTCCCGGCGGGCAGGACTGTCCCTGCGGCCCTGGAGCGGCCGCGCTCCGCTCGGCCTCATCGTGCAGGGAGTGATCCAGACCAGTCTGTGCGCCGCCGTCGCATGGCTCGCCTGGCGACTCTGGCGTGATGACGAGTTGGGCAGCGCCACCGAACTGGGCGACCTGCGCACAATCGCCATCGTCATGATCGTGATCATGTCGCTGGTGGGTGTGCTCGGCCTGGCCCGAATCATCGTCGGCGGTCTGGACCTGGCACTGCGGCGAACGGTGACCGGCCGAGTGGTCAGCATTCAGGAGCGCCGACTCGGCGATGCCCTCCCGCACCTTCTCCAGCAACTGATCTTCCAGCAACGCGACAGCGGCATGGATCGGCGGAGCAGCCGCTTCGAGCTGGTCCTCAACACCCCCGACGGCCTGCGGCAGTGGACGATCCGCAATGCCCGGATGCGCGATCGATTGCGTGTCGACGAACACGTGCAGCTGCGGGTGAGCCCGATCACCGGCTATGTCGCCGCTGTTCAGCCCCATCGCACGCTGACGAACCGCACGCTGACGAACCAGACGCTGACGACCGCACTCCTTCGGACCTGCACTGCGCCGACCACCCCGGCAGGACTCCCACCAAAGCTCGGACAACCGTCCCCCGGGTGCCCTTGACTGGGTACAGGCCCGGACACGGGCGAACCAGACAACAGGACGGAGTACATCATGGCCGGACGACTCGACGGACAAGTAGCACTGGTCACCGGTGCGGCCCGCGGACAGGGCCGCACGCACTGTGTACGGCTGGCTTCGGAGGGCGCCGACATCGTCGCGGTGGATCTGGCCGCGCCCCTGCCTGCGGGCGTGCCTTACGAATCGGCGACCCCCGCTGACCTGGATGAGACCCGTCGTCTGGTCGAGGAGACCGGGCGCAGCGTGATCACCGTGCAGGCCGATGTGCGCGACCTCGAGGCGATGCGGGCCATCGCCGACGACGCCGTCGCCAAGCTTGGCAAGATCACCACCGTCGTGGCCAACGCCGGGATCTGCATCCCGGTCGTGTGGAACGAGACCACGCCCGAGTCGTTCGACGATGTCATGGGGATCAACGTGCGCGGGGTGTGGAACACCGTCATGGCCACCGCCCAGCACGTCATCGATGCCGGCGGCGGTTCGATCATCTTGATCAGCTCATACGCCGGCAAGAAGGTGCAGCCCTTCATGGTTCCGTACACCACCAGCAAACACGCCGTCACCGGTATGACCCGCGCCTTCGCCGCCGAGCTCGGCCAATACAACGTCCGGGTCAACAGCGTTCACCCCGGCGGCGTGGCCACCCCGATGGGCGGCGGCGACATGGTCGGTGAGCTCGAACGCACCGGTGCCACCAACCCGAAGCTCAACGCGATGGGTACCCCGTTCACCGCGCAGTTCTGTGCCCAGCCGGAGGAGATCTCCAACGTCGTGGCCTTCCTCGCCTCCGACGAGTCGAAGTTCATGAGTTCTGAACACCTCAGCGTGGACGGCGGCTCTCAGTACTTCTGACCACAGACGTCCGCGGCGCTCCACGCACCGTCGCGGCGTTCGACCACAGATGCGGCCCGCGCGCGTGCTGCGAATGCGCTCGAGCGCCGCGTTTGCACGACGAATGCTGCGTTCGCGGAACGAACGCCGGGTCTGCACGATGAGCGCCGCGACCGTCGACGCCACAGACCTCTGCGAAGCAGAGACGAACCTCAGCCGTGGAACGCCTGGTCTACCACGCCGTCGACTCCAGCGGTGACCGCGGGTCCGTAGGCCTGGCGGATCGCGGTGATCATCTGCCCGAAGGGCAAGTCGTCGTAGCTTCCGTGACCACGGACGTACTCCATGTGACGATTACCGGCGACGTCGTACGGGTGCATCAGCGCATCCGACTCGCCGTCGAACTCGAGCATCTTGGTACCGAAGCGCTCACACAGTTCACGGTTGAATGCCGGGCTGGCCTTGCGCCACGCGCCGTCGAGCCAGATCACCGAATAGCCGTGGTAGACGAACAGGTCGGTCCCCATCAGCGCCTGCAGCTTCTCACTCTGCAGGTGGTTGCGTACATCGGAGAAACCGACGCCGGCGGGAATGCCGGCCGCACGGCAGGCCGCGGTGAGCAGCACCGACTTGGGCACGCACCAGTTGGCCTCGCTGGCCAGCACCGCCGAAGCCCGGAATCGCTCGGACTGATCGGTGATCGAGTACGGGTCGTAACGCCAGTCGTCGCGGACCGCCTCGAACAACGCCACGGCCTTCTGCCTGTCAGTGCGCGCACCGGCGTCGGCGATCACCCGTTCGGCGAATTCGACGATCGCGGGGTCATCGGAATCCAGGAACCACGTCGGCTCGGTCGAATCCGGCCGCGGCGGGCTGGTCAGCAGCGCTGCGGACTCTGTGTACGGCGATTCTGAGTTCGGCATGGGCTCCAGCATGCCAGCAGATCGCGAAAACGCCCACGAAATATACCCCGTGGGGTATATTGGGCGTTATGCAGAAACTTCCCCACCACTACGCCGCCTCCGCCATCAGCGAGCCGGGCGAGCCGATCACCCTGTCCTCCCCCGGCCTCAACGAGCTCATCACCGAGACACCGCCGGAGTTCGGCGGGCCGGAGGGGATGTGGTCACCGGAGACGCTGATGATCGCCGCCGTGGCCAACTGCTTCGTGCTGACCTGGCGCGCGGTCGCCGCCCACAACAAGGTCGACTGGATCGACATGCGCGTGGACGCCTCCGGTGTCCTCGATCGTGTCGACCGGGTCACCCGCTTCACCCAGGTGACCCAGAAGGTGCAACTGGTCCTTCCCGCCGGCGCCGATCGCGCTCAGATCGAGCAGCTGCTGGCCAAGACCGAAAGCGCGTGCCTGGTCTCCAATTCGATGAATGCCGAGTTCATCCTGGAGAGCGAGATCGTCGAGGCCTGACCGGACTCAATAGGCGACGGTGAACCGGCTGCGTCGATGCGCGGGCCGGGTCACCTCGTCGATCACCGCCACGCCGAAATCAGCACCGGAGATCTGCGACTCGCCGTTCTCGTCGGTGAGCAGCACATCATCGCCGACCCGATACTCGCCGCGGTAGACCCCCGGTGCGGCGGCACCGAACGACGCAGCGGGGCTCACCAGAAACCAGTCCAGTGCGTCCGGAGTGGCCCGCAGATCGTCGAGAACCTGCGCCATCTCGGCGGCCTCGGCCCTGGCTTCCGCCGGAAAGTCACCGTCGATCAGCAACGGACCCCCCTCGCTGACGTGCAATGAGCCCGCACCGCCGATCACCCCCAGCCGGACACCGGCGTGCGCCGCCTCGGCGGCCAAGGCCGCGATCGCCGGGCGCACCCGGCCGGCCATATCGCCCCGCGGAGAGATCGCCACGATCACCACATCGGCACCGTCGAGGGCTCGGGCGCGGGTGTCCGCCTCCAGAACCGACCCGCGTCGATAGTCCACATTCGCAATCTGCATCGGGGCCTCGTGGCGGCTGAAACTGCGCACATCCAGCCCGGCCACCGCCGCGGCCTCGACGATGTGCGCTCCCGCAAAACCCGTTCCACCGATCACCGTCACTTCGGTCGCCATCGCCGTCTCCTCTCTGCAGGCCTCACCGCTGAAGTCCTCACCTTCCACGGTAGCCGGGAAACGCCACCGGGAACCGGGGTCGGCATCCGGTCCGGCGGTCGATAGACTCGGCCCGGTCGGCTGGACTCGCCGGCGAGCGCGCACGACGAGAGGACCATTACCCGTGACGACACAGATTCGGGTCGGGATTGTTGGCTACGGAAACCTGGGACGCGGCGTCGAGACCGCGATCGGACTGAGCCCGGATATGTCGCTGACCGGTGTCTTCACCCGGCGTGACCCCGCCAGTGTCACGACCGTCGGCACTGCGACCGAGGTGTTCGCAATCGACGAGCTGGATCGCGACCGCGACGACATCGACGTGCTTATCCTCTGCGGCGGCTCGCGTAGCGATCTCCCGGAGCAGAGCCCTGCCCTGGCAGCCCGATTCAGCATCGTCGACAGCTACGACAACCATGCACACATCCCCGAGCACTTCGCCGCCGTCGATGCGGCCGCCCGCCCGGCAGGCACCACCGCCGTGATCTCCACCGGCTGGGACCCGGGCCTGTTCTCCCTGAACCGGGTCTTCAGCGAGGCCATCATTCCGCAGGGTGCCACCTACACGTTCTGGGGGCGCGGCCTGAGCCAGGGTCACTCCGATGCCCTGCGTCGGGTTCCCGGAGTCGCCGGTGGCGTCCAGTACACGCTGCCCTCGGAGGCCGCGATGGAGAGGGTCCGCGCCGGTGAGCACCCGGATCTGTCCACCCGCGAGCGCCACACCCGCGAGTGCTTCGTGGTGCTCGAGGAGGGCGCCGACGCCGAGACGGTGCGCGCCGAGATCGTCTCCATGCCCGACTACTTCGAGCCCTATGACACCACCGTGCACTTCATCAGCGCGCAGGAACTCGAACGCGACCACCAGGGCATGCCGCACGGCGGCTTCGTGATCCGCAGCGGCACCACCTCGCCGGGCACCCAACAGGTGATCGAATATCAGCTGGCCCTGGAATCGAATCCGGAATTCACCGCCAGCGTCCTGGTGGCCTACGCCCGCGCCGCCGCCCGCATGAACCGGGCCGGCGTCGTCGGCGCTCAGACCGTGTACGACGTCGCCCCGGGGCTGCTCTCACCGCTGTCGCCGGAACAGCTGCGTGCGGACTACCTGTAAGCCGAGCGACCGCAGCCGGTGAACGACGCCGGTGATCCGAACAAGGGGGCGAGAATGGCCAGCGAGCCGATGACACCTGCTGGCAGCGAGGCGATTCGCGTGCAGTTGAGCCCGTGTGTGGGCGGCCTGGTCCGCACCTGGTACCACGACGGCGGCCAGACCCACCTGTGGTCGTCCCCGGATGCCGACTGGCTGACCGGCGCGCTGGCGACCGGGCGGATCGGCCGGACACATCGAGCCCACCCGCGGGACGACGCCGAGGACCAGCGGCACTTCCGGGAGGTGGGACTGCTGAGCACCGAGAGCGGCACCCTGGTGGTGCACGGGCCCGACGAGACCGTCCTGCGTCTCGAACCGGTGGACCAGCCGCATGACGACTCGGTGGCCGGCGACTTCCACGATGTTCTCACCCAGGCGGTCGAGCACTGCGTCGCCACCGGCGAATACCTGATCGTCGAACAGGGCGACCCGACGGCACCCGGCGAGCCGTTCTGCCTGTTCACGGTGATCGACGGCGAGGACGGACCGATCTGCGTCATCGACACCGCCCCCGATCCGCACGGTTCACAGCTGTGGGAACCACACTTGATCGCCGGGCGGCCCACCCAAGAACTGAGCGCATCGGCGACACCGGAGGCGCTCAGCGTCGCCCCGACCCTGATGATCGACGCGATCAGCCGCTGGGGCCTGGAACCGTGGGACCTGGCGTTCACCTTCGGCACACCCTGAGCGCACCGCGGCGCGACCTGTCCTACCCTTATCGGGTGCCAGGCTTCCTGAAGTTCTCCATCAACGACCTCGCTCAGGCCGCGGTCTTCGCCGCCCTGATCGCGGTGCTGGGCATTCCCGGAGCGTTCAACCTCGCCAGCGGGATCCCGATGACCCTGCAGACGCTCGGAGTCATGATGGCCGGGGCGGTCCTGGGCCCGCGCAAAGGCACCCTGGCGGTGGTGATCTTCATGGTGCTGGCCCTGGCCGGCCTGCCGATCCTGGCCGGATTCATCAACGGCACCACCTCGCTGGCCAGCCCGGGACGCGGCGGATTCTTCCTGGGATTCCTGCCCGGCGCCTTCGTCATCGGCCTGCTGACCGCGTTCATGATGCCGCGCTATCGCCTGTGGCTGGGCATTCTGATCAACATCCTGGGCGGTGTGGTGGTCATCTACGCCTGCGGGATCCCCTACATGATGGCGATGGGGCACATGTCGTTCACCGCCGCGATCAGCGTGATGGGCCCGTACACCATCGGCGATGTGATCAAGGCCGTGCTGGCCGCCCTGGTCGCCGCCGCCGTGCACCGGGGCCGTCCCGGCCTGATCGCGCCGATCCGGCTGCGCCGCCCGGCGACGTGACCTCCATCGAGTTCGACGACGTCGCCCACAGCTTCGGCGACCGCCGGGTGCTGCGCGGAATCAGCGTCGAACTCACGCAGGATCGCATCGGGATCGTCGGGGCCAACGGCAGCGGCAAATCGACGTTCGCCCGCATGATGAACGGTCTGGTGATCCCGGATTCGGGGACCGTCACCGTCAACGGCCTGAACGTCGCCAAGAACAAGCGCAAGGTCCGCCGTCAGGTCGGCTTCATCTTCTCCGATCCGGATCGGCAGATCATCATGCCCACCGTCGTCGAAGACATTGAACTGTCGCTGACCCGCGTCGAGAACGATAAACGACGACGCCGCGAACACGCCCTGGCCACCCTCGCCGATTTCGGGCTCGCCGACCACGCCGACCAGCCCTCGCACACACTGTCCGGCGGGCAGAAGCAGTTGCTGGCGCTGGCCTCGATCATGGTGCTGGGGCCGTCGATCCTGATCGCCGACGAGCCGACCACCATGCTGGATCTGCGCAACGCCGCGATGCTGCGCGAGGTGCTGGCCGGCCTCGACGAGCAGCTCATCGTCCTGTCCCACGATCTGGAACTGCTGGCCGACTACCAGCGCGTGCTGGTGCTCGACGACGGCCGCCTGGTCGCCGACGACGAGCCGGGGCCGGCGATCGACTTCTACCGCCGGCTGATGGCGCGCGGATAGGGGTGCGGCCATGACCATGCTCGGCACGTACATTCCCGGCCGCTCCCCCGTGCACCGGCTGCCCGCCGGAGTCAAACTCCTGGCGCTGTTCGCGGCGATCGCGGCGCTGTCGATCTTCGTCTCGACGCCGATCGCCGCGGCTGCCGCGGTGGCCGGGGTCGCCGCCGTCTTCGCGGTGGCCGGGATCGGCCCGCGGCGCGCTTGGCCGCTGATGCGCGGGGCCCTGCTGATGGTGGCGATCATCGTGGCGGTCCAGCTGATCGTCGCCGGCTGGCACAAGGCGCTGATCGTCGGCGCGATCCTGCTGGCCTCGATCGCCCTGGCCGCCGTGGTCACTCTGACCACGCGCACCAGCGACATCCTCGACACGCTGATCGCGGTGCTGGCCCCCCTGCAGAAACTCGGTGTGCGCACAGATTTAATCGCGATGGCTCTAGCCTTGACAATCCGCTCGATTCCGCTCATCGCAGAGGTCTTCGGTCAGGTCGACCAGGCACGACGTGCCCGCGGACTGCGACCGGGCCCCCGCGTGCTCATCGTTCCGGCGGTCCTGGCGACCCTGGAGACCGCCGACCGTTTCGCTGACACACTGGCCGCCCGCGGCCTGGACTAGGCTGAAGCTAACGCATCCCCGCCTCACGCCTGAAGAAGGAAGCCCCGTGCCTGCGAATTACTACGACGATGTCTCCGCTGTGGTCGGCCGTACCCCGCTGGTCCGCCTGAACCGCATCACCGAGGGCGCCGACGCCACCGTGCTGGCCAAGCTCGAGTTCTACAACCCGGCCAACTCGGTGAAGGACCGCATCGCCGTCGCCATCATCGACGCCGCCGAAGCCGACGGCACGCTGCCACCCGGCGGCACCATCGTCGAGGCCACCTCCGGTAACACCGGTATCGCCCTGGCGATGGTCGGCGCCGCCCGCGGCTACGACGTGGTGATCGCCATGCCCGAATCGATGTCCAAGGAGCGCCGCGCCCTGCTGCGTGCCTTCGGTGCCGAGCTGGAACTGACCCCGGCCGCCGAGGGGATGGCCGGTGCGGTGCGCCGCGCCGAGGAGATCGCCGCCTCGCGGCCCGGCGCCGTGCTGGCCCGACAGTTCGCCAACCCGGCGAACCTGGCCGTCCATCGCAACACCACCGCCGAGGAGGTCTGGGCCGACACCGACGGTGCGGTCGACGTCTTCGTCGCCGGCATCGGCACCGGCGGCACCATCTCCGGCGTCGGCCAGGTGCTCAAGGAGCGCAAGCCGCAGGTCAAGGTCATCGCCGTCGAGCCCGAGGAGTCGCCGATCCTCAACGGCGGCGCCCCCGGACCGCACAAGATCCAGGGGCTGGGCGCCAACTTCATCCCCGAGATCCTCGACACCGACGTCTACGACGAGGTGCTCGACATCAACGCCGAGACCGCACTGGAGTGGGCCCGCAAGGCTGCCGCCCAGGAAGGTCTGCTGGTCGGTATCTCCTCCGGAGCGGCCCTGGCCGCCGCCGTAGCCGTGGCCAAGCGTCCCGAATCGGCCGGCAAGACCATCGTGGTGGTCCTGCCCGACTTCGGTGAGCGCTATCTGTCCACACCGCTGTTCGAAGGTCTCGTGGACTGAATGCCCGATCCGCTGCCTGCCCAGTCGGCGCCGTCGTCGTTGGCGGCGCTGCTGCGGGAGGATCTGCAGGCCGCCTGCGATCGTGATCCGGCGGCCCGCAACAAGCTGATCGTCGCCGTCTCCTATCCCGGCGTGCACGCCCTGTGGCTGTACCGCCTGGCTCATGCGATGTGGGTGAGCTCCCTGCCGCTGAAGTTCCCCGGCCGTCTGCTGTCTCAGCTGGCCCGCTTCCTCACCGGCGTGGAGATCCATCCCGGTGCGGTGATCGGACGGCGGTTCTTCATCGACCACGGGATGGGGGTGGTGATCGGCGAGACCGCGCAGATCGGCGAGGACGTGCTGATGTTCCACGGCTCGACCCTGGGCGGCACCAGCATGAGCAAGGGCAAACGGCATCCGACCGTGGGTGATCGGGTGCTGATCGGCGCCGGCGCCAAGATCCTGGGCCCGATCACTCTGGGCGACGATGTGAAGGTCGGCGCCAACGCGGTAGTGGTGCACGACGTTCCCGAGGGCTACGTCGCCGTCGGGGTGGCCGCCAAATCGCGTCCGTCCGGCGACATCATCGACCCCTACGCCGAACCGGCGCTCTACATCTGACGGCCACCGTGGATCGTCGCTGGTGGACCCTGCTGGTGGTCTGCCTGGGCACGTTCATGCTGCTGCTGGACGTGACCATCGTGATGGTCGCACTGCCGGACATCGAACACGAGTTACACGCCAGCTTCACCCAGCTCGAGTGGGTCACCGACGCTTACGCCCTGTCCCTGGCGGCGCTACTGCTGACCGCCGGATCCCTGTCCGACCGGTTCGGGCGGCGACGGGTGTTCGCCCTGGGACTGGCGGTGTTCACCGCCGGGTCGGCGTTGTGCGGGGCCGCCACCGTCCCCGGGATGCTGGTGGCCTCGCGCGCCGCGCAGGGTGTCGGCGGCGCCATGCTGTTCGCCACCTCGCTGGCGATCCTGGCCGCCACCTTCCGCGGCCGCGACCGCGGTATCGCCTTCGGCGTCTGGGGTGCGGTGACCGGGGTGGCGACGGCGCTGGGCCCGATCCTGGGCGGAGCCATCACCACCGGCATCAGCTGGCGCGGCATCTTCTACGTGAACGTGCCGTTCGGTCTGCTCGCCCTGGTCCTGACGTTCGCCTTGATGAGCGAGTCGAAGGCGCCGGTCGCCCGCCCCGTCGACTGGGCCGGCATGGTCTCGTTCACCGGCGGTCTGTTCGCTCTGGTCTACGGATTCACCGAAGCCGGCGAACGGTCCTGGACCGATCCCCTGGTGCTCTGGTGCTTCGGTGTCAGCGCCGCACTGCTGCTGGCCTTCGGCGTCCGGGAGTGGCGCGCGCGGGCCCCGATGTTCGATCTGGACCTGTTCCGCGTGCCGACCTTTCTGGGCGGTTCCATCGCCGCATTCTGTATGAACGGCTCGATGTTCGCGATGATGCTGTACTTCGTCCTCTACCTGCAGAACCAGCTGGGCATGAGCGCCCTGGACGCCGGGCTGCGGCTGATGGTCTTCTCCGGGGTCACCATGGTGGTCGCGACGATCGCCGGCCGGCTCACCGACCGGGTGCCGGCCCGCTGGATGATCGGCCCGGGTCTGGTCCTGGTCGGGGCCGGACTCCTGGCGATGACCGGGCTGCACGCCACCTCCGGCTGGACTCACCTGATCGCGGGCTTCGTACTGGCCGGCGTCGGGGCCGGACTGGTCAATCCCCCGCTGGCATCCACGGCGGTCGGTGTGGTGAGCGTCGACCGCTCCGGGATGGCCTCGGGAATCAACAACACCTTCCGGCAGGTCGGCATCGCCGTCGGCATCGCCGTCTACGGAACGATCTTCGCTTCGGCCATCACCGCCGATGTCACCCGGTATTTCGCCGAGCATCCGATCGCGCAGGTGGACCCGGCCGCGATCTCCGGCGCCGTCAGCGGCGGGCGGCAGCAGCAGATCCTCGACAGCGTCCCGCGGAGTGACCGCGCCGAACTCACCGAGGTCATCGCCACGGCCTTCACCGATGCGATGAACCACCTGTTCGTGATCAGCGGCACCGTCGCGATCGTCGGCGGGGTGGCCGCGTTCCTGCTGATCCGCAGTCGCGACTTCGTTCAGGCCCCCTGACCGGTCCCCCGGCGGTCCCGCGCGGGCCGGGCGGCTTACGGGGCCAGCCAGGCACGGGCCGCGGTCACCAGCGCCGCCACCCCCATCGTCAGAGTCGGTTCGATCACCGGCGCGTACTCGGGCGAGTGGTTCGACGGGATCTCCGCCAGCACCTCGAACAGGTCCGCCGGCGGGGCGAACAGCGCCGGGTCGGCTCCGCCGAGGAACCAGTACACCGACGGGGCTCCGGCGGCCGCGCCCAGCCGGCCGAAGTCCTCCGAACCCGACCCCGGGGGCACCTCCATCACCCGCCCGTCGAATGCCGCCTGGAAGGCCGCGACGACGCGCTCGAGCGCAGCATCGTCGTTGAGGGTCGCCGGACCGTTGTAGAGCGTGGTGATCTCCGGTTCGCGGTCGGCCCCCGAGGCCATCGCTTCGGCCCGGACGATGCGTGTGATGGCCGCCAGAACCTTCTCCCGGACCGTCAGATCGAAGGTTCGCACCGACAGCTTGAGCGTCGCTTCGTCGGGGATGATGTTGCTCTTGGTGCCGGCCTCCACGACACCGACGGACACCACGACCTGGTCGGTGGCCGCCACCTCGCGGCCGACGATGCCCTGGAGCCGCAGAATCACCGCGGCGGCCATCAGGATCGGGTCCACCGTCGTCTCCGGCCGCGAGCCGTGACCGCCCCGGCCGAAGAGCCGGATCTGCAGGGCATCGCTGGCGGCGAGGGTGTAGCCGGGATGGTAGAACACCATGCCTGCCGGGCCCGGCGCGACGTGCTGGCCGAGAACGACGTCCGGATGCGGCACCGCGTCGAGCAGACCTCCGTCGACCATCGCCATGGCGCCCGAGAGGTCCTCTTCCGCGGGCTGGAAGACTGCGACGACCGTTCCGGACCACTCGTCGACCGTGGCCGACAGCTGTGCCGCCGCGCCGATCAGCGCCGTGGTGTGCATATCGTGACCGCAGGCGTGCGCCACCGGCACGGTCTCACCGTCGTCGTTGACCGCCGTCACGGTGCTCGCATAGTCCAGGCCGGTTTCCTCGCGCACCGGCAGGGCGTCCATATCGGCACGCAGCCACACCGTCGGCCCGTCACCGTTGCGCAGGACGCCCGTGACGCCGAACCCGCCGAGGCCCTGCCTCACCTCGTAACCGGCGGCGGTCAGCGCACCGGCCACCACCCCGGCGGTGCGTTCCTCCTGGCCGGACAGTTCCGGATGGCGATGCAGGTCGAGATAGATCTCTTTCAGACTGTTCATGTGAGCGCGACTCCCTTTTCGGTAGACGAGGAACTGCAGATCAGTAGACGAGTAACTGCAAGCCCAGACCCACCGCGATGGCGAAACCGCTGCACAGCAGCATGGGCACCAGGAACGAGCCGTTGATCAGGATCGAGCCCTGTTTGGTGGAGCCTGTCTTATCGGTCAGTATGCACGCCTGACCGAGGCCCCCCATCGAAGCCAACAGGTTGTTGCCGCTGGCCGCGCCGAGCATGCCGGTCATGGGACCCATCCCCAGCCCGGCTGCGGTGGCCGCAGGCACCAGGATCGTCAGCGAGGCGACCTGGCTCTGGATCAGTGAGGCGAGCATGAACAGCAGCAGCGCGAAGAGCATCACCGACACCCCGATGGCGCTGCCGACGAACGAGGTCACCGACTCCATGTGGGCGTTCAGGATGGTGCCGGCCAGGACCGGGACCGACAGCAGCAGCAGCGCGGCAATCAGCCCGGTGCCGATGATCGGCTCGTTGATCACCGCGGGTGTCTTCACCTTGCAGACGATCATGATCACCCCGGCCACCGCGAACATGGTGATCGGGATCATCGTCGACATCGAGACCGTGTGGTCGACGTAGGAGCCGTCCGGCAGCGCCTTCAGGTAGGTGGGCCGCAGCTTCTCGAAGAAGCCCAGGATGCAGCCGATGATCACCCCGGCGACGAAGATGAACGCGCTGGCGGCCGCGCGCGGACGCAACGGCGGCAGCGTGTCCGGGTCGGCCTGACTCGGTGGCTCGATCTCGCCGGCGGCCAGGCGCCGCTGATATTCGGGATCGTCGGCGAGATTCTTGCCGTAGCGGGACATCACCAGCGACGCCAGCACCGTGGCGATCAGGGAGGCCGGCACAGTGACCGCGAGCATCTTGCCCAGCGAATTGCCCTGCGACTCGGTCTGCTGGAGGAACACATAGGAGACCGCAGCGACCGGACTGGCCATCAGTGCCAGCTGCGAGACGGCGTTGGCCGTGGCCAGGACGCGCTCGGGCCGGATCTTGGCGCCGTAGGACACCTCGTAGAGGATCGGCACCAGGGCGAAGGTGATGTTTCCGGTACCGGACATCACGGTGAAGATCCACACCAGCAGCGGTCCCACGACCGGAATCTGCCGGGGATGTTTGCGCAACCCCCGCTCGGCGAGCCGGACCAGCCACTCCATGCCGCCGGCCGCGGTCATCGCCGCAGTCGCCGTGATCACCGACAGGACGATGAAGATCGCGGCGATCGGCGCCTGCCCCGGCTCCAGGCGCATCGCCTCGACCATGATGAACACCGACACCGCCGATGCACCGATCAGCGCCATGGGCCCGTAGCGGGCACCGACTGCCAGCGGCAGCAGGAACAACAGGATCTGCACGATCACTTCGACGACGGTCACCTCTGGAGCGTCCCCCGTTCTACGACGGATTGTCGCGTAACCGAGTGATCAGACTCACAGATGCTCGTCGGCGGCACAGAAACGCCCCCGGGAAGCGCGCGCTGCTACTTCTTCGCGGTGACCTTCGCCGTCTGGTCGTCACTTCGGACCGGGGTGATCGACAGTCGCAGTGCGCCCGGAGCGTCCGCGGGCACCACGGGTGCATTCGGCGCGACCGGGTCGATCCGACGGTAGTCCTGGCCCTGGGCCGGACGCTGATCGTCCTGCCCCTTGTTCGGCCACAGGGCGGCCGCGCGCTCGGCCTGCGCACAGATCGACAGCGACGGGTTCACGCCCAGGTTGGCCGAGATCGCCGCCCCATCGGTGATGTACAGCGTCGGATAGCCCCACACCCGGTGGTACGGGTCGATCACACCGGACTCCGGCGAATCAGAGATCGGGCAGCCGCCCAGGTAGTGGGCGGTGAGCGGAACATTCACGATGTCGCCCCAACTGCCGCCGGCCAGACCGCCGGGCAACTGCTCGGCCGCCAGTCGGGTGGCCTGGTTGCCGGCGGGGATCCAGGTCGGGTTCGGCTCGCCGTGCCCCTGCTTACTGGTGATGTACTTGAACGGTCCTCGCTTGCGCACGAAGGTGGTCAGCGAGTTGTTGTTGTTCTGCATCACCAGCGTGATGACCGTCCGCTGGCTCCACTTGCGCGGCATCAGCAGCCGGATCAGCAGGAACGGGTTCTTCACGATCTGCTTGAGCAGCTGTCCGACGCGGTTGGGGATGCTGCCGCCGTCGGTCAGCAGGCTCTGCAGGAACGCCATGAGGTTGCTGCCCTTGCCGTACCGCACCGGCTCGATGTGGGTGTTGGGCTCGGGATGGAACGACGACGTGATCGCCACACCTTCGGAGAAGTCACGCGCCGGATCCACCTTGGCGGCCTGCGCCCCGAGGATCGACTCGGAGTTGGTGCGGGTCAGCACTCCGAGGCTGTCGGAGACCTTCGGCAGCGTCGATCCCTTGGCGTTGAACATGATCTTCTGGGTGTTGAACGTGCCGGCGGCCACGATCACCTGTCCGGCGGTGAACCGGCGGCGCCGTGCACCCAGCGGTCCCCAGGCCGAAGAGCCTCGCGTGGAGACCACCCAACTGCCGTCGCTGCGCTGCTCCAGGCCGTCGACGGTGGTCCGTTCGATGATCTGAGCGCCGTTGGCCTCGGCCAGGCCCAGATAGTTCTTCATCAGCGTGTTCTTCGCGCCGACGCGGCAGCCGGTCATGCAGGCGCCGCACTCGGTGCAGGCGGTGCGGCGTGGGCCGGCGCCGCCGAAGTAGGGATCGTCGACTGTCTGACCGGGGGTCCCTTCGCCGCCGGTCTTGGCGCCGAAGAACACCCCGACCGGGGTGGAGGTGAAGGTGTCGGCGCAACCCATCTGCTCTGCCACCGTCTTCATCACCGCGTCAGAGTTGGTGAAGGTCGGGTTGGTGACCACCCCGAGCATGCGGCGAGCCTGCTCGTAGTACGGGGTCAGCTCGGCTTCCCAGTCGGTGATGTGCGCCCACTGCGGGTCTTGGAAGAACGGGCTCGACGGCTTGTACAGGGTATTGGCGTAGTTCAGGGAGCCGCCGCCCACACCGGCACCGGCCAGGACGACCACGTCCTTGAGCATGTGGATGCGCTGGATGCCGTACAGGCCGAGTTTGGGCGCCCAGAGGAACTTGTTGACCCGCCAGCTGGTCTTGGCGAACTGATCGTCTTCGAAGCGGCGGCCGGCCTCGATCACGCCGACCTTGTACCCCTTCTCCACCAGCCGCAGCGCGCTGACGCTGCCGCCGAAACCGGAACCGATGATCAGAACGTCGAAGTCTGTGCTCGCCATGGCCACGATTCTAATGACCATTGTCACGGTCGCAACAGTAAGTGTGCCCTTACCCGGACCGCTCGGCCCGGACCGCTCGGCCGTCAGTCGGGGCATCGGCACGACCGCCGGTCGACGTGCCGCCCGAGTCGGCGGCCTGGCCAGCCGCGCGGTCGCGTCGGACCTGGTCGGCGATCACCGTGGCCCCCGAGGTCAGGATCGCCCGTCGCCAGGGCAGCACACCTTCGACCTCGATCGAGATCGACAGCGACAGCACCGTCCGGATCAGCACGATCAGGCCCAGGATCACCGCATCTTCGATGGACGGCTTGGAGGTGATGGTGCGCACCAGATCGGCGGCGACCAGGATCTCCAGACCGAGCATGATGGCCCCGCCCAGGGTGCGGCGCACCACCTGGAAGGACTGATCACCCGAATCGCCGCGCGCCATCGCACGCACGCCCAGGATCAGCGAGACGACCAGCCCGATCACCATCGTCACCGCGCCCAGCGCCTCGAAGACGACGGCGACGGTGGTGAAGACGTTCTCCATCAGATCTTCCACGGCCCCACCCTAACGTCACCGGTCGCGGGCGGACTCACCCGCGCACGGACAGGCCGACCTTCTGGAACTCCTTGAGGTCGGCGTAGCCGGCCTTGGCCATCGACCGGCGCAGGGCACCGCTCAGGTTGAGCAGGCCGTCCGGGTCGTCGGACGGACCGTTCAGGACCCGCTCCAGACTCGGCCGCGCCTGCTCCTTGGCCACCTGCAGCAGCGCACCGCGCGGCGTGTCCGGATGCGCGGCCGCCGACGGCCAGTACCAGCCGCGGCCGGGGGCCTCCTGCGCCGCCGCCAGCAGCGTGCCCAGCGACACCGCGTCGGCGCCGCAGGCCAGTGCCTTGGCGACGTCTCCGGAGGTGTGCAGGTCGCCGTCGGCGATCACATGCACATAGCGGCCGCCGGTCTCGTCCAGGTAGTCCCGGCGTGCGGCGGCCGCATCGGCGATCGCGGTGGCCATCGGCACCCCGATACCCAGCACCTCGTTGGTGGTGGTGGCGCCCTCGGCAGAACCGTAGCCGACGATCACCCCGGCCGCGCCGGTACGCATCAGGTGCAGCGCGGTCCGGTGGTCCTGCACACCGCCGGCGATCACCGGGATGTCCAGATCGGCGATGAACGTCTTCAGGTTCAGCGGCTCGGCGACCAGCCCGTCGTCGTGGCCGCGATCGACCAGCATCACATGCTCGGCGGAGATGATGGTGCCGTGCACCACCAGGATCTCCACGCCCGCCTCCAGCAGCGCCGGCGTCAGCGTGGGCGCGTGCTGCGGGCTGACCCGCACCGCCGCGGTCACCCCGGCCGCCCGGACCTGTGCGACGGCGGCGGCCAGCAGTTCGGTGCGTACCGGTGCGGCGTGCAGCTCCTGCAGGAAACGCACGGCCGCGGCCGGATCCCGGTCGGTGTCGGCGATCTCGATCAGCTCGGCGATGCGGGCATCGACGTCCTCGTGCCGGGCCCACAGGCCTTCGCCGTTGAGCACCCCCAGGGCGCCGAGCCGACCCATCTCGATGACGGCGGCCGGCGAACCGATCGCATCGGTCGGGTGGTTCAGGATCGGCGTCTCGAAGCGGTAGGCATCGATCTGCCAGGCCGTGGAGACGTTCTTGCTCGACCGGGTCCGGCGGGACGGCACGATCGAGATGTCCTCGAGCTCATAGGTGCGACGAGCGGTCCGGCCCATCCCGAATTCGACGAGGTCACGCACAGGTGCGCCTTTCTGTCAGCGAGAGTAGTAGTTCGGCGCTTCGGCCGTGAGGGTGATGTCGTGCGGGTGCGACTCCTTGAGTCCGGCCGCGGTGATCTGGACGAACTGCGCCTGGTGCAGTTCCCCGATGGTGTTGGAGCCGGTGTAGCCCATCGCCGCGCGCAGCCCGCCCACCAGCTGGTGGATCACCTGCTGCAGCGGACCCCGGAAGGGCACTCGGCCCTCGATGCCCTCGGGCACCAGTTTGTCCTCGGCCAGCACATCGTCCTGGAAGTACCGGTCCTTGGAGTACGACTTGCCCTGGCCGCGGCCCTGCATGGCTCCCAGGGACCCCATGCCACGGTAGCTCTTGAACTGCTTGCCGTTGACCAGGATCAGCTCGCCCGGCGATTCGGCGGTGCCGGCCAGCAGGGAACCGAGCATGGCGGTCGAGGCCCCGGCGGCCAGCGCCTTGGCCACATCACCGGAGTACTGCAGACCGCCGTCGGCGATCACCGGCACCCCGGCGGCCCGAGCGACGGCGCAGGCCTCCAGAATCGCGGTGATCTGCGGGGCACCGACTCCGGCGACCACGCGGGTGGTGCAGATCGATCCGGGCCCCACACCCACCTTGACCGCGTCGGCGCCGGCGTCGATCAGGGCCTGGGCGCCGCTGCGGGTCGCGACGTTGCCGCCGATCAACTGGACCTTGTCGCCCAGCTCGGCCTTGAGCGAGGCGATCATCTCCAGCACTCCGCGCGAGTGCCCGTGCGCGCTGTCGACGACGAGTACGTCCGCGCCCACCTCGGACAGTGCCATCGCCCGGGTCCAGGCCTCATCGCCCACACCGACCGCCGCACCGACGAGCAGCCGGCCGTCGGCGTCCTTGGTGGCCAGCGGATGCTCTTCGGTCTTGACGAAGTCCTTGACCGTGATCAGACCGGTCAGCTTGCCGTTGCCGTCGACGATCGGGAGCTTCTCGACCTTGTGCCGGCGCAGCAGACCCAGCGCGGCCTCGGCGGACACCCCTTCCTGCGCGGTGATCAGCGGTGCGGGGGTCATCACCTCGGCGACCCGTCGTGACTGGTCGTGCTCGAAGCGCATATCGCGGTTGCTGATGATTCCGACCAGGTTGTTGTCGTCGTCGACCACCGGCAGGCCGGAGATGCGGAACCGCCCGCACATCGCGTCGACCTCGGCCAGAGTGTTGTCTGGGCCGCAGGTCACCGGATCGGTCACCATGCCGGCCTCCGACCGTTTAACCGTCTCCACCGACGCGGCCTGCGCCTCCACCGACAGGTTGCGATGCAGCACCCCCATCCCGCCGGCGCGCGCCATGGCGATGGCCATGCGCGTTTCGGTGACGGTGTCCATCGCCGAACTGACCAGCGGGATCTTGAGGGTGATCTCCCGGGTCAGCTGCGAGGAGGTGTCCACGGCGTTGGGCACCACATCGGAGGCGGCCGGCAGCAGGAGTACGTCGTCGAAGGTCAGGCCGAGCATTGCGACCTTGGTGGGATCATCTCCACCGGTGCGTACGGGCGTCATCGCTCCATCGTATCGACCCGGGCGCACTCCTGCGGAATCGGCACTGCACCGCCGCGATCGGCTACGGTGGGGGTGTGCAAGACCCGTTCTCCGCCGGCATGCCACCGGACCCGTTCGCCGATGACCCGAGCGACCCGGCCGCGGCCCTCGATGCACTCGAGCCCGCGGTCCCCCTTGACGATGCCGAACGCGAAGCCGTTCGCGAGGACCTCGTCGATCTGGAGGTCTACGAACGCCTCCTGGCACCGCGCGGCATTCGCGGTCTGGTGGTGATCTGCGAGGACTGCCGCGAAGATCATTTCCACGATTGGGACATGCTGCGCGCCAGCCTGCATCAACTGTTGGCCGACGGATCGGTCCGGCCGCACGAGCCGGCCGTGGATCCGCGCCCGGAAGACTACGTCACCTGGGACTACTGCCGCGGCTTCGCCGACGCGCACGCCATCTTCGGCAACCGCCGCTGATTCCCACAACTGCCGAATCCGACCGCCGCTGAATCCGACCGCCGGTGCGACCGTCCCGGTCAGGCCTGCGGCGACGTCGCGCTCTGCCCCACCGAGCCGCTGGCTTCTGCCGAAGTCCGGGTCGCGGTCGATCCGGTGGCGGTCGAGGTGGTGGTCGTGGTGACCGTGGACGACCCCGGGTTCTGCGTCTTGGTGGACTTGGGCGGTTCGCTCGAGGACGGCGCCGACTCCTCCGGCTCGGATTCGGTCGGCGGCGCGGTCTCTTCCTTCCCTTCGGAGGTGCTCTGCGAGGGCACCTGCGTGGTCAGCGGCACCAGCGTCTGCGGGTCGGGGGCGACCTGTCCGTCCGGCTGCGTGGGCGGACGGACCTTGCTGCCCTCGCCACGCAATCGACGGATCCACGTCTCCATCCGTTCACGGGTCTCCGGATCGGAGACCGGCTTCAAGTTCGCTTCGGCATCGTTCACCAGGGCGACGGCCGCGGCGGAGTCGCCGGCGGCCAGGGCCTGTTCGGCACGCTCGAGGCCGTGCTGCACGTCGATGGTCGCTTCGGTCTGCGCGGCGGCCTGACTGAAGACCACCTTCTTCACGTTCCACAGCGGATCGCCGGGCTGAGAATTCTCCGAGAGCACCAGCAGCCCGGCCGCGGCGACCGCGGTGATCGCGGCCGCACCCGACAGCAGCCGCAGATGCCGGCCGCGGTTGCGCTGCTTGTCCCGGCCCCCGGCGGTGGCCCGACGGTCGGGACGGGTCCCGTCGGCGGCCTGTGCGGCCCTGGCGTTCTGGGCCGCCAATGCGATGTCGACGTCGTTCAGGGTCAGCGGTGCCGGCGGCGGCGGGGCCAGGGTTTCGGCGCGCCAGGCGTACAGCAGCGAGCCCAGGTGGGCTTCGCCGTCGTCGGCGGGCGGCAGATAGCCCCCGGCGGAGAGTGCGTCGAGGAATTCATCGTCTCGCCGCACCGCATCCAAGTCGACAGAGGGCCCGTTGTGGTCAGTCACCGCCCACCTCCCGGAGTAATGATCTTCTTCAGTTTCGCCAGTGCCCTGTGCTGGGCGACGCGGACGGCGCCGGCGCTGCTGCCGACGGCCTCGGCGGTCTCTTCCGCGGACAGTCCCACGACCAATCGCAGCACCAGGATCTCCCGCTGTTTGGGCGGCAGATGCTCCAGCAGCCGGGCCATGCGCCGGCTGGCGTCACTGTCGAGGGCAGCCTGTTCGGGTCCGGCCGAGACGTCGACCGATTCAGGCAGGGACTCGGTCGGATCGGCCTTGATGCGCGAGGCCGAGCGCATCGCGTCGGCGACCTTGTGCGCGGCGATGCCGTAGACGAATGCCATGAACGGCCGGCCCTGATCCTGGTACCGGGGGATCGCAGTCATCACCGCCATGAGCACCTCCTGCGCGACGTCGTCAGCCGAGAACAGGTGCCGTTCGCCGGCACCCATGCGTGCTCGGCAATAGCGCAGAACCGGGTCCTGCACACTGTCGAGCACTGAGTTCAGCGCTGCGCGGTCCCCGCCGGCCGCGTCCCGGACCGCCTGGTCCAGTGCCTCACCTGTCAGTTTCATCGTCCAGCCGGGCACGATGCGTTACAGGGGGGAGTTCGGCGGATCACGATTTCACCTTATCGACGCCAGCCGCTCGCCGGGCCGAAGGGGTACCAGCGGCATGCCCCGGGCGGCCAGCAGGTCGCGGGTGACCGTCACCTCGGCGGCGAAAGACTCCTCGCCCAGGCCTGCCAGCAGGGTCGCCGCCGCCCAGCGCAGCGGGAGCAGACCCAGCGTATCGGCCTGGACGAAGGCCTGCCGGGCGCCGGCCCGGGCCGCGTCGAA
Source organism: Gordonia hirsuta DSM 44140 = NBRC 16056 (assembly GCF_000333015.1). GTDB lineage: Bacteria > Actinomycetota > Actinomycetes > Mycobacteriales > Mycobacteriaceae > Gordonia > Gordonia hirsuta. The sequence goes on along the minus strand of NZ_BANT01000012.1, from coordinate 7,861 downwards.
CCGGCCGCAGGCACCGTGCACGGCGGCGGCGATGAGCCCGGTCTTGAGCTGGTGGCGCGGCGACGCCAGGTCCCGGGACCGGTCATCGGCCACCGCCGCCGCCGATTGCGCGGTGTCCAGATCACCGGAATACAGTCCCCATTCGGTACGCACCCAGGCCAGGCGCAGTGCGGCGCGGGGCGGGACGACGGGACAGTCCTGGGCCCGATCCAGCAACCGGCGCGCGGTGGAGAAATCTCCCAGTCCCAGGTTGTCGGCGGCCAAGCCGATCAGTGCGTCCAGCCAGGCCGCGACCATCCATTCGTCGGCGGTGGGGCCGCCGGTCCGGCCGTCGGCGGCCAGCACGCACGCCCGTCCGTCGCCGGCGCGCGCCATACCGTGACCACCGGCCTGGCGCAGCAGCGAGGCGCGGGTGCTGTAGCTGAGCGAGACGATCGCCGGAGCGGCGCGCGGGTCCACAGCCAGGGCCGCCAGCGCTGTGCGCGCCGCGGCGGCGCGCCCCTGAGCGCCCAGCTCCACCGCGGTCCGCCAGGCCGCCGCGCCGCCCGGTTCGTCGTCGTTCATCTGTGTTCCCCTCGACCTGTCCCCGCGGTGTCTACGGGCGGAATCTCCGGTGACGTCCCGGTTCGCCCCGTCGTGCGCGCTCCACTGTATGTTCACCTGCCGTTCCGTCCCGTCGGCGAACCCCCAGGAACCGATGCCGGCCGTTCACCTGGCCGGTCGAATATGCAGGCCAGAGCCACTTTTCAGGGTTTTGACCCGTGCGGTGCGACGGTCCTAGCGTGGGCGATGTCCGCAACTGAACTCCACGGCTGCCAGCCCCGCGGCCGAGGCCCTTGAGAGAGGATCGAGTGTGACCACCACCGTCGAGCTGCTTCCCGGCCCCAATGCCGACTTCTGGGACTGGCAGATGCACGGGGACTGCCGGGGCCTGGACTCGGCGATGTTCTTCCACCCCGACGGCGAACGCGGCCCGGCCCGGATCCGCCGTGAGCGGCAGGCCAAGCAGATCTGTGCGGCGTGCCCGGTGATCGACCAGTGCCGCAGCCACGCCCTGGCCACCGACGAGACCTACGGCATCTGGGGCGGACTGACCGAACACGAACGCACCGTCCTGCGCCGCCGGGATGCGCAACCGCCCCGGCACGCCGAAGCGCGCCGGGGCGGTATGCAGGGAATCGAGCGTCAGCCGACGACGGCGAGGATGTCGCGCGCCGACAGGATCAGGTAGACCTGACCGTTGTAGGTGATCTCGGTGCCGCCGTACTTGCTGTAGATGACGGTGTCGCCCTCGGCGACGTCGAGCGGAATACGCTTGTCGCCGTCCTCATCCCAGCGGCCGGGGCCGACAGCGATGACCTTGCCCTCCTGGGGCTTCTCCTTCGCCGAATCCGGAATGACCAGGCCCGAGGGGGTGGTCGTCTCGGCTTCGACAGCCTGAATCAGGATCTTGTCCTCAAGCGGCTTGATGTTCACGCCTGCCACGATGTCAGTCCTTCTCATTTCAGTCACTGATGAACGTTTACGGCCCGGGTCGGTTGCCGCGTCGTCGCGGGTGCCGCGGCGGTGATCCAGAGCCGATTAGCACTCTACCCATATGAGTGCCAACGCTCAACCGTCGGGGCGGAGGTTGTACCGTGAAGCGTGCCCGCTGACACCACCGAGTTGCGCCGCTGGGTGCTGGCCCGGCCCCGGTCCGGCGAGGACACCGCCCTGGCCGCAGCACTGGCCGCGCACGGTACCCCGCTGCTGACCGACGACCCGGACGACGCCGATCGGCAGCGGGTGCTGCTGACCTTCCTGGCCCCGCCGGAGACGGCCGGGGTGTACGCGTGGATCAATCGGATCACCGACGGCCGCAACGACGAGCTGGGGCACCTGCGCCGGCGCGGCACCGGCCGGCTGTGGTTCACCGAGCTGTCGTTGCCGCGCACCACCCTGGCCGGGTACCGCTTCTACCCGTTCACCGCCGACGATCCCGCCGCCCGCGACGGCTTCGTGCGATACGACCGCACCCTGGCCGGCAAAGCCGTCGACGACCCGTCGTTCGGTGTCCCGGACTCCCCGTTCGGATCGGTGATCGCGGGCTCGCGAGCCCCGGATCTGGGCCGCTGGCGCCCGGCTGCGCGGCGGGCACACCGGATCGCCGCCACCGGCACCCTCGGGGCGCCCGCAGCCGTCCGCTGGCGGCTCACCGAACCGATAGGCACGTCACCGCACCCGCTGCGCCTGGTGGTGCTGTTCGACGCCCAGACCTGGTTCGACCGCTGCGATCTGCCCGGTGTGCTGGCCGCCGATCCCCCGTCCGCCCCGGTGGCGCTGCTGGGCATCGACTCACCCCTGCGACCGGCCGAGCGGATACGGCTGTTGGGTGCCGATCGCGACTTCCTGAGCGCCGTGGCCGCGCTGACCGCCGCCGCCCGCGCCCGGCTGGGTGCCGCCCACGCGCCGGTGACCTGGGCCGGACAGAGTCTGGGCGGGCTGTCCGCCCTGGCCGCGGCATGCTGGTTCCCCGAGGCGGTCGACGAGGTGCTCGTGTACTCCCCCTCGCTCTGGTGGCGGCCGGGATGCACCACCCGGCCCACCGATCCGGGGCCGGGTCCCGGCTGGATCGCCGGTTCGCTGTCGGCTGCCACGGCGCGCCCGGTGACCCTGGCGGTTGGCGCGAACGAACGGCTGCTGACCGGCCCGGTCGCGGCGCTGGCACAGCAGCTGCAGGCCCGCGACTGGCCGGTGCGGATGCACCGCTACCCCGGTGGGCACGATCTGCCGTGGTGGGCGCATCTGCTGCGGCAGGATCTGCGCGCGGCGCCCGCACCGTTCACAGCTTGCTGATCTGGACGCTCATCCCCGGATCGGTGGCCACGGTCAGCGGCGACGGCGGCGCTCCCCCGCCGATCACATGGGCGCCGAGCGTGGCGACCATGACGCCGTTGTCGGTGCACAGCCGTGGCTTGGGCACCCGCAACTGCACTCCGGCGGCGTCGGCGCGCTCCTGCGCCAGGGACCGGATCCGTGAATTGGCGGTCGCCCCGCCGCCCAGGACCAGCGTGTCCACCCGGCGTTCGGCGACCGCACGCATCGCCTTGGCCGTCAGCACATCGGCGACCGCCTCCTGGAAGGACGCGGCCACATCGGGAATCGACACTTCGCGCCCGGCCCGAACCTGTCCTTCCACGTAGCGAGCGACCGCGGTCTTGAGTCCGCTGAAGGAGAAGTCGTAGGGGGCATCGCGCGGTCCGGTCAACCCCCGCGGAAAGGCGATGGCCTCCGGATCGCCGTCGCGGGCGGCCGCGTCGAGCACCGGCCCGCCCGGATAGCCCAGATCCAGCAGTCGGGCGACCTTGTCGAAGGCCTCCCCGGCGGCGTCGTCGATGGTGGTGCCCATCTCGTGAATCGGTGCGGCCAGCGCGTCGATACCCAGCAGGTGGGTGTGCCCGCCGGACACCAGCAGCGCCACCGCCGGCGGCATCGGCCCGTGTTCCAGGGTGTCCACGGCCACGTGCCCACCCAGATGGTTCACCGCATACAGCGGAACATCCCAGGCCAGCGCATAGGCTTTGGCCGCGGCGACGCCCACCAGCAGCGCTCCGGCCAGACCGGGACCGATCGTCACGGCGATCGCGTCGGGGCGGTCGATACCGGCGGCCTCACGGGCCCGGGTCATCGTCGGGACGATCGCCTCCAGATGCGCGCGCGAGGCCACTTCGGGGACCACGCCGCCATATCGGGCCTGCTCGTCCTGACTGGAGGCCACCTCGTCGGCCAGCAGGATCGCCCGCTCGCCGTCCCAGGCGACGATGCCCACTCCGGTCTCGTCGCACGAGCTCTCGATGCCCATCACGATCACGGCCGGTCCTCCTGTCTCGATGTCGGCTGCGCCGCACGCACCATGGTGTACGCGTCGGCACCGGACGGCCGATAGTAGTTGGGGCGCAGCCCGGCCACCGAGAAGCCCGCACTCTGATACAGCGCGATGGCGACGGTGTTGTCGGTGCGCACCTCCAGGAATACCGGCGCCGCCACCGCGTCGGCAACTTCCAGCAGGGCCGCCAGCAGCGCGCGACCCCCGCCGCGGCCGCGGTACTCCGGTGCCACCGCGATCGTGTGCACCTCGCATTCGGGCGCCCCGGCCGGACCCAGCACCGCGATTCCGGCGTATCCGTCGATCGGCTGCCCGGGCGCGGTCCGCAATGCGAAATAGTGGTTGTGCTCGGCCGCCAGTTCGCTGACGAAACCGGCCAGCGGCCACGGGGAGTCCCCGGCGAACAGCTGCGCCTCCAGTTCGGCGCAACGCGGCAGGTCGCCGGGCAGCAGAGCGTCGACGATCATCTACGGCAGCAGCGACTTGCGCCGCTGATCCTTCAGCAGCACCGCATCTGGGCGCCGCAGATACAGCGGCGTCAGCGGACCCGGCTGCGCACCGAGGTCGGCCACCGCCGTCAGCGAGGCGGCCGTGGGCACGGTGACCGCGGAGACTGCCAGATCGTAGCGGTCGGTGAATTCGGGGGTTCCGGCCACCACGACCGCCTCGCCGATCACCACCGCATCGGGTGCGCTCACCTGCGGCCCGGCCAGTCGCCGGCCGTCACGGTAGCGCGCCCAGTAGACCTCACGGCGACGCGCATCGGTGACCACCAGGACTTCTCCGGATTCGTCGACCGCCGCGGCGATCGCATCCAGCGAGCACACCCCGTAGGCGCCCAGCCCCAGCGCGTCGGCGTAGGCGGCCGCCGTGGCCATACCCACCCGCAGTCCCGTGAACGGGCCCGGGCCGGTGCCGACCACCACGGCGCTCAACTCGCCGCCGGTCACTCCCGCCTCGGCCAGGACCTGCTGCATCAGGCTGGTGAGGACCTCGGCATGCCGCCGGTGATCGTGGACGACGCGCTCTGCCAGGGTGACACCGTCGTCGACGATGCCGACCACGACCGCGGAGGTGGCGGTGTCCAATGCCAGCACCGGGCCGGCCGGTGCCGGTGTGTCCATGCTGTCGGGCTCACTCATTCCGTATCCACTCCCAGCTCGCCTGCCGCACCTCGGAGTCGTCCGCGCGCCGCAGCCGCACCAGCAGGTATTCCTCGACCAGCCGTTCGGCCACACCCTCGCCCCACTCGACCACCACCACACTGTCGGCCAGATCCGTGTCCAGGTCGAGCGCATCCAGATCGTCCAGACCGTCCACCCGGTAGGCGTCGACGTGGATCAGGCCGATGCCGTCGTCGCGGCCCGGCCGGTGCTCACGGGCGATGATGAAGGTCGGCGACGACACGCGGCCCTTCACGCCCAATCCGGCGGCGATCCCACGGGTCAGGGCGGTCTTGCCCGCTCCGAGGGGCCCGTCCAGGATCACCAGATCGCCGGCGGACAGCACAGCGGCCAGCTGCGCGCCGAAGGCTTCGGTGTCGGCCAGCTCGGGCAGCTCGCGAGTGCCCGGCACACCGGCCCTCACTTGGCCCATGTCCAGCGCATCTTGGGCCGGTTGCGGGCGTGCCGGGAGCGCTGCACCAGCGTGTCGATGGCCTCGGTGACCAGGTCGGGCTGCTCCATCTGCAGCATGTGTCCGCAGCCCTCGCCGATCAGCAGCCGGGAGTCCTCGCCCAGTTCGGAGTACATCCGCACCGAGTTCGGCAACGGGGTGAGCCGGTCCAGCTCGCCGCACAGCACCACCGAGGGCACCTTGGCCAGCACCGGCATCGCGGTGGACTCGTCGTGGCTCTCCAGTGCGGCCAGGAAGTTCACCATCGTGGCGATGGAGGTGTTCTGGATCATCGATTCGACGGCATGCCCGGCGGCCGGACTGTAGAAGTCGGGGCCGAAGCTGGCGGCCACCAGGACCGGTTCGACTGCTTGGCGGGTGATGCCCCGGCCGGCCTGAACCAGTCGCGGCCAGAGCCGGACCGAGACCCTCAGGGCGTCGACCACCGGATTGTTCAGCCCCTCCCCCAGACCGGCTTCGGTGATACCGCGTGCCGAAGTCGACACCAGCGCCACCCCGGTGATGCGGCCGGTGTGGCTGAACAGCCCGGGATGCGATCGGGCCAGCGCCATGATCGTCATTCCGCCCATGGAGTGTCCCGCCAGCACCACCGGGCCGGTGGGCGCCACGGCGCGGATCACCGCGGCCAGATCGTCCCCGAGCTGCGGGATGCTCGCGGACTGTTTGGGCGCGGGGTCACTGCGGCCGTGTCCGCGCTGATCGTAGAAGACCATCCGGATGCGCCGATCGGCCCAGCGCTGCGCCAGCGCATAGCGCTGGAAGTGCCAGGAGGCCATTCGCAGGGTGAAGCCGTGGACAAAGACGACGGTCAGTTCGGGAGCGACCGCGGCGCCGTCACCGGTGATGACCGTCCGCACCGCCAGGGCCACCCCGTCGTCGGCGATGACCGTGGACGACTCGTCGTTGTAGATGCTCTTGAAGTCGACGTCGGCGTACGGATCGACGGCCGCGCCGCTGCGTTTGCGGCTGCGCCGGCGGGCGACGTTACCGCCGACGCTCACCCCCAGCGAGCCGACGCCCTTGAGTCCCGACGACCAGCCCGGCTTCTTGTTCCGGCCCGGTCCGCTGGTGGGATTCGGTCCACCGGCCGGGTTCGATTCGGTCACTGCGCTCCTCCCGAGTCCGGTGCACCGAGGTAGCGGCGCTCGGTGCGTCCGCCGATCCCGGTGATGATCTCGTAGTCGATGGTGCCGATGGTCTGCGCCCAGTCGACCGCACGGTTCTGATCGGGCTCGGGACCCAGCAGCACCGCCAGATCGCCCTCGGCGACACCCCCGCCGTCGCGACCCAGGTCGACGACCAGCTGATCCATGCAGATGCGGCCGACGCCGGGGAATCGGCGCCCGTTGATGGTCACCTCGAACCGGCCGGACAGCAGCCGCGGAATACCGTCGGCGTAGCCGGCCGGGAGCACCGCGACGGTCGTATCGTGCGGCGCGACCCACATGTGGCCGTACGAGACTCCCTGACCGGCCGCGATGCGCTTGATCAAGGCCACCTGTGCGGTCAGCGTCATCGCCGGGACCAGTCCGAAGTCCCGGCCGGGAATCGGATCACCGCCGTAGAGCGCCAGACCCGGACGCACCAGATCCCGCGACAGATCGGGGCGGGTGAGGCTGGCCGGCGAGTTCGACAGGTGCATCACCTCCGGGGCGGCTCCGCGGCGGCGCAGGTCGGCGGCGGCCTCGTCCAGCGCCGCGGCCTGCGCCGAGTTGATCGGATGGTCCGGTTCGTCGCCGAACGGCAGGTGCGTCATCACCGCTCGCACCCGCACCGCGTCGTCGGCCCGCAGCCGGGCCAGCAGATCCGCGGTCTGTTCCCACCGGTCGGCGGCCACCCCGCTACGGCCCATCCCGGTATCGACCTTGACGGTGACGACGGCGGTGCGGCCCAGTTCGCCGGCGGCCTGTGCCACCGCGGCCAGTTGCTCCGGGGACGAGACGGCCAGATCGATGCCGGCGGCCACCCCGGCGGCGAAATCGGTGGCCGGGGTGTGCAGCCAGGAGGTGATGTGCGCGTCGATTCCGGCAGACCGCAGCGCCAAGGCTTCGGTGAGATGGGCCACGCCCAGTTCTGCTGCACCGGCAGCCAGCGCCGCGCGTCCCACCGGGGCCGCACCGTGTCCGTAGCCGTCGGCTTTGACTACGGCCAGCACCGGGGCACCGGCGTGCTCGGCGACCACCCGAACGTTGTGGGCGATCGCCGACAGATCGATGGTGGCGGTCAGCGCCGCGGTGTCGGTCATCGTGTCCATTGTCGCAGCCTTCGTACCGCGTCCGGGACGGCGGCCAGCAGATCGGAGGCACCGATCGGTGCCCCGGCGGGCGAGCCGCGGTGCGCGGCCAGTGCGGCGGCCACGGC
>NZ_BANT01000013.1 GCF_000333015.1 Gordonia hirsuta DSM 44140 = NBRC 16056 | reverse complement strand
GATTTTCTGGCCGCTTCCGGTGTGCAAGCTCGACGGAGGTGCGATCTCGTCAACGCCGTGCTGATGGGGACAGCAGTTGCTGCGGCTGCCGGCGGATTTCCTATCCGTTCGGGCAGGTCATCGGGCCTTATCGGGTAGTTCCGGCCCGGCGCAGGTGGCCATAGCGTCGCTGTATGACGTCCTCCCTGACCAGCGTCGCCCCGACCGCGACGATTCGTGTTCGACGCCGGCTGACAGGCTCGCTCGGATCTCCCGCCTGGACTGATCAGCACGTCTTCACCGGCCACCGCGACGGTCGGAACGTGTACATCGCCCACCCGCTGACGGCGGCGACGGTCGCCGACCATCGCCTCGTCGACGGGCTCGGCTGCCTGCGGGAAGCGGGCGTGCTGCAAGGTCAGGCGGAGTTCGAGGACGCGTTCGTCCAGATCGTCCGAAGCTGCGGTTCCTCGCCGGAAGACGGCTGGGCCGCCTTCTACCGGAATTCGCTGGCCGCCCTGCACAATGCCGAATCAGCGTTCAGCCCCATCCATCGCCGGGCGCGCGAGGTGATCGCCGGCTCGTCGGTCCTGGAGGTGGGCAGTTGCTTCGGGCTGCTAGCCCTGCAGCTGGCAGTCGACGGCCACGCAGTCACGGCCGTGGATGTGTGCCCGGGTGCGATCGACCTGCTCGGGCAAGCAAGTGCGGGCCTGGGCATTGCGCTGCAGGCAGTACCCGGTGATGCGCGGGCACTGCCGTTCGGTGACGACTCCTTCGACACCGTCACGTTGATTCACCTGCTCGAACATCTGTCGAGCGATTCGGCGCAACGGTCCCTGGTCGAGGCCGCGCGGGTGGCCCGGCGGCGGGTCGTGGTGGCGGTGCCCTACGAAGACGAACCGGACGCTGCATTCGGTCACGTGCAGGCCTTGACCGAATCGGATCTTCTGTCCTGGGCGAAGAAGTATCCGGGATGGCGGGCGGCGATCTCCGAACACCACGGTGGCTGGCTGATCCTCGACCGCCGGTGAGGCCGTGCCTCGGGGTACAGGGCCGTCAGATGAGGCCGCGTTTGGTGGCGACGTACACCGCATCGGTGCGTTTGGTGACGCCGAGCTTGCGGATCAGGTTCCGGATGTGGAACTTCACCGTCGACTCGGCGATGTAGAGGCGCGCGCCGATCTGTCCATTGGACATCCCGTGCGCGAGCAGCTGGATGATCTCCCGTTCCCGATCGGTCAGTTCATCGCTGGTCGTGCGCTCCCCCGCCATCGCTTTCATCACGATCGTCGAGCTGCGTGGATCAAAGGCGCTGCCACCAGCGGCGAGCGCGCGGATAGCACGGACCAGCTCGGTGGTGTCGACGTCCTTGACCACATAGCCCCGGGCTCCGGCACGAACGGCCCGGACCACCAGGTCGTCGTCGAGGAAGGTGGTCAGCACCAGCACCGCACACGTCGGGACCGACCGGCGCAGTTCCTCGATCAACCGCATGCCCGCGTAATCGGTGCCGACCGAGAGCTTCAGGTCGACCACCACCACATCCGGGCGCGTGTGGGCGACCTCGGCCAACGCGGCCTCGTAGGTGCCGGCCTCGCCGACCACCGCGATACCGTCCTGGCGCTCCAGCAGCGCCCGCAGTCCCTCCCGCAGCAGCGCATGGTCGTCGACCAGGACCGTCCGGATCCGATCGCGGTCGTGGTGTTCACCGGTCATGGTCGCTCGCCTTCATCGATCGGGAGTTCAGCCACGATCCGCACCCCGCCCAGACGGGAACGACGGATCCGCAGGACACCACCGAGCTCTTCGGCCCGGAACGACATATTCTTCAACCCCCGGCCACGACCGGTGCGGTCTCCGCTGGTGACGGTGCGCAGCCGTGCGCGAAGCCCTGCCGGGTCCCCCACACCGTCGTCGTCGACCGCCAGAACCACCCGGCTGTCACGGTAGGTCATCGTGACCATGACCTGTGCCGGTTGCGCATGTGCAGCAGCATTGAACAGCGATTCCCCGGCTATCCGCAGCAGAGCATGCTGGGTCTCGCTGTCGAGCTCGCGGTACCTGCCGCGCACGGCCACCGACGCTTTCGCGGTCGGCGGCAGATGCAGTTCGCACAGTCGTTCCAGGTCTTCTGCCAGGCTCTCCGACGGACCGCCGTGGTCATTGAGGGTGTAGATCGCCCCGCGCAGCTGAGTCACCGCCGCCCGAGACAACACCAGTGCCTTGTCGAGATGTTCCGTGACGTCCTCGGGCACCCGCCCCCGGCACAGCTCGATCTGCAAGCCGGCCGACAGGACCGATTGACCGACCGAGTCGTGCAGTTCCCGGGCGATCCTGGCGCGTTCGGCGTTGAGCAGCGCGGTCCGCTGCACCGCCGAGAGTTGCCGCTGGGTGCGTTCGAATTCGGCATTGCGTTCGGCCAGCTCGGCGGCGCGGCTGCTGGTCTCGACGAATAGATCCGCATTGACCAGAGCGACCGCCGCCTGGCGGGCCAGAATCTCCAGGATCATCCGGTCGGACCGGTCGACCTGCCGATGCTCGGGTGTCCAGGCCGACAGTCCCCCGACCAGCCGGCCGGCGTATTCGATCGGGACATGCAGGTGATGGATTTCGACGATGGGCGCCGCCAGCACCGTCGCCTCCCCGCGCAGAATGTCGATGAGTCGATTGAGCACCTCGACCGGCAGGGCGGTCGGCCGGTGGGCTACTCCGGCCCCTTCGAAGGCCAGGATCCCATCGTCCCGAGCGGCGATCAGATGCCGGGGTCCCGCCCGATCGAGCTGGCCGTCGGCGAGCGCGAACACCACCCAATCGGCGTCCAGATGCTCGCGGATCGCCTCGAGCACCGCGACCACGAGATGTTCGGGGCCCCGGTCGGTCTGGACCAGGGCACTGGAGATTCCCTCCAGCGCGGTCATCACCCTGCTCAGGCGGGTCTCCGAGCCGCGGTACTGCGCATAGTGTCCGGCTTTGACGCTGCTCAGGCCGACCAGACTGGCCAGGTCATCCTTCTCCGGCATCGCTAGAGCGCCTGCCGATACACGCCGTGAATGGCCTGGGCCTCGGGCCGGCGAGGATTGGTCAGCATGCACGAATCGGCCATCGCCCGCTCGGTGAGCAGATCCAGGTCGTCGGGCCGTACCCCGAGCGGGGTCAGGGTCTCGGGCATCCCGACGCGCTGGCCCAGATCGGCGATCTCGGCGGCCAGCCGGTCGGCGACGGATCGTTCGCTGCCGCCGGAGGCGAGCCCGATGGCGTCGGCGAGTTCGGCGAAATCGGCGGCACAGGTGACTGCGTTGTAGCGGATCACATGCGGCAGAAGCACCGCGTTGATCGTGCCGTGCGGGGCATCGCAGTAGCCGCCGACCGGGTGGCTCATCGCATGGGTGGCGCCCAGAATCGCGTTGGTGAAGGCCATACCTGCCCGCAGCGACGCCAGGGACATCTCGGCGGCGGCCTGCGCATCGGCCGGATCGTTCACCAGCTGTTCGAGGTTGTGCCACAGGCCGGTCAACGATTCCACGGCGAGCGCATCGGTGAGCCGTCCGCGAGCCAGGGAGACGAACGCTTCCACGCAGTGTGTCAGCGCGTCCATCCCTGCCTGAGCAATCACCGCCGACGGCGCCGTGCTGACCAGGACCGGATCGACCACGGCGACATTGGGGACCAGTGTTCGCCCGACGATCGTGACCTTGGTGCGGCGCTCGGCGTCGTTGATGATGCAGAACTGGGAGACGTCAGCCCCGCTGCCCGCGGTCGACGGGATCGCCACCACCGGCGGAAGCGCGCGCTCGGCCTTGTCGATCCCCTCGTATTCGAGGATGTGGCCGCCGTTGGCCGCGACCACCGCGATGCCTTTGGCGGTATCGATCACCGAACCCCCGCCGAGCGCCACCAGACCATCGGCGCGATGCCGTCCGTACGCCTCACGCCCGAGGGCCACTTCACCGGCGCGGGGGTTAGGGCTGACGTCCAGGAACTCGGCCGGCGTCAGCCCTCGACGACGCAGGTCCGACAGCAGCCGATCGAACCAGGGTGTGACGGCCAGATGGGGGTCCGAGACCACCAGGGGACGGTCCATTCCCAATGCGGCCACGGCATTGGCCGCCTCGTCCAGCGCGCCGGGGCCGAAGAGGATCTCCGGGGTGTGGAACTTCACCACACGGTCCAGTTCGGGTCTGCGGCGTGCGCGGGGTGTCATCGGCGTCCGGCCCTCCTGTTCCGCTCATCCCAGCGGGATCTGTTCTGCCCTGCGGGTGTGTCGGTGACTCACCGCAGGGCCGCACCCAGTTCATCGCACCGCTCCAGGACCTCGGCCCCGTCGCGAGCACTGACCACTCCCGCACATTGTTGCGCGTATTCGTCCAGAGCACAGCCGGTCTGGTGCCAGTACCGCTCGGGTTCGGGCGTCAGCCACGCGACCCGGAACGCTCTGCGGGCGACCTCGGCGAACAGATCCGGACGCGGATCGAAGGCGTTGTGCCGTGCATCGCCGACCACCAGCACACTGGTGCGCGGGCTGATCAGGTCGCCGTATCCGTCGAGCAACTCGTGCCACATGCGGCCGTAGTCGCTGGTCGCCGACAGGTCCAGGCCGTCGGCGGCCAGGACGGCGGCCAGCGCCGCGTCCGGGGAGGCACTGCGCAACGCCGGCGTCACCAGTACCGGCGAGTCGACGAAGGCCACCACCTCGCAGCGGTCTCCGAAGCGGTGCAGGGTCTGCGCCAGGCGCAAGATGAATCCGGTGACCGGACGAACGGAGATGGACACGTCCACGATCACCAGGAGCCGCACCGGCCCGGGGACCGCCGGGCGGCGCCACAACTGTGCGGGCACGCCGTCGGTGGCCACCGCCGCGCGCATCGTGCGACGAAAGTCCAGGCGTCCCACGGTGGTCAGCCTGCTGACCCGCCGGGGGGCACCGCGCATCCGCTGTACGAGTCGATGACACGCCCGATCCAGGTCGGCCTGGTCGCGATGGACCCGGTGCGCGACTTGTCCTTCCGGGGCGAGCGCGGCCGCTCCGGCCAGCCGTTCGGTCAGTGCTGCGACGAATCGCTGCAGTGCCTGTTCGAGTTCGGCGATCGCCTGCTCGTCCAGGCCTTCGGCGCCGTCGACACCGTACGCATGGCGGCCGTCGGACGCGTCCAATGCTTGCAGCAGGGCTGCCGCATCCGTCAGATTCAGCGTCGTGCCTTCCACCCGTGTCGTCGCGGCGGTCAGTTCCCCGACCTGGCCGGCGGCGGCATGGTCGACCTCCACGGTGTAGGTGACTCCACCCGAGACCGCCGAGGCATCGGTATCCACCTGCAGTTGCTCGGCGCCCGAAGACACGGTGAAATCGTTCTCCTCCCGATGTGCGCTCTGGGCGGTGCGTTCGCGGGCGTCGGGATCGTCGATCATCAGGTCACCGATCTCCTCGGTGTGCTCGTCGGCGCCGATCATCCGGCCCCCACCCTCGAACTCCTCGTCCCAGTCGATCTCATCGGGCAAACCGGACAACAGCCCCCGCACCCGAGGCAGTTCAGCAGGGTCGCCCTGGCCCTGCGATCCGGCGAAGAAGACGTCGAAGGCCAGCTCGAAGCCCTCGCGTTCGTAACCGTATTTGACACTGACCGCGCGCAGCGCTGTGCGGAGCAGGTCCGGGTCGCTCGCGCCGACAAGATCCAGGACCCGGCGGATCTCAATCACCTCGGCCGGCGAGGCGGCGACGGAAAACACCCGCAGGGCCCGGCCGAACTCAACCGCGATCCGGTCCAGCAGGCCCGCGCGCCCGACCACCACCGAACCCGGCGGCGACTGTGCCGGGGTCACGGAGACCATCGTCAGCCCCGCGCGGAACTGCGGGCCCGGCCCGCACCGAAAGCGCGTTCGGTGACCGTGCCGCCCGGGCTGCTGCCGTCGACTGCGACAGGGGTCGCGCCGGTATCGGCCAGCTCAGCGCCGAGCCGGCGGCGGGCCTGGTCCAAATCGGTGCCGAACTTGACCAGCAGACTCATCAGCGCCGGATTGTGGCCACCGATCTGTGTCTGCGGTGTCTCAGTCGAATCCGCGTCGTCGTCGGCCAGTCGCGCGGCCGCCCGCGCCGCGTCGATCACTTCGGCGATCGACGGGCTCTTGCGCAGCGGCAACTCTCGCAGTCGGCGGGCCAGCTCCACCACATCGGTGATCACCGTCGCCTCCACCTCGGGTGCGCGCACCGCCACGATCGCGCATTCACGCTCCGCATCGGGATAGTCGACCTGGAAGTGCAGGCAGCGCCGTTTCAGGGCCGGTGACAGTTCGCGGGTGTCGTTGGACGTCAGAATCACCCATGGTGCCGACCGGGCGGTGAAGGTGCCCAGCTCCGGCACCGTCACCTGCCGCTCGGCCAGGACCTCCAGCATCACCGCCTCCATCGCTTCATCGGTGCGGTCGATCTCGTCGACCAGCAGGACGACGGGCTCGGCCGAGACGATTGCGGCCAGCAGCGGACGCGGCACCAGGAAGTCCTCGCTGTAGACGCCGACCTCGGTCCGGGCCAGCGCCGAGGAGGCCTCCGAGAGCGTCTGGTACGACGCCAGTTCCTCACTGATCCGGTCCCGCAGCATCTGCACGTGCAGCAGCTGCCGGGCGTAATCCCACTCGTACAGCGCCCGGGCATCGTCGAGGCCCTCGTAGCACTGCAGCCGGATCAGCTCGCGGCCCGAGGCCGCGGCCAGGGCCTTGGCCAACTCGGTCTTGCCCACCCCGGCCGGTCCCTCCAACAGCAGGGGCCGATCCAGCACCGTGGCCAGGTGCAGCACCACCGCCAACTCGTCCTGAATCAGGTAGCCCTGCTCGGTGAGTGCGGCCGTGAGCTCTGCCACGGAGGCGAAGCCCTCACTGGACGCCGGGGCTGTGGTCTGGTTGTTCATCGCTTCCTCAGTTCGCGGGTGACCGGCGGGGTGGTCGATCGCCGCCGGGCCCGGACTCGGTCTCGGACCCGGCGGCGATCGGTCTCAGTAGGTCTCGACCATCGCGTGCCGGACCATCGGGATCATCGACTCCACGGTGCAGGTGCGGGGGTTACCCGGGGTGCACCAGTCGTCCATCATGTGTTCGGAGATCGCCCGGATCTGCTCCTCCGAGGTGTCGACACCGTGGCCGCGTCCCTCGTACTTGCCGGTGTTCATCCGGTTCTTCTCGTAGCTGTTGACGTTCAGCTGGCCGAAGTTGTCCGGGATACCCAGATCCTTGGATATCCGGATGGCCTCCTCGACGGCGGCGTCGGCGGCCTGCACCACCGTCATCCGGGAGGTGTCCACACCCATCAGAGAGGCGATATCGGCGAAGCGCTCGTACCGGGCCGGCAGGTTGTACTCCCACACCCGCGGCAGCGCGATCGCGTTGTTGAGGCCGTGGTGGCTGTCGTAGAAGGCGCTGAAGGCGTGCGACAGCGAGTGGATCAGGCCCAGGCCACCGGAGTTGAACGCCTGCGCGGCGATGTACTGGGCGTGCATCATCCCGGTGCGCGCCTCCAGGTTGTGCGGCTCGTAGGTCGCAGTCCGCAGGTACTTGGTGGTCAGCTCGATCGCGTACTTGGCGTTGCCCAGCGACGGTGCGAAATCCAGCCGCGAGACATAGGGCTCGGAGCAGTGCGCGAGCACATCGAAACCGCAGAAGGCGGTGAAGTGCTCGGGGCACGAGTAGTACAGCAGCGGATCATCGATGGCCAGATCCACCAGGCAGGTGTCGTCGAAGGCGACCCACTTGTGCGGGTTCTCCATATCGGAGGTGTCGGTGATGACATAGGCCCACGAGGTCTCCGAGCCGGTGCCCGCCGTGGTCGAGACCGCGATGTGCTTCGGGTTCTCCTTGTTGGTGGCCTTCGAGAACCCTTCGAACTCGTTGATGTTGCGGCCGTCGTGGGCGATCACCATGCGCGCACCCTTGGCCGCGTCATGGCTCGATCCGCCGCCCACGGAGATGATGCCGTCGCACTTCTCGGTCTGGTACACCGCGGCGGCGTCCATGACGTTGTAGTCCTTCGGATTCGACTCGACCTTGTCGAAGACGACGACGTCAACACCCTGGTATTCGATCTTGCCCTTGAGCTCGTCGATGATTCCTGAGCCGCGCAGGCCCGTGGTCATCAGCAGGACACGGGTCATGCCCAGATCCTTGGCTTCGACGCCGATCATGTCGTGGGCGCCGACCCCCAGCTTGGCCTTGGGGAACGGGTGGAACTCCTTGATCGGGAAGTCCCAGATCTGATTCATCTCGATGGCCATCGCGGAAGTCTCCTCGCTGAAACGGTGTGATGTAGCTCGTACACCATTCAGCGTGTTCCTCAGGTCACACCCGCGACAAGGGCCCCTGACCTGTTACCCGAGGTTAGGGGCCGTCCGGTCAGGCCCGCAACCTAGCCGATCGGACAGGTCGCCCAGCGCGTCAGTCCCGGACACGTTCGATGGTGCCGCCCAGGCTCTGCAGCTGTTCCTCGAAGTGCGGGTAGCCGCGGTCGATGTGCTCGATATCGTGCACCTCGGTGATGCCGTCGGCCACCAGCCCGGCCAGTACCAGGCCTGCCCCGGCCCGGATGTCGCTCGACCAGACCGGTGCGCTGGACAGCTGCTCGACGCCGTGCACCACCGCGTGGTGCCCGTCGGTCCGGGCGTCGGCACCGAGCCGGATCATCTCTTCGACGAACCGGAACCGCGCCTCGAAGACGTTCTCGGTGATCAACGACATCCCTTCGGAGACCGCAGCCAGACCGATCGCCATCGGCTGAAGGTCCGTCGGATACCCCGGGAACGGCAGCGTCGCGATATCGACCGCCCGGGGCCGTTCGTCCTGCCGGACCCGGAAGCCGTCGGCGAACCGTTCGACCTTGGCGCCGGCGTCGACCAGCTTCTTGAGCACCAGATTCAGATGCTGGGGATCGATGCCGCGCACCGTCACGTCACCGCGGGTCATCGCCGCGGCCACGCCCCAGGTGCCGGCGACGATCCGGTCGCCGACCACATGGTGGGTCGTCGGCGAGAGCTGCTCGACGCCGGTCACCGTCAGCATCGAACTGCCGATGCCCTCGACCTTGGCTCCCATCTGGTTGAGCATCTCGCACAGATCGATGATCTCCGGCTCACGGGCGGCGTTGTCGATCGTCGTCTCCCCCTCGGCCAGGACCGCCGCCATCAGAATGTTCTCGGTGGCCCCCACCGACGGGAACTCCAGGGCGATCGGCGCACCGATGAGTCTGTCGGCCTCGGCGACGACGCAGCCGTGTTCGATGTTGCTCTGCGCGCCCAGCGCCCGCAGGCCCGACTGGTGCATGTCCAGCGGACGCGAGCCGATCGCGTCACCGCCCGGCAGGGCCACCACCGCACGTTTGCACCGCGCCATCAACGGCCCGAGCACACAGACCGACGCCCGGAACTGCTTGACCGCGTCGAAGTCGGCATGGTGGTCCGGCACGGCAGGCGAATCGATCACCACCGTGTCGCCGTCGACGGCCACCTGTGCACCGAGCCCGCGCAGTACCTCGGCCATCAACGGGACGTCGGCGATCTCGGGCACATTCGTCAGCACCGTGCGCCCCTCGGCTAGCAGGGCCGCAGCCATCAGCTTCAGCACGCTGTTCTTGGCGCCGCCGACAACCACTTCACCGGTCAGGCGGGCTCCACCGGTCACCAAATAGCGATCACTCACGGCGTCAGTTTATGGCATGGCGATCTGGAGTAGATTCAGATGGCATGGCCGTTCACCTGACGAAGATCTACACCCGCACCGGCGACGACGGTACGACCGGTCTCTCGGATTTCTCGCGAGTCGACAAGACCGACCCCCGCGTCGTCGCTTATGCCGACTGCGATGAGGCGAATACGGCCATCGGCCTGGCGCTGGCACTCGGGGGTGAGGTCCCCGCCGATATCGCCGAGGTGCTCACCACCGTGCAGAACGACATCTTCGACGCCGGCGCCGATCTGTCGACGCCGGTGATCCCCGACCCCAAATATCCGCCGCTGCGGATCGAGGCCGGCTACATCGATGCGCTGGAGGCCTGGTGCGACCGTTTCGGCGCCGAACTCCAGCCCCTGAACTCGTTCATCCTGCCCGGCGGGACTCCGCTGGCCGCTCTGTTGCACCAGGCACGGGTGGTGACGCGGCGGGCAGAACGGGCCGCGTGGGCGGCGGTGCACGCCCACCCCGAGGACACGCACGTGCTTCCGGCGAAGTACCTCAACCGGCTCTCGGATCTGCTGTTCATCCTCGCCCGCGTCGCCAATGTGCGGGCCGGCCGCGAGGACGTGAAATGGGTTCCCGGAGCCAATCGCACCCGGTGACCCGGCGGCAGCGCCGCTCGATCAGGCCGAACGGCGGGGGCGGCGCGCCCGTTGCGGCGCACGGGACTCGAGCCAGGACAGCAGCGCCGTGACCAGATCCGGACTCATCGCGATCTCGTAGTCGGCCGGCGCCGAGCCCGGCTCATTGACCCGCAGTTCCAGGACCACCATATCGGGGTCCATGATCTCGCGTTCGGTGCCTTCGGGCACCCGCCGTCGCGTCAGCTCCAGGTACCGGCGGGACAGGACCGCGGTGGGTCCGGGCCGGAAGCTGGTCAGCCGGTAGTAGACCAGAGAAGGCTCGGTGTAGTGCACCGAGCCGTGACGCCAGCCGCGGTCGGTACCGGCCGGCATGGCACGAAAGATCACCGGGGTACCGGCACTGCGTACTTCCCCCGGATCCGGTAGACCAGACCGCCGAGCAGGAACGCGCCCACCGCAAGGACGATCACGATCACCCAGCCCCACCAGGCCACTCAGCTCACCTTCATCCAGTCGTCTCCCGAGCGGAAAAACGCCGCAGGCCGCCCCGGACTCTCGGGACGGCCTGCGACGCTGTTCATGCTCGGCTCTTATCTCGTCAGCTCACTGCCTCGAAGGCACGGATCCGGGATCGGGCCTGCAGGTAGCCCGCGGAGCCCTCTTCGTTCGATTCCAGAGCTGCACGCTCGGCTTCGATGTCGATCTCCTCAGCCAGCTGCGCCGACTCGGCGAGCACCTTCACGTTGGCCTCGGTGATGGACAGAAAGCCACCCTGTGCCGCGATCGCGACTTTGCTGTCGTCCTCGAGGGTCACCACCACGCACCCGCCGGGCGCCAGTTCGGCGAACAGCGGGGCGTGGTCGGCGAGGATACCGACTTCGCCGTCGGTGGTCTGAGCACGCAGGAACGTCGCGTCACCGGTGTACAGCATCTTGTCCGGCGAGACGACATCCACTCGGAAGCTCTTAGCCATGACTCCAGACTACTTTCCGGTGATCTTGGCAGCGGCAGCCATGACGTCGTCGAGGCCACCGCAGCTGTTGAACGCCTGCTCGGGCAGGTGGTCGAACTCACCCTTGCAGAGACGGTCGAAGGCGTCGATGGTCTCGGCCAGCGGCACCACCGAACCGGGCTGACCGGTGAACTTCTCGGCGACGATGAAGTTCTGGCCGAGGAACTTCTGGATCCGGCGCGCACGGGCGACGGTGACCTTGTCCTCTTCCGACAGCTCGTCCATACCGAGGATGGCGATGATGTCCTGCAGCTCCTTGTACTTCTGCAGGATCCGCTTGACCTCGTTGGCGACGCGGAAGTGCTCCTCGCCGACGATCGAGGCCTCCAGGATGCGCGAGGTCGAGGTCAGCGGATCCACAGCCGGGTAGATACCCAGCTGCGAGATCGGGCGGGACAGCTCGGTGGTCGCATCCAGGTGGGCGAAGGTGGTCGCCGGCGCCGGGTCGGTGTAGTCGTCGGCGGGAACGTAGATCGCCTGCAGCGAGGTGATCGAACGGCCCTTGGTCGAGGTGATCCGCTCCTGCAACTCGCCCATCTCATCGGCCAGCGTCGGCTGGTAGCCCACGGCCGACGGCATCCGGCCCAGCAGGGTCGAGACCTCCGAGCCGGCCTGGGTGAACCGGAAGATGTTGTCGATGAACAGCAGCACGTCCTGGTGCTGGACGTCGCGGAAGTACTCGGCCATGGTCAGCGCCGACAGAGCCACGCGCATACGCGTGCCCGGCGGCTCATCCATCTGGCCGAAGACCAGGGCGGTGTCCTGCAGGACGCCCATCTCTTCCATCTCCAGGTGCAGGTCGGTGCCCTCACGGGTACGCTCACCGACGCCGGCGAACACCGAGGTGCCCGAGAACTCGCGGGCGATACGGGTGATCATCTCCTGGATCAGCACGGTCTTGCCGACACCGGCACCACCGAACAGACCGATCTTGCCGCCCTTGACGTACGGGGTCAGCAGGTCGATGACCTTGATGCCCGTCTCCAGGATCTCGGTCTTACCCTCGAGCTGGTCGAAGGCCGGCGGCTTGCGGTGGATGCCCCACTGCTCGCCGTCGCGACCGGTGCCCGGCGCGTCCAGGCAGTCGCCCAGCGCGTTGAAGACGTGGCCCTTGACGACGTCGCCGACCGGAACCGAGATCGGCTTGCCGGTGTCGGTCACCTCCGCACCGCGGACCAGACCGTCGGTGGGCTGCATGGAGACGGTGCGGACCACGTTGTCACCCAGGTGCTGGGCGACTTCAAGGGTCAGGACCTTGGCCACAGCCGGGAGAGTGATCTCGGCGTGGAGAGCGTTGAACAGGTCGGGTACGGCGCCGCGCGGGAACTCGACGTCGACGACCGGGCCGATGACCCGGACGACGCGACCGGCGGTCGCCGAAGCGGCCGTGGTCGGCTCGGTGACTGCTGCAGTCATGTTTCTTCTCTTTCCTCGTATGTCTTAGTTGTGCGCGAGCGCTTCGACGCCGCCGACGATCTCGCTGATTTCCTGGGTGATCTGCGCCTGGCGGGCCGCATTGGCCTGTCGGCTCAGGTTCTTCTCCAGCTCGTTGGCGTTGTCCGTCGCGGCCTTCATGGCGGTACGGCGAGCAGCGCTCTCCGACGCGGCCGCCTCCAGCAGCGCGGCGAAGATCCGTGCCGCCACGTACTTGGGCAGCAGGGCGTCGAGCAGCGCGGTGGCGTCGTCGCCCTCGAACTCGATCTCGGCGCTGACGCCACCGGCGGACGGCGTCTTGTCGAGCATGTCCTGACCCATGTCCAGCTGCTCGAGCTCGAACTCGACGTCGATCGGGGCCATACGGCGCACGATCGGCTGCTGGCTCAACATCGACACGAAGCGCGTGTAGACGATGTGCAGTTCGTCGAACCCGGCGACCTCGCCGTGTCCGTCCGGAGCCGGCACGCTGCCGTCGCTGCCGGCCAGGAATGCCTCCACCAGATGACTGGTGGCGGGGGCGGCGTCGGCGAAGACCGGCTGCTGAGAGAACCCGGACCAGCCACCGGCGATCTCGCGGTCGCGGAACCGGTAGTAGCCGATCCCCTTGCGGCCGAAGACGTAGACCACCGGCTCCTTGCCCTCGGAGCGGAGCAGCGAGAGCAGCTCTTCGGTCTCCTTGAGCACGTTGGCGTTGTAGCCACCGCACTGGCCGCTGTCACTGGTCACGACCAGCACCGCCACCCGGCGCGGATTATCCCGCGGGTTCAGCAGCGGGATCGAGGCCAGATGGGCCCGCTCACCCAGCACGGCGACGACCTCGGTGATCTCGTCCGAGTAGGGACGAGCCGCGGCCACGCGTGCCTGCGCCTTGGTGATGCGCGAGGTCGCGATCAGCTCCTGCGCCTTGGTGATCTTCTTCGTCGACTCGATCGACTTGATCCGTGAACGAAGTTCCCGAATTGTCGCCATGACTACTTCGTCTTCTTCGTCACTCGGATCGTCTCGGGAACGACGTCCTCGGGAGCCAGCGGATCAGCGTCGACCTCGACCACGCGCGAGCCGTCCGAGGCGATGAAGCCCTGCTTGAAGTTGTCGGTGGCGACGGCCAGTGCGGCCTTGTCGTCGTCACTGAGCTTCTTGCCGCCGGCGATGTTCTCGTAGACACCGGCTGCACTGGAGTGCAACTCCTCGAGCAGTTCGCTCTCGAAGCGGCGCACATCGTCGACCGGCACCGAGTCCATGAAGCCCTCGCCGCACAGGTACAGCGAAACGATCTGGTCCTCGACGGCCACGGGGCTGAACTGGTCCTGCTTGAGCAGTTCCACCCAGCGCGCACCGCGCTCGAGCTGTGCCTTGGAGGCCGCGTCCAGGTCGGAGGCGAACGCCGAGAAGGCCTCGAGCTCGCGGTACTGGGCAAGCTCCAGACGCAGCGAGCCGGAGACGTCCTTGAGCCCCTTGGTCTGGGCGGCGCCGCCGACGCGGGAGACCGAGATACCGACGTTGATGGCCGGGCGGACACCCTTGTTGAACAGATCCGACTCCAGGAAGACCTGGCCGTCGGTGATCGAGATGACGTTGGTCGGAATGAACGCCGAGACGTCGTTGGCCTTGGTCTCGATGATCGGCAGGCCGGTCATGCTGCCACCGCCGAGCTCGTCGGAGAGCTTGGCACAACGCTCCAGCAGACGCGAGTGCAGGTAGAACACGTCACCGGGGTAGGCCTCACGGCCCGGCGGGCGACGCAGCAGCAGCGAGATCGCACGGTAGGCCTCGGCCTGCTTGGACAGGTCGTCGAACACGATCAGGACGTGCTTGCCCTGGTACATCCAGTGCTGGCCGAGGGCCGAGCCGGTGTAGGGGGCAAGCCACTTGAAACCGGCCGAGTCCGAGGCCGGGGCCGCGACGATGGTGGTGTACTCCATCGCGCCGCCCTCTTCCAGAGCGGTCTTGACGCCGGCGATGGTCGAACCCTTCTGGCCGATCGCGACGTAGATGCAGCGGACCTGCTTCTCCGGATCGCCGGTGGCCCAGTTCGCCTTCTGGTTCAGGATGGCGTCGATGCAGACTGCGGTCTTACCGGTCTTACGGTCGCCGATCACCAGCTGGCGCTGGCCGCGGCCGATCGCGGTCATCGCGTCGATGGCGGTGATACCGGTGGCCAGCGACTCCTCCACCGGCTGGCGCTCGAGCACCGAAGCGGCCTGCAGCTCGAGCACCCGCTCGTCCTCGGCCTCGATGGCGCCCAGACCGTCGATCGGCTGGCCGATCGGGTTGATCACGCGGCCCAGGAAGGCATCGCCGACCGGCACCGACAGCACGTTGCCGGTCCGCTTGACCTCCTGGCCCTCCTCGATGTTCTCGTAGTCACCGAGGATGACGGCGCCGACGGCGTCCAGGTCGAGGTTCAGGGCGACGCCGCGAACACCACCGGGGAACTCCAGCAGCTCGTTCGCCATGGCGCCCGGCAGTCCGCTCACGTGAGCGATGCCGTCGCCGGTGTCGGTGACGAGGCCGATCTCTTCACGAGTGGCCTCCCCGCGCACCTCCTCGGTGTAATTTGCGATCGCGCTCCGAATCTCGTCGGAGGAGATGGTCAACTCGGCCATGTTCCTGCCTGCTCTTCCTGGCTTGCTTAAAGGGTCTTGGGAATCGTTATTGCTTGGGTGGTCACCGCAGGCTGCGGCGCAGTGCCGCGAGCTTGCCGGCGATGCTTCCGTCGATACGCTCGTCGCCCACCCGGACGACGACGCCACCGAGGAGCTCGGGATCGATTTCGACGTGCAGGGTGACCGGCGCGTCGAAGATCCGGGACAGCTTCTCGGCCAACTCCGTGCGCTGTGCTGCAGACAGTTCGCCGGCCGAGGCCACATACGCGACCTTACGGCCGTTGGTGGCCGCGGCCAGTGCCGAGAGCTGGTCGATCGCATCGCCGGGGGCGAGCTGGTCGACGACGACGGCCTGGACTGCCAGACGCTCGGTGACGGGCTCCACCTTGCCGGTGATGAGCCTGGTGAGCAGTTCTGCCCGATCCTGCCCCGACCGAGACCGGTCCGAGAGGGCCAGTTCCAACTCCGGGCTGTCCTTGATGATGGTGCCTAGACGGAACAGCTCGGCCTCGACCTTGTCCAGCTTGTCCTGACGCTTGGCCGACTGCAGCATGGCCTCGCGGCCGAGCGACTGCAGTGCCGCGGACAGGTCGCTGTCCTTGGACCAGGAACGTGCCGCGGCCGAAGCCACGGTCGCCCGCGTGATCTCGTGGACCTTGCCGGCCAGCACGGATTCGGCAACCGCAGCCCGGGAGCCCGGGGCGGCCGACGAGTCCGCGAGCGCTGCCCGCAGCGCCCGATTGTCGGCCACGGTCTCGGCGACCGACAGCAGTTCGGTCCCGATGGCGATTTCGGCGTCGGCATCGACACCGCGCAGGGCGGCTTCGAGTTCGACGCGTGCGCCCTCGAGGGCTTCGCGGCTTGACGCTGCGTACATGTACCTACATTCCTTCTTGTGGCGTGGCACGTCCGAGACGGTCACAGGTGCGGCGAAGATCGCTTCGCCGCCCTGCACCTGACTCGGTCATCATCGGGGACTTACTTCGCGCCGAGGTTGGCGTCGTCGAGTTCGGCAAGGAACCGGTCGACGGTGCCGGCCTGCTTCGCAGTGTCCGACAGGTCGCTGGCGACCAGCTTCTCGGCGAGGTCGACCGACAGGCGGCCCACATCGCTGCGCAGTTCGGCGACGACCTGCTGCCGCTGGGCGGCCAGCTGGGCCGCACCGTTGGCGATGATCCGGTCGCTTTCCTCGGTGGCCTGGACCTTCATCGCGTTGATGATCTGCGTGCCCTGCTGGCGCGCCTCATCACGGATACCTGCGGCCTCTTCCCGAGCACCCGCGAGCTGCTCACGGTAGGCCAGCAGGGCCGCATTCGCTTCGGCCTGTGCCGCCTCGGCACGTTCGATGCCGCCTTCGATGGTGTCGCGACGCTCATCGAGCATCTTCTGGTACTGCGGGATCACGTACTTCCAGAAGACGAAGATAACGACGGCGAAGGCGACCAACGACCAGATGATGTCGTACCACGCCGGAAGCAGAGGGTTCTGGTCCTCGTCCCCGGCGGCCAGGTAGATGAGCTCAGTGGTGTTGATCATGTCGTCCGCTCAGATCAGAAGATGAAGCCGACGACGATACCGATCAGCGCCAGTGCCTCGGACAGTGCGATACCGAGGAACATGGTGGTGCGGATTTGGCCGGCGAGCTCGGGCTGGCGGGCGATACCTTCGATGGCCTTGCCGGCCACGATGCCCACGCCGATGCCCGGGCCGATGGCGGCCAGGCCGTAACCGATGGCACCGAAGCCGGAACCTTCGAAGGTCGTGGTGGTGTCGGCGAGAGTCTGGGCGATGTAGCTCATCTTGCGATTCCCTTTTCTTTCTTGGTGGCTCCCCGCCCGGGCGGACGAGTGAGTCAGTCTGTGTGGTGTGCGGTTGGTCGGTCAGTGCTGGTCAGCGTGCAGCGACAGGTCGATGTAGACCGCCGTCAGCAGCGCGAAGATGTAGGCCTGCAGCACGATGATCATCAGCTCGAAGAAGGTGAAGCCGATGCCTGCGATCAGTGAGAAAGGCGCGAAGACCACGTGCCAGGTGCCACTGAACAGGAAGTACTGGGTGGCGGCGAAGAACAGCACCAGCATGATGTGACCGGCCAGCATGTTGGCCATGAGTCGCACCGTCAGCGTGAACGGCCGCAGGATGAAGGTCGAGACGAATTCGATCGGGATCAGCAGCGGCTGGATGGCCATCGGCACACCCGGGATCACGATCGAGGACTTGATGAAACCGAAGACGCCGTATTTGCGCATACCGACACCGACATAGGCGATGTAGGCCGCGGCAGCCATGACGATCGGCATACCGATCCGGGCGTTCGGGGAGATGTTGAGGAACGGGATGATCGACGGCAGGTTCAGGAAGACGGTCGCGAAGAAGATCGACGAGATCAGGACCATGTACTTGCGGCCGTTCTCCTTACCCAGGATCTCTTCGGCGATGTTCACCCGAACGAAGTCGAGCATGCTCTCCACGACGCTCTGCAGGCCGCGCGGAACAAGCTTCGCGTTGCGCATCCCGAGTGCGAAGACCGCAGCGACCAGCACCGCGATCGCGACGCGCATGATGGTGATGCGGTTCAGCTGGAAGTACGGCGAATCCTTGAAGAGCACCGCCTCGGGGAAGAAGTCACTCAGGCTCGGCGTATGGAATTCGTCGGCGGCGAGCACGGCACCGTGCTCGACGGCGGCAAGGATGACGCTCAGCGTTCTCTCCCGTGTTCGGGACCTGCGAGTCAATCCAACCCGCGGTCCGATCGGCAATCTGTGCGAGCACGCATCCGCGGTCCCGGCGGTCACAGCCGGAGATCAGCGACCCTCGTGAGTGCCGCGTTCGCAGTTGTCGTGCGGTGAGAACTTTATCAAGTGGTTACCCTCCGCAACGAATCAGGGCCGAATCCGTTACCGCCGAACCGCTCGGTGCAGCGGTACTATCGACCGTAGTAGCAGGTCAGCGCCCGAACTATGGGACTGGTCACGTTCTCGAGGCGGCCGTGTCGTCCCCGACGTAGCACTGGTGTCGGCCGCTCCCCCGCCGCACGAGACCGGTCAGTCGACGTCGTCGATGTACGGCGTCTTGGTGGTGAGGACTCCCCACACCTCCGAGCCGAGCACCGCGACGATGGCACCGATGAGCATGCTGACCAGCGCGCCCTTGGCATAGAAATCCATGTTGCCCAGAATCGCCATCACCACGAGCACCACGACCATCTTCAGGAACCACGACCCCATCACCGCGGCCATCGTCATCGACGGCGGCAGTTTGGCGGTGGCCATGATCGTGATGACGGTGAGCAGGATGAAACTGCCGCCCACGCCGGCACCGACCAGCACACCCCAGACGCCGGGCAAGCCCTTGTAGGGCCCCCAGATGGCCAGCCCGACCGCCGTCAGCGCCAGCAGGCCGAGCAGCCCGTAGCGCAACCCGTTCTTCAGTGGCGCGAGCGAATCGTAGACCGTCGCGCCCACCTCACCGCCGGAGGACTGGTCGCCGGAGGTCTGGTCGTGGAGTTCGCCGTTGGAGGACACGCCGACCAGGCTAGCGAGTGAGCAGCGCCTGGTCACCTTCGGCCTGCGCCCGTCTGCGCCGGTTGACCTCCGGCGCGAAGGTGGCGGCCAGAGCCACCAGCAGGGCGATCACGAAGAAGGGTGCCACCGCCAGCGGAGAGAAGAGCGTGCACGCGGCCACCGACAGCGCCAACAGTCCGACCCACAGGTAGATCAGGAGGGCGACGCGACGCTGAGAATGCCCGAGCTCCAGCAGCCGGTGGTGCAGATGCATCTTGTCCGGGGTGGCGAAACCGACACCGGCCCGGGTCCGCCGGATCACGGCC
Source organism: Gordonia hirsuta DSM 44140 = NBRC 16056 (assembly GCF_000333015.1). Taxonomy (GTDB): domain Bacteria; phylum Actinomycetota; class Actinomycetes; order Mycobacteriales; family Mycobacteriaceae; genus Gordonia; species Gordonia hirsuta. The sequence goes on along the minus strand of NZ_BANT01000013.1, from coordinate 40,522 downwards.
AGGACCATATCCAGCAATGGGATGAAGACGACCGCGGCGACCAGGATCAACGGCGACAGCAGGGTGAACATGTCCGCGGTGCCGTAGGCGCTGCGCGCCGGTCGCCCCGAAGCACTGGTCGAGGCCGCCGCCAGCATCAGACCGATCAGCATCGCCCCGGAGTCCCCCATGAAGATCCGCGCCGGCGAGAAGTTGTGCGGTAAGAACCCCAGGCAGGCCCCGGCCAGTGCGGTGGTGATCAGGGCCGGCGGATAGTAGCTGACGTCGCCGCCCTGATCGTGCAGCAGCCCCAGGGAGAAGACCAGGATGGCCAGGGCCGCGATCAGGCCCAGACCGGCTGCCAGACCGTCGAGGCCGTCGACGAAGTTGATGGCGTTGATCGTGGTGACCGTGATCAGGACGGTCAGCAGCCCAGCCTGCAGCGGATCGAGGACGACGGTGCCGATATCGGCGAACGGGACGTAGAGCAGATACCAGCTGACCCCCATCAGGACCAGAACTCCGGCGGCGGTCACCTGCCCGGCGAATTTGGTCAGCGCATCCAGGCCCCACCGGTCGTCGATCACCCCGACCAGCACGATCACCAGGCCGGCGGTGACCACGGCGGTCATATCGGGGGTGTAGGCGAAACCGCGGTTCAGCGCCGGCAACTGGGCGGCCAGCGCGATCGCGCTGACCACGCCGACATACATGCCGACCCCGCCCAACCGTGGTGTCGGGATCACGTGCACATCGCGTTCGCGGGGCACCGCCACCGCCCCGGCACGCACGGCGAACACGCGCACCAGTGCGGTGATCAGGTAGGTGATGCCGGCTGCGGTGAGTCCCACCAGCGCCAGTTCGCGCAGCGGAACACCGGCGCCGGCCGAGGATTCGAAAGCCAGCAGGTCGATCGCGTCGACGCGGCCCTCGAATCCCGGTCCCATCACTCCCGTCACGCTACCCGGCGACCAGGTCATCGACCTCACGCGCCAAGGCGACGTGTCGCGCCGTATCGTCGACGGGTGTGGTCATCGCGGCGACCATCAGATCGGCGACGGCAGGAACCTGCGCAACCGTCAGGCCGCCGACGACGGCGGCCGCGGTGCCGTACCTGATGGCCGAGCCCGCCGCCACATCGGCGGTATCGAAGGGGGTCACGGCCTTGTCGACGATGATCCCGGTGGCCGCCAGCCGGTCGGCGGCCAGCCGCCCACTCACTCCCAGCGACGTCACTTCCACGACTCCCAGGTGCAGGTCGGTGCCGCCGCCGATCGGCCGCAGCCCCCGGGCGGCCAGCGCATCGGTCAGGGTGCGTGCGACGGCCGCCACCTGCCCGGCGTAGTCCCGGTACTGCGGGGTGGCCGATTCGGCGAAGGCGACGGCCTTGGCACCGATGGCATGCATCGGCGGGGCGCCCTGCAGGAACGGGTAGACGGCGCGATCGAGGGCGGCCCCGTGTTCGGCGCGGGCCAGCAACAGGCCACCGCGCGGTCCGCGCATCACCTTGTTGGTGGCCACGGTCACCACATCGGCATACGGCACCGGCGATTCGAGCACTCCCCCGGCCACCAGACCGGCCAGATGGGCGGCGTCGACCCACAGGATGCACTCGGCCTCGTCGGCGATGGCCCGCAGGCGCGGCAGATCCCAGGTGCGGGTGTAGGCGGTGCCGCCGGCGACCAGGATGCGCGGACGGTGCAGCATGGCCAGCTCGTGAATGCGGTCGTAGTCGACCTGTTCGGTGTCGCGACGGACCCCGTAGTTGACGACGCTGAACCACCGGCCCGAGGAGTTGGCGCGAGAACCGTGCGTCTGATGCCCGCCGTGCCGCAGGCTCAGCGACAGCAACTGATCCCCCGGCTGGGCGAACGCTGCCAGCACGGCCAGATTCGCCAGGACCCACGACAGCGGCTGCACATTGGCGTACTGCGCGCCGAACAGGTCCCGGGCGCGCGCCCGCGCGAGTTCCTCCACCTCGTCGACCACCTCGCAGCCGCCGTGGAAGCGCCGCTCCGGGTAGCCCTCGGCGTACTTGTCCGAGAGCACCGAACCGAGCACCGCGCGCACCGCCGGCGACGCCGTCGATTCGGCGGCCAGCAGCTGTAGACCGCGGCTGCGACGCGTCTCCTCACGGGAGATCAGAGCTGCCATCTGCGGGTCGGCGGCGCGCAGCACCTCGGGGTCCAGGAGACTCATCCCGGTCTCCGCAGTTCCTCGGGCTCCAGATCCAAGACCTCGGAGATCTCCTCGACCGACACCGCGCCCTCGCGCAGGATCAGCGGCGTCTCACCGGTCAGGTCGACGATCGTCGAGGCCACCGCATGATCGGCCGGTCCGCCGTCGAGGTAGACCGCCACCGAATCACCCAGTTGTTCACGTGCCTGCTCAACGGTCGCGGCCGGACGGGCGCCGGAGACGTTGGCGCTGGAGACTGCCATCGGCCCGACCTCGCGCAGCACCTCGATAGCCACCGGATGCAACGGCATCCTCAGCATCACGGTCCCGTCGGTGTCGCCCAAGTCCCAGGCCAGCGACGGCGCCTGTTCGACCACCAGGCTCAGACCGCCGGGCCAGAAGGCCTGGACCAGGTCCCGGGCCTGCGGTCCGACGCGGCGGACCAGACCGTCGATGGTGTGCCAGGAACCGACCAGGACCGGCACCGGCATATCTCGGCCACGGTGCTTGGCGGCCAGCAGGGCCGCGACCGCTTCCGAGTCGAAGGCATCGCAGCCCAGCCCGTACAGGGTGTCGGTGGGCAGCACCACCAGTCGGCCGCCGCGCGCGGCACCTACCGCCGCGTGCAGTCCGGCCGCTCGTTCCTGAGGGTCACTGCAGTCGTAGACGGCGCTCACGCAGTCCATCCTTGCACGCCCGGCCCGCCGGCCCGGGTCGCGGTAACGAAACGCGGGCGCCCGGCCAGATCGCGGCGGCTGGCCACCTCGGCGAAAACCCCCTGATCGGTGAAGGTCGTCACGCTCTGTTCAGCGGTGGTGTCATCGTGCTCCACCGCCACCGAGCCGCCGGGGACCAGCGCCGTCGCGATGAACGGCACCATGGCCGAGATCAGATCCATGCCGTCGGCGCCGGAGAACACCGCGTCGGCCGGATCGTGCGCCACCTCCGGGCTCACCGGTGCCGCGGCCGGAACATAGGGCGGGTTGCTCACGACCAGATCGGCCGGTCCGATCCGACCCCACAGTTCCGGGTCGGTGACATCACCGGCCAGCACCTGGATCCGGCGGCCCACCGGCTCGGACTGTGCGGCGACGTTTCTGCGCAGATAGTCCAGTGCCTGGGCGGACAGCTCCACGGCAATCACCTCGGCGCGCGGGACTGCGGCGGCGATCGCGATGGCCAGGGCGCCGCTGCCCGAACACAGATCCACGACCCGCAGTGGGCCGGGCCTTGTCGCGGCGGCCGCTCCGATCGCCCATTCGACCAGCAGTTCGGTCTCCGGGCGAGGGACGAACACCCCCGGCCCGACCGCCAGCTCGATCCCGGCGAAGGACGCTTCGCCGGTCAGGTGCTGCAGCGGGACCCGCTCGGCCCGGCGCGAGATCAGCTCCGCGTACCGGACGCGGTCCGCCTCGTCGACGGCGTCGACCAGCAGCAACCGGCCCGGTTCCACCTTGAGCACGTGCGCCAGGAGCCATCCGGCATCACCGGCGGCCGAGTCAATGTCGACCGCCGCCAGGGTGCGGGCGCCGGCCGCGCGCAGATCAGTGGCGCTGACCCGAGCGGTCACTGCTGCTCGAGGCGGGCCTGCTTATCGGCTTCGACGAGCGCATCCAGCAGCGACTCCATCTCACCGGCCAAGACGGCGTCGAGGTTGTTGGCCTTGTACCCGATACGGTGATCGGTGATCCGGTTCTCCGGGAAGTTGTAGGTGCGGATCCGTTCGGACCGGTCGACGGTGCGGATCTGCGCCGCCCGGCCGGCCGCCGCCTCGGCCTCGGCCTCTTCTTTGGCGGCGGCCTGCAGCCGTGCGGCGAGCACCTGCATGGCGCGCGCCTTGTTCTGCAACTGTGACCGCTCGTTCTGGCAGGTCACCACGATTCCGGTCGGCAGGTGCGTCAGGCGCACCGCCGAGTCGGTGGTGTTGACGCCCTGGCCGCCCTTCCCGGAGCTGCGATAGACGTCCACGCGCAGATCGGCGTCGTCGATCGCGATCTCGTTGATCTCGTCGGGTTCGGGGTAGATCAGGACCCCGGCGGCCGACGTGTGGATCCGGCCCTGCGATTCGGTGACCGGCACCCGCTGCACGCGGTGCACGCCGCCCTCGAACTTCAGTCGCGACCACACCCCGTCGCGGCCGGCTTCACGCGCTTTGATCGAGACGGTGGCGTCCTTGTAGCCGCCCAGATCCGATTCGGTGACGCCCAGGACGGTGGCCTTCCAGCCGCGTCGTTCACAGTACTTGAGGTACATCCGCACCAGGTCGGCGGCGAACAGCGCCGATTCCTCACCGCCGGCGCCGGATTTGACCTCCAGCACCACATCGTCACCGTCGTGTTCATCGCGCGGGGCCAGCAGATCGGTCAGGATTGCGTCGAGCTCGTCGACGCTGGACTGGAGTGCGGGCACCTCCTCGGCGAACCCCGGGTCGGACTGCGCCAGTTCCTGGGCGGCGGCCAGATCCTCGCGGGCGGCGTTCAGCTTGGTGTAGGTCGACATGATCGGAGCCAGCTCGGCGAACCGCTTGCCGACGCGGCGTGCGTTTGCGGGATCGTCGTGCAGCGACGGGTCCGACAGCTGCTGTTCCAGTCCGGCGTGTTCGGCGAGGATGTCGTCGATCGCGGATGCCTGCCTGGTCACCTGACGCTCACTTCCGGGGGATTGCTTCGGGGAGGGAAATTCGGGGAGGGAAATCGGACAACGGGGTGGGGGTAAACCAACGGCGCCCGGCTGCGATCGTGGTTCGATCGAAAGCCGGGCGCCGTGGGAAAGCTACTTGGTGCGCTTGCCGTACCGCTTCTCGAAGCGGGCGACGCGACCGCCGGTGTCGAGCAGCTTCTGCTTGCCCGTGTAGAACGGGTGGCACTGCGAGCAGACTTCGACGTTGATCCGGCCGTTCTTGGCGGTGCTGCGGGTCTCGAAGGTGTTGCCGCAACCGCAGACGACGGTGGTCGCCTCGTAGGCGGGGTGCAGATCCTGCTTCATATCGGGGGTCCTTAATCTCTGTGGTCGCCGGGTCATCGGGCGGAGGGCCTCGATGTGAACCGGAACCGGACTGACCGGTCAATTATTCCACAGCCCGACCCCAGCCGCTAAATCGCCGGCGGCGAGACTATTCTGAAACCTGCAGATCGCACCCGTTGCCCTGTCGCCCGCCGAGGATTCCCGCCGAGGAGAACACACCGATGACCGACGATGCCACCCGCCCTCGCGCCGCCCGTAAGCCGCGCTGGTCCCGGCGCAATCCGTTCCAGGCGCGGGTCATCGAGAACAATCTGCTCACCTCGGCCCAGAGCCTGAAGGAGGTGCGGCACCTGGTGCTCGACATCGCCGACTCGGGGCTCGAGTATCAGCCGGGCGACGCGGTTTCGGTCCTGCCCACCAACGACCCGCACCTGGTGGCGGCCATCATCGAGCGGCTCGGTGTGCCGGCCGATACCGAGATCGTCGACCGCAAGGGCTCGCAGACCCTGGCCAATGCGCTGACGCACGGGTTCGAGATCACCTCGGTCTCCCAGTACCTGCTGGACCACCTGGCGACGGCGCTGGACAATCCGGTGGCCGCGCAACTGCTGGCCGGTGAGCGCAGTGCACTCGACGCCTGGTCCCGCGGACGCGATGTGCTCGATCTGCTCAATCTGGAACCGGACTGGTCCCCCACCCCCGAAGCCCTGCTGGGCGAGCTGCGTCCCCTGGCCGCACGCACCTATTCGATCTCCTCGTCACCGCAGGTGCACGCCGACACCCTGCACCTGACCCCCGCGACCGTGCGGCATCCGGCGACACCGGAATGGGGCGATGGCCGCGACCGGGGCGGGGCGGCCTCGACCTACCTGGCAGATCGTGTCGTGCCCGGTGACGTGGTGGGGATCTATCTGACGCCGAACAAGTCGTTCCGGCTGCCCGAACCCGATACCGACATCATCATGATCGGTCCGGGTACCGGGATCGCGCCGTTCCGCGGGTTCCTGCACCAGCGGGCCACCGTCGGCGGCAGCGGCCGCAACTGGCTCTTCCATGGTGCCCGGCACCGTGACCAGGATTTCCTCTACCGCGAGGAGATCACGGCACTGCACTCCGACGGCGTCATCGACCGGCTCGACGTCGCCTTCTCTCGCGAACAGGAGGAGAAGGTCTATGTCCAGCACCTGATGGACGGCCACGGCGAAGAGATCTATCACTGGCTGCGCGACGGCGCCGTGCTGTACGTGTGCGGGGACGCCGACGAGATGGCCAACAGCGTCGAGGAGGCACTGGTGGCCATCCTGGCCCAGTACGGTCCGCACGACGAGGACTCCGCCCGCGCCCGCGTCGGCGAACTGCGGGACGAGGGCCGGTACCTGCGCGACGTGTACTGACCGCGGTCAGTCCGGCCAGATGCCCGAACTGCCGCGCCGGTGCGAGCCGAGCAGATGGGTGTCGACGATGCCGACCGCTTCCATCAGTGCGTACATCGTCGTCGGTCCGACGAAGGTGAAACCCCTGCTGCGCAGGGCTTTTGCCAATGCGGTCGATTCTGGCGAGCTGGTGGGCACCTGGTCCGCCGTGACCGGCCGGGGCGTCGTGGGCGGCTGAAAGCTCCACACGAAGTCGGCCAGACCCCCCGATTCACGCAGCGCGACGGTCGCGCGGGCGTTGCCGATCGCGGCGAGGATCTTCTTGTGGTTCCGGACGATGCCGGCATCGGCCAGCAGCCGCTGCACGTCCGCCTCCGCGAAGGCGGCTACGGCATCGGGATCGAAACCGGCGAACGCCGCGCGGAAGGCGGGGCGCTTGCGCAGGATCGTCGCCCACGACAACCCCGACTGAAAAGCTTCCAGACTCAACCGCTCGTACATGCCGCGTTCGTCGCGGACCGGCATGCCCCATTCGGTGTCGTAGTAGTCGCGCAGCAACGGGTCTGCGGCGGCCCAGGCCGGTCTGGCCAGTCCGTCGGCCCCGATCACCAGAGGGTCGGGGCCACTCACGCGCCGCCTTCCATGTCCAGCAGCATGATCTTGGCCTCCAGGCCTCCGCGGTAGCCGCCGAGTCCACCGTCGGTGCGCAGCACCCGGTGACAGGGCACCATCGGCGGCAGCGGATTGGTGGCACAGGCGCTGCCGACCGCGCGCACCGCACCGGGATTGCCCAGGTATTCGGCGATCCGCTTGTACGTCCGGGTCTGGCCGTAACCGATCTGCGTCAGATAACGCTGAACGGTCTCCCGGAAACCCGACGTCAGCGAGTAGTCCAGCGGGATGATGAATTCCCGGCGCCGGCCGGCGAAGTATTCGTCCAGCTCCCGCGCGACCGCATCCAGCCGCCGCGGGTCTTCGACGATGCGCGGCGAGATCTTGGCGGCCAGTTCGGCGAGCACCGCATCGCGGTCTTCGCACTCATAGGCCACCCGCACCACCCCCACCGGGGTAGCGGCCACGAACAGCTCGCCGATGGGAGAGTCCACGACGCGGTAGACCACCTCGGGCAGGTCCCGATCGTCGCCGGCGGCGGACGGCTGGTCGGTCATCGGTTCTCCCCTCGTACCTCGTTCCGGCGGCCGGCACGGCCGGATCGGATCAGGCGTTGTCGTCGAGCGCGCCCGGAGCCGTCGCCTGCACCTGCATCAGGAACTCCACGTTACTGCGTGTCTTCTTCAGCTGCTTGACCAGCAGGTCGATCGCCTGCTGGCTGTCCAGGCCCGAGAGCAGCCGGCGCAGCTTGTGCACGATCGCGAACTCGTCCGGCGAGAGCAGCAACTCGTCCTTACGGGTACTGGACAGGTTGACGTCGACGGCCGGGAAGACGCGACGCTCGGAGATCTTCCGGTCCAGTTTGAGCTCGGCGTTGCCGGTGCCCTTGAACTCTTCGAAGATCACCGTGTCACCGGTGGAACCGGTCTCCACCAGTGCCGAGGCGATGATGGTCAGCGAGCCGCCGTTCTCGATGTTGCGGGCGGCGCCAAGGAAGCGCTTGGGCGGGTACAGGGCGGTCGAGTCGACACCACCGGACAGGATCCGTCCCGATGCCGGCGAGGCGTTGTTGTAGGCCCGGCCCAGCCGGGTGATCGAATCGAGCAGAACCACGACGTCCTTACCCTGCTCCACCAGACGCTTGGCCCGCTCGATCGCGAGTTCGGAGACGGTGGTGTGGTCTGACGGCGGCCGGTCGAAGGTCGAGGCGATCACCTCGCCCTTGACGCTGCGCTGCATGTCGGTGACCTCTTCGGGCCGCTCGTCCACCAGCACCACCATCAGATGGCATTCGGGGTTGTTGGTGGCGATCGCATTGGCGATGTCCTGCAGGATCGTGGTCTTACCGGCCTTGGGCGGCGACACGATCAGGGCACGCTGCCCCTTGCCGATCGGCATGATCAGATCGATCACCCGGGTGCTCAGCCGGTCCGGAGTGGTCTCCAGACGCAGTCGCTGGTTCGGGTACAGCGGGGTGAGTTTGTTGAAATCCGGGCGCTTACGCGACAGTTCCGGATCGCCGCCGTTGACGGTGTCCAGTCGCACCAGCGGATTGAACTTCTGCCGCTGGTGGGACTGCTGCTGTCCCTCACTGCCCTCGCGGGCCACCTTGACGGCTCCGGTGATGGCGTCGCCGCGGCGCAGACCGTAGCGGCGCACCATGTTCATCGAGACGTAGACATCGTCCGGCCCCGGCAGATAGCCGGAGGTGCGCACGAAAGCGTAGTTGTCGAGCACGTCGAGGATGCCGGCCACAGGTGCGACGACATCGCCCTCGTTGAGTTGCGGCTCGCCGTGGTCGCTGCGGTCCCGGTTGCGCCGGTTGCGTTCACGGCGGCGACCGCGCCGGCGGCCCGAACCGCCCTCGCCGTCGTCCTCGCCCTGGTTCTGGCCGCCCTGGTTCTGGTTCTGGCCACCCTGGTTCTGGCCACCCTGGTTCTTACCGCCGTCGCCGCGGCCGCCTTCGCGGGAACGCCGGTTGCGCCCGCCCTCGGACCGGTCGTCGGACTTCTCGCCCGCAGCCTGTCCACCGCGAGTCGTATCGCCTTGGCCCGACTCTGTCTTAGCGGGCTCGCTCTTAGCCGACTGGGCCTTGGGCGCCTCAGCGGTGGCCGACTGGGCCTTGGGCGCGTCAGCGATGGTCGACTCGGCGTCGGGCGCTTCGGCCTTGGTCGCGCCGGTCTTAGCCGGCTCCGTCTTGGCGGACTGGGCCTTGGCGGGCTGAGTCTTGGTGGCCTCCGTCGTGGCTTCGGTCGCCGTGGGGGCATCGGTCTTCGGTGCCTCGCGCTTGGCGGAGCCGCCTCGCTGGTGCGCATGAATAGCCTCGATCAGCTCGCCCTTGCGCATCCCCGAGGTGCCCTTGATACCCAATTCACCGGCGAGCCCGCGCAGCTGCGGCAGGAGCATGGCGGACAGGCCACGCTGGCCGGTGTCGGGGGTCTGCAGGTCCGTATCGGTCACGGATTTCCTTTCGTTCCCGGAGGCAGAGGCCGCCGGGACCACTGTCGACCAGTGGTGTGGAGATACTCAATGCTCTGCCGCGGCGAGAAGATCGCGATCGGTCCCATGCTGGCGCCGCACCACATCGGGAGAAGGCGGCCGCGTCGGTGACCCGACGAAGAAGCGAGGACAGAATCTTCGCGGCGGAACAGTGCAAGTGTAGCACCGCCCCGATCAAGTATGAACTGTGACACCCTCGCCGATGGCCAGCGGGGTCATCGTGAACCCGGCTGCGGCGGCGGATTCGGCTTCGGCCTGTCCCAGCGGTTCGGTTCCCAGGACCACCACCGAGGGGCCGGCGCCCGAGACGGTCGCCGCGTGACCGCCGCTGCGCAGCTCGGTCACCAGCGCATGTGTCTGCGGCATGGCCGGTGCGCGATAGTCCTGATGCAGGCGGTCGGCGGTGGCATCGAACAGGCACGACGGATCGCTAGTCAGCGCGACGACGGCCAGTGCCGATCGACTCAGATTGAACACAGCGTCGGCGCGCGGAACATCATGCGGCAGCAGACCCCGGGTCACCGCGGTCGACGACTCGGTCTGCGGCACGAAGGCGGTGGCGGTGATCGCCGGATGCAGGTGGACCCGCCGGGCGAAGTAGCCGCCCTCTCCGTCCATCCAGGTCACCACGGGGCCCCCGAGAACACTGGCTGCCGCATTGTCGGGGTGCCCCTCGAATTCCCCGGACAGCTGCACCAGCTCGGTCTCGCTCAGGGCGGATCGGAGCCCCTCGGCAGCCATCAGCGCCGAGGCCGCGACCAGGCCGCCGACCACCGCTGCCGCCGAGGACCCCAGCCCCCGCGAGTGCGGAATCATATTGGTGCAGTGCAGATGCAGACCCGGCGCCGAGATGCCGGCGTACTGCAGGCCGCGGATCAGCGCGCGTGCCACCAGATGCGTGCCGTCGCGCGGCACGTCGTGCGCACCCTCACCGGTGGCCTCAACGACCACATCGCCCTCGGTCACCGTCGCCGCGATGGTGTCGTAGATGCCCAGTGCCAGGCCCAGACAGTCGAACCCGGGTCCGAGGTTGGCCGTCGAGGCCGGCACCCGGACCTGAACGCGCTGGCCGGGCGTCAGCCGCAGCTGTGCATCGGGGGCGCCGGCCGGCGCGGTGGGAGTTGCGTTCATGGCCACCGACTATCGGACGCCGAGGGCGTCGGCGACAGCGACGGGATCCACACCGATGGCCTCGACCTGCGGCAGATCGCGCAGGGCGGTATCGGGGTCCTTGAGCCCGTTGCCGGTGACGGTGCACACCACCAGCGAACCCGGCTCGATCCAGCCCTCTTCCCGGCTGGCCAGCAATCCGGCCACACTCGCGGCGGAGGCCGGTTCGACGAAGACGCCGACCTTGCCGGCCAGCAGCCGGTAGGCCTCCAGGAGCTTGTCATCGGTGGCCGCGCGGAACATGCCGCCGGACTCGTCCTTGGCCGCCACCGCCTGGTTCCAGCTGGCCGGGGCGCCGATACGGATCGCCGTGGCGATCGTCTCGGGGTTGGCCACCGGTTCGCCCAGCACCAGCGGGGCTGCCCCTGCGGCCTGCACTCCGAGCATGCGCGGCAGCGCGTCGATGACTCCGTCGGCGTGGTACTCGCGGTAGCCCTTCCAGTAGGCCGTGATGTTGCCGGCGTTGCCGACCGGCAGCGCATGCACATCCGGTGCCCGGCCCAGCACGTCGACGATCTCGAACGAGGCGGTCTTCTGCCCCTCGATCCGGGCCGGGTTGACCGAGTTGACCAGTTCGATCTCCGGGTAGTCGGCGGTGACCTTGCGGGCCAGTTCCAGACAGTCGTCGAAGTTGCCCTGCACCTGGATCACCTTGGCGCCGTGCATAACGGCCTGGGCGAGTTTGCCCATCGCGATCTTGCCCTCGGGGATCAGCACCGCACTGGTGATACCGGCCCGGGTGGCGTAAGCCGCGGCCGAAGCCGAGGTGTTACCGGTCGATGCGCACAGCACCGCACGCTTGCCGTTGTTGACCGCGGTGGTCACGGCCATGGTCATTCCGCGGTCCTTGAACGAACCGGTCGGGTTCAGGCCCTCGACCTTCAGATACACCTCGCAACCGGTCACCTCGCTCAGGTACGGCGCCGAGATCAACGGCGTACCGCCCTCCAGGAGGGTCACGACCTTCCAGTCGTCGGCGACCGGCAGCCGGTCGCGGTAGGCCTCGATCAGTCCGGGCCAGGCGCGGTGGATCGGCGTATGGGTGTCAGTCATTGGTTCCCTCCAGGCGAAGTACGCTGGACACCTTGGTGACGGCATCCAGTTCTTCCAGTGCGGCAACGGTTTCCGACTGTGCTTGGTCGGAAGCACGATGGGTGACGATGATCAGGCGCGCCTCGTCGCCGGCGCCCTCCTGCCGCATCGCCGCGATGCTGACCCCGTTCTTGGCGAACTCCCCGGCGATCTGCGCGAGCACACCGGGCCGGTCGGCCACCTTCAGCGAGACGTAATAGCGGGTCTGGACATCATCGATCGTGGCGATCGGCAACGAAGCATAGGTCGACTCCAGCGGGCCCCGGCCGCGGAAGACACGGTTGCGGGCGGCCATCACCAGATCGCCCATCACCGCGGCGGCCGTCGGGGCACCGCCGGCACCCTGGCCGTAGAACATCAGCCGGCCGGCGTTCTCCGATTCGACGACCACGGCGTTGAACGCACCGTTGACCGTTGCCAGCGGATGCTCCAGCGGAATCAGCGCCGGATACACCCGGGCCGAGATCCGTTGGGTGCCATCGTCGGTCAGGCGCTCACAGATGGCCAGCAGTTTGATCGTGCAGTCGAACTTGGCCGCGGCCTCCAGATCTGCCGGGGTGATCGCGCTGATGCCCTCGCGGTACACATCGTCGGCGGTCACTCGCGTGTGGAAGGCGATCGAAGCCAGGATGGCCGCCTTGGCGGCAGCGTCGTAGCCCTCGACATCGGCGGTGGGATCGGCCTCGGCGTAACCCAACCGGCCGGCCTCGGCGAGTACCTCGTCGTAGTCGGCGCCCGTCTCGGCCATCTCGGACAGGATGTAGTTGGTGGTGCCGTTGACGATGCCGGCCACCCGGTTCACCGAGTCACCGGCCAGCGACTGCGTAAGCGGACGGATCACCGGGATCGCCCCGGCGACGGCGGCCTCGAAGTACAGGTCGACCGCGTTGGCGCCGGCGGCCTGCGAGAGCTCTCCGGCGTGCGCCGCCATGAGTGCCTTATTGGCGGTGATCACCGACTTCCCGGTCTCCAGTGCTTCCAGGATCAGCGCGCGCGGCGGGTCGATGCCACCGATCAGCTCGACCACCAGATCCACGTCTTTGCGGGCGATCAGGGTCGCCGGATCGGCGGTCAGCAGGGCCGGATCGATGCCGGGACGGGTCTTGGACAGATCCCGCACCGCGACCCCGCGCAACACCACCGGGGCGCCGACGCGGGCCTGGATGTCGGCGGCGTTCTCGGTCAGGATGCGGACCACCTCGGCCCCCACATTGCCCATCCCCAGCACGGCGACGCCGATGGGGCGCCCCGCGGTCACAGCGGTCTCACTCATTTACTACCTCCAGGCTCAGGAAGTCCTCGACGGTCTCCCGTCGCAGGATAGGGCGGGATCGTCCACCCTGGACCGCCACCACCGCCGGTCGCGGCACCAGGTTGTAGCGGCTGGACATGGAATAGCAGTAGGCGCCGGTGGCTCCGATGGCCAGCAGGTCCCCCGGCGCAAGGTCCGCCGGAAGCCAGCAGTCGCGTACGACGATATCGCCGCTTTCGCAGTGCTTGCCGACCACGCGGCACACCACGGCCTGGGCCTCGGAGGTGCGGGAGACGAGCCGGACGTCGTATTCGGCGTCGTACAGGACGGTGCGGATGTTGTCGCTCATCCCGCCGTCAACCGAGACGTACCGCCGCGCGGTCTTGCCCTCCAGGGCGACGTCCTTGATGGTGCCGACGCGATACAGAGTGATACCTGCCGGTCCGGCGATCGCCCGGCCCGGTTCGACGGCGATCTTGGGCATCGGCAGACCCAGCTGCTCGGACTCGCGGCGCACGATCTGTGCCAGGGCCTGCGCGAGCGTGCTCACCGGCAGCGGATCGTCGTCGGGCAGGTAGGCGATGCCCAGTCCGCCGCCCAGATCGAGCAGTTCGATCTGCTTGGTCTTCTCCACCCCGAACTCTTCGACCACCTCTGCCAGCAGGCCCAGGACGCGGTGTGCGGCCAGCTCGAATCCGTCGATCTCGAAGATCTGCGAGCCGATGTGGCTGTGCAGGCCCACCAGGCGCAGGTTCTCGGTGGCAAAGACCGCCCGGATCGCCTCCATCGCGGCGCCGCCGGCGATGGCGAAGCCGAACTTCTGGTCTTCGTGCGCGGTGGCGATGAACTCGTGCGTGTGCGCCTCGACGCCCGGGGTGATGCGGATCAGGACATCGGCGACCGTCCCGCGCTCGCCGGCCAGCCGGTCGAGTCGCTCGATCTCGACCATCGAATCGAGTACGACGTCACCGACACCGGCCGCCAGCGCCGCGTCCAGTTCGTCTTCGCTCTTGTTGTTGCCGTGCAGGGCGATGCGCTCGGCCGGGAAACCCGCATGCAGCGCCAGCGCCAGCTCTCCCCCGGTGCACACGTCCAGCGACAGTCCCTCGTCCTGCACCCAGCGGGCGACCTCGCCGCACAGGAACGCCTTGCTCGCATAGTGGACACGGCCGTAGGGGCCGAAGGCCTCGTGCATCTGCGCGCACCGGGACCGGAAATCGTCCTCGTCGTAGACGAACAGCGGGGTCTGATAGTCCTCGGCGAGCTCGGTGACGGCGACACCACCGACCTCCAGCACCCCGTCGGCATTGCGGAAAGCACTACGGGGGAACACATTCGCCGGGATCTGGGCCATCGCCTCGGGATCGCTGGGCCGCTGCGCCAGTTGCGGGGCAGCCAGGATCTCGGCGTGTCGTGGGCCTGCAGGGTGTGCCATGGGTCTTCCTACATCCGTTCCGGCGCGCTGACGCCGATCAGTTCGAGTCCGTTGGCCAGGACCTGGCGGGTGGCCTCCCCCAGGGCCAGGCGAGCTCGGTGCACATCGCCGGCCTCCTCGTCGCCCTGCGGCAGCACCCGGCAGTGCGAATAGAAGCGATGATAGGAACCGGCCAGGCTCTCCAGGTACCGCGGAATCCGGTGGGGTTCGCGTAGTTCGGCGGCGGTGCCCAGGACCGCGCCGAAATCGCCCAGGGTGCGGATCAGTTCCCCTTCGGCCGGGTGGGACAGCAGGTCCAGATGGTCGACATCGGCGGACAGACCGTGTTCGGCGGCGTTGCGGCCCAGCGCGCACAGGCGCGCATGGGCGTACTGGACGTAGTACACCGGATTGTCCGAGGACTGCTTGCGCAGCAGATCCAGGTCGATGTCGATGTTGACGTCGATCGACGAGCGGATCAGGGCATAGCGTGCCGCGTCGACACCGACTGCTTCGACCAGGTCGTCGAGGGTGATCACGGTGCCGGCGCGCTTGCTCATCCGGACGGGTTTGCCGTCCTTGACCAGATTCACCATCTGCCCGATGAGCACTTCCACGCGCGCATCGTCGTAGCCCAGCGCCGCCGCGGCGGCCTTCAGCCGGATGACGTAGCCGTGATGGTCGGCGCCGAGCATGTAGATCAGGTGATTGAAACCACGGTCGTGCTTGTCCTTGAGATAGGCGATGTCGCCGGCGATGTAGGCGGCGTTGCCGTCGGATTTGAGGACGACCCGGTCCTTATCGTCGCCGTAGGACGTGGACCGCAGCCACCACGCGCCGTCGGCGCTGTACAGGTTGTCGCTGGCCTTGAGTTCGGCGATCACCACGTCGACCAGGCTGTTGCCGTCGGCATCGCGCTCGAACATCGCGTTCTCGTGGGTGAAGACGTCGAAGTCGGTGCCGAACTCGTGCAAGGTCGCCTTGATGTGGGTGAACATCAGCTCCACACCCTGGGCGCGGAAGGTCTCCAGCCGCTGCTCGTCGTCGAGCTCCTCGATCCCGGGGTGCGCGGCGACCACCGCGGCGGCGATCTGGTCGATGTACTCCCCGGCGTAGCCGTCGTCGGGGGTCGGCAGCCCGCGGGCGGCCGCATCCAGGGACCGGGCGAAACGGTTGATCTGCTCGCCGTGGTCGTTAAAGTAGTACTCGCGGGTGACGGACGCCCCGCGGGCGGTCAGCACCCGGCCGAGCGCATCGCCGACCGCCGCCCAACGGGTACCGCCCAGATGGATCGGGCCGGTCGGGTTCGCCGAGACGAATTCGAGGTTGACCACCGCGTCGGCCAACTCCTCACCCCGCCCGTAGTCGGCGCCCTGGGTCAGGATGGTGGCGACCGTGGCGTTCTGCGCGGCCGCGGCCAGCCGTAGATTGACGAATCCCGGACCGGCCAGATCCGCATCGGCGACACCGGCATCGGCCTTGAGTTCGTCGACCAGCCAGCCGGCCAGTTCACGGGGGTTCACCCCGGCGCGCTTACCCAGCTGCAGGGCGATGTTCGTCGCGTAGTCACCGTGCTCGGGGTTCCGGGGGCGCTCCACCACGACGGTCTCGGGCACGAGCGAGGCGTCCAGGTCGTGCGCCTGGAATACGGCTTGTGTCGCGGCACGAATCAGCGCGGCGAGATCGGTGGGAGTCACGGCTCCCCATCCTATTGTTTCTTCCCGCTCGGTGGACAATCGGCCCACCCTGTCTCCCGGGACGCCGCGGAGACCCTCGGCCCTGCCGGATCGGCAGACCACCGGAAGCCGGGTCGGCAGACCACCGGAAGCCGGGTCGGCAGCGGTCAGCGTCCGGCGTATTCCGCCGCCGCGCGCACAGCCTCCGGGGACGGTGTGAGCCCCGTGTAGAGAGCGAATTGGGCTGCGGCCTGACCGGCGATGATCGCATCGCCGCTGATCACCGGCTTGTCCGCGGAGCGCATCCGGCGCACCAGCGGGGTCTGGGGCGGCATCGCGACCACATCGAGTCCGGCCTTGGCCGCATCCACCAGCTCCGATGGAAACGGCAGGCGATCGGCGTCGGCTCCGTCGGCACCGGCCATACCCGCGGGCGTGGCGTTGACCAGCAAGCCGTAGCGCGCGCCTGGATCAGCGGTCGGCCGGTAGTCGAAGCCGTATCGGCCGGCCAGGTCGGTGCCGGTCTGGCTGTTCCGGGCGATCACGGTGACATCGCTGAATCCGCTGTCGCGCAGGGCGGCAACGACCGCTTTGGCCATACCGCCGCTGCCGGCGACGGCGACCGGCCAGTCGCGGTCGAAGCCCGAGTCGGCAAGCAGATCGACCACCGCCTGGTAGTCGGTGTTGTAGCCGTGCAGCACGCCGTCGTCGTTGACGATGGTGTTGACCGAATCGATGGCCGCAGCCGAGGGCTCCAGAACGTCGATCAGATCGATGACCGCCTCCTTGTACGGCATGGAGACCGCCGCACCGCGGATCGGCAGGCCCCGGACCCCGGCGATCGCGTCGGCGATGCCCGTCGGCGCGAACCCCTTGTACACGTAGTTGAGCCCGTAGGCGTTGTACAGATGGTTGTGGAACCGGGTGCCGAAGTTCGACGGTCGCCCCGACAGCGAAACGCACAGCACGGTGTCCCGGTCGAGGGCACGGGCATGGGCCGGATGCGGCAGCGGTGCGGTCATGGCCACGAGCGTACGGACCGCGGCGTGCTCCGTGGCATGATCGAGCCCATGCAACGCGTCAGTGGGTTCCTGGTGATCATGGTGGCTCTCGGATTCGCCGGGATCGTCTGGATGATCGTCGACATCGTCGATCTCGGTTGGGGCGAGGTTCCGGGAAGCACCTACGCTTGTGGCGTTCTGGGGGCCGTGCTGTCCGGCTTCGCGCTTTACCGCGAGTTCGGCGGTCAGCCGATCGTCTCGCTGGATCCGTACTCGGTGAGCCCGGCCGAGCAGTATGAGGAACAGAAGAAGCACGACGGGCTGAGCTGACGACGATGACGGCAACTTCGCTCGCGCAGCAACTGCTCGACGCCCAGGTGCGGTGGACGCTGGAGCAATTACGCGGGGAGGAACTGACTGCGCTGGTCACCGACCTGGTCGACGACGTCCTGGGCACCGGTGAAACGTGCACGGTGGCCCAACTGCTGGATCCGGCCGACATCAAATCGCTGGCCCGACTGGCGCTGACCCGGGTTCCGGCCAGCACGATCGCCTCGACGATGGTCCAGTCCGGTGCCCAGATCCTGGTGGAGAACCCCGCCGGTGAATACACCCTGAGCGAGCTGATCGACCGCCAGAACGTCGAACGGCTCACCGATGAACTACTCGCGCTGACCCCGATCCTCGAACGCGGTCTCGATGAGTTGACCAGCAGTCCCATCGTCGCCTCGCTGGCCTCACGGTTCGTCGGTCGCATCGTCAACGATGTGTTGGCCGGCAATCGCGCGGTCGCCGAGAAGATCCCGGGCGTGGGCTCGTTGATGTCGTTGGGTACGTCGGTGGCCGGCAAGGCTATCGGCAAGACCGGTGAACAGTTCGAGCAGTTGTTCGGCGAGACCGCCGCCAAGGGCGCCGAGTTCGCAATGAGCCGGCTGAACAAGATCATCATCACCACCCTCAACGACCCCCAGACCCGCAGCGCGGTCTTGGAGGTCTTCGACCGCTACGCCGACCGGCCGGCCGGTCGGCACGACAGGATGGTCACCGCGCCGGACGCGATCCGCCTCGGCGGCGTGGTGCAGGACATCAGCATCGTCGCCGCGGCAAGCCCCCCGGTACTGGCGCTGATCGACGCGTTCATCGATGCCTTCTTCGCCACCTACGCCGGGCATCCGGCGTCGGTTCTGCTCGAGGACATCGCCCTGGATCGTGATGATCTGGTCGGCTACGCCACGTCGATGGCGCCGCGGCTGTTCGCCGCCGCCGCCGACAGCGGCGAACTCGAACAGATCGTCCGCCGCCGGCTGGCACCCTTCTACGATTCACCCGCGGTCGCCGAGATTCTGGCGCACGTTTAACTCCACTCCTGTCGGGTACTCCCTGGGCGGCGGAGGAAATCCTTCGCTAACCCCAACAAGGAGGTGTTCGACGATGGCAGATCCGAACAACCCTGGACAGTTCGGCAATCGCGCTGACACGGAGGAGCAGGCACACAAGGGCGGCGAAGCCAGCCCGACCAGTTTCGGTTCCTCAGGCGGTGCCGACCCCCACGAAGCCGGCCGCAAGGGCGCAGAAGCCGAACCGCACGAAGCCAAGGTCCGAGGCGGCGAACACAGCCACGGCGGACGATGAAAAGCAGCGGGAGGAGATGCGCACCGGCGCTCTCCTCCCGCTCGCATCGACCCCGCTCGCATCGACAAGGAGGTTTCCCATGGCCGTTTGTGACATTTGCGGCAACGACTACCCGAACGCTCTGCTGATCTCGGTGGAGGGCAAACCCGGCCGAGGCGTGTACGACAGTTTCGAATGCGCTATCGCCGGTCACGCTCCCCGGTGCGCACACTGCGACTGTCGGATCATCGGTCACGGCGTCCAATCCGGCGAGGCGATCTTCTGCTGCGCCAGTTGTGCACGCCACCAGGGTATCGAAGAGCTGGTCGATCACATTGGAGGCGAATCGGCATGACCACACCGGAACGCGATTCCGATCTGCTCGATGGACGGGCGGTCCGTCCGCTGAAGGCGATCGGGATGATCGGCTACGTATTGCTCCTGGTGGCCATCGCACTGATTGCCGTAGCCGTAGTCGCGGCCACCGCCGATTGGGCGCTGACCCCCTGGGTGACGGCTGCAATCGTCTGCACGGTCGTGGCCGTCGGCTTTCTCGCCGGCAGCCGTGTCGCCCTTCCATCCCGGCCCGGTCACGACCGTGCCGAACATGATCCGCTGATCCCCGAAGTCACTGCCGAAGAGGCCGACGACTACGAACGTCGGCATCGGAACACGTGATGACCACGGCTGACCCCGTCTCCGATCACGCCCCGGTCGCCGCGACCGCAGCGGACGTCTACCGGCCACAGGCTGACACGTATCTGCTCATCGAGGCACTCCGTCGCCTGCCGGTCACTGGGCGCCGGGTACTCGATGTGTGTACGGGTGCCGGCCCGGTTGCGGCCGCGTCGGCAGAGCTGGGCGCGCGGAGCGTCGTCGCGATCGATACCTGCCCCCGCGCGGTGGCCACCGCGGCCGCGCTGCGACCAACCGGACCGGCGTGGACCTGTGTGCAGGCGACAGTCGCCGACTTCGCGCCGGCGGCACCGTTCGAGCTGGTGACCTGCAACCCGCCCTACGTCCCGGCTCCCGGGCCTGGCATCGACTGTCCGTCGCCGGCCGGCCCGACCCAGGCCTGGGATGCCGGACCAGACGGGCGCGAGGTCTTGGACGCGCTGTGCGCCCGCGCCACGGCTCTGGTGGAGCCGGGGGGTTCACTCCTGCTGGTCCAGTCGCTGCTTGCGGATCCGGCGAAAACTGCGATGTGTTTGCGTGACGATCATTTTGGGGTCACCGAGGTGCTGCGCCGACGGATTCCTTTCGGCCCGGTTCTGCGTTCACGCCGCAGCTGGCTGGTCGATTGCGGTCTGATCGGCCCCGACCAGTGGACCGAGACGCTGTGCGTCCTCCTCGCGCGACGTGAGACTTCGGAAGGACCGAGATGAGCCCGACCCCGCGGATGAATCAGACACCACGGGTCGTCCGGGTCGTGCGCGGTGGACCGATCCTCGTCGAAGGTCCGGTCCAGATCCAGTACGGCTCCACCACCGTCACATGCGATCGGTTCCAAGTCGCGATCTGCGCCTGCGGCCGAAGCCGTACTCCTCCACTGTGCGATACCAGCCATCGCGGCCGACGACGGCCGCGGGCCTAGTCTCCCTCCTCACCCCGCAGTCGCTCTACCTCGTAGCAGCGGCCCCGAGCGGAGCAGCGAGAACCGTGGAACCCTGCTCCCAGGCATCGAGGAGCACTCGGCCCAGCCGCGCTTCCGTCCATAGGAAGATGCGGATTCCGGCCACGACGTCGGCCTCCAACTCCGGCTCTTCAGTGAGCAGGCCGGCGACCACGTCGTCGCGCATCACCTGTTCGTGGACCGCGTCGGCTTCCACGTGTTCGCGGTAGAAGTGTCGTACCGGCTCGGGCGCATCGAGCCGTTCCAGACCAGCCAGTAGCCGAGCGCACGCCGGCGACGACGTGACTTCCGTAGCGGCGAAGTGCCCTACGATGGCACCGCGTCTGGCCCGCCGCAGCCCCAGCGCCGTCATCGTGGTGACCGGCACGAGCGCTTCGGCGGGTGCGACATTCAGATAGTGCAGGTACGCAGACTGCAGCCCGGCGGCCTCCAGCAGCTCAGCGAACAGCCGCTGGTGCACGCGCTCCGCGCGACCGCCCCCGTACTCATCGGACTCGACTGCGACGAAGGCGGCGACAGCAGCAACCGGCAGCCTCGGAATGGCCCACGCATGCGGATCCGCCTCCTTGAGGTGGTAAAGGGACCGTACGGCGAAGTAGTCGCTGAACTCTCGCATCGTCCCCTGCGTACTGAGCCAGTCCGCGGGACCGCCGCCATCGGTGGGCTTCAGCAACTCTGCGAACTCCGCGTCGACCGAGGCAGGCGGTCCGGCGCAGGCCTCGTCCACCGCCGCCAAGAGCTCGTCCTCGTACCGGACGCGCACTGCGATCAGGTTCGGATCCCATTCACGCCGGTCATCGACTCCGGCCCAGCCGCGGTAGTGCAGTTCCTGCAGCACGAACAGCGCCAACTGACGATCCTCTCCCAGCGGATCCGCCGAAGACATGCGGCCGAGCAACTGCATCGGATCCACATCGGTGGCCAATGCGGTCAGGATTGCGGCCGACTCCGGGCCGCGAGGGTAAGGCAGCGCAGGACCGACTCGACACTCGTTCATTCAGCTTGAGTACCCGGCTCCTGCGTCCGCCAAACGCACCCGCCGGGTCTCATCATTCGTCGAAGGGACTCAATACCACCACGTCGAAATCGCGGCGCACCGATTCGGGAAGGTGTACGCGGACCGGTGCGCTGGCCACCAGGTCATGGCACAGCTCACGCAGCTTCCGGTTCTCCTGCTGCGACCGCCAGCGGAGCAGGTCGAAAGCCTGATCCTCGTCGATGTTGTAGACAAGCATGAGCATGCCCTTGGCCTGCTCGATCGAGGAGCGTTGCCGCTGGAAACTCTCCACGTGAGAGCTGACCCTGGTGCGGACCGAATCGCCCACGATGACACCGAGATCGAGGTAGTAGCCTTCCGATCCGGCGACCTGGCCGTCGTAGGTGAAGGTCCGCCCCAGGACGGCGACCGAATGCACGCGGCCGGCGGTGTCGACGATCCTGTGTCGACTGGAGAAGTGCGTACGCGTGCTGCGCATGGTGTCGACGAGCGCATCGAAGGTCGCTCGGTCCTCGGGATGCTTGTGACTGCGCAGCAGTCCGGTCGTCGGTATCACGTCACCGTGTTGATAGCCGTGCATAGCCGCGACCTCCGGCGACCATTCCCAGACGTCGTCGTCGAACCAGTACCGGTAACTGCCCACCCTGCCGCTCAGTCCACCGCCCGATTCCTCCTGGCTTCCCGTCTCTGGATCTTGCGCTTCGGGCTGCTGGTCTCGAACGACCTTCGAAGACGACACGACTTGCCGACCCCTTCCCCCAAAGGCGCAGCGAATCACCCGCCGTACGCTCGCACGACGCGAAAAGCGCTTCGACGGCACCTGGATCACATCATGATAGCTGCGGCGCCAGATGATCGACGTTCTTTCGCGCGGGTTCCGACCGGCCCTCAGGAGACCGGCATCGGCGCGGGAGCCATCGTTTCGCGCAACTGGGCCAACGCCCGCCGCAGCAGTCGGGAGACATGCATCTGCGAGACCCCGATTTCCGTGGCGATCTCGGCTTGGGTCTTCTGGTCGACGAAACGCAGTCCGATGATCCGTTGCTCGCGCGGGTTGAGCTCGTGGACGGCGGCACCGATCTCCAGGCAGTCCTCCACCCGAGAGTAGCTCGGATCCACTGCGCCGAGCCGGTCGGCGACTGTGCCGCCCTCTTCGCCGCTTCCGGTCGCCCGTCGCTCGTCCATCGAGATCACTGTGGCTGCCCGGGAGTCGGCAATCGCCTTGCGCACGCGCCCCGGGGCCGTGCCCAGGTGCCGGGCGATATCACCGACACCGACGGCTGCACCATCGCACTCGAGTTCTTCACGGGCCGCCAGCACGCGGGTATTGAGTTCCTGGGAACTACGTGGGATCCGCAGCAGGACGGTCTTGTCGCGGAAATGCCTGCGGACCTCGCCCATCACTGTTGGTACAGCGAACGACAGGAAGTCGTGCCCGGTCTTCGGGTCGTATCGGTCGACGGCGTGAATCAGACCGAGCCTGGCCGCCTGCAGCAGATCGTCGAAGGATTCGCCGCGTCCGCGGTAGCGGCGGGCGATGTGCTCGGCGAGCGGCAGTGCCAGCAGGATCGCGTTCTCTCGCAATCGGTTCGCCTCACAGCGGCCGCAGGCAGAGCACCTGCGTCGTTCCAGCAGAGTTTTTACTGTGTCATATCGGTCGGTCGCCATAGGAATCGTCTCCTCTTCGTGCGATCGGTGATCATTCGATCAGTAGCGGAGCCTCGTGAACGTGCTGCGGTGGAGCAGCGGACACGGGATGGCTGGCACAGACGTACCTGTCGGCATTCCCGTACACGTGCTGCGGTGCGCACGTCACGCGGCCAGACGCCCTCGAATGAATGGATGCCACAACGTTTCTGATCTCGGACGACGGTCCGGGAAACGGGGCCTGGAAGCCAGCTGCTGGTTCAACTGGTCCTCTTCGACGCTACGCCCCAGAGATCTGGATCACAAGCCTCCGCGGACGCGCCCGGTCCTTCTCGCCGATCCGGGCATCTGCACTTTCCCGCCGTGATCAGCCCGGTAGCGTCTCGCCGCCGATCGGTGCAAGGACTTCGCCGGTGTAGTAGGAGGAGAGTCGATCGCTGGCGAAGAAGACGTACGACGGAGCGATCTCATCGGGTTCGGCGGCTCGTCCGTACGGCGCCTGCGAGCCGAAGTCAGCGACCTGGTCGGCCGGCAGCGTCGCCGGAATCAGCGGTGTCCACACCGGACCCGGTGCCACACAGTTCACCCGGATCCTGCGGTCGAGCAGCGCTTTGGCCAGGGAGAAGGTCAAGACGTGCACGGCCCCTTTCGTCGCGGCGTAGTCGATCAGCTGCTTGTTTCCACGCAGGCCGTTGACCGAGCCGGTGTTGATGATGACGCCGCCGGGCGTGAGGTAGGGCACCGCAGCCCGCGTGGTGTGGAAATAGCTGTCGATGTTGACCGCGAACGTACGCGCCCATTGCGTCGGCTGCAGCTCCAGGAAGTCGTCGACCGGGGATTGGAAGGCGACATTGTTGATCAGGACGTCGAGCCCGCCGAATGCTGCAGCAGTCTCCTCGACAGCGCGGCGGCAGTTCTCCGGGTCAGCCAGATCACCGCGGATCGACAGGGCCGCACAGCCCTGCGCCTGGATCAAGCCGACGGTGTGCGCGGCATCCCCGTCTTCGCGCTCGGAGAGGTAGGCCACTGCGACGTCGGCGCCTTCTTTGGCCAGTGCCACGGCCACGGCCCGGCCGATGCCCGAATCCCCACCGGTGATCAATGCACGTTTACCAGCGAGCAGTCCGCTCCCGGAATAGTCCCGCATCTCATCGCGAGGTGTCTGTGCCATCTGGTCGGTCGGACCCGGGTAATCGATGTTCTCGGCCGGGTGCCGGTCCGATGCTCCGGGAGAATTCGGGCCGGGCAACTGGTCGTTTGCGGTGTACTCGTCGCTGCTGTCCATGGAGAACGAGTTCCCGCCGACCCGGCTGGCAAAACCAGCACATCGCCCTACCCTTACCCCGATCAGCGCCCGTTCAAACCCGATTGCCTGGACTGCCCGGAAGACTGGCTCGCCGCAAGAAAACGGCGTAGACCTAGGTGTATGAGTACTCCGCATCCAGACCGCTCCAGGGCCACCAGTCTGTCCCCGGGTGTGCGGGACACGGAGAAGCGCTGGTCGGATCCCGCCCCCTACCGAGGTCCGGTGATCTACACCTTTGCGGTGATTCTGCTCGCGCTGGTCGCGCTCGCTCTCTTCGCCGTGCTCGGTGGCGATGATCTGTACCTGGCCGTATCGGTTCCCGCGATCTTCCTCCTCGGCGGACTCGGGGCATTAGGCACCGGTATAGCCGTCTACCGCCGTCAGCGACCGTGGATGCCCTGGCAAGGAGCGGGCTGGTTCCTTCTGCTGCTCATGCTCGCGTCCTTGAGCTTGCCGTACGCGGCGACCTGACCGGGTTGGCGAGCACACAGCGATCGCAGCATTGACGGCTTATCCAGCAGGTCCGCCCGTCGCTGCCGACGAAAGATCGGCCGCTGGGGGACGGTCTACGCGCGGCGGATGGGCCGGATCGTGCCCCGGCCACCAATTGGCGGGGCCTAACAGCGCGGCCAGTGCCGGAACGGTCAGGGTACGAACGACGAAGGTGTCGATCAACAGGCCCGTTCCGATAACGAATCCGGCCTGGACCATGATCCCGACCGAGCCGGCCATCAGGCCGAACATACTGGCCGCGAAGATGACACCGGCCGAGGTGATCACGGCACCGGTGTGTCCGACCGTGCGGAGGACCCCGACCCTCAGCCCGGCAACCGATTCCTCACGCAATCGCGCCACCAGAAGCATGTTGTAGTCGGCACCGACCGCGACCAGGATGATGAACGCAAGCAACGGCACCGGCCAGAAGATGGGCTGACCCAACAGGTACTCGAATACCAGGACACCGAGCCCGAGTGCCGCAGTGTAGTTGAGGATCACAGTGGCGACCAGGTAGATCGGGGCGACGACCGACCGCAGCAAGACAGCCAGGATCAGTCCGACGATAAGAACCGTGGTCACCGCGAGGAGACGGAAGTCGCTGCCCAGTAAACGCTGCAGATCCGTATTGATCGCCGGGAAGCCGGCGATATACGTCGTCGCGTCGGACAATTCGGTGTTAGGTAGTGATTCGGCGACCACATCGGCGATTCGGCCGGACAGCTCGATCGCGGCGTGCGAGTACGGGTCGACATCGGTCTGCACTGCGTAGCGGATCGCACGACCGTCGGGAGCGATGAACTGGCGGGCCACGGCCGAAAAGTCCTGGTTCTCGAAGGCGTCAGCTGGAAGATAGAAGCCGGTTGCGGCGTTCGATCCCGCGGTCTCGGTGGCGGAGGTACGCAGTGCCGTGGCGACCTGCCCCATCCCCACCAGTGTTTCCATCGTGGTGTCCACCAGAGCATCGACACCGGCCGCCAGCTGATTCGCGCCGTCGGCGAGCAGGCCCACCCCGCTGCTCAGTTCGTCGATGGCACCCGGGACGTCGACCCCGTCCACCGCCGCAAGGCCGGTGTCCAGGCGGGCCACAGCCCGGTTCAATTGTGTAATCAGTGTGGTGACCGAGGTGTTCCCCGATCGCAGTTGCCCGGTGAGTGCAGCCACATCGGAGAAGAATCCAGCGCGCCCCAGCCCGGTCAGGTCCGCCAAATGCGTCCGCAGCTGCGCGCAGGCCGTGATCTGGAGACAGTAGGGCGCCTCGAGGACAGGGAGAGCCGGTTCGAGACCGCGGAGAGCTCGTTCGGCGGCACGAGCAGCCTGTGCGGCGTCCGGCGCGCTCCCGGCGACGGCGTCGACGCCGGGCGCGATCTCCGTCAGGGTGTCCAGGTACGGGCGGTAGTCGCGCAGACTCTGCGCGGCCCCGGCCACGTCACCGATGCTCTCGGCGAGCGGGACCAGTTCGGTGTCCACTCGTTCTCGGAGCTGTCCGAGGGCGCCGGCCAGTCGGTGGGCGCCGTCGCGCAGCATCGTCAGATCCGAGGAGCGGCTCTGCCCATCGCTGACCGCTCCCCCCAGGCTGCGCCCGATCTCTCCGTTCTGCCAGGACAGCTGCGCCTGTTCGAGCTTTTCGCCGGTCGGACGCGTCACCCCGATCACCCGGGTCACACCGGGAAGCTGAGCGATGCGGAAGGCCAGCTGATCCAGATCTGCGAGCGCGGTCGCGGTGCGCATATCCCGCGGGGAGGTGATCAGCACGAATTCCGAAACGGTGATGTCCTTGGGGAAGTGCGCATCGAGGAGGGCGTAACCGCGGTTGCTGTCGGTGCCGGGAGGCTGTCCGCCACGATCGTCGAAGTTCAGCTGCATACCGAGCAGCGGCAGACTGCAGGCCAGGAGCGCCGTCAGGCTCACAGCCAGCAACGCCCGTGGCCGACGGACGACGACCGCGCCGACCCGCCGCCAATGCCGTGCGGTGAGCTCACGTCCGGGCAGACCGTATCCGTGCCGGGCGGCGATCGCCAGAACCGGCTGCAGCAGTGTCAGCGATGCCGCCAACGACACCAGGATGGCGATGGCACACGCCGGGCCGACAGTGGTGAACACACTCAGATCCGCAAAAACCATCGCCAGCAGGGCCAGCGTGACGGTCATCGCCGAGGCGATGACGACACGTCCGATGCTCCCGGTCGCCGAGACCACGGCGTCTTCTGGAGTCTCACCGGCACGGATGCGCTCGTGGTAGCGCGCGATCACGAACACCGAATAGTCGGTGCCGGCGCCGAGCAGAATCGCGGTTAGGAATGCGATCGAATATTCTGAAACCGGCAGCCCGACAAGGCCTAGACCTGCCAGGACACCGCGTGCGATGGCCAGGCTGACACCGATCACCAACAGCGGCAGCAGAGCCGTAATGATGGATCTGTACACGATCAGAAGGATGACGCCGATAAGGATCAGCGTCGCGATGGAGATGAGCAACAGCTCGGATTCGGCCGTGTGGAGCTGATCGGCAAAGGTCGCGGCCGGTCCGGTCACGTGCACCTGAGTCTGGGACCCGGCGAAGACCTGATCGGCCGATTCTCGCACGGCTTCGACGGCTTCGGCGGTATCGGTACCGCCGAATCGACCGGCCAGGCCCAGCGGCAGGTACCAGGCACGACCGTCCTCACTGATCGCCTGCTGGGACGCAATCGGATCGGAGGCCAAGTCCCGGACCGACTGCACGTTCACGCTGTCGTCCCGCATCGCCTGGACGAACTGCTCATAGCGGGAGCGGTCTGCCGAAAGACCCCCGGGGTTGCTCATCACGACGAAGACGGTCGCGGCCGCACCCGGTTCGGTGAAAGCCTCCCCCATCGTGTCGAGAGCCTGGAACGACGGTACGTCGGCGGGAATCGGGTCCGTCGACTGCTCGCGGGCGACCGTCTCCAGCTGCGGCAAGAGCACCGTCAATAGAGTCGCAGCGAGCAGCCACGCGCCGATGACGAGCCTGCGGTGGTCCAGGCAGAACTGTGCCGTCCGGCGCAGTACGGTGCTCTCGCCGTCGTGTCCGCCGGTACCTCTTCGGAGCCTGTCAAGCAGCATGCCGCCACCTTCCGCTACTGTCAGTAGCGCAACGCTAACAGCGGTAGCGTTTCTGCGGGCGGCTTTCAGTCGACCCGATCGCGGGAACGGCGGGCGAGCAGAAAATCGTCGACGATTCGCCGGCGCCCTTTTTCATCGACGGCGATCACCTCGCTGCCGCTGAGCCGAGACAACAGCACGGGACCGGCCAACTGCGCGAACGCCAGATCGTGGTCGACGTCACCCAGGTCGCGAAGTCCCTCGGAACTGGAGAAGACGGTCTCGAACGGGGTGCGGTAGGCGGTGATGAGCCGGTCACGCAGGTCGGCCATCGCCGACCCGCCCTCGCGCTTGCTCTCATCCAAGCTCACCGCGAGCCAGCCGACCGTGGAGAGTTTGACCGGCGCCTCGTCGAGTTGCTGCGACAACCATTCGAGCGCAGTGATCAGATCCGCGCGCACATCATGGGTGAGCGGCGGGAACGTGACCTCGGGCAGCATACGTTCCAAAGCAGCTGCGACCAGTTCCGTGGAGCTGCTGAAATGCCGATAGAGCGTTGTCTTGGCCACGCGGGAGGCCCGCGTGACAGCGTCCACGGTGACAGCCTCGACGCCGCCGCTGGACAACAGGGCCGTTGCCGCATCCAGAAGCCGATTCCGGGACCGTACTCTGCGCGGATCGGCTTCTCGAATCGAGTTCTGATTCACTGAGATCTCCGGGTCGGGAAGCAGGGCAGGATATGACGACCATAATGGTCATCGGCCCTACAGTCGTGTCAGCGGCACGGTGATGGCATCATTGCCACTGCAGCACCCGGGCTCCACCCGGGCAGCAGCTACGATGGGCCAGCGCCGGACTCGGCGGCAGCGACTTCTTCCCGGCCTCCGAAAGGCGCCAGGACGACCAGGTCGAATTCACGCCGCACCGTCTCGGGCACAGGCATTGCGGCAGCGGCGGCGACCACGGTCCGCGCGACCTCCCGAAGCTTGCGGTTCTCGTGCTGCGAACGCCAGCGCAGCACATCGAAAGCACGGTCGCCGTCGATACCGTACATCGCCATCAGCATGCCCTTGGCCTGCTCGATCGGGGCGTGATTCTCGCGGAACTCCCGCACATGTTCGCTGACCTGCTCCCGCACGACGTCGTCTCCGTCTCCGTCGTCGCAGATCACGTCCAGGTCGAGATAGAAGCCGTTGGTCCCCGCAGGCTCCCCGTCCTCGCCCTGGAAGACGCGGCCGATGACCGCCACGGAATGGGTGTTTTCTTCGGTGTCGACGATCCGGTGCCGACTGGAGAAGCCGGTCCGTGTCTCACGCATCCTCGCCAGCGCGTCCTCGACTCCCGCGCGGTCATCAGGATGCACATGCTTGTTCAGCAGCTCCGTGGTCGGGGTCGTCTCACCGGCGCGATAACCATGCATGGCGGCGACCGCGTCCGACCACTCCCACGTCCCGCTGTCGAACCAGTAGGTGAAACTGCCCACCCTGCCGAGTTCGGCCGCATCCACGACGATCTCCGGTCCAGTGTCTTGGCTCACCGCGCACCCCTTCTACCGATGCTCACTCACGCTACGCGGGTTCGCATTCGAGCGGATCGGGTCCGATGAGGATCGGAAACCAGCATCGAGGTCTGCCGCACAGATACCACTGGCCAGGACCGAAACGGTCCTGGCCAGTGGTGTTCCTGTGCCCCCCGCAGGATTCGAACCTGCGACCTTCTGCTCCGGAGGCAGACGCTCTATCCCCTGAGCTAGGGGGGCTCGTAGGGCGAAAGCAACATTAGCGCACGTGCCCCGCGGCCCCCAACACGGGGGCGGTCTGGCGTTCTCAGACGGCGATCACCCGCGCCCCTTCCACGGCGGAGTAACGGTCGGGAGTGCAGGTCAGCACGATGATCTGAGCATCATCGCTGACCCCCGAGAGCACCTGCGCCATCGCGTCGAGACGTTCGGGATCGGAATATCCCAGAGCATCGTCGAGGATCACCGGAACACCGTCGTCTTCGTCGACGATCATCGCGCAGGCGAGCCGGACGATCAGCCCCAGCTGTTCGCGTGCCCCGCCGGAGAGCGCAGCGACATCGACGGTGGTGCCGTCGACGGTGCGCGTGGCGATGGTGAAATCATCGGCGACCTCGAACCGCACGCTGTCGCCGAAGACCGGGACGGCCAGTTCCTCGAGCCGGCGGGTAAACGGAGCCACGTACCGGGAACGGCTTTCGGTCTGCTTGCGCAGCAGCGTCTCGTACAGCATCCGCGCCCCGGCTGCCCGTTCAGCGGTCCTGTCTCGCTGCTCTTCGGCGACGCTAGCGGCCTTCAGTGCCGCGGCGACATCATCGAGTCGATTCTCGGTGCGGCACATCTCCAGGACGGTGCGCAGTGCCGTCCGCCGATCGCGCAGGGACTTGAGTTCCCCCGAGATCCGCTCCAGTTGCAGCTCGGCCTCGGATTGCGTGGCACGCAGGCCCGCCAGATCGATTCCGGCCGCTTCCGCCTCGCACTCGGCGACGACGGCGAGCGCCGCGGTGTGGTCGGATTGGGCGACTGCCAGGACACCCTCGAGCGCCTGATCGCTGGCTTTGGCTCGGTGCTCCAGCAGCTGAGCCCGCTGCGCGGCGATGTCTGCGCGCTCAGCGGTCTCCGCCTCGCTGCGCATCTGTGCCCGCACAGCCAGCCCTTCCGCCGTCGTGCGCCGGTCAGCCGCGGTGGCATCGGCGCGGGCGATCAGGTCCGCTAATCTGCGCTCTTCAGCGCGTAGTTCACCGATCGGGCGGTGTTCTCCGACGGCGGCCTGGGCGATCGGTCCAGCGGCCAGCCGCTCGCGTTCGGCGGTCAGGTCGGCCGCCGAGTCACCGGCGAGGATCCGGTCGACTGCCAGCCCGAGCTGGTGCAGCTCGCGCGCGGCTTCAGCGCGCGCGGCCGCCCGCGGGGCGATCTGTGCCAGTTCCTCGACTCCGCAACGATCGGTGAGGACCCGCTCCCGGTGCTGCAGATCGGCCAGTTCGGCCGCCAGGGCCTGGGTGTCGGCGGCGCCGCGGACCACGATGCGCGCTCCGGCGGTCTCGACAACCGTCTCGCCGACCACCGAGGCGGTGACCCTGTCGTCGACGGGCTGCCCGTCCAGCAGAACCGGTGCGTGGCCGCCGCGCGTCACCTCGACAGTCGCGGCTGCGGCGGCAAGACCGGCGCGGGCGGCCACCAGCTTGCGGTCCAGCGCATCGGCTGCCGAGACGTCTTGGGCGACAACCGGATTCGCTTCGAGAACAGCATCCAGTTCACGTCGACGGCGCTGCAGTTCCGCCACCTCGGCCAGGCGCCGGTCGATGGCCTCGATCCGGGCGCGATCTGCCTCGATCTGCGCGGAGGTTTCGGCGGCGAGGAGCTCTGCTCGAAGTGCCGTCTGTGCCCGGCGTGCTTCGGCTGCAGCGTCGGCCAGTTCGGCGGCCTCCCGGTCGGCGCGGCCGGCCTGCGCCTGCAGTTCGGCGACCTGGACCGCCTCCCGCTCGATCGCCTCCTCGCGCGCGCTGATCTTATGCACCAGCCTCGAACGGTCCTGCAGATCGCGCCGGGCCAGCTGTACCCTCAGTTCACGTTGCTGCGCGTGGGCCCGGGCCTCTGTGACGCGGCCGAGGATCTTCTCGGCTTCGGCGGTGCGCCTGGCCAGATCCTGGAGTTCGGCGGTGGCATGCGTCTGATCCTGGACCGTCCGCGCATGCCGGATGTCGATGTCCGGCAGTTCGGCGGAGGCCTCTTCGGCAGCGCGCAACAGCGCGGCCGCCTCGTCGGCGACGCTGCGGGCCTGGGCGGCCTCGCCGATCGCGGCAGCCAGTTCCCCGGTGGGTTTGCCCTTGGGGGTGAAGTAGCGTTTGTACTCGGCGAGTGCGGCCTCGATCAAGGCCGCTCCGAGCCCGTCCGCCGCCTCGTCTCCCGCCGCTGCCTCATCGTCGACGCCGGCGGCCGGCGTGGCGACGCGGTCCAGCGCCTTCGACAGCGCCGCCGAATCGCTCAGTGTGCCCAGGTCCGGTCCGCCGGTCTGCAGCAGTCGCAGCGCCTGATAGAGCGTGTGGTCCAGCGATTCGCCCAGGATCTGGGTGACGCGATCGTGCGCGGCACGGCCGGTCACTTGTTCGGGCCGCGGTTCCAGGATCGTCAGTGACGCTTCGGCTTTGCGGTTGAATCGCTTGAAGTACTCGAACCGCCACCGACCGGCGGTGATCTCGGCGCAGACCTCCGACCCGACGTCCCGGCCCGCCGGCTGGACCGCCTGCACGGCGGCCGCCTTGCTGGTGTGCGGCAGTTCGAGCAGCAGGTCCAGCGCCTCGATCATCGTCGACTTGCCGGCCTCGTTCGCGCCCTCGATCACCGTGATCCCGGTCTCGGCGAATTCGATCTCCCGCTCATCGATTCCGCGGAAGTCCTTGAGCCGCAGCCGATGCAGTCTCATCGCGCGCCCCCGGCCAGCCGGAACAGCAACGACAGCGCGGCGTGTGCGGCCTCCGCTTCGACCGGATCGTCACCGGCGGCCCGTTCGACCAGTTCTTCGGCCGCCTCGGCGGCGTAGCCCTGCAGACCCAGTCCGGCCACATCGGACGGATCGGCGATCACGGACAGCTCGTGGTGGCGGTCCCACAGCCGCAATGCCGCCAGCCGCTCGGAGAAGTCGCTGAGCAGATCGTCGAACGCCGCCTTGTCTTCGAGCCCGAGAGCACCGACGGCGGCCAGCTTCACCACCGTGCGGGACTTGTCCGGCAGTGCTGCCAGTCGCCCGCGCAGCGCCTCGATGTCGGCCGGGCCGTTGAGATCGCAGCGCAGTGTGGTGAACGTCCATCGTCCGACCCGGTGCGGGACGACCTGGACAGCGGAGGCGGTGCCCCGGCGCAGCGTGACCTGCAGAACCTCGCCCGAGCCGGCTTCGACGTGGTCGAAGTCGGTCACCTCGGGGGCACCGGCGTACCAGATCCGTTCCGACTCGCCGAGCGCCGTGGTCGAGTGACGATCGCCCAATGCGATGTAGTCGACGAGCCCCGCAGCGACCGCGCTCTCCAGGTTCGCCGCGTCGACGATCGCCGGATCGTTCCCCGGGCTGAAGGTGTCGACCCCACCGTGCCCGACCAGAATACGCAGGTCCTGCCCGGAACTCAGCCGGGACAGCTGGTCGGCGATCAGGTCCGAATCGGGCTTCTTACTGGTCCACGGCGCCGCCACCAGCGTGATGCCTTCGCGGACCCGGACCGTCCCGGGATGATCGAGCACGTGCACGTTCTCCGGGCACGCCTCCAGGAAGGTCTGACTGCGATAGATACTGGTCGCATCGTGTGGATCGTGATTGCCGGGCAGCAGGTAGACCGGCACCGGATAGCCGCTGAGCGCGTCGAGGGTGCGGCGCACGATCCGCGAGGAGACTCGTGGATCGTCGAAGACGTCACCGCAGACCACCACGAACTCGGCGCCGGTGGCGCCGGCCAGTCGGCCGATCTCGGCCACCGCATCCTCGCGGGCCTGATCGTAGGTGTGCTGGGCGTCGGCGGACAAGAAGTGCCGGGTCATGCCCAGCTGCCAGTCGGCGGTGTGCAGGAAAGTCACTTCCCGGTCGCCGGCCGGCACCGGGCCGCCGGCCTCGCTGTCTCCGGTCGAAGCGGGCCGCCAGGCCGGCTCCGGCGCGTCGGACAATGCCGTGGTCATGGCGCTCCCCTGTCACCTCGATCAGCTCGTCGAGTCGATCGTAGGGGCCGGTACCGACAAACCCGGCGAGCCCGCACCGATGTTCACGATCAGAGAACATCGCCGGCGTGCATCGCGCCGCGCAGGTGTCAGTCCATCTCCGGGGCGATCACCGGCACCGACTGGTGTTCGGGCCGGACCAGGAACAGGGCTGCCACCGCTCCCAGCGCCAGCACCGCTGCACCCAGGTAGAGCGACTGACCCATCGCTGCGGCGAAGCCGTCGCGCACCGGTTCGGGCAGTCGGCTCACCCGGCTGCCCTCGTGTGCGGCCATCTGCACCCCCGGCAGCTCCACTGCCAGCCGGGTCATCATCAGCGAGCCGATCGCCGCGGTGCCCACCACCGAACCGATCACGCGCGTCGTGTTGTAGACCCCCGATCCGGCTCCGGCGACGAACCACGGAAGATTCCGGGTCGCCGTCGCCGCCAGCGGCGCCCAGATGCCTGCTGAGGACAAGCCCATCAGGTAGGTCGGGATCAGCAGCAGCCACACCGGGGTCGTGGGGGTCAGCAGGACCGCGAGCGCACCGGTGGCCACGGCGTAGCCCACCAGACCGGTGGCCACGACGTTGCGCGGATGCACGCGGTCCAGGATCCGGCCGACGATGGGGGCGCAGACACCGGTCAGCACCGCCATCGGCACCATCATCAGTGCCGAACGCGTCGGGGTCATGCCCCCGACGAACTGCAGGAAGAACATCAGCGGGATCATGGTGCCCGAAACCGCGAAGCCGACGGTGGCGATACCCACATTGGACAGCGAGAAGTTGCGGTCGCGGAACAGGCTCAGCGGAACCAACGGCTCGGTGCGCGTGCGCGCCTCCCACACGACGAACAACACCAGCACGACCGCACCGGCGGCGACCAGTCCCCAGATCCACCCGGCCCAGTCGTACGTCTGCCCCTCCTGGATGCCGAAGACCAGCGCGGTCAGCCCGATCCCGGACAGGACCACGCCGACCCAGTCGAAGCGATGGTCGTGGGTTTCGACCCGGGGCACCAGCACCGCGGCCAGCACCAGGCCGACCAGGCCCACGGGCACGTTGATGAAGAAGATCCACTCCCACCCGAAGGCGTCGGTGAGGATACCGCCCAGCAGCGGACCGATCAGCGTCGCGACCCCGGCCACGGTGCCCCATACGCCCATCGCCGCACCGCGGCGCTCGGGCGGGAACATCCGGGTCACCAGCGCCATGGTCTGCGGCGTGATCAGTGCCGCACCGACACCCTGCACGGCGCGGGCGGCGATCAGTTCACCGATGGAGTCCGAGAAGCCGCACCAGATACTGGCGAGGGTGAACACCACCAGACCGATCTGATAGATCGTCTTGGGCCCGTACTTGTCTCCGAGCCGTCCGGCGATCAGCAGCGGTACCGCATAGGTGAGCAGGTAGGCACTGGTGACCCAGACGATGCCGTTGACCCCGGCGCCGAGCGCCTCCATGATCTGCGGCTGGGCGACCGCCACGATCGACATATCGACCAGGATCATGAAGAAGCCGACGCACAACGCCAGCAGACCTGCCCACGGCCGGTCGGTGACCGGTTTGAACGTCGGCGGTGCGGGAACGGTCATATCGGTCACCCTTGTCTCGTCGTCGCCGGCGACGCGGCCGACGACCGCGTTCTCCCAACGGGCCGGCTCACCCTAACACCGTGCGAGCGAGCTGATTCCGCCCCGATCGGGGCCTCCTGCCCGTCACCACCTGCAGCCCTGGCCTAGCCTGGAAGAACGAACGACGGTGACGCACGACACGTCCGGTCCGGGGAATCGGTCGCGGTCGGCCGCGGTTGAACCGGTGTTGTCCGCGAGAACGGGAGACCGCCATGATCGGTAAGAAGGGCGTCGGCGCGAAGAAGGCCGCAAAGAACTCGTCCGGCCCCGGGCCGCCGACCCAGGTGGACGTCTATCGCAAGCCCACACTGCCGGTGTCGGTCGACGACGCGGCCGTACCCGAGACACTGCTGCCGGCCGGACGGCCCGAAGCGGCCTCCCGCAGTGTGGCGCTGGTGACGCGGATCGTGGAGAAGGCACATCGCCTCCAGGAACCGGCCGTCGCCAAGTACGTGGCGCGGCTGCGCGCCAAGCACCCCGACGACAGCCCCGAACAGCTCATCGGGCGGCTGGAACGCCGCTACCTCAACGCCGTCACCGTCTCCGGCGGTGCCGTGGGCGCCACCGCCTCGATCCCCGGGGTCGGCACCGTCACCGCCCTGTCGGCACTCGGCGCCGATACCGCGCTGTTCATCGAGGCCTCCGCACTGCTGGCGCTGGCGATCGCCGAGGTACACGGCATTTCGCCGGAACAGACCGAACGCCGCCGCGCGCTGGTCCTGTCGGTCGCCCTGGGTGAGGAAGGCATCGCCGCCCTGGGCAAAGTGGCCGGGGTCCGCGGCAGCGATGCGCTCGCCCGGCTGGCCGGACCGGCCGTCTCGCCGGGCCAGCTGGCCGGCCTGAACCGCATCCTCACCAGCCGGCTGGTCAAGAAGTTCGCGGTACGCCGGGCACCGCTGGTGGCCGGGAAACTGATCCCCGGCGGAATCGGCGCCGCCATCGGCGGGGCCGGCAACCGCGCCCTGGGCACGCTGGTCCTGCGTAACGCCCGCGAGGCCTTCGGGCCGCCGCCGCGGCACTGGGACGTCGACGGCACCGTCACTGCTCTGCGCGTGGTCGACGGCCGGCGGCGTTGACGGGCTGGGTCCGTCGTCTCGGCGCCCGGTGCCTGCAGCATCGGGCGCTGACCGTCGCCACGGCCCTGGCCACGCTCGGGGCGGTCGCCGCCGATCTGGTGACACCCCTGTTCGCCCGCGCCGCCATCGATCACGCGACCGGCGCCTCCCCAGCCCGGGTCGCCCTATCGGTGCTGGTGCTGGCGTTGCTGATCGCCGCGGCGATCCGCTACGCCTGCCAGTTCGGGCGGCGGTTGCTGGCGGGCAAACTGTCGATCGTGGTCCAGGACGGTCTGCGGCGGTCCATGCTCGATACCCTGCTGCACCTGGACGGGCGGGCACAGGACAGCATCCGCACCGGCCAGGTGGTCTCCCGGTCGATCGCCGATCTGCAGGTGGTCCAGAGCCTGCTGGCGCTGGCGCCGCTGGCCCTGGGCGGAGCGGTGCAGGTGGTCATCGCCCTGGCCATCATGGCCTGGTTGTCCCCGGTGCTGACCCTGGTCGCCCTGATGATCGTGCCACTGGTGGCCCTGGTGGCCTATCGCGGACGCCGCCGCCTGTTCGCCGCCACCTGGGCGGCCCAGCAGGCCGCCGCCGATCTGGCCGGCCACGTCGAAGAGACCGTCACCGGGGTGCGCGTGGTCAAGGGCTTCGGTCAGGAACAACGCGCCACCGACGAGCTGGCCGGTCTGGGCGCCCGCCTGTACCGACTGCGCCTGCGCGCCGCCCGGCTATCGGCCCGGTTCACCCCGACGATGGCCGCGATCCCGCAGCTGGGAACGGTCCTGGTCATCGGGGTCGGCGGCTGGCTGACTCTGCGCGGATCGATCACCGCGGGCACCTTTCTGGCATTCACGACCTACCTGGCCACGATGACGGCCGTAGCCCGCATCCTCACCAATCTGGTGACCGCCGGACAGTTGGCGGCCTCCTCGACCACCCGCGTCTTCGAGGTGATCGACCATCCGCGCGATCCGGCACTGTTGGCCGTCGGCGAGCTGCCCGAGGGCCGGCTCGGGCTGCACCTGAACGACGTCGCCTTCGGGCATGACGGGCGCCCGGTGCTGCGCGGCGTCGACCTGTCGGTGGCACCGGGCGAATGCGTCGCCGTGGTCGGCGGCGCGGGGTCGGGCAAATCGACGCTGGCCGCTCTGCTGGCCGGCGGCTACCACCCCGATGCCGGCAGCCTGGCCTTCACCGACACCACCGGTCGCCAGCACGATCTGGCCGGGCTGTCACCGACCGCCCTGCACACCGCGCTGGCCGTCGCCTTCGACGACCCCTTCCTGACCTCCGATTCGGTCGCGGCGAATGTGGCTTTCGGCCCATCGCCGCCACCGCCGCCGGATGCCGGGCAGCTGCGCGCGGCCACCGACCCGGCTGCGGCCACCGGCTTCATCGAGCAACTGCCCGACGGCTTCGCCACCGGCATCGGCGAACGCGGCCTGACCCTGTCCGGCGGTCAGCGCCAGCGCCTGGCCCTGGCCCGCGCCTGCTACGCCGAACCCCGGGTCCTGGTGCTCGACGACGCCACGTCGGCAGTCGACGCGGTCACCGAAGCGCAGATTCTGCGGCACCTGCGCAGTACCGGCACCACCATGCTTCTGATGGCGCATCGGCGCTCCACTCTGGCCGTCGCCGACCGGGTCGCGGTCCTCGACGACGGCCGTATCGTCGATATCGGCACCGTCGATCAGCTCGACGCCCGCTGCGCGCGTTTCCGTGAACTGATGACGCCACCGGACACCGGTGAGCAGAATGCAGCGGCCGCCGCCCGCATCGCCGCCCAGGATCAGCTGGGTGTGGACGACCTGTGGCCTTCCGCACGCGTCGCCGGCCCCGCGGCCGCGCGGCCGGCGGTGCCGGTCACCGAGGTCAAGCCGGGCGGAAGCCGCGGCCGGGTCGGCGGTGGCAACCTCAGCAACGCCCTGGGCGCGGTGGCGGCGACCCCGGAACTCGAAGCGGCCGTGGCGGCGCTACCGCCGGCCGACGAGGATCCGCGCGTGGATCTGGCCGCGGTCCGGCGCGACGACGGCGGGTTCTCGCTGCGACAGATCCTGCGACCTGTGCGCTGGCTGCTGGCGGCGGTGCTGATCGCGGTGTCCGCCGACACCCTCCTGGGACTGGCCTTCCCCGCGCTGACGCGACTGGTGCTGGACGCCGGGACGCGTCAGCACGGGCAGGTCATCGTGATCGCGACCGTGGCGGGTCTGGCCGCGGTCGCCGCCGGATGGGTGGTCGGCGCCATCGGCACGCTGCTGTCGGCCAGGGCCGGGGAACGTGTCCTCTACGCCCTGCGAGTGCGCAGCTACGCGCACCTGCAGCGCCTCGGCCTGGACTATTACGAGCGGGAGCTGTCCGGGCGCATCATGACGCGGATGACCACCGACGTCGATGCACTGTCGGGGTTCATCCAGACCGGGCTCACCTCGGCGGCGGTCGCCGTGCTGACCGTGATCGGCGTCTTCGTCGCACTGCTGCTGACCGACTGGCAGCTGGGGCTGCTGGTGCTCCCGGTGTTCCCGGTCCTGGCGCTGGCGACGGTGTGGTTCCGGCGCATCTCCAGCCGCGCCTACACCCGCTCCCGCGAACTGGTCTCGGCGGTCAACGCCGACTTCCAGGAGAACATCGCCGGTCTGGCGACCATCCGCGCCTACCGGCACACCGCGGTAGCCCAGGCCCGATTCGGGGCCCTGAGCGATGCCTGGGTGCGCAGCCGGCTGGTCTCGGCTCGAGCGGTGGCGGCCTACTTCCCCTTCATCATGTTCTGCGCGGACGTCGCCGCCGCGATGGCGATCGGAATCGGCGCCCAGCGGATCGCCACCGGTCAGCTGTCGGCCGGCACCCTGGTGGCCTTCGTCCTGTACCTGGCCATGCTCTTCGGACCGGTTCAGCAGTTGACCAACGTCTTCGATGCCTACCAGCAGGCCGCGGTCGGTCTGCGCCGCATCGGCGACCTGTTGGAGACCCCCAGCTCCCTGAGCGAGGCACCGTCCACCGGTCCCG
This sequence comes from Gordonia hirsuta DSM 44140 = NBRC 16056, assembly GCF_000333015.1. Lineage (GTDB taxonomy): Bacteria > Actinomycetota > Actinomycetes > Mycobacteriales > Mycobacteriaceae > Gordonia > Gordonia hirsuta. The sequence goes on along the minus strand of NZ_BANT01000013.1, from coordinate 1,164 downwards.
GCGGCAACGCCCCGCGACCGTCCGGAGACTCGGGGGCGCGCGTGGGCCTGGCCGGCGTGGGCTTCCGGTACTCGCAAGCGCCGGCCGATGCCCTGCACGGCATCGACCTGGACCTAGCGCCCGGAACCTCCCTGGCCCTGGTCGGGCCGACCGGCGCGGGCAAGTCGACGATCGTCAAACTCCTGGCGCGCTTCTACGATCCGGTTCGCGGGACGATCCGGTTCAACGGCGACGATCTGCGCGGCCTGGATCTACACCGGTATCGCAGGCACCTGGGGCTGGTTCCCCAAGAGGCGCACCTGTTCGCCGGCACCGTGGCCGAGAACATCGCTTACGGCCGGCCCGACGCCACCCCGGAGGAGATCGCCGCAGCGGCCCGGCGCGTCGGGGCCGCGGCGATGATCGCCGATCTGCCCGCAGGGATGGATTTCGTCGTCTCCGAACGAGGCCGCAGTCTGTCGTCGGGGCAGCGCCAGCTGATCGCACTGGCGCGCGCCGAGCTGGTGGATCCGGATCTGATCCTGCTGGACGAGGCGACCGCCACCCTGGATCAGGCCACCGAAGCGCAGGTGCTGGCCGCCGGTACGGCACTTCAGCGTCGGCGCACCGCGGTCATCGTCGCCCACCGGCTGGCCACCGCGGCGCGAGCCGACCGCATCGCGGTGGTGACCGACGGCACGATCGCCGAGTCCGGCACGCACGATGAACTCCTGGCCGCCGGCGGGGTCTACGCCCGCCTCTGGGCAGCCGGAGTCGAGCCCGATACCGTCGCCGCGGAGTGATTCTGCCCACTTACTCGCCGGTCGGCACGCGACGCCGACCAGAACGCGGCGGACCAGCGATTCGACGCGTACGATTGACGTTCGGACCGAAGACAACTCCGGAAGATCTAAGAGGCGAGACGACGCTGTGAGCAGTTCCACATCCGAAACCGACTACGGACAGAACGAGTGGCTGGTGGAGGAGATGTACCAGCGCTTCCAGACCGACCCGGACTCCGTCGATCCCAGCTGGCACGAGTTGCTGAAGAGCTATAAGCCCAACGGCGATTCGGCGCCGGTCACACCGCCGGTTCCCGCCTCGCCGGCCGCAGCGACACCGGCACCGACCTCCCACGGCCCGGCACCGGCGCCGGCCGCTCCGGCGTCGGCCAAGCCGATCCTG